>NZ_JBEFNI010000004.1:0-261368 GCF_051970275.1 Psychrobacter sp. ASPA161_9 | reverse complement strand
GGTGAATCTTCATTAATCAAAGATCGGTAAATAGCTGTTTGACGGCTTATGACAGAATTAAAACCATCAAACCGTTGACGCTAGGGTAGAACTATTAAACTTTAGTTATTAGCATAAACATACTATATGGGCACTATGCTAACATTTTCAATCTTTTCAGTATATGCGGTCATTATAATAGGTAGTAACTTATGTCAGTAACTTATCATATCTTAGTAGCTTACATAATAACTAATATACTGACAGCACTAAAAGGCAACACCTCGGTGTTACCTTTAAATTATCATTTACCGAGTTGACTTTATATTTTTCAATATGAGCGCAGAACTTTATATTTTTGTATAACGTGAATATCTTGGTAACCCATAACTGCACACAACGTTAACGTTGCAAAAATCATATGAATAATAAATGGAGCTCATATTGAGAATTGAACTCAAGACCTCTCCCTTACCAAGGGAGTGCTCTACCGCTGAGCTATATGAGCGTATTTTAGGTAACCCTTATGGGTTTACTAAAAAAAATATCACGAAACAGTCAATAATAATAACTGATTGTCGTGATTAATTGTTCAATAATTATTTGCAATCGATGCCACATATATGGAGCGGGTGGCGGGAATCGAACCCGCGTCATTAGCTTGGAAGGCTAAGGTGTTACCATTATACCACACCCGCAATAACTCTTATGCAAAGTAACTCTTATAGTATAAATACAGAATAATAGTATAAATATAAAGAGTAATTATGTATAGCGAGTATGCTTGGCGTTATGACAAACTTAAGAAAATATGGTGGTGGGAGAAGGATTCGAACCTTCGAAGCTTTCGCGACAGATTTACAGTCTGTTGGGTTTGACCGCTCCCCAATCCCACCTTAGGTTGCTTTGAACAAAATCACTTTAATTTAAAGCAAATTCATAAAAAGCTACTTTGAAAGAGATGGTGCCGACTGCCGGGATCGAACTGGCGACCTACTGATTACAAGTCAGTTGCTCTACCAACTGAGCTAAGTCGGCTTGTTCTCTCAAAGTGGTGGCTATTCTATCAAATATTTTGACAGACGCAAGCTCTTTTTCGTTTTTTTTACGCTTATTTTGATAAAAAACTTCAAGCACTTGATTGTACTAGAGTTTTTTTATACAAAAAAATGCTGTTTATTGCACTTACTATATCTCCCTACTCTACTTTGCTAGGTATTGAGTAAATAGCACCTAGCAAATAGTACTGAACAAACACTATTTAATAACAACAGTCTCTAGCGAATACGCAATCCATCACAGGCCATTTTTACTGCTTTGACCAGTGCCAAGGCCTTTTTGTTAGTTTCGTCCCACTCTGCCTCTGGTATTGAGTCAGCAACTACTCCAGCCCCTGCTTGGATATGTATTTTACCGCGGCGCATTACTGCGGTACGAATAGCAATAGCAGTATCCATATTTCCGTGCCAGCCTAGATAACCGACCGAACCACCAAATACAGTACGGCGGACTGGCTCAACCTCGTCAATGATTTGCATAGCACGAATTTTGGGCGCACCTGATAGCGTGCCTGCTGGGAAAGTGGCACAAAAAACATCAAGCGCATCTTTATCAGGCAGTATCTTGCCTTCGACGTTAGAGGCAATATGCATCACTTGTGAATAGCGCTCGATAAACATTTTTTCGGTGACTTTGACACTACCATATTCACAAACACGGCCAATATCATTACGTCCAAGATCAATCAACATCAAGTGCTCAGCGATTTCTTTTTTATCAGAAAGTAGCTCTTTTTCAAGTGCCAAGTCTTCTGCTTCATCTTGACCACGTTTGCGTGTGCCTGCCAGCGGACGGACAGTTACTGTGCCATTTTCGATACGTGATAAGATTTCAGGAGATGCGCCGATGATATCAAAGCGCTTATGATCATCAAGCGTATAACCGTGCACTAAGAATAAATAAGGTGATGGGTTTAAGAAGCGCAATGCCCGATATACAGCTAGTGAATCACCAGTGTAATCTGCAGTTAAACGCTGCGCAGGAACAACCTGCATCACGTCCCCTTCCAATATATAGTCTTTTATTTTATTGACGTCAGCGCAGTATTTTTCTTGACCGGTTTGTGATTTGAACCTTGGTGTAGGCATAATTGGCGCGCTTAAATTGGGCATTTCAGCGAGCTTGTCTTCGATCTTTTCAAGCTCACGAATGGCAGCGCCATAACCATCCTCATTATTACAATCTGCATAGACGATAATTGACAAGGTATTTTCGAGATTATCAAAGACAATCACACTCATCGATAGCATCAGCCACATATCAGGTAGCGACATTGGGTTCGGCGCATCCGATAATCCAACGCTCGGCTCAATAACTCGTACCATGTCATAACCGAAATAGCCCACTAACCCACCGCTGAAACTCGGTAACGCTTTTACCTCATCTACCGTTGGCATTTTATATTGCGCCATAAGCTTGCGAATATAATCAAATGGATCATCAACCGCATCGATATCGATTTTGTCATCTTTTTTGATGGTCATATAACCATCCGTATACTGCAAAATTAAGTCACTGCCCAGACCAATCATCGAATATCGTGCCCAACGCTCACCGCCTACCACAGACTCGAATAGATAAGCTGAACCGCTTAAATCACGTACTTTAGAAAACACAGAGACAGGGGTTTGTGCATCCATTAAACGTTTTTTGACAAGGGGCGCATGGCTATATCCCTGTGTCTTAAAGGCATCATATTCTTCAAAGGTCATCATAGTAAACAGTCTCTTAGCACAAATTTGGCAAAAGATAAAAGTAGTAAAAACAGGAGTAATAGAATCACAGTACAAGCTTAATATTACGATGAATAAAGCCTGAACTAATAAGAAATTGGAGACAGACCAAAATTAATCAAAACTTGGCTAGCCAGTATAACAAAACTGGCTAGCGTTAGTATGGTTTAGGATTACTGGACAGTTCGTACCTCTATCGTAGAACCTCTCAAAAAGGCGAACAGTAAGACAATTAAGCTAAATAATTCTTGCCTAAATAAACTGCCAATACTAGGGCGTGTTGAACGAGTTATCAAACGCCGCCCATATTAAATAACCACAAAGCTATTCCGATAATAAGAATGACGATAAATACCCAAATAAACCAGCTACCACTAGGTTTTTTCTCTACATATCCTACATTGGCAGGATTATCGATAGCTTGATCCATCGCATTATTGCCTTCAGTACCCAAATCACGCGCCTGCCCTAGATTAGCAGTCCCAGAGAACTGCGCAGTTGCTGCTTGCTTGGCACGTAGTACATCTGGATCAGCTTCTTCTTGGAGTGTTGTTTTGGTCGTCTTGTCATGCTCTGGAGCGACTTCTGGCTCTTGATGAGCTACTGGCTGCTTCGTCGCTACAGACTCGTTGGCTGTAAGCTCATTGTTTAGTGGCTCATTGTTTAGCGTCTCTTGAGACTTATCATTAGACATCACTGTCTCCTTTTCTGCTGCCGTACTTGGCGCTGAAGTTGGTTGAGAAGCAGGTTCTGCTATCGGTGCAGCTGGCGTCTCTGCTGTCTCACTGTCCGCAGATGACAGCACTTCTGTAACTATCGTCTCTTTGACTACTGGCTCGTCCACCTTCTCGTTCAATACTCTTTCGGTCTTTACGCTATCCATCTTTGTGCTATCCACGCTGTCTACAACCGTATTTTCTTCGGTAGTGGGCGCTACGGGAGAGACTACTGGTGAAGAAACAACCGAATCCGCATCTATTACTGACTCATCAAGCGTCTTAGTTGTATCCTGAGCGTCAACCTGAGCTGACTCCAGCACTGCTGGCTGTTCTGTAGGTGTAACGACCACAGAAGGGGCTTCTTTTTCTTGTTCGTCCGTATTAGCTACTTCAGATACTTCTGCATCAGATGACGTAACGTCAGCTTGCGTACCAATTACTGGTTTAGCTCCTGATTTAGCCACTGGTTGAGCTACTGGGGCGGCAACTTTAAAAACAAAGCTAGCAAAACCAACAGTATCGTTGGCATTAAGATGCGTGGATTTATTCCCTTCAATACGTTTATCATTGATAAAGGTACCGTTCGATGAGTCCAAATCCTTAATATATAAATCGCCGTTTAAGACACTAAGTAACGCATGGTTGCGTGATACTGACTTGCTTCCTAGCACTACATCATTATCATTCCCACGTCCGATAGATAAGCTATCATTAACGGTTAACGTTAAATCGCCAAGCGCCTCTGTTAGCGCATTAAGCTGCCAAGTAACCGTTTCTGCTTCTGTCTTTGACACATTATTCTCATCTAAGTTGCTTGTCATTTTGCTACTCCTTATTATAAAAATTTTGTTGAAACTGTTAGGTAATACCGCTTATTTAGTCATGCTGCAACTGATTAATTATTGCTATCTTATTTTGGAATGAAATGAGGTTTGATAATATTATCAAGTTTGCTATATGGAATACTAAGCACTGGCATACCGTAAGCATATGGCCCGATAGAGTAATGCTGGTAACGAATATCGATACCTTTATCAGTCAATGATACATTATCACTTAAGGTAAATGGCCAGCTTTTCTCATAGCTACCAACGTCATCAGCGACCGTGCTAATCCACTTTTTATAAGCATCATATGCTAACGCTTCAAAACGCGATTCTTTGCCCTTCTGCAACATGTCTGCTAGCTGTATTTGCTTTTTGCTACTTTGATCAAATATGAGATATTCACTAAACGGCATACCATGAGCGCCACCCGTAAAGACATAAGAACTTATCTCAAACAACTCAAAATTATTTACATGACCCAAATATTCAGGCGTGATCATCAAGTTATAAACAAACGCACTGTCCTCAGGTAAATCAGCAAATTGTGAGGCAGTAAAGTCGTCAATGGCCGCTTTAACATCTGCTTGAGTACTTTTATATTTGATAGGTGCTGACTCAGACGGTTTACTGTTGACGACTAAATTATTAATACGTGCATTGGTAATATCGTTTATCCAAGCGTGATTGGTTTTAAGATATTTGACCTCAATCTTTGGACAGTTTTCACGCTCAATACAGCGCTCTTGTAAACTTTTAGGCAAATTATAATCGAGATAGTCTGTCGTACTGATGAGGGTAGAGGCATTGGCAGGTAGGATAATTGCACTCAACAGGATAGCACTACCAAAAACCGTAAGCGACTGTAGACCACCATTTATAATGGCTCTGCGCTTAGTTTTTAGACGCTTTATGGTATGAGTCCGAGTAGCTTTTGACATATATCCTCTTTAATTAATAGACGACATTTACAGATATTCTACCGTAATCATCATTGGTTATTGTAGGAACACTGTTTTAGCCGTTAGATTTTTAGCAGTATTTCTTTATTTTAAATAAAACACCTAAACGAAAAAAGACACGGCTGGCGTGTCTCTTACTAAAAATATGTATGATTAAATAATTAATTTTAATGCTCGCGTGTACTACTGAATGTCACTTCTGGATAGCGATCCTGCATCAGCTGCAAGTTGACACGTGATGGTGCAAGATAAGTTAAATAACCACCACCATCTAATGATAATTGGTCATGAGCTTTGCGTTTAAACTTAGCCAATGCTACCTCATCATCACAATGAATCCAGCGTACCGTTGCGATAGATACCGGCTCAAAAACACATTGTACTTTGTACTCTTCTTTTAGACGATGTGCGACTACTTCAAACTGGAGCACACCCACCGCGCCCAAGATTAAATCGTTATTAATCTGCGGCATAAAGACCTGTGTTGCGCCCTCTTCGCTTAACTGCTGCAAACCCTTTTGTAAGGCTTTAGATTTGAGTGGATCTTTGAGCACCACACGGCGGAAAAGCTCAGGGGCAAAATGTGGAATGCCGGTAAAGTTCAGCACTTCACCTTCGGTGAAGCTATCGCCAATTGAGATAGTACCATGGTTATGCAAACCGATAATGTCACCTGGGTAGGCTTCTTCTAACGCTTCACGGTCACCCGCGAGGAAAGTCAGAGCATCGGCAATGCGTACCTCTTTACCCAGACGCACGTGCTTCATCTTCATACCTTTCTCATACTTACCTGAGCAGACGCGTAAGAATGCAATACGGTCACGGTGACGCGGATCCATATTTGCCTGAATCTTAAAGACAAAACCAGTAAAATCAGGCTCAGTAGCGGAGACTTCGCGCTCATTAGTAGGATGAGCTTTAGGGGGTGGAGAATACTTCACAAGCGTATCCAGCACCATATTGACACCAAAGTTACCCAATGCGGTACCAAACAATACTGGTGTCATCTCGCCAGCTAAAAACGCTTCTACACTAAAATCTTCCAGCGCCATTTGTACCAGCTCAAGCGACTCTTCAAAAGAGTCAAACATTAGCTTACCCAAACGCTCACGGATATCAGGATAATCATAGCCTTCGCGAGTTTCAGCGACGGTCATATCACCGCCGTGACCCTTTTGATAAAAATAAGTTTTGTTTTCAGTTAAATGGTAGACACCAATAAAATCCTGTCCCATACCAATGGGCCAAGTTAGCGGAATACATTTAATCTTAAGGACAGTCTCAATCTCGCTAAGCAGCTCAAGCGGTTCACGAATCTGACGATCCAGCTTATTGACAAATGAGATAATCGGCGTATCACGCATCCGGCACACTTCCATCAACTTGATGGTACGTTCTTCAACACCTTTAGCACCATCAACCATCATCAGCGCGCTATCCACTGCGGTCAAGGTACGATAGGTATCTTCACTAAAGTCGGCGTGACCCGGGGTATCGAGCAGGTTGACCACATGGTCTTGATACGGGAACTGCATGACTGATGTGGTAATTGAGATACCACGCTCTTGCTCCATACTCATCCAATCTGAGGTAGCATGGCGATCAGTTTTTCGGCCTTTAACTTCGCCTACAACCTGAATCGCTTGACCCCATAGCAAGAGCTTTTCGGTCATGGTGGTCTTACCAGCATCCGGATGCGAAATAATAGCAAAGGTGCGGCGTTTAGCAACTTCGCGGGCAAGCTTAGCTGGAGATAGCTTGGTTGCTGGGAGTTTAGAATCTGCGCTCATAATGGATAACTTATCGTTAAATTTTGGAAGGAAATAGCAGGATATAACAGTAGGTATGAAGGATTTTAGTGGGCGTATTGTAGCGGATTTACGCCTAAAATGCTATTTTTACTGGCGTTTACTGGTGTCTTGAAACAATATGCATACTCATAATATATAAGATAGTACAGCAATCATAATACTTACTTGATACCCTTTTCTAATATTAAGCTTTGATATTAAAAGTATGTACTCTTGATAACTATATAGTAAGGAGATGGCTATGCTGCTCGAAAAGATTAAGACACCCGGACTTGCGCATTTATCTTATCTAGTCGGGTCAGGCGGGAAAGCTATAGTGATTGACCCGCGTCGCGACTGCGCAATTTACGTAGAAAAAGCGCGCGCAGCAGGGCTTGAGATTACCCATATTTTTGAAACCCATCGCAACGAAGATTTAGTTTCGGGTGCACCAATTTTAGCAGACATGACGGGTGCTACCGTACTGCACGGACCGAACCCAGAACAGTCTATCGTCTATGCTCAAACAGTACGTGACGGTGATTGCTTCACCGTTGGCCAGCTTAAAATTCGAGTACTAGAAACGCCTGGCCACACTGATGACCATCTTGCTTATGCGCTATTCGATACCGCTTACCCAAAAAAGGCCGTTGGAGTTTTTACCGGTGACGCGCTATTCGTTGGTGATGTTGGGCGTACTGATTTCTACCCTGATCGACGCGAAGAAGTCGCAGGCCTGCTTTATGATTCGCTACAAAAGATCTTAGCGTTAGGCGATCAGGCTATTATTTACCCTGCCCACGGTGCTGGATCAGTCTGCGGATCAGGCATGGCAGAGCGCGAATTTTCTACTATCGGTCACGAAAGATTAAATAACCCACGTTTACAAATCACAGACCGCGACGCCTTTATACAATTCAAGATTAACGAAAATCACTACCAGCCGCCGTATTTCAGACTAATGGAACGGCTCAATATGGAGGGTGGCGATGCGCCTCCGTTGGTTATTCGACCACGCAATATTTCGCTCCAACAACTCAATAGCTGTAACGCTGATCATTTAATCGATATTCGTGAGCCAATGGCATATGCTTCCGGTCACCTGCCCGGCGCTATGAGTCTACCTGTGGGCATGATTTCCGCCTTTGCCGGATGGTTCATCGGAGAGGGAGAAAGCTTAGCACTGATTGCATCTAATGAAGAGCAGCTTACTACTGCTATGGAACATCTGGTGAGAATAGCTTTTGATAATGTTATAGGAGGTTATGTCGGTGTGGTCCCTGCTGCCGCGCAAGGTCAGAAGATGCAACAAACGCCTATGATCGGCACAACTGAGGTTGAAGATCGCCTTCATAACGCTGAAAACTGGACACTGCTCGACGTCCGTGACGCTGACGAACGAGCGACCACCGCGATTGAAGGGTCACAGCATATCTATGTCGGTGAGCTTAATGAACGTTGGCACGAACTCGATAAAAACCATCGTTATACATTGATGTGTGCCAGTGGCGCGCGAGCGACGGTAGCGGCAGGATGGCTAACGAGTCGAGGTTTCGACAAGCTTGATATTTATCTAGGTTCAATGGGGGCATGGAAAGCCGCGCATGACTGATATCTTAAACGCGATTATTTTTCTTCTCGAAGCGAATGCCTTCTTTTAGTTAGCAAATTTTTGAATAGTCGCGTTTAAATTAATTATTGCCTTAGGCTTAGCTGATACTTGGGCGATGGCAATAATTTCTTAAATAGCACTGACGGATTATTTATCTCAGACGAATAATCCGTAATCTGGCTCATATAATTTATTGATAACACGTCCTAGAAAAACTTATGTTAGAACTACTTTTTAGATTTTTTAATAATAGCGTTCGATTTGCTCTGCTAAGAAATCGCCAGCTACGTCATTGACCAATGTGCAATCAACAACCCCGCGACGACTGTCTGTATTAGGATTAGTCGTACCTTTAGTCACATAGTCCACTTCGTAAATATCTCCTTTATAATCAACACCGCTATATAAATACGCAGGCTGATTTTTGGCTTCAAAAAACTCTACTTTAGCCGCTCTTTCATCATTGCCCGACCCTACTCTAAATTTAGTAGTGCTGAATTTGCGATTATCATTAAAACGCTCTTCTGTCGCCTCAATCCAATCGTCAAGCGTTTGATAGATGGTTTCATTTTTTGCATTAAAGGCTAAGAATAACCGCTCGCTAGTCGTTACAGGGATATAGCAAACTGACCCAACTGGGAAGCTGGCATCGGTTGCAATCCTAGGATAATTATTCAAATCAGTACGAATACCATTACTATTAGTTAGCGTATTGCCATCGTTGTAGCTATCGGCTTTAACCCCCGATAAATCAAGAGTCTGGTAAGTGGTTTCATAATCAAATTTATTATTACTATTGTTTTCATAAACAGGACGCTTAATCGTACGCCTATTTACTTCAATATTTTTATTTTCAAGCTTACCTTCAAAGTTATCTGCCAATACTGTTTTGTCTAAATCATTGATCCCTAGGTTACGGTAGTTATTAACAATATTCCTAACTTTAATCTCACGCTCACCAGTGCGATAGGTCTCATTGATGCGCGCAACAGCATTAGCATTCGCTTGATTATCATAACTACTATCGAAGCTCGTTATCGTAAACTCGTTGCTATTACCTGAACCAAAAATCCCATTGTCTTCATCGTTGCAGCCAGCGAGAGTAATAGCCAATAAGGAGATGGTAAGCGGAGCAAGTAGTCGTTTATTTACTTTTTTCATCGCAGAGTGTCCTTATTAGTGAAGATGGTTTAATAGTAAAGGTATTGAGCTATGGTTGTTCCTGACGCTAGTAGCATACCTTTAAATATTTATATTATATTCCTAGCTTACATCAATACTGCTGGAGCGTGTACATCAAGCATGTACTTAAATTTACTAACCTATAAGACTTGCTTACAAATTGATAGCATAGGTTTACTACCGCTATATAGAGTTACGTTAAAAATTTGTTATGCTGGTCAAGTTATATGGCTAACAAAATGAATTTACTATAAAAACTGACAACAAAGGATGTGTTATGAAAACTTTATATTCTACCAAAGCCACTACTACTGGCGGCCGTGCAGGTTCAGCTAGCTTAGCTGATAGCGATCTTAGCATCAATATGGTAGCACCAGGTTCTGGAAAAGAAGGTAATAACCCAGAGCAGCTTTTTGCCATGGGCTATAGTGCCTGCTTTGATAGCGCACTTGGTGCCGTCAAACAAATGGAAAAGGCCAAATTTGACTCGACCACTCAAATAGAAGTAGATTTGCTGCAAGGTGAAGGTCATGATTATAAGCTAGCAGCGAAAATTCACGTGACTGGCGAGAATACAGACTTATCTGCTGATGAGTTCCAAAAACTCGTCGAAAAGGCTCATCAAGTCTGCCCGTACTCGAAAGCCACACGCGGTAATATCGATGTTGAAGTGACTTCAGAAGTAAAATAAGTACTCAACTACTATTAAGTACTCAATCACTGGAGTGTCATCAAATATAAAAAAGAACTCAGCTGGTCTGGGTTCTTTTTTTATTGACCATTGTTTTGGCTCGTACACATCGTGACTGTTTATTAGTTAGCCATCAATTTATTAGTTCGTCATCAATTCGGCAAGAAGGTATTTTATCGTTATAATGAGTGCATCTTTTTACCCAATACTTGCTGCCCAATATTTGATAAGTGACTTTCTATGACCGACAACGATCACAATTCCCACTCGCCTATTAATCCCAATACGCTACCAAACTTTGCCTCCATGCCAAATGTGGCGACGATGGATACCAACCACGTAAATAAAGACCAGCCGCCCTTTATTTTGGTCGATGGCTCTTACTATCTATTTCGCACTTACCATGCCTTGCCAAAAACCATGCAAAACTCTCAAGGCTTAATCACCAACGCCATACGTGGGACGTTAAATGCGCTATTGAAATTAATGCGTCGCTATCATCCAACCCATATGGCGGTCTGCTTTGATACCAAATCGCCGACCTTTCGTCACGCGATGTCAGAAGAATACAAAGCCAACCGTCCAAAAATGGATATTGAGCTGGCTGAGCAGATTCCTTACATTCATCGTTTGGTGACGGCACTAGGGCTTCCTCTACTCCGTATCGAAGGCGCAGAAGCTGATGATATCATCGGTACGCTTGCCTATCGTGCCGTTGCTGAAGGCCATCATGTGGTCATCTCGACTGGTGATAAAGACATGATGCAGCTGATTAATGACTGTGTGATATTAGAAGACAGCTTTACAGGGAAGATTACTGATAGCGCAGGCGTGGTCGAAAAATTCGGTATTAATCCTAAGCAGATGATTGACTTTCTGACCCTCATGGGCGATTCGTCTGACGGCATCAAAGGCGTACCGGGTATCGGTAAAAAGACTGCCAAAGACTTGCTTAATGAATATGGCACTATCGACAATATGCTAACAAACGTCGCCGATATCAAAGGACGCGCTGGCAAAAATCTGGTCGAATATGCCGATGATATTCCGATGAATGCGCAGCTGGCAACTATCGTTACCGATTTAGAAATTGGCCAAGACTGGCAAGATTTAAAAATCAATACTGATCCTTGTGCTCACATTGATGAGCTAAGGGCATTGTACAATGAGCTTGAGTTTAGAAATGAGCTGGCCTCACTTGATCATCCCAATCATCCAGCCAACGGCTCGCAAAGTGTCGCCAATAGTCAGGCGGATGCTGAGTCACAAGCGCAAATCGCTAAATCTCTTCAATCAAACACCATTGATAATGTCACCGACAGTAAAAGCCATGATAGAGCATGGCATACGATTTTAGACGAGCCCGCTTTTAACAGCTTAGTTAAATTATTAGAGTCTGCGCCGCATTTCGTTATCGATACCGAAACCACCAGTGTCTATTGGCGTCAGGCGGAATTGGTTGGCTTGTCTTTTGCGGTAAAAGCGCACGAAGCCTATTATGTTCCGCTCACGCATAGCTTAGAAGGTGATGAGCTGACTGCAAAGCAACTTGATCGCGACACAGTATTAGCAAAACTTAAACCTATTTTGGAAAACCCAAAAATTGGCAAAATCGGTCAACATCTAAAATATGATGCCCATATCCTCAGTCATTACGATATTGATTTAGTAGGCGCTATTCATGCCAGCCCTAATAACTGGGCGATGGATACTATGCTTGCCAGCTATGTCATCAATGCCGCCATTACTCGTCACGGTATGGATGATCTGGCGCGACATTATCTACAAACACAGACTATCAGTTTCGAGGATGTCGCTGGTAAAGGTGCTAAACAAGTCACCTTTGATCAAGTAGCTATCGATATTGCCAGTGACTATGCTTGTGAAGATGCCGATATTACTTATCAGCTATTTGATTTATTCAGTAAGACATTGGCTGATGACGAAAATAACGCTAAATTGCTACACGAATTAGAAATTCCAACCGCCGAAATACTCTGCCACATGGAAGCAAACGGTATTTTAATCAAACGTTCATTCCTAAATGAGTTATCCAAACGTTTTGATGAAGAAATCATCGCCCTAGAAAAACGCGCTTATGAGGTCGCTGGTGAAGAATTCAATTTAGGCTCTCCTAAGCAACTTGGTGAAATGCTGTTTGAAAAGCTTGGCGTCATCGGTGGCAAAAAAACCAAGTCTGGTCAATACTCTACTGGTGAAGCGGTGTTGTCAAAAATTGACCACCCGTTAGTAGAAATCGTCCTTGAATATCGCGGGCTGTCTAAGCTTAAAAGCACTTATACCGATGCGCTTGATAATGTTGCAGATTCTGAGACTGATCGCGTACATACTAGCTATCATCAAGCGTTAACTAGCACAGGTCGTCTATCATCCACTGATCCTAACTTACAGAATATTCCGATTCGTACTGCCACCGGCCGTTTGATTCGTCAAGCCTTTATTGCACCAGAAGGTCGCGTCATCTTAGCAGCAGATTACTCACAGATTGAATTGCGTCTTATGGCGCATTTTTCAGGCGATAAAAACCTGACTCACGCCTTTAACGAAGGGCTAGATATTCACGCGGCTACTGCTGCTGAAGTGTTAGGAAAAGATGTCGCTGATGTCACCCCGACCGAGCGTCGTAATGCTAAAGCCATTAACTTTGGTCTGCTCTATGGCATGAGTGCCTTTGGACTTGCCAAGCAACTACAGATGAGCCGCGGTGAAGCGCAAGATTACATCGATATGTACTTTGAGCGTTACCCAGGCGTCAAAGATTATATGATCAACACTCGTGCCAGCGCCCATGACAAAGGCTATGTCGAGACTATATTAGGCCGTAAGCTCTATACACCTGATATCACCCATAGCAATCGCATGGTCAAACAAGGTGCTGAACGTGCGGCAATTAACGCGCCACTACAAGGATCAGCTGCTGACCTAATCAAACTGGCCATGATTGCCGTCGATAAAGTACTACCTAAAGAGCAGGCGAAAATGCTGCTACAAGTCCATGATGAATTAGTATTTGAAGTAGATACTGATAAAGTGGATGAAATTAGCCAACTCATTACTGATGCGATGCAAGATGTCTTGACGACCACCGCTGTTGAAAAAGGTTGGAAGGTAGACTTTGCTGTGCCGTTATTGGTTGAGACTGATAGTGGTGTGAATTGGGATGAGGCGCATTAGATTGGCAATATTAATAATGGGATTTGACTAATTAGTTATTATTAATAATATTATACTATTCAAATTAGCGTTATAATAAACGCATATTAAATTATCCAGTCCTAATGAGATAATTTGCAGTTTAAAAGTGAGCCTTTGGGTTCACTTTTTTATTTCTTAAAAAATCAGGAGCCCTTTATTTTGGCTACAGATGGCATCATCGAAGTCCCCGGTATTATCCTTATAATATTATGTTTAGTACGTTGCGCGCAGTATGTAATGCAGAGTCACAGCAAGCAAAGTCGTTATTTTTGGCTAGCATCAGTGCTCGTGTTTTTTGCGGTAATTCGTCGCGAGTTGAACTACTTACCAGAATTATTTATTCCAAGCGATTTTTCGCTTCTTAGTCATTCTTATGATTGGTGGGAAGATAGCGTACTTACAGTTGTCTATATCCTCATTGTTGGATTACTCACCTATTCATGGCGTTATCTCTGGGCAGTATTAAAAGATGTTGACGTATCAATATATGTCATCGTCGCCGTATTGGCGATAATACAATATATGGGTGAGAACGCGATTATATTCCCTTATGCCTTTGGTGGGATAATTGAAGAGTCGGCAGAGACCGCTATTTACGGCATTGCTTTGATTTATTTGTGGAAATTTAATTTAACTGATTTCAAAAGTCAGACAGCAAAAAATCTAGATTTAGAGACTGCAACGCGATAGCAAGTAGAGTTGATTATGGTATCTACCTTAGCGATTAACTTCGCTTATTAATTTGCTATACTAAATATAAGCACGAGGGACGATAGCAGTTTTGATTTTGTTAATATTCGCGCAATAGGTATAGCTGAATATTGCCACCTGACGTTGTACCTCGATTTACTCGTTATTGATAACTATTAAGTCACTCATTATGAATATACTTATTACTGGTGCATCGCGTGGTATCGGTCTGGCCACTGCCAAAAAGCTGGCAGCAAAAGGTCATAGCGTTGGGCTATTTGCGACTAATACTACGACGCTTGAACAAGCTACCAAAGACAAAGCCTTCAAAAAGGCTATCAAACAAAAGCGCATCGTAACTGGTCAGCTTGATGTCGCCCAGCCAGATATGTGGGAAGATGCTATCACTCAAATGATTGATAACTTTGGTAGTATCGATGCGTTGATTAATAATGCTGGCGTGCTGGTCAGCGGCGCATTGCCAACGACGGATTTGGATGAGCAACTGGCTTTAATCGATGTCAACTGTAAAGGCGTGCTCATTGGCTGTCATAAGCTTGCCCCTTATTTGGCTGATAGCAAAAATGGTAAAATCGTCAATGTATCTTCAGCTTCTGCTATCTATGGTCAGCCTGAAGTGGCTACGTATTCGGCTAGTAAGTTTTTTGTCCGTGGTCTCACTGAAGGTCTTAATATCGAATACCGAAAGCTCGGTATCAAAGTCATCGATGTCATGCCGCTATGGGTAAAGTCCGATATGACAAAAGACATCGAGGTCACGAGTATTGATCGTTTAGGTATTCATTTGACGGTCAATGACGTAGCGAAAACGTTGTGCAAATTGACTACCTACCCCAATCGTAAGATAAGAGGTACGCACTATGCCGTTGGCTTGCCAGCGAAAGTCTTTCAAAAACTGGCACAAGTAACCCCTGATCCTGTGATTCGCTGGGTAAATACTAAAGTTGGTGCGAAGTAGGTTTTTAAACTAATCGCCTTAAACGAATCTTATGATTACTTCGAGATATAAAAAGATTATAGATTATAAAAGATTTTGACGGCTACCGAATTTCGGTGGCCGTTTTGCTTGCGTCTCGAATTTTAATGGCTTGCTCGATGGTTTTATCGGTGAAGGTATTGTCTTTAATAAGCGTACCTTTTATCGCCCCTGCTGCACTTTCTTCGCGAATTTCAGAACCAATATTAATAGACACATTAACGTCATTAGCAAATTGATTGCCACTTATCAGCGTGCCATCGTCCTCGACGATAACGCCCTGCTCGACTTGCTCGAAACGATTATTAATAATCTGATTGTCTTTAGCGCTGTCTAAGTGATAGCTGGCAAAGGGCGTTTGCTTAACCAAATAAGCACCACATGCAAAACCTTTTAAATTGCGCGACTGCCTTGATGCGACCCAAACACCGACTGGTTCATCTTGAAAGATATTATGGCGAATAATATTGTCACGACTGGACTCGGTACGCTTAAAATGATTGCCCCGCGTCGGATCGGCAGCATGCTCAAAACAATTGCGATACAGCAATATACTACCTGCGCCATTATGGATGAATTGATTATTCTCAATAAGATTATTGCTTGAAGAATCCACCGCTATCGCCTCTCGATTAGGCTTAAAAGTGCGAAAGCCATTACCGATAAAGACAGAGTTCTTAATCACATTATCGCGACTACCAAATTCGAGATATAACCCAACGGTTCCTGCGTTTTGAATGCGTACTTTATCAAAAGTAATGCCATGTACATGATCGCCGACGAACATACCACTGTTAATACTGTTGCGACTAGTAACGTTAACCACGCGAATATTTCTTGGAGCGAGTGCCCGATTGGCAGCAGGATCGATAAAGCCTCGTACGTAGCGCTGATTTGGTTGGCTATATTGACGAATATGTAGCGCATGACCATAGCCATCTACATGACAATTAGCAACGGCAATATCTTCGATAGCACTATCCTTCTTAGGTTTAATCGTAATTGCACTTGCCGTTGATTGGTCATCAGCCATCGTACTAAGCCTTGCTCCCTGACAGTCGAGTGAGCTGTGTGAGTCATTTAATTCAAAGCGTATCGACTGTTCTGTCAAATCACAACTTGGACTAAGGGCGCTGTGTCCTTGTACTTTTACTATCTGCTTAGGTGTTAATTGTTCGCAATCAATAATGGTCGTGGCTGTCGGTAGCTTAGCGTCAATCATTAGCGACTGTTTTGAATGAGCCTTATCAGAACTGGTATTGGTACTAGCAAAGGGCAAACGTTCACAAGCCGTCAAACTTATCATGGCACTTATCAATGATAATTTAACAAACAACCTACTGTTTAATACCATCATATGTTTCCTGTTTTACTAATCGTCTTACATTTTTTGAACATCCTGTGACACCTTACTACTATTTGTATTCATCATAACCCGTCAAACTGATCCTGATAAACAGTTAATCTTGATAAACAATTCTTGATAAACAATCATTACCAATAATAACAAGGATTCAATGATGGACAATTCAAAAACCCCACTACCAGAAGAGATGGATCATATTGATGGCAATACTCGTAACGATGATGACAGTCTAGATAATCAGGACAATCAACTGGTCGATTTAGATAATCCCATGTTGCACACTATCGATAATAATGATGTGATTGACAATAGCGCAGGATTTGACAATTCGCAAGCAGGCAGTGGCGCAACCCAAGGACTTACACCAATGCATCGTCAAAACGTCGATGAAGCTCAAGTGGATGAGTTGTTGATTGAGGGCAATTTAGATGACAACGACTATCCTGATATCATCGATATCGCTGATAAAGACGCTGCTGAACGTACCAATGATGATGATTTTTAAGCCAGTCGTTCAATGATAAGGAAGTAGAAAAAGAATTTAGACAAAAAAATACCGGACATAATGTTCGGTATTTTTTATGATTTAAAAATTTAATTAATTAAGCCCAGCCATCTAAAGTTCCCGCCCAGCCTTTAACTAATGGCGCACTTAGCGCTTCTAGCAAATCAATGTGCGCTTCATCAAGGTTCAGGGCTGGAATATAATGATACTCTTGCCCGCCTGCATGCAGGAAGTTCTCACGGTTCTCAATTGCGAGCTCTTCTAGCGTCTCCAAACAATCGGCGGAGAATGCAGGACTGATGACTTGTACCGAACGCACGCCAGACTTACCCCAATCCTCTAACACCACATCGGTATAAGGCTTGACCCACTCTTGCTTACCAAAGCGCGACTGGAAACTGATAATCCATTCATCATCCTGTAGTCCAAGTGCATGCGCGACTTGGGCGGCAGTACATTTACAGCGCTTCGGATACGGATCACCTTTATCAGCATAGGGCTGTGGAATACCGTGGAAGCTAAACATCAATTTTTCAGGTTTGCCATGCTCTGCTTGAAAACGGCGAATAGAATCTGCCAATGCTTGAATATAAAGCGGATGCGCAAAGTAGTCTTTGACAATCGTATAGTTTGGCAAGTTGCGTTGCTTTAACGTCCACTTCGTTAGCGCATCATATACCGCACCGCCAGAAGAGGCAGAATACTGCGGGAATAGTGGCAAGATGACGAAATGATCAACGCCTTCACTACGTAAAGTGTCCATTACATCCGGCAGTCCAGGATTACCATAGCTCATCGCAGGATGCACAGAAACTCGAAACGGCGCAACACTATCGGCCAAGCGCGGCTCTAACAGTTCAACCTGACTCTTTAGAATTTTACGAATGGGCGAGTCGCCTTCCCAAATGCTAGCATAAGCCTTTGCTACCCGTTTAGGACGACTTGGCAATACAAACAAGTTTAGAATAATCGCCCATAAAAACTTAGGGATTTCAATCACTCGTGGGTCTGATAAAAACTGTTTGAGATAGCGACGGACGGCAGGCGCAGTCGGCTCATCAGGCGTACCAAGGTTGACTAAGAGAACGGCAATACGTGGGGGCAGTTTAGGTTTCATAGGGGCATAATTTATTTAGTTATTAAGTCACTAGAGAGTATAGGTTAGATAGAGACACAACGAGCGAGTAGAAAATTTTATAACAGCATTATTATAAGATTTAAAATAGCTGCTAATGTTCGCCTTTAGTGTAGCATTTTATCGTGCAAAAACGCATGGTAAAGGCTACCGTTATACAATTTGATACGCGCTTAAAATAAAGACTGCGCTCGAAGGTTGTACTCATACGCGCATCGCCATACAATAGGCGAGCCCATTTCAAAAAAACAGTATAGGCAAATTATTCTGTCGGCATATTGCTTTTATTTCATTGATGATTGTTGTCTTGCGAGGTAGCTTTGAACGCACGTCCTGATAATACCAGTGACCAGTCCCCCACAGATGAGCCCAATGCAGTTGGCTCAGTGGGAATCGTCACGCCCCAAAACTTCCATTTCGCTGAGCCATTGACCTTGGAGTGCAACCGTACGCTGCCCTCGTTTGACTTAAAGATAGAGACCTATGGCACGCTTAATAGTGATAAATCAAATGCCATTCTGATCTGCCATGCCCTATCAGGCAGTCATCATGCGGCAGGATTCCATAGTGCTGATGACAAAAAATCTGGCTGGTGGGACAATATGATTGGCCCTAATAAAGCTATCGATACCAATCAATTTTATGTGGTATGCGTCAATAATATTGGTAGTTGCTTTGGTTCTACCGGTCCAACGACGATTAATCCTGACACCGTAAAAAAAGCTGATGATAGTGAATCACAAGTTTATGGCCCTGACTTTCCTCTTGTCACAATTAAAGACTGGGTAAAGACTCAAGCCATGCTTTCAGATCGCTTAGGCATTAACGTCTGGCATGCCATTGTTGGCGGATCAATGGGCGGTATGCAAGCGTTGCAATGGTCAGTTGATTATCCAAATCGACTTAAACGTTGCGTGGTTATCGCCAGCACTCCAAAGCTTTCCGCCCAGAATATTGCCTTTAATGAAGTCGCTCGTCAGTCTATTTTGTCTGATCCTGATTTTAAAGATGGTCGTTATTTACAAGCAGGCACGTATCCTCGCCGGGGTCTTATCCTTGCGCGCATGGTTGGTCATATTACTTATTTGACCGAAGATGCAATGAAAGCCAAGTTTGGTCGTGATCTAAAATCAGGCAAATTTATGTATGGCTATGACGTTGAGTTCCAAGTTGAAAGCTATCTGCGTTATCAAGGTGAACGTTTTAGCGAAAACTTCGATGCCAATACTTATCTATTAATGACCAAAGCCTTAGATTACTTTGACCCGACGCGCGATTATCCATCAACACAAGCAGCTGATAACACAGATCCGTCAATACAAATTGAAGACTCAATCGCCGCGTCAGTCAATACTAGTGAAAGTGAGCTTGAAGATAATTTAGTGACTCACGATGGTAGCGAGCATGGAAACCATCAAGAACTTACCGCGCTTAAGGCAGCATTCGCCCATACGCAGTGCCAGTATCTAGTGGTGTCTTTTACTACTGATTGGCGCTTTGCACCAGAGCGCTCGCAAGAGATAGTCGATGCCTTAATGGCTACGGGTAAGCCGGTCAGCTATATCAATGTTGACGCACCACATGGTCATGATTCATTTTTATTCGATATTCCACGCTATATGGGCGCTGTTAGAGGATTTTTAACCGCGCCGTTTATTGCTAAGAGCCTGACAGCCAAAGGAGAACGCTCATGAGAATGGATCATCAGCTGGCCGAACGCTGGATTGCCCCGCAGTCACACGTGCTAGATTTAGGCTGTGGCAATGGCGAGCTACTCGCACATTTGCAACAAAAACGTGGCGTAACTGGCTATGGACTTGAGATTGACGAAGATAAGATTAATGACGCTATTGGTAAGGGTTTGTCCATTATCGAGCAAGACCTTAACGATGGTCTAGGTCGCTTTGCTGATAATAGCTTCGATACCGTAGTCATGGCACGAGCGCTACAAGCCGTCAAAGCGCCAGACGTGCTCCTGCTCGACATGCTTCGGGTCGCTCGTGAAGCCGTTATTACCTTTCCTAACTTTGCCCATTGGCAAAACCGCCTTCATTTGGGGTTAAAAGGTCTGATGCCAGTTTCAGAAGCATTGCCTTACGAGTGGTACAACACTCCCAACATTCATCTGTGTACGTTCAAAGATTTTGAGCAACTGTGTGTAAAGCATGATATTCATATTATCAGTCGTTTTGCAGTCAGTGACTCTGATAAAGGTCATTCGCCATTGATGACAGCATTAATCAGACAAGCACCTAACCTATTGGCAGATGTTGCTATCTATCGTGTAACCAAACATAAATCCAGTTAAAATCATAAACTTAACCTTTTATAACTGAGCTAACTACTAGCTGACTAAGCGTTATTTTTCTGTATACTCTTTCATACGGCTTAATAACCGTATGATTTTGTTACATACTATAAAGCCCAAAATGACGTTAAAACGAGTAATTAGTATTTGAGTTTCGTAACTTTGGGTGGTAAGCTAGCAAAATAGTGTCGATGACACCCCCATTACAATTACTTATCTGTTGATTTAGCGTAAACACAGCGACTTATATTTATAGGTCTGCTACTGATTTATAGTTAATATAACTCTGCTAATAACTAGGTAAGTTCATACTGCAAAGTGTAATGTCTATGATAGCGCCGCCTAATCTTTTGAGTTTTGGCGGCAAACTTTATCCATTGCTTATCAACTGCCTAATTTTGGAGCTGCTATGAAATTATTAAAAGCCGCCTTGTTTACTGCTTTATTCTCTTGTGCTGGTATGGCGAACGCTGATTTAATCTCAAACGTGCCACTTGATACGTCACGTTTTGAGCTTATGCCTGTTAGTGAGCTGTCAGCTCGTGCCTCACAGGGTAACGATCATGCACAGTTTTATCTCGCTAAGCGTCTACAAAAAGGCGAAGGTATCGCTCAGAACACTAAGCAAGCAGTACAGTGGTACACGCGCGCTGCAGAACAAGGTGTTGCCCCTGCCCAGCTTAATCTCGCTATCATGTATCTACGCGGTGAAGGTGTAAAGCCAAACTTGCAGCAAGCACGTGGTTGGTTAGAAAAAGCAGCAATGCGTGGTGATAACCGTGCTAGCTATACACTTGCGTTGTTAGATGAGAAGCAAAAAAATCTAGTTGATGCCTATAAATGGTATGACCTTGCTGCCCGTGACGGCATGTTAGATGAAAAAGTCCGTAACAAAGCTCGTGGTAAAATCGGTCAGTTGGCATTGAACTTATCAAGCTCAGACATCGCTAGCGCTCGTAGCCAAGCAGATCGTTGGTTCCAAAGTAAGTAAGCTTTAGATAAATAAGCTAATAATAAAAAATCCAGCCTTTGAGCTGGATTTTTTGTGTTTGTATAAGGATGAATGATTAAATTAACTGTCTTAGATAACTCTTATTCCCTCGGTGCGCGAGCCATGGTGTAGAACTCTGCATTGGACTGCATATTCATTACAATCGCCATTCTATTAGACAAGCCAAAGAATGCAGTAATACTACTAATGTCTAAAATATCCTCGTCATCATAGCCATATTCCATGAGTGCTACATAATCTGATTCTTGAACAAGCTCTGGTGTGCGACAGAGTTTTATCGAAAATGCTAGCATCTCTTTTTGTCGAGGGCTGATAGGCGCATGCAAGTAATTGACTGCTATCTGGTCTGCCAGCAGCGGTTCTTTAGAGAACACACGCAGTAGCGCACCATGGGCGATGACACAATATTGGCATCCATTGGCAGCACTAGTAGCGACAATGATCATCTCCTTTTCGGCTGGGCTTAGCGTACTACCCTCCCGCTCCATAACGGCATCATAATAAGCAAAAAAGGCTCTGAACTCTGCTGGGCGGTATGCTAGCGCTAAAAATACATTGGGAATGAACTTGGCTTTTTCTTGCACCGCTAGAATACGTGCAAGAATATCATCAGGCAGGCTATCTAATGACGGTACAGGGTATCGGCTGATGGGTGTGCTAGCGGAAGCGTTAGTAGTTGGATTGATAGGTGTGTTGATAGATGGTTCGCTCATGTGTCATCTCCATTGACATTATTTGATTGCTGTAGGTGATTAGTCTACCTTTATAGATGAGTAATAAGTAGTCAAAAAGATCCTTAATTTATCCTGCTCACCTTTATAAAATATTCAAAACCCACTCTAAATTTGCTACACTAAGCCCGCATTGTCCAATTCCACAATTGTGCCAGTGTTATAACACACCAAAACTTAAATTTAACTTATTGCACTAGGTTTGCGACCTAGCCAGCAGGAGATATGTATGAGCACTACCCCAAATAACGTAAGTAATGAGAGCAAAAAAGCGACTGAATACGATAGCGTGACCAACAATATCGTCGTCGCAGCTCTCTATAAATTTACGCGCTTTGCAGATTTTGAGCAGTACCGTGAGTCTATCTTAAACAGTATGCTCGACAACGATGTAAAAGGTACTTTACTGCTAGCAAGCGAGGGCATTAACGGTACGATTTCTGGTACTCGAGAGAGCATCAATAATGTCCTTGATTATCTGCGTAGCATTGAGGCGATTGGTAGTTTTACTTTTAAAGAATCTTATACTGACGCCCAGCCCTTTTATCGTACTAAAGTAAAATTAAAAAAAGAAATCGTGACGATGGGTGTTGAAGATATTGATCCATTGCAATCGGTTGGGCGCTATGTAAAACCAAGTGAATGGAATGCGCTCATCTCAGATCCTGAAGTATTACTAATCGATACTCGTAACGATTATGAAGTACAAATCGGTACTTTTCAGAATGCTGTAAATCCAAACACGGAAACCTTTCGCGAGTTTCCAGAGTATGTGGCAAAAGAGCTAGACCCAAGTAAACATAAGAAAGTGGCGATGTTCTGTACTGGCGGTATTCGCTGCGAAAAATCAACGGCCTTTATGCGTCAGCAAGGGTTTGAAGAGGTTTATCACTTGGAAGGTGGCATTCTAAAATATCTAGAAGAAGTACCCACCAGCGATTCTATGTGGGAGGGCGATTGTTTCGTATTTGATAATCGCGTTTCGGTCAATCATAACTTAGAAAAAGGTGATTACGAACAATGCTTTGCTTGCCGTATGCCCATCACTGCTGATGACATGCAAAGTGTCGCCTATATCAAAGGTGAGTCTTGCCCGCACTGTATCAATAAAGCCACTGAGGAGCAAAAAGCGCGCTTCCGTGAGCGTGAGCATCAAATGCAATTAGCGAAAAAACGCGGTGAAGCCCATATTGGTAGCGACGTCAATGAAGTTATGGAAACACGTAAAGCAGCCAAAACTGAGGCACGCCGTCAAGCGGACGCTGCTAACAAAGCTAAATTAGGCTAGATTCACTACTAGTAAAATTGATAATAAAAAAAGAGATGCTCAAGTGGCATCTCTTTTTTATTATGCTAATTGTAAAGTTAAACGATAAGCATCAACTCTAAAATAAAATCCGCACGCGAATCGTTTCTTCTACGTCTTTTAGCTGATCAAGAGCCGCACTAGAATCATTATAATCAACATCCATCATCAAGTAACCAACGTCGCCTTCAGTCATTAGACTTTGCGCTAAGATGTTAATGTGCGCTTCTGCAAATAGACGGTTAATTTGCGACAGTACACCTGGCACGTTTCTGTGAATATGCAGCAAACGATGGGTGCCTTCTTTAAAGGGGATAGAAACCTCTGGGAAGTTCACAGCCGTGATAGTATCGCCTTGATCAGAATATCTAACGAACTTCTCAGCTACTTCTAAACCGATATTGGCCTGTGCTTCTTGCGTTGAACCACCGATATGCGGAGTTAAAATGACATTATCGAATTTACGCAATGGAGATTCAAACTCTTCATCGGCAGACTTTGGCTCTTTCGGGAATACGTCAATGGCAGCGCCCAAAACTCTACCCGACTCAAGTGCCGCAGCAAGATCATCAATCTCAACGCAAGTTCCGCGTGCCGCATTGATAAAGTAACTGCCTTCTTTCATCTGTGCGAACTGCGCCGCTTTCATCATATAGCGTGTGCTTGGCTCATCTGGCACATGCAAAGTCACGATATCAGCGGTAGATAGTAGCTCTTCTAAGCTATCTACTTGATGGGCGTTACCTAACGGTAATTTAGTAACCACATCATGATAGATAACTTTCATACCGAAGCTTTCAGCCAGTACAGATAGCTGTGAGCCGATAGAGCCATAACCGACAATACCGATTGTTTTGCCACGTACTTCATGTGAATTGGTAGCAGACTTGCCCCAGCCGCCGCGATGGACAGTGGCATTCTTTTCAGGGATACCACGATATAGCATAATCGCTTCTGCTAATACCAATTCTGCAACCGAACGAGTGTTAGAGTATGGCGCGTTAAAGACTGGAATACCGAGCTCGCGAGCCGCTTCAAGGTCGACTTGGTTGGTGCCGATACAAAAGCAACCAATACCGATAAGCTTGTCTGCGTGCTCAAGAACTTCACGAGTCAGCTGCGTGCGCGAACGAATACCAATGAAATGCGCGTCTTTGATTTTTTCAATCAGCTCATCTTGATCGAGGGCGTGACTAAGATACTCAATGTTTTTATAACCAGCATTGTCTAAAATCTTTAAGGCGTTCTCGTGCAAGCCTTCAAGTAATAAAAACCGGATTTTGTCTTTTTGTAATGATAATGCCATGTGAGGACTGTCCTATGGTTGTCTTATTAAAAATAATCTATGCTAGATGAAACGAAAACAGTCCGGTTATCTTACACAAAATTTAACGGTGATGTTAGCAGATTAGATGAATTATTGCTTATCAAGCCTGAAAACTTTTTATGCTATAGTGAGCTTTGTTATCTAAACATTGTTTAAACTGCTTTATTCACTATTTACAGCCTTTAAGCGTTCATAATATTACCTAGCTTGTCCTAACTTATTTATCTAAAGCTGCTTTTAATTAGCCCTAACTTTAGTTGAAATTTTTCGGTTAAGAGAAGCCGTTAGGTGTAGCGCTAATGTTTATACAGAGACTCAACCATGACGCCATTTGCAACTCAGACTACAACTGTTACCGATAATGATAAGCTCGATACCATTCTGAATAGCTTGGTAAATGAGCACAATTTCGATAATACACAAATTAAAACCGATAGCGAAAGCTTAGAGCATTGGGGTAAAGACTGGACCAAGCATTTTGCGCCCGCGCCCACGGCTATTGTCTTTCCAAAAACGACGGAACAAGTACAAGCTGTCGTACTACTCGCTAATGAGCACAACGTGGTACTAACACCTAGTGGCGGTCGTACGGGTTTATCTGCTGGCGCGGTCGCTGCCAATGGCGAGATTGTCGTCAGTATGGATAAGATGAATCATATCGGACAATTCTACCCTGCTGATCGTCTAGTAGAAATCGAAGCAGGCGTGGTCACTCAGCAGCTACAGCAATTCGCGGAGTCCAAAGACTTGTACTACCCTGTTGACTTTGCTTCGGCAGGCTCAAGTCAGATGGGCGGTAACATCGGCACCAATGCTGGCGGTATCAAAGTGATTCGTTACGGTATGACCCGTCAATGGATTATGGGTTTAACCGTGGTCACGGGCAAAGGCGATATCTTGCAATTGAATCGTGGTATGGTCAAAAACGCCACTGGTTACGACTTGCGCCAGCTGTTTATTGGTAGTGAAGGCACGCTAGGCTTAGTCACTCATGCACAAATCAAGCTTGAGCGTCTGCCGCAAGACTTGAATGTCATGGTACTTGGCATGGACACGTTTAATGATGTGATGAATGTACTGTCTGCCTTTCAAGCACAGATTGATTTGACTGCTTTTGAATTCTTCGACGATGTGGCAGTTGACAAATTAATGGCGCATGGTCAGGTTCAAGAGCCGTTTGAGTCGCGTACCAAGTTTTATACGCTGCTTGAGTTTGAAGCGCCTTATGAGCCAATTATGGATAAGGCCATGGCGATATTTGAGCATTGCATGGAACAAGGCTGGGTCGTTGATGGCGTCATGAGCCAAAGCATCGCGCAAGCTGAGGAGCTATGGAAACTACGCGAGTATATCTCCGAGACCATCTCAGTATTTACGCCATATAAGAATGACGTATCGGTATTAATCAGCCATGTGCCTGATTTTATCGCTGAGATTGACCATATTGTCAGCAGCAATTATCCTGATTTCGAAGTTTGCTGGTTCGGTCATATCGGCGATGGCAATTTGCATTTAAATATTCTCAAGCCTGAAAATATGAGCAAGGATGACTTCTTTAGCGAGTGTCAAATTGTCAATAAATACGTGTTTGAGACAGTGCAAAAATACGGTGGCTCAGTATCCGCTGAACATGGTGTCGGCATGACTAAAAAGCCCTATCTACACTATAGTCGCAGCGAGACTGAAATTGATTACTTAAGGCAAATCAAAAAAGTATTTGATCCAAACAATATTATGAATCGTGGAAAGATTTTTGATATGTGAATGGATAATTTTTAATTGGTATCATAAATTAATGACGCTAGGTAAGACTACTTAGCGTCATTTTCATTCAGCTGCAACCGCATGACTTATATGTAAGTTATATGTTTGTAAGCTATGTGATAGAACTTATAAATATAATAGAATCAGAGCGACGATAACTAATAAGCTTAAGACACTCTGCACAATTAAAAATGCCTGATGAGGCGCTGCGATGTGCTGAACCATATTACCCAAGGCATTATAGGTAATGCCAGCAGCTTTAATATGAGGCGGAGTCTCAAAGTTTTTAATGATTTGTAAAAACTGTTCGGTGCGCTTAGGAGGCCAGCCGTGCGGACTAAAAGGCAGAAATGGTGCCAACTGTGCCGCTTGTTGTTTTGTCGCTGGTGACCATAGCCAACGCTCCAAAAACAATAAACGCATACGCCAATCACTAAAGCTACGCTGATCGATAGCTTGTATCAGCAGTACCTTAACATTCTTATGACGAGTATCAGCAAAGATACGCTTTTGTAAGGTGAGTACTTCTTTTTTGCTACCTTCAATGCATTGTAAAAACTGTCCATTGCCATAGCATAAAATGCCAGTGATACCATGGTCTTCGTTGTGGTCGCGCGCGTGTTTTTCTACTTCATCGAATATCGACGTATTTATACGACTTTTAAAAGTGATACTACTAACGTAAACCAGCTGAATGAGTGCCGACTCTTCTGTATTCTCTAATAAGTTGACCGTATCAACAGGTTGCAAGGGCATGAAAAGTCCTAAAAATAGCGCTTTTGCGCGGATTACAAATAAAGCTGAACAAACGAAAGAAGTGATACTAAAATAAGTAACACGAAACAATTCACAAAAACGTAGTAAATATTTACTATGCTGGACTGTCATTACTTACTTTGCTTGATAGAATAACTATCCTAGTAAGCTATGCTATCGTCATAAAAAGTGCTGAAAATTAGCTATTAGTCTAAATATCTACTTATAATCAGATATTTATTCATGAACGAACGCCTATTTAAAAATAAACAGTTACTTAATTATGAGACAAACTCTAAGTTAATAGTTGTAAAACGTTAACTTACCTCTATCTATATGCTTACTAAATAACCAATATAGCAGTGATAACTCATTGTAAATGCAACGATAAATTATTGTAACGATTATACGGAATGATTGGTATATTTTTATGACTTTTGTTACACAAAAATTCAGTGTTATAAATCCTATAAATATTTAATCCACTTCAAACCCAACGATTTAACATTCGTAAATACCCAAAACAGGAATACTATGAGCAAAATTGAAAAATTAGACGATTTTCATCTAACGATTGCCGAAATTAAGAAAAAAGATTACCCACAGTTAAAATCATTGATGGATCGTGTCTATGCTAACTTAGGCGGTTCATGGTCAAAGACTACTATTCACACTTTGATTGATGCTTTTCCAGAAGGGCAAATCGCTTTATTTGACCACGATCAGTTAATCGGTATCGTGCTGTCTATGCGTGTTGATTATACCAAGTTCTCGAACCCGCATACTTATGATGATTTAATTGGACAAAAAGAAATCATTAAAGACAACCCTGAAGGCGATGCTATCTATGGTCTAGATGCGCTGATTGACCCTGAATATCGTGGCTATCGTTTGGGTCGTAGATTATATGATGCTCGTAAAGAGCTATGCCGCCAGCTCAACTTGCGAGCTATCCTAGCTGGTGGGCGTATTCCGAAATATCATGACCATCAGGATTTATCCCCTGGTGACTATATCGAGGCTGTTGAATCGCGTGAGATTCACGATCCTGCTCTATCATTCCAGTTGTCTAATGGCTTTATCGTCAAGCGTATTTTAACTGCTTATTTACCAGATGATAAACAATCTAAAGGCTTTGCAACCCTGCTTGAGTGGGCAAATATCTATTACGAACCCAGAGATTACAAGCCAAACACTCGTAAATCTGAAGTACGCATCGGTGGTATTCAATGGCAGATGCGTGAAGTTGAGTCGCCAGAAGAACTCCTACAACAAGTTGAATTCTTTGTCGATATTATGGCAGATTACAATTCTGACTTTGCTTGCTTGCCAGAGTTTTTTAATGCGCCATTAATGGGTCTGTGCGAATCAACGGATCAAAACGTTGCTATTCGATTTTTGGCTGGTTATACCGAATGGTTCAAAAATGAGATCTCACATTTGGCAGTAAGCTATAACGTCAACGTCATCAGCGGTTCTATGCCGCTAATCGATGAAAACGATGTCTTATATAATGTCAGCTATTTATGCCGCCGTGACGGTACCGTAGAAGAGCAGCGCAAAATCCATATTACCCCGCACGAGCGTAGTGCTTGGGTTATCGAAGGCGGTGATGAGGTAAAAGTGTTTGATACTGACGCTGGCCGTGTTGGTATTTTGGTTTGTTACGATGTCGAATTTCCTGAGCTTGCACGCTTAATGGCGCTTGATGATATGGATATTTTATTCGTACCGTTCTGGACAGATACGCAAAATGGTTATTTGCGTGTGCGTCATTGCGCGCAAGCACGTGCTATCGAAAATGAATGCTATGTGATGATTTGCGGATCAGTTGGTAACTTGCCGCAAGTTGAAAGCCTTGATATTCAATACGCGCAGTCGACTATTTTCTCACCTTCAGATTTTGCCTTTCCGCATGATGCCATTATGGCAGAAACCACACCTAATACAGAGATGGTATTTTTCTCTGATGTGAATTTAGATAAGCTCATTCATGTGCGTAACGAAGGTTCAGTACATAATTTGCTTGATCGCCGTGACGACTTGTTTAGTCTTAAGTGGAAGCGAAAAGCCAAAGTTTCTGCGAGTAAAATCAGCGATGAAGAGCGTCGCGAAAACTCTGGTAGTGTGTTACTAGGTGATCCGTTGCAAGGACGTGCTGAGAAGTCTTAAAAGCTTTAAAAGACAGCTGCAAACTTTGAAAACTTACTACTCTAAGAACTTACTACTTTAACAACCTTTATTTTAATAAAACGGCTGACCATTCAGCCGTTTATTTTTATCCAAAAAACCTTTATTTCAGAAAACCCCTACTCCGAGTAATTCATTTAAGTAAATAGACTGAAGACAAGAAAAGCAGACGCTATGATTACTGATGTTGAAAAGAAAAAGATAAAGCCTAAGAAAACCCCAAAACAGAAGCTGTTATCAGTGCTTAAGACCGTACTGTTATATGGCCTAGTCTTTGTGGTGGTATATACTGCAATTAACTGGTGGCGACAACCTGTCATGCCAGCCAATCCGCAGCTGCAACTTACTGACTATCAAGGACAGGCAGTTGATTTGGCTGCTATGAGTGCGGATAAGCCAACGCTGGTATATTTCTGGGGTACATGGTGTCCGATTTGTAGCGTGACCTCGCCAACTATAGACAAGCTCGCAGCGGCGAATAACTATCCAGTAGTTACTATCGCTATTAAGTCAGGCTCTGATCAAGAACTTCACAGCTATCTTAATGAGCATGATTATAGTTTTACGACAATTAATGACCAAGAAGGCAATATTTTCGCCGATTGGCAGGGACAGGTCACACCTTCATATGTCATCTTAAAAGATGGTGAGATGACACAAGGATTGACAGGTATTCAGCCGCTTTGGTCGCTTAGATTAAGGTTGTGGCTTAGCTCAAATTTCTAATTTACTACAATTAATATAGATGGCTTACTTAGAGAGTTGCTTAATTTAAAATTCCATCTAATTGCATTAATAAGCCTACCGTAGGAGTAATTTTTCATCATATTTCAGGCATGGAGACAAAATTTGGTAGCGCCTTGATACGCTCCATCCAGCTCTGTATCGCTGGATAAGACTCTAGTGATACGCCGCCTTCGTGGCTAAGTGCGACATAAGGGAAGCAAGCTAAATCCGCTATCGTCGGCCGATCAAGCTCTAACCAGTCACGATCTGCTAGATGCTTATTTAAGATATCAAGGATGCGGGTTGACTTGCTCCTAGCCAAATCAATGTCTAATGGATAGCCAAACTTATCATGCAATCGGGCATCATTAGGGCCTCTGGCAATCTCACTTTCAGCGACCATCAACCACTGCACAACCTTAGCCTCATCAGCAGGCGTCGTTGGATACCAGTCCGTTCTATCAAACTTTCTAGCAAGATAAACAAGAATGGCTTGCGAATCTCTAAGAATTAAATCGCCATCAATGAATACCGGAATTTCACCAAAGACATTACGTTTAATAGATTCTTCATTCTTATGTTCACCTTCTAAAAAATCCACCGAGCGCAATGTATAAGGTTGTTGAATCAATGCTAAAAACAGCCGAACCTTATAGCAATTCCCTGATAACTCTAAATCATAAAGTTCCATGTCTGTTATTCCTATATTGTCTATAGTGGTTGTTGTCTATTATCTACAGTATAATAATGAGTATTTGCCGTCAATTTAAATCATTGAAAACATTATTAAAAACATTGTGCTTTTATATTGAAACGCGATACATACTGACCCCACCAGCAGCCCTATTCTCTAAAGAATCTAACCAATCAAATCATCTAGTGTTTTATATTCATAACCCAACGTCTCAGCAACTACCTTATAGGTCATATAGCCTTGAGTGGTATTAACGCCTTTTGCCAGTGCTGGATCATCAAGACATGCTTGCCGATAGCCTTTTTTAGCTAGTGCCAATACATACGGCAAGGTGACGTTAGAGAGCGCTATTGTTGAGGTACGTGGCACTGCTCCTGGAATATTAGCAACCGCATAATGAATCACCCCATGCTTAATATAAGTCGGACTATCATGAGTAGTAATACGGTCGGTAGTTTCAAAGACGCCGCCTTGGTCAATAGCAATATCAATAATGACACTGCCAGCGCTCATTGATTTAATCATCTCCTCGCTGACGAGTTTCGGTGTTGCCGCTCCTGGAATCAACACTGCACCGATGACCAAATCACTTTCCTTTACACTCTTTGCGATGTTGACTTTGTTAGATATTAGAGTCTGCACATTATTATCAAACATCTCAGATAGCTGCTTGAGACGTTTAGGATCAAGATCCAAAATAGTAACGTCAGCACGTAAGCCAATCGCAATTTTGGCCGCTTCTGTACCGGCTACCCCGCCACCAATAATAGTCACTCTGCCCTTTTGAACGCCTGGAACGCCGCCCAGCAAAATCCCTTTACCGCCATAAAAAGTCTGCAAAAACTGCGCACCAATTTGCGTACTCATACGCCCAGCAATTTCGCTCATCGGTGTGAGTAGTGGCAATGAGTTGTCTGTCAATTGCACTGTCTCGTAAGCAATACCGGTTACTTTATTATTGATCAACACTTTCGCAAGCTCGGGCTCGTTAGCGAGATGCAAATAGGTAAATAATGTTAAACCTTTAATCAAATACTTATATTCATTACTCTGGGGTTCTTTTACCTTGATAACCAGCTCAGCATTCCAAGCCTTATCGGCACTTTTAACGATAGTAGCCCCTGCCGCTTTATAATCCTCATCAGTAAATTGTGAGCCGATACCAGCATTACTTTCGACCAAAATTTCATGACCGTTGTCGACCAAGATGCTAACCACACTTGGGGTTAGGCCAACACGATTTTCATTATTTTTAATTTCTTTAGGGATGCCTATTTTCATATTTCATCTTCCTTGATGAGAGTAATCTTACATTTCAGTAAAAAAAGTAAGCGATAGGAGCTTAGCGCTGTTTAACACCTCAAAATCAGCTAAGACCGTGACAACTTAAGGTTATCATGCAGCAACCAACTGCTTAACGCAACAATCCCTACGGTAGAACACTCTACGGTAGGGATTGTTGTTTATCTATCTCAAATTCTGAACGAAATTATTTATGACATAAAACGCTGCGCAGCGGGCATTTTAAGCATCAAGATCCAATAGATAGCACCTGCTGGAATTAAGCTTGCGTACCATGAGATACTTGAGAAGGTTAACGCGACCCCAGTACCGATAACCATAGCAATGACTGCAGCCATATTGACGCCTTTATAAGGGCCGTCTTTGTCATAGAGCTTATCGATATCAAGTTTTTGTTTGCGCAAGAAATAGTAATCTACTACCAAGATTGCAAATATTGGGCCCAAGAAGGCTGAATACGTTTGAATAAATAAATTTAATCCTGCGGCAGATTCATCTTTTACCAGCTCCCAAGGGAAGGTACAGAATGCTAGCAAACCAACAATAACAGCCGCTGTTTTATACTTAAGGTTAAAGATATCCATTAACGCATAAGCAGGTGGAATAACGTTGTTTAAGATATTGGTCGTGACTTGCGCAAAAGCGATGAAAAGCATGGTGATAATCAATAAAGGCTTGTTATCGACGGCGCTAGAAAACACTTGAATAGGGTCAACTTCACCAGTCGCACTAGTGACCATCACCCCAATCAACCCCATAAATAGTGTGGCAGGAAGAATTGAGTTGGCATAAATAACCACTTGACGGAATAGCCCAACATTCTTACGCAATTCTCTTGAATAATCAGAGACGTTGAGCATCATCGTGCTATAGACACCCAAGAACAACATCGTTGCACCCCAAAACGGTGTGCCCCAAGTACCCTCAACATTAACAAGGTTGGTAGAAATCGTAGCGCCATACTTGTTAATGACACTAAAAAACATGTATGCAAGTGAACCGATAATAAAAACGGAACCAATATTTTCAAGCCATTTGATTCCATGGAAACCAAGGACGGATAAACCAATTTGTAGGAATTGAAAGCCAATGAAGAAGACGACAATATTGTTGTAGCCAAACAAAGTATCAGATACCAAGTTTAGGGCTCCAGCACCAATCCAGCTCTGAAAGCCAAACCATACAATCGCTGGCACTGAACGCACGAGTGCTGGAATACGGCTACCGGAAAAACCAAAGGCAGAGCGAGTCTGCACCATGAACGGTATACCATATTTATGACCGGCTCGGCCATTAATCATCAGCGCTGCGCCAATAACGCTACAACCAATCGTAATGGCGACAACCACTTGTAGTAGATTTAAGGTGCCGACGAGGCCTGATCCAACCGTGAATGTCCCGATGGAGACACACCCACCTAACCAAGCAAATAAATAAGACCATGAGCCCATAATCCGCGTGGTTTGCGGTGCCAGACTTTCCTCTCCAACCGCCTTTCCAACCGTCTTATGATCGAGGGCTTTCACTCCTGCCGCAGCGACGGCAACTTTCGCATTTTCCATTACGTTCTCCTTCCTTGAGAAAGTTTATTGGTTAATCGTGGGTTATCTCATTTCAATTTATTTAACTCTGAATCGGTGCCGCATAGGCGCCAACTTTGCTTGTTTTCAAGCCGCAGCCAACCAAGGCCTCAACCATGCGCGTAGCAACAGCAACGCCATCAATGACAGGAACGCCAGTCTCCTCAGTCAACCACTCTGTCAAATCAGCCATACCAGCACAGCCTAAAACAACGGCTTCGCAGTTATCTTCACGTACCGCACGTAAAATCTCATCACGGACTTTTTCTCGTGCGCCAGAGCCAGGCTCTTCAAGTGCAAGTACCGGTATGGCAGCAGAGCGTACACGGCGGCAGCGATGGGATAAGCCATAACCATGAATAAGCTCTTCAATCACAGGTACAGATCGAGGTAAGGTCGTGACAACACTAAATGACGTCGAAATCATACTTGCCGCCTTGACTGCTGCTTCGCAAATTCCAAGAACAGGTCCTGAAAAAACTTCGCGGCAAGCGCCGATACCCGGATCATCAAAACAAGCAACCACCACCCCATCAATACCTTCTGCTTCAGCTTGCTGTAAACGTCTGATTAAACCAGGAACAGACAACGCTTCGTCGTGATGTCCTTGAATAGAGGCAGGAGCATCCGTTCCAGATGCGCCAATAATGGTAGTGCCAGCACTGGCTTTTTGACGCGCACTTTCAACGATTTTATCTGTCATTGAAGTCGTTGAGTTTGGATTCATTACTAAAATTTTCATAGAAGCTCGCTATTGCTCGTTTTAGTTGTCATTTTCGTTATTAGTTTCATTATTAATTTTTAGTTTTGTTGTTAATTACTCGTTATCAATTATTCAATATCGAACTGTCATCAAATAATCGTTGTTAACAAACATTGTTAACTATTATTGTTAACAAAACAATCAAAAATTTATAATATTTGTTGTGGCGATGAGGATGGGGCTCTATAATTGCGCCTATGAATATTGTAAAAACTAAAAAATCAGCTTCTGGGTTCGATGAGATACCAGAGCAAACGATCATTAACTCTATCACCGCTGCGGTGTCAGAGCAGCGTCTGCCAGCCGGAACAAAGCTAGGTGAGCAGATGTTGAGCGATCTATTTGAATGTAATAGAGCCAATGTCAGGCGTGCGCTTTCTACGCTTGCAACCATGCATGTGGTGCAATTACAGCCTAATCGAGGTGCTTTTGTATCCACGCCTTCGCCGAAAGAAGCTGGCGATGTGTTTGAAGCCCGCCGCACGATTGAGCGGACGCTTGCACGTAAGGTAATCAAGAACATCACTCCGCAAGATATTGCTGATATGCGCGCCACGATAGCCGCTGAGGCTAAAGCACGTGCGCAAGGCGATAAGCCCGCAGAACTTCGCTTGTCACGTACATTTCATATGCATTTGGCTACCATCGCTGACAACCAAGTCCTAGAGCAGTTTTTGAGTGAATTGACGCTACGTACTACCTTAATTATCGGCTTGTATAATAAGGTCGGATCGTCCAATTGTGCCGAAGATGAACATCTTGATATGGTACAGGCTATCGAAGCAAAGGATGAAGAACGCCTTCTATTATTAATTGACGAGCATTTGAATCATTTGGAGGCTGGGCTTGATTTTGAATGCTCTGCAAAACCATTCTTTAGCTTGGCAGAGCAGCTGACCATCGTACCGGTCTAACTTTTCAAAAAAACATGTGTTCAAACACGTTAAAAGACCATGTAATATTTTAAGAGCATGGTTTTTAAACCTGATTAACGATAGGATTTCAGGCACTTTTAGATCTTTATAGAATCTATTTTTATTAGAAAGTCTTTCCTTCATCTCCTGTTATACATCTTGCCTTTTCTCCCCTAATTGTTCCTTAGTTATCCATGCTGTACTGGCATTTCTTTTGCAAGGCATTTATCTCAGTAGCGCGTTATGATTTTTGTACTTCTATTTAGGACTGATTATGGTGACGAATCAATTGGCAGCTAGAGACGATGTTAATGTTAGAGTCAAGGCTAGCAATTAAACACCCTAATCTTGAAATTGACTAGCACAACACGCATATCTCAATGCAGCAGCCAATATAGTCGACTCACTCTAAAAAAATACAATACTGCTGAGATGAATTTTTCGCAGCCTCTGTCTGGCTTGCGCACAGCAAGCGAGGAAAACTCATCCCAGCAGAACGGTATTACAGTATGTACTCCTTTTATTTTGAACTGACTATATTACTAATACTCAGTACATTCCCGAAAATGATGTCAATCCAACTCGCATCAACTACCCATTACCTAGCAACAGCTTCAATTTAGTGGTTGGTTCAATGGATGAAAGCCCCTATTTTTAGTCCCTTATTTATCCTATAATGGGTAGCTTTTATTTTTGCTAAACATGTCCGTTGGTTTATGAGTCACCTTATAATATTGCGCATCCTAACCCTTATCTTTCCACTGTATAAATAGAGACAAAGACAACGACTATGACCGAATCTATCGACTATAAAGACACGCTGAACCTTGCCGATACGCCCTTTGCTATGCGCGCAAACCTTGCCAAACGTGAGCCAGATTGGCTTGCTGAGTGGGAAGCGGATGATGTGTACGGCAAAATTCGCAAGGCGCGTACAGGTGCGACCAAATACATTTTGCACGACGGCCCTCCATACGCCAATGGTCAGATTCACTTAGGTCACGCGGTCAATAAAGTATTGAAAGATATTATCGTAAAGTCAAAAACCTTATCAGGATTTGATGCGCCTTACGTGCCCGGTTGGGATTGTCATGGTCTACCTATCGAGCAAAAAGTCGAAGCCAAAGTCGGCAAGGTCGGTCAAAAAGTCTCTGCTACCGAGTTCCGCGGTCTGTGCCGTGAGTATGCAAGCACGCAGATTGAGCTGCAAAAGGCAGACTTTAAACGTCTAGGCGTGTTTGGTGATTGGGACAACCCTTATCTCACGATGAACTTCCATCAAGAAGCCAACATCGTACGCGCACTGGCTAAAATTTATGACAATGGCCATGTGACCCGCGGTATGAAGCCAGTCAACTGGTGCTTGGATTGTAGCTCTGCCCTAGCTGAAGCCGAAGTTGAATACCAAGACAAAGTATCTGATGCTATCTACGTTAGCTTTGATGTGCTTGATACCGAAAAGGTTGCCGCATTAAGCGAAATCGATGGCAATATTGCAGTCGTTATTTGGACCACGACGCCTTGGACATTACCTGCTAACCAAGCGATCGCTGTACATCCTGAACATGACTATAGTGTCGTCGCGACTGACAAAGGTAACTTCTTATTAGCAACTGACCTTATTGAAACGGCATTAACCGAGCTTAAGCTCAGTAATGAAGGCGTATTGGCAACCGTATCAGGGCGTGAGCTTGAAGGTCTGCGTGCCCAGCATCCATTGATTGAAGATCGTCAAGTGCCGCTTATCTTAGGCGATCACGTAACCACCGATAGCGGTACTGGCTTAGTACATACGGCACCCGGTCACGGTCTCGACGATTATATCGTTGGTCTTAAATATAACTTACCAGTTGAAAACCCAGTGAGCGGTACAGGTGTCTATTTAGAAAGTGCAGCGGTATTTGCTGGTGAGCATATCTATAAAGCCAATCCAAAAATCATCGCCACCCTACATGACAACGGACACTTAATTAGCCATACCAAAATTGAGCATAGCTATCCGCATTGCTGGCGTCATAAGTCGCCGATTATCTTCCGCGCAACGCCGCAATGGTTTATAAACATGGAAACCAAAGGTTTACGCGCACGTGCGCTTGCGGATATTCCAGCGGTCAAATGGACGCCAGCATGGGGACAAAACCGCATTGAATCTATGATGACCGGTCGTCCAGATTGGTGTATCTCACGTCAACGTACTTGGGGCGTGCCGATTGCCTTTTTCACTCATAAAGAAACGGGTGAGCTGCATCCTAATACGCTTGAGCTAATGGAAGTAGCCGCGAAAAATATCGATGCAGGCGGTGTTGAAGCTTGGTTTGATGCCAGTTGTGAAGACTACTTAGGCGCGGAAGCCGCTGATTATGATAAATCTACCGACACTTTAGACGTTTGGTTTGATTCAGGGACAACGCATTTTGCCGTTCTCGAGCAGCGCGATGAATTAACCAATCCAGCTGATATGTACCTGGAAGGCTCAGATCAACATCGCGGTTGGTTCCAGACTTCACTATTAACGTCTGAAGCAATGTACGAGCGCCCACCGTTTAAGCAAGTGTTGACACATGGTTTTGTGGTCGATGAAAACGGTCGCAAGATGAGTAAATCATTGGGCAATATCATCACTCCGCAGGATGAGATTAATAAAACAGGCGCAGATATGCTGCGTTTGTGGATTGCCTCTAGCGATTATCGTTATGAGATGAGCGCGGGTAAAACGGTCTTTAAAGGCGCAATCGATATGTATCGCCGTATCCGTAATACCTTGCGTTTCTTGCTTGCCAATACCGATGACTTCGATCCAGCAATCAACAGCATTGATATTAACGAACTAGTCAGCCTTGATAAGTTCATCATTGAGCGTACGCAAACCGTGCAAGCACAAATCATTACTGCGTATGATGCCATGGACTTTCACCAAGTCACTCAACATATTGCAGCGTTTTGCTCGCAAGACTTGGGCAGCTTCTATTTAGATATTATCAAAGACCGTCAGTACACGACCCAAACTGATGGACAGCCGCGTCGCTCTGCGCAAACGGCTATTTATCATATCGCCCAAGCATTGATTCGCTGGATTACGCCGATTTTGTCGTTCACCGCGCAAGAAGCGTGGGAAGTACTACATAGCAACAATGCTGATGAAAGCGCCTATGTGTTTACGGAAGAATGGTACGAGTTCCCAGAGTTTGAGTTAAGCGCCATCAGTACCGATGACTGGCAACGTATCATGCTGGCTAAAGATATGGTGAATAAGCATATTGAAACCGCACGTGGTGAAAAAATCATCAATGCTAACTTATCAGCTGACGTTGACTTATATGCTGACGGTGCGATGCATGAAAGCTTAGCCAAGCTTGGCGAAGAGCTGCGTTTTGTGCTAATTACCAGTAGCGCAACCTTAAAGCCGATGAGTGATGCACCTGCTGCTAATAAAGATAATGCCGCAGAGCAAGCCGAGAACAGCACCAAAGAGATGTCAGACTTAGTGGTAAATGTTAGCGCCGCGACTGGTACCAAATGCGTGCGCTGCTGGCATATCCGTAATGACATCGGTACAGATGCAGCACATCCTGAACTATGTGCTCGCTGCGTAACCAACGTCATTGGTAACGGCGAGGTGCGCCACTATGCCTAATTCTACGCCTAACCCAACGGACTCACCTGAAAATAAGAAGCCTGATATCGAGCTCGACAATGCACCTAGGCCTGCTCATGCGACCACGGGTAGCTCAACGACGCCGAGAAGTCGTTTGACCAAGACCCCAAAAATGATTGCAAATGGTAGCCGCGCTTTTATGTGGTATTTGCTGTCGCTTGCCGTGCTTATCATTGATCAGTGGACGAAATGGCTGGCTGAAACCAACCTGACATTCCATGAGCCAGTGCCCGTTATCGAACCATTTCTTAACTGGACCTTAGCGTACAATTATGGTGCTGCGTTTAGCTTTTTGGCCGATGCAGGCGGTTGGCAAAAGTGGTTTTTCTCGGGTCTTGCTCTAATCATGTCGCTGTTCTTGATAGGCTATTTGATAAAGGCTCCACGCCAAGCCAAGCTGCTATCTACAGGTCTAGCACTAGTGCTCGGCGGTGCAGTTGGTAATCTGATAGATCGCTTGCTACATGGTCATGTCATTGACTTTATTCATGTGCACAACGCGGATGTCTGGCATTATCCGATCTTCAACATTGCCGATATGGGAATAAGTATTGGTGTGGCGATGATTGTCATTGATATGCTGTTTTTAGAAAAGAAGCGTGAGGTTTAGCGATTATAATCGTAAATAGTTTTTAGATTTAGCAGGTGGGTTTACAAATACGTAACCCACCTTTTCTTTTGCCTGTTATTTTTGCTAAGTTAAGGTGTTGGAGCTGCTCCTGCTATATATTCCTGCTCATCTAACCAAGCGTAAGCAATTGGTAACGCATTTTGAACACACTTCAAGCAATTCTAATTCTCAACGTTGAGATTTTACCAAAGAGATTAATCGCCAAAAACTCAGGATTTCTTTGCTCACCTTTTTTAGCTGTTTATTTGCCTATTTATTTGTTTATAGAGCTGTAAAACTATGCTTATAAAGTGCAACTTATTATAACCATACAACATACAAGCAAACGATGGAAAATAATTTAGAATAAGTTATAAAATAAGATTGTTGCACAAATAAAAGGGTTTTTCTATGTCAAACACTCAAACAAGACCTATTTATCAAAAGAAAATTTCTGCTTCTAAAAATCCTAATAGTGAGCGCTCTAATGCCGTGACTTTGTCAGTATTACAGGCAGATATCACCACGCTAAAGGTTGACGCAATTGTGAATGCTGCTAATTCAAGTTTGCTTGGTGGCGGCGGTGTCGATGGCGCGATTCATCGAGCGGCGGGGCCTGAGCTACTAGAATACTGCCGTACACTAAATGGCTGCGCGGCAGGCGATGCTAAGATCAGTCCGGCGTTTAATCTGCCCTCTCAGTATGTGATTCATACCGTAGGACCTGTTTGGAATGGCGGTCATGATAATGAGGCAGCGTTACTTGCTAGTTGCTATCAGAACTCGTTGAATTTAGCGATTGAAAACAATCTTGCCAGTATTGCCTTCCCCGCTATCAGCACTGGCGTGTATGGATATCCGCTGGAGCAAGCGACTGAGATTGCGGTTAATACTGTCGAAGAATATATGCAAAGTGGCTTAAAGAAGGCAGCTGACCTTTCAATCCGTGAAGTGATATTCTGCTGCTTTTCGGCAACAGATGCCGCGCTTTATAAGCAAGTATTAGAGTTGCATTGAAACAACTATTATAAAACTATCCACCAAAAAAATAGCCACTACATATAGTGGCTATTTTAATACGCTAACTTTGCAATTTATCAAAACATTTAGCAATCAATCATCTGCGTGGGTTTGCTCAAATTCAGCATGTTCAACTTGGTACAAAGCACCAAGACGTTGCTGCAAATCCGTATCTAAAATCTTTTCCGCTTGTTTAAAAAACTCATTTTCTTCTTCTTCTAAATGATGACGTACTTTATGAATCAGATCTGCACAAGTCTTATCCCACTTCTCTTGTCCAATACGACCATCATCTAAAGTCTCCATCATCTCATCCATCTCATGATGCTCAGTAATGGCGTGACGAGACAACTCCAGACCTTCATCATGCTGCATAACTGGTACATATAGATGACGCTCTTCAGCCGCTGCATGTGCTTGTAGCTCTAGTTTGAGATCTTCATAAACGGTTTTACGCTGTGCATCACCCTCTGTTTTTTCAAGCTTGTCGCATAGCTCGCGTTGAACCTCATGTTTTTCAATTAACGCTGCAAAAATATCTTGTTTCAAATCAACGTCAGTATCGTTACTCATGGATTTCTCCTCTTTTAAATTATCTGTGTATCAACTATTTAAATAGTTTTATTAAATATCTCAATATAATAACAATATTAAAAGCGATTATTGTCATCTATCAGTTATCGATAGACTATCGTTTAGTTAACATCATCTACTAGATCTTGATGGGTCAATCCAAACCACACTAAACCAAGCCACGCCAAAAGATGACCTACAACAGCGCTTCCAAAATGCTCAATTGTCCACCAGCTAATATAAACAACAACCCTGCCATATTAATCACTACCGTCAGATAATAAGTCATCCGAAACTCAGGCTTTTGTGATTTATGACGCAAATACGTCTGTGCGACCATCGCTCCTACCCAGCCACCAAGTGCACTTAATAGATGCAACGTTGTTTCGGGCGTACGCCAATCACCATTTTGGGCAGCGGCTTTGTCTTTGGCATACATTGCGTAAGTTATGAATCCTAAAGCCACATACCAACCTATCACTAGCCAGCTGAGCTTGTCTGTTGCAGCCAATAGGATTAACACGCCATAAAAACCAATACCGAGGAACAAACGCTTCTTTTGTCCCTCCTCAAATTCTGCTTGTGAGCTGCGCTTTTGATTACGTTTACGAATTTGTTGATTCTTTTGTGCCATTTTTTGTTGCACGAAGCTCAGCTCTTGTACTTGTTTAGCTTGCAGGCGACCCTGATTATCTCGACCAATCGTAAAGACGACTGACTCGCCAATCTTGGGGCGACGCTGGGCTTTGAATTCACTGACATGAAAGAATACGGACTCACCAACCTCAGTTTCAATAAAACCAAAGCCTTTATCTTCTTGCCATTTGTTAATATGACCTTGCTGTTTGTTTGTCATCAATATTCCTACTCACTCTTATGTTCGCCAAATATAGTACACTATTTGCTTTACACTATTTACGCTTACATATCTTTATAGATAGCTTATCATTTCTTATATTATCGACTGACTTAACTTCCTACTCTCGCAATAGATGGCTTTTTACTATGACCCAACCTACAGATTCGTCCCAATTTATTAATCCTAACGAGGACACGCGCATCACCTTTGGCAGCCTCGTTAAGCTACATTTTGAAGTGTCGCTAGAAAACGGCACCACTATTGATTCAACCTTCAACCGTGATTCACCCGTGACGCTAACTATTGGTGATGAGAGTTTATTACCAGGTTTTGAGCAAGTACTGATGAACTTACGTGCTGGCGACACTCGCTCCGCCCACCTTGATCCTGAGCAAGCTTTTGGTGAGTGGAATCCTGAAAATATACAGCATTTTAGTCGTACTCAATTCGCTCTCGTCACTGACAGTCCAGAAATTGGGATGTTGGTCGAATTTGAAGATAAAGGTAAAAACACCCTACCCGGTACGATTAGTGCTATCAATGATGATGAGATAGAAGTGGATTTTAATCATCCTCTTGCTGGTCAGTCAGTATTGTTCAAAGTAAAGGTCTTTAAAGTGACTCCACCTGGCGTAACTGGCGTCCAAATAATGTGATAGCCTAAAAATAATATATGGAATAAACAATCTCAAAAAGGATACTCGTATGCAATATCAAATGCTTCCGCAAATCGACGAAAAAGTTTCTAAAATCTGTCTAGGTACTATGACATGGGGACAGCAAAATACTGAGGCTCAAGCACATGAGCAAATGGATATGGCGCTAAGCGAAGGCGTAAATTTTTGGGATACTGCAGAGATGTATCCTTCACCGCCGGACAAAGACAAACAAGGTGACACCGAACGTTACGTCGGCACTTGGTTCAATAAAACCAAACAGCGCGACAAAGTCATACTCGCTAGCAAAATGTCGCCAATGAGCTTTTTACGTGACGGACAAACCCGTTATACCGCTGAACAAATAAGTAGCGCTATTGATGGCAATCTTGAGCGTCTGCAGACAGATTATATTGATATTTATCAGCTGCATTGGCCTGAACGTCAATCAAACTATTTTGGACAGCGTGGTTATACTGAAGACATGGCCGCGCAACCATTAGAAGACTTAACGCCATTTTTGGAAACCATCAGCGCCTTAAACGATGAGATTAAAAAAGGTCGTATTCGTGCTTATGGGCTATCCAATGATACTGCTTGGGGTTTGATGCGCTATCTGTGGGAAGCAGATAAAAATAGTTTAAAAGCACCAATTACTGTGCAAAATCCATATAGCTTGCTCAACCGTTTATATGAAGTAGGAATGGCAGAGATTTCGCATCGTTCGAACGTCGGTTTACTCGCTTACTCACCGCTTGGCTTTGGTGTACTATCAGGTAAATATCTCGATGGCAAACGACCTGCTGGAGCACGCCTAACTAAATACGACCGTTTTGAGCGCTACGTTAATGAACAGGCAAAAGAAGCGACGGCTCAGTATGCTAAAATAGCGGCTGATGCCGGATTAGATATGGCTCAAATGGCATTGGCATTCGTGAATTCACGTTCATTTGTCACCAGTAATATCATTGGGGCAACGACTCTCGAACAGTTAAAGTCAAATATCGACAGTATCAACTTGACCTTGACCACCGATGTAATTGACGCTATAGAAGCGGTGCATACACGCCAGCCTAATCCATCTCCATAGAGTTGTATGACTAACCTTACTTAGTGTTTATCACTGACATAAAAAGGCGCAAATCGCTAGTGTTATCACTGCGATTTGCGCCTTTTCTAATAGCGATTTCAAGCACTTCAATAAGTTACGAAGTTGAAGCCAATTTCTCTATTTTATTAGCAGGTTGACTTAACACGCGATTATGTAGCTCCGCTAAACCATCTTGCATACGCTTCTGTAATATATTGGTCAGCTCACTCTTACTACGGCCGTTCGGGTCTAACGGCTCAAGCGGCAATACATAAGCAGTCACATCTTTACTATCTAACACCCGTTTTATACTGGTTTTCATCGTAAGCTTGCCATAATAAGGCAACTCTTCACTCAACGTGCCGTCCTTATTAACATAGCATAACACTAGCGGCTGAATAGGCACGTCAGCGTCGATAGCCGATTGCAATAAGGTGCCATGAATACGTTTTACCTTTTTGCCATCAGTTGTGGTCGCTTCGGGGAAAAATATCACCGAAAAGCCTTCATTCAAGAAGCTGGCAATTTGCGTCGTGACTGAGCCTACGTCACCAGAGCCACGTTTAATAAACACTGTTCCTGCTGCATGGACAAGCTTACCGAAGATGGGCCAATCACCAATCTCTGCCTTTGATAAAAAGAAGGCTGGACTGACTGTGCCGACTACCGGAATATCCATCCATGAGACATGGTTGGATACCCATAGACCATGATGTTGCGGCACAGGCTCAACTTGGACAATTTTAACGCCAAAGGAGCCTGCCATCTTGCGGCAAAAGGTCTGGATATAGCGTGGTAGCGTCTCACGTGGTGGCTCACGAAAGGCACCAATACGTTGCGCTGTCCGCATACCACCGGCAATAGTAGAGGTCATACCAGCGATTTGCTTACCACGACCTAGCTGTTTTCTGAGCGAAAAGCCTGACTTAGATTGGCTCATCTGTGTCCCTCATAATTAGATAACTGTTTGGATAATTATTTATTTAAATTAGAAAATTTGGATTAAGTCTGCAGGTTAAGACGTACATCTTAAAGGCAAAAAACGAGATAAGTATAACAAAATTTTGTCAGTCAGTGACGATTTGTTCACTCAGTCCTAACATGCTGCTTTTGGCCTAATACTCTTTATTATTTTACTAAAATTTCACTCAGTTTATTTAGCGTTTTTTATCATTATTACTATTCGCTTTGAAGACTGTACTTTTAATAATGATAAGTTTTGCAGATAGCTCTGTAACATAAAACAATCGTTAATTATCTTTATACGCTTTAATATCAAGACATCAGACCACATATAGACCTTATCTTAACGCTGCTTTAATGAGCCAATCTCATATAATAGTAGCGATTTATTTACTCTATTCATAGGTGATACTCTTTGGATTATTTTGAAAGACATTCAGGTGGCGAACGCGCCATTATCGTACATTTAGACATCCGTCAAATCCAAGATCCTGACGATCTAGGCGAGTTTGAGCTGTTGGCGGATTCGGCAGGTGCAGATCGTTTAGCACTCGTCACTGGCTCACGCTCAAGACCTGATGCCAAATACTTCGTTGGCAGCGGTAAAGCAGAAGAAATTGCTGAACTGGTTCGTGAACACGATGCCGATATTGTTTTGTTTAATCATAGCTTATCGCCATCCCAAGAGCGTAATGTTGAGGCGTTGATTAAATGCCGCGTACTTGATCGCACTGGTTTAATTTTAGACATCTTTGCTCAGCGTGCGCGTACTTATGAGGGTAAGTTGCAAGTAGAGCTGGCGCAGCTGAACCATTTGTCTACGCGCTTAGTACGCGGTTGGACGCATTTGGAACGTCAAAAAGGTGGTATCGGTCTGCGTGGTCCAGGTGAAACTCAGCTTGAGACAGATCGCCGCTTACTACAGACGCGGGTTAATCAGCTTAAGAACAAGCTTGATAAAGTAAGACAAACTCGCGCGCAAGGTCGAGCTAAGCGTCAAAAATCAGATGTGCCAACGATTTCATTAGTGGGCTATACTAACGCGGGTAAGTCAACTTTGTTTAACCGCTTAGTTGATGAAAACATCTATGCAGCGGATCAGCTATTTGCAACCTTAGACCCTACTCTACGCCGCTTAGACTGGCAAGGCGTGGGGCGAGTAGTGTTGGTCGATACCGTTGGTTTCGTTCGTCACTTACCGCATGAATTGGTTGAGTCTTTTCATGCTACTTTGGAAGAGACGCTAGAGGCTGATTTATTGCTACATGTTATCGACTCATCTAGTGAAGATATGCATGAGCAAATCCAAGCGGTCAAAGATGTTTTGGCTGAGATTGGTAACGATGTACCAGTGCTTAATATCTATAATAAAATTGATCTAACGGGTGAACCTGCGCATATAGGCTATGCGACCGAGGGCGAACCCAATCGCGTCTATGTGTCATCAAAAGACAATCTAGGCATGGAAGAGCTGTCACTTGCCGTGCAGCAATTACTGACGGGTACCCTAACCACGTTTGACTTGACCCTTCCTTATGATGCCGGTCAGCTCAAAAACACATTATACGAGCTGGGTGTTATCCAAGCAGAAAGTTACGATGATACGGGACATGAATGCTTAACCATTCGTCTGCCAAGCGATAGACTTAAGCAATTACTGGGACAAGCGAACTTGTCACCATTAGACGTCTTACCATTAGCGCAAGCAACATTATTGATGCCTACGCTTGAGCCATTTGAAAAAGCTATCAAAGACGATCAAGTTACTGATGGCTTTGAGAATGCTAATACTCAAGAGTCTGATGACTTTCTTGAGACTGATACTAATTTTGACATCGATACTGATGCCAACTTGGATACTGATGAACCATCCACTACTGATTCATCGTCTTAGACCTACTTGATGAGAGTCATGTTTTAATCTAAAACAAAAGCCTGTACTTGCTATCATCTAGCTTGTAAAGGCTTCTTTTATTCTAGCCATGCTAACTACTTACGTAGCAAAAACTTTTAGCAAATTCAGGTATTGAACCTTGCTGGTCAGATATGACCATCTAGCAAGGTTTATTAGTCTATCTATTGTGTATATAATCAAGCGAAGTTTATTACAGAGTCAATAAAATTTATTATTGACTGCACGCTCCTATGCTTGCTTACAACCATATTCTATAACATGGCTTTCCATGCCAATGACATAACTCTTATCCTATCTTACTGATGACATTTACTAATTGCTATCTTGGCAAGGAATGCTTATGAAGACGACTCACTCATCGACTATGCCACCATGGATTGCGTTAATATTGACGCTAGCTATGGTTATTGTTGTCCGTGAAACAGCGGTTGTTATTTGTCAGTGGGCGGGTATTGAAAAAGCCGCCAATGTAGTTGGTTTAGTAGCGATGTTTTTTATTCTTGTAGCATGGCGATTGCTAAAAGGTTTACCGGGCTGGTTGACCAAGGCTAGCAATACACTACTAGTGGATAGCGGCTTTGCCTTTTTGCCAGTATCAGCTGGTGCAGGCTTGCTACTTTTTGCATTAGGTGATGAGTTATGGGGCGTCATGCTAACCATATTGATTAGTACGCTGATACCGCTTTGGGGTCTGGGGCTACTTGCCAATCGTTGGCTAAATCATAATGCAGACATAAATACTGACACTACTAACCAGCAAAAGGGACAGCAATGAGCTGCGGAGGAAAATTATGAGCTTTGATAGTGTATTTATGGCTACCCTTGCAGCGATATTACTGACTCTAGCGGCGCACGTGATTGCTCGCGTATTAGCAAGGAAGATATCTTGGCTGCCTATGGTTATCACTGCGCTTGTATTAGTCATCGTGTTCTTATTCATTCTGCGTTGGGATTACAATAATTATTACGGTGTTGCCAAACCAGTATTCGATCACTTATTAGGTTATGTAACCGTATTGCTAGCTGTACCACTGGCAGCGATGAGTTTTAAAGGTCTACCTGTCAAAAGCTTAACTCTAATTGTGGTTATTGCTAGTCTGGTTGGGGCATTACTACCGATGTCATTGGCTTATATATTCTCACTGAGCCATGACACTATACTGGCCTTCGCTACCCGTTCTGTGACCACGCCTATTGGCCTGAGTGTGGCAGATTTGATTAAAGCACCTCTGGCAATGGCTAACTTAATTATTATTGTCTCAGGACTGATAGGTGGCACTTTGGCTCGATTTTTATTTCGCGGTATTGATGACGACCGTGCTAAAGGCTTGGCTTTAGGACTAGCGGCTCATGCCTTTGGTACCGTAGAAGCTTGGCAAATAAGTCATACTGCTGGACGCTATGCTGCGTTTGGACTGGCGGTGAACGGTTTGCTTACCGCAGTTTGGGTACCTATATTCATTGGGGCTTTAGGTATCTAGATATCTTGTATTAAGAGCTACTATATTGAGAGCTCTTGTATCAAGAGCTATTAACTATCAAGTTCACCACTTATCACAGCTATTATCTTCATTAATAATACAAACTTCTGTTCAACCTAACTTTAAGACTACTAACGCTTTATTGATTTTTACCATTTTGCAATCATATTATAGATAGAATTATTCATCTCTCTTTACTAGTTTTAACCAATGGTTAGGTAACATTAATATTTTGATTTGGTTAAGATTTTCTTACAAAGTAAGAGCTATCAAAATAGTCTTCTTCGTTAAGATTATAGGGTTAAAAGTTATTTTATGTTATAGTAAGCAACTATTATCTTTTGTATCTATTGCAAGTGATTTTTATTAGACGTGATTTTTGTTGGTTATTTATTTTAGCTACTGTTATGAAATTCTATAATCGCGGTAACGACTTTGATAAGCAAAATATCGCGCCTATGAGCAAAGCAATTTGCTACTATTCGATGAAAAGTGATACCTTTATGATAAATATTGCACCCTTCTTTAACCGTTTTTTATCTCCTGTTTTATGGACTACTGTTGCCCTATCTACTTTATCTGTTACTGCTCAAGCCGGTAACATGTATATTTATAAAGACAAAGGTGGACAAGTTCTCCTCACTAACGTCAATCCAAGTGGCAACTTCGATAAATTTACCAAAAAAGTAAAAGTTACTTATTATAAAGATTCAAAAATGTATGATGGTGCCAGCAATAGCACTGATTATGGCAGTAGCTCTGCGAGTAGAAGTGGTACTCGTGATGCCTATGACAGTTATATCCGTGCCTCTGCTTCTCGTCACGGTATTGATCCTGGCTTAATGAAAGCAATGATGCATACTGAATCAGCCTTTAATCCAAATGCACGCTCTCCTGTAGGAGCACAAGGCTTAATGCAATTGATGCCTGCTACAGCTAGTCGCTTTAAGGTTAGTAATCCGTGGAACCCTGCTGACAATATCGAAGGCTCGGCCAAATATATCGCTTGGCTCATGCGCCGCTTCAACAATAATGTTGAATTTGCGATTGCAGGTTACAACGCCGGAGAAGGCAACGTAGATAAATACAATGGTATTCCGCCTTTCAAAGAAACTCGTAACTATGTCAAACAAGTGATGAGCCGTTATCATAGTTTATATAAAAACGATTCTGGTCTCTCAGGTAACACTATGAGCGCCAGTAATACAACGATCAATAGCAATGATAACAGTGGCGGGATGCAAACCGTCAGTTATGGCACTAGTAATAACAGTGGCAGTGCCAGTTATGCTAACTCTGCCTATGCTGCACTACGGTAATTAAAAAGCAGTTATAATATTGAACGTTAGTAATAGACACAAAAAAGCCCGTTAATCAAATAACGGGCTTTTTTATGCTAAATCGAAAACACCGATTAGCAATGGCTACAATAAATTAAAACTTATTTATTGGCTAATGCTTGTGTAGCAGCAACTTCAGCAGCGAAGTCTTCTTGCTTTTTCTCGATGCCTTCACCAACTTCTAAACGTTTGAAACCAAGTACTTTTACGCCTTCAGCTTTTAGAACGTCACCAACTTTTTTCTCATTGTCCATAACGTAAGGCTGACGTAGTAAAGTTACTTCGTCTAGGTATTTACGTAAGCCACCTTCAATCATTTTTTCAACGATGTTGTCAGGCTTGCCAGACTCTTTCGCTTTTGCTTCAATGATATCTTTTTCGCGTGCTAGTACGTCAGCTGCAACGTCTTCGTCATCTACTGCGACAGGGTTAAATGCAGCAATGTGCATGGCAAGGTTTTTGCCAGTATCTGCACTGCCGCCTTCGTAAGATACAACCACACCGATACGTAGACCGTGACGGTATGATGCAATATTGTCGCCTTGAATAGTTTCAACACGACGGATTTGAATGTTTTCGCCGATTTTTTGTACCAATGATATGCGAGCTTCTTCAACAGTTTGACCATCGCCATAAGGCAATTCAGAGATAGCAGCAACATCAGTGACGTTGTTTTCTAACGCAAGATTAGCAACTTTTTCTGCAAATGCAGTAAAGCTATCATCTTTTGCAACGAAGTCAGTTTGGCAGTTAACTTCTAATAAGAATGCTTTATTGTCGCCTTGAGCGATGATAATAGCGCCATCAGCTGCGATGTTACCCGCTTTTTTAGCCGCTTTTGCTTGGCCAGATTTACGTAAATTATCAATGGCAACTTCAACATCACCGTTTGATTCTTCTAACGCTTTTTTACATTCCATCATGCCAAGACCAGTACGGTCGCGCAGTTCTTTTACCATTTTGGCAGATACTTTTACTTCTGTCATAAGAGTCACCTTAGTATTGTTATGTATAGGAGTGCTTAATTTCTATGTAATATATTTTCGATATTTGTTATTACTGTGTCGCTCTTATAGCAATGAGAGCGCTCATTATTGGTCGTTATCACAACTATTGCATGTCAGGTATTGTATATAACGAGGACAAATATAAACGATAATACTCGCCTATTAACGAGCTTCCCATCAACAATAAGGCATGACGAGTAAAACTACATCATGCCTATTGTGAGCTTATACGCTGTTAATAACCTTATATGGATGTCAATAAAAACACTATCAAGACACCCTTACAAAGTTAAACCTTACGGGTCATATTTATTCTGCTGGAGTTGCAGCTTCTTCTGCTTTAGCTTCAGCTGGTGCTTCTTCAGTAGCAGCAGGCGCTTGCTCTGAAGTTTGCTCTTGCTCAGCTTTGCCACCAGCTTGAGTCTGTGCATACTCTTTACCAGCGATAATCGCATCAGCAATAGAAGTTACATACAGCGTCACAGCACGAATAGCATCATCGTTTGCAGGGATGATGTAATCAACGTTGTCTGGGTTAGAGTTCGTATCAACGATACCGATAACTGGGATACCTAGGTTTTTAGCTTCTTTGATCGCGATCGCCTCATGATCTACATCAACGATAAAGATTGCATCAGGTAGGCCACCCATATCTTTAATACCGCCTAGTGAACGCTCAAGTTTTTCCATATCGCGAGTACGCTCTAACGCTTCACGCTTAGTTAGCTTAGCGAAGGTACCATCTTCTGCTTGCTTTTCAAGCTCTTTTAGACGGTTGATTGACTGGCGTAGTGTTTTCCAGTTGGTCAACATACCACCTAACCAACGATGGTCAACGTATGGCATGCCAGCACGAGCAGCTTGCTCACGGATGATACCGCTAGCAGCGCGTTTAGTACCAACAAATAATACTTTATTTTTCTTAGCAGCTAGGCCATTCACGTAAGTCAATGCTTCGTTGAATGCTTTTACAGTATGCTCTAAGTTGATGATGTGAATCTTGTTACGTGCACCAAAGATATATGGACCCATTTTTGGATTCCAAAAACGTGTTTGGTGACCAAAGTGAGCGCCGGCTTGTAGTAAGTCACGCATTTCAATTTTAGTTGGATTCTTTGTAGCCATGTTAAATGTCCTGTTGGTTGGGTTATGCCTCCACATCACAAAAACTGCCTATCTAGCGACACGCATTTGCTTACGATCTATGCTTTATATGTGCAACATCGTAATTATCTATTACATGCAAATTAATCAAGTCGCCAAACACCCAGCAATTTTTTGCCATGATGTGTGTGTCATTGGTTGGTTTAAAAAATTGAGCTATAGTCAAAAATATAAGTAAATTATAGAAATAGCTGCGCTGTATTTTATCATATAACTCATGATAAGCTCCAGCAGTTTATTGAAGCAGATATAAGTTATAGACAATTGTTTTGATTGGATGCTTTATCTCTCTCAGTAATTAAGGCTAACACGAAGCGCTTATTAATAAAGCACAAAAAAACGACGCATATACGTCGTTTTTTTAATCATAGTCAGTTTTGCTGATTAATTTAGATTAAGCGATACAGATACCTATCACCGCCTCATAGCCGCGCCATGTGAAGGGTGTAATGTAACTATGCCGGTCTTTTGGCAGATAAGACACACTTGGTGCACCTTCAACAATCTTAGGTGGCGAGATGATGAACTCCGAACCAAATTCAGTACGAGCATTACCAGATATGGTATTGGCCATTTCACCAAGTAAATCTTTCATCATTGTAATTGATGAATCAGGCTCGCCCATAACTTTGATAACCTCGCGCAGCATAATGCTGGGAGCGCTCACATAAACACAGCCTTTAAGAGGGCCTGATATTTCGATAACACCGCTATAATCATAGCCAATAGCGCTTCTGTTGTTATTTAAATAAGGAGTGCTAATAGCCACTTGTGCGTCATCGATCTGCGTAAAAAATGCATTAATCGAACTTAGAAACACACCTAACTTCTCTACTTTAACCATAATATATTATTGTCCATATTCATCACGTGCCAGCAGGATAATTAATCCTGCAGACAGACCACAATCTCGCCGACTTGCGACAGCCAAGTGATGGGAATGATAAAGGAACGCTCATCGCTAGGTAATACAATACTTTGCGGTGAACCTTTAAACACGAACGGTACCGAGATATGAAATTCTGCACCAAATTCATTGCGGGCATTGCCAGCTATCGTATTGGCAACCTCACCCGCAAGGTCCATGTAAATCTCTTCACTCTCGTCAGTTTCGCCCATACTGTTTAATATAGAAGCCAGTAATTCACGCGTTGCTGAAAAGTACACCACGCCTTTTTGAACCCCTGATATACCAATTACACCTGTATAGTCATGGACTTTTGGCTGTTTATTTTCTAATAAGTAGGGAGTGTCAGCGATAAGCTCTGCACCCCCAAACTGATTAAAATAGTTGCTAATAATGTTCAAAAAAATCTGTAGCTTTTGTTCTTTCATAATTACATCTACTTAAGTCGTTGGATGATATCAGTCTTGCATCAGCTCATACAAAGATTCTACGAGATCTTCTTCTGAAAAAGGTTTACAGAGAAACCCGCTGGCGCCCAACGATAATGCTTCAATACCTGTAGATTTATCAGACAAAGCCGATACCACCAAAATCCGTACATCAGGATCAATAGCAATAATCTTCTCGATACATTCAAGACCATCCATTTGCGGCATGGTTAGATCCATCGTGATGACATCTGGGCGATGCATATTGAATTTTTCAATGGCTTGAACACCACTGGTTGCTGTAGCAACCAACATGAAATTTCCTGAGTCATAAGCCCGCTGAATCCGGTTCCGGATAATATTGGAATCATCAACAATCATTAGTTTATACATAACGTATCTATTATCCTTAATTAAGCGTTAGGTAGCGTAATGACAAAACGCGTCATCTTGCCATACTCACTATTTATATTGAGCTTACCATCGTATTCTTTTACTTGAGCCTTGATGATGTCTAAACCAACACCGCGACCGCCGTCTTCGTCCGCATTCTCCTTGGTAGAAAACCCAGAAGAAAATAGTTGCTTTAGTAAGCCACTATGATCAAGCTGACTCGCTTCTTGTACATCGAAACGACCTTCTTTGACTAGCTTTTCACGAATACTGTCATAGTCAATGCCTTGGCCGTCATCTTGTAAAGTAACAACGAAGTCTTGGCCAGTACTTTGCATTTCTAGACCAATGGTACCAACAGCAGGTTTACCCACTGATTGACGTATATCAGGTGTCTCAATACCGTGCACTACAGCGTTACGTAGCAACTGGATACTAATTTCTTTAACAGTGTTTCTGAGGCGTTCTGGTATTCTAACTTGCCCTAAAGTAGTACTATCAAGCTGTACTTGTTTACCTTGTCTTGCCGCAATATCTTGCGCAAAATCATGATAATAAGCTAGCAGATGACTATCTGACTCTTCCTCTAGGTCAATATCATTACCTTCAACCTCTAAATCATTCATCGAAAAGTTCGTTGCTTGAGTCTCGGCTACAGGCGTACTCAAATCTGCCACTACAGAGTTTGGTATTGTTGCCGCACTGCTATTCGCTGCACTTGCTGGTGACGAACGATTTATACGTTCTCCTAATTTTTCGATAGTATTAGATAGGCTCAATAAGTCATCTAAATGCACTGCCAAAGGTAGGAAATCATTACCTGATAGCTTGCCTTGATTTTGTAGCACGTTAAGCTGATCTTCTGCCTCTGATGCAATCTTAGTAAAACTATGCAGTTTTAATGCTGAAGCCTCACCTTTCAAGCTATGCATTTCACGATAGATAGAGTTTAACTTAACCTCAAGCTCGTATTGCGTGCTCCCAGGATTCTTCAAGACATTATTGATTTTTTCGATATGATTTTTGGTATTAGCGATGAACTCATTAATGATTTTTGGATTTACGTTCAAGATGGTTGTTAACATCTCAATCTGCATGTCATTCTGTGAGCGCTCTTTTTCTAGACGTTGTTCTAAGTAAACAGCGTCTGAGACATCATTAACGTTGACCAAAATACGAGCAATATCTTTATCTTCATAAACACGTGAGAATCTAAAATCTAAGAAACGACTGTCTGAGCCATGCTCACCAGACGTGTTATGTAGCAAGACTTTATGTAGAGGATTAAGGTCATTGACGAGCTTTTCTTTAACGCGCGGGTTATATAGTTGCTCAACGAATTGACGCGTGGTCTTTAGGTCTTTATCAGAAATACGGCCACGTAGTACGTTGGCAAAGTTTTCTCCTGCCAAGCTATCAGCGCCAATAATACTATTAAGTGCCCGTGAATGCTGCTGACCAATATTTAAGTCTTTATCCAGCAAGAACAAACCTGTATTAACCGTTTGCATAATCTCTTGTGTTTCGCGACGTGCAGCCAATGCTTCAGCATCAGTATCACGCAAGCGACGTACAAAGAAGAATACGAAGATCAAAAAGTAAGCAAAAATAGCCGCAACGCCAAGTAACTGAATCAGGCGAATGGTCGTAGCTTGGCTTTCTGTTTCTTTATAAACCTCGCTAGTGAGCTTATCTAGAGCATTATTCATCCGTAGACTAGAGGTTTTTGCCTGTTCATAAGCCAATGCTAGTTCATCTGAAGAGTCAACACGAATATCACTAGCACCCTCAAGATAGTTTGCAATCAATGGCTTAAGATTACTCCAGTCTTGCTTTGCTTCTTCTAAGGCTGCCAATTCAGTTGCCGTCTTGATACTTGGAATATTATAAGCACTCCCCGTCGCATCAACGTATTCCGAGCCTTCACGCATACTAACCAGTAATAGATCAATCTCCTTAGTATTATTCTCTAGTCTTTCTCTCACACGCTTTTGATGAGGAGAGTTGATATGCTCACCCACACTGCTTTGTAAATCAAACAAGTCTTTGATGATAGATTGAGCATTGTTAGCTGTTTTATTAGATATATTTACTAGTGTGGTATTGCGCTCAAGAACACTTGAGGTATAAAACGTAAAGGCGAGCAACACTCCAATCAATGCCAAGAAGGCAGCAATCGACAGAATCAAACCACGATAACGTGAATTACCGTTTTGAGTTGATATAGTCATAGCATATTCCTTTTAATGTGTAGATAAATTCATATTTTTTACTTATTTAGAAGTAATACGTTCCATAACTACTGCACTTGAGTCTGCTGCAACATCTCCTCTTGCTGTAAGGATATTTTGGTCAAATCTGTGCCGAACCATTTAGTGGTTAACCTTGCATAAGTTCCATCTTCTTTAAGCCCTTTTAATCCTATATTTACTTTTTTAAGCAAATCAGGTTGGCTTTTATCAATTAGAAATACTTTGTGAGCACCATCTGCTCTAATACTTTCATAATCGAAATACTGTGGCTGCAGACTTGGTAAATCGTTTAAGGTATAGCGGAGTACGCCTGAATCATCTACAACCGCATCAACTTTGTCTTGTACCATAGCTTCTACTGCTGCAAATGTGGTTGGATATTGTTCTATAGCTTTAGTTTTATAATTTCCCTGAACAAAATATTCATATGGTTCTGAATTACTTAATACACCCAGCCTTACATTACTTAGATCATTCAAAGATTGAATGTTTAATGACTTATCCAGATACACAAGGCTGGTAGGAAGCGGTGCATAAGCATTTGAAAGCAAATACTTACTAGCGCGCTCATTACTATAAGTTAACCCTGCTGCTACCATATCTCGACTTTTATTATCCAAATTGTTAAACAATCCTTCCCAAGGATCATTATAGACTTCAATTTTAAAGCCTTGGTTTTCACCAATATACTGCATGAGTTCTATATCGAATCCAGTTACATTTCCGTACTCATCCTTGAATTCATAAGGAGCATAGTTTGCCTCAGTGCCTACTTTGACGACTGGAGCGCTATCAGGTAATTTACTTACAAAAGCATCTTTATTTTCTGTCACTACTGGACTGTTGGTATTTGCGCTGTCTTGCGTAGTAGCATTATTAGGATTACTACAGCCAAACAAACCAACACTTAGTACGATAGGAAGTACTCGATATAATTGCTTCATGATCTGTCCTTGAAAATTAAAAAACATCTACGTTTTAGTTAGTAATGATCGCTAGCTTTGATATTTAACATCCATTCATTTATGCAAAATGAAAAATACTTTTGCTTACGTATGTTTTGTATAGTGTATTAATGTGCCGTAGTGAATGCAGATAGCCTTCAATGATAAAATCTTTTGATAAAAAGTTATTGATTCAATATTTTCTAACAAATGCATTTAATAACAATTTAGTATGTTTCTACGACAAATAAACCATATCTTTATTACAGAAATTTACAATGAATAATACTTAAGTAACTTTGCAAAAGCAATCAAGGTAAGCGGATAGTAAATGACATCTATTTTCATTTGATGGTATATAAACATCTGTTTGCGTTTACAGCCTAATGAAAAACACAGTTTCAAGTTTAGGTAGGCTTATATTTTATTAGGAACACAAAAAAGCATTTATACGTATTAATCGTATGAATGCTTTTTTGCAGAAAAAAATATAAAAGGTCAGATCGCTTTGATTTTATCGAAATTTAGCTCGTCTTTAACATTTTTTGCTGTTTTAAAGCCGTTTCAGTCAAGTCTTCACCAAACCATTTTGTCGTTAACACAGCATACGTACCATCTTTTTTAACCCTTCTAGCCCTGTATTGACCTTTTTAAGTAATTCAGGCTGATTTTCATCAATGAGGAAAACTTTTCGAGCACCATCTGCACCAATACCTTCATAGTCAAAATATATTGGCGTTAAATCTGATAAATCGTTTAATAAATAGCGAATAACACCAGAACCATCTACGACCGCATCGACTTTATCTTGTGCCATAGCTTGTACTGCTGCAAATGTGGTTGGATACTGTTCTACGGCACCCACTTTATAATCGCCTTTTGCAAAAAATTGATAAGGTTCAGAATCGCTTAATACACCAATACGCACGTCATTCAAATCATTTAGTGACTTAATATTCAATTTATCATCTAAACACACTAGGCTGGTAGGCAGGGGCGCATAAACATCTGACAGTAAATATTTGCTATTTCTTTCATCACTGTAAGTAAGACCAGCTGCCACCATATCTCTATTTTTACTATCTATATTATCAAATAGCTTCTTCCAAGGATCATTATAGACTTCGACTTTAAATCCTTGATCTTCACCGATCTGACGCATGAGATCGATATCAAACCCAGTGACACTACCGTACTCGTCGTTAAAACCATAAGGCGCAAACTGTGCATCAGTAGAAAGCTTCACTATTGACGCTGTATCAGGCAACTTACTCACAAATTGACTTTCGTTTTCAACAGCTGCTGTACTACTCTTATTAGCGCTCTCTTGCGTAGTCGCGTTATTAGTGGAGTTGCTACATCCAAACAATCCAACACTTAACATAATTGGAAGTACTTTATACAATGTCTTCATAATTCATAGTTGAACATTAGAAAATATTTGCTATACCTCGAATAAGAACTTAATAGATTTGTAGAATATCTTGATAATATTAAATACAAACTATTACATTCGATAATAATTCAGTAACTTTTCGATAGCTATGGACATATACATAAATATAGACAGGTGGACAGATAAGTTGACAAGTGGTATTAACAACTAGTATTAGGAGAATTTAGACGAATAATCACTGATTTAAGATGAAACAGACAGTAGGAACTTTATTAACTGGGCTTACTTGTATTTGAGTTTTACTTATATTTTAATAAAGACGAAAAAAAAGCATCCACTACGTATTAAACGTATGGATGCTTATTAAATAGAGAGAACTCCTTAAATAAAGAGAACTTCAACTTGCCAATCGGTTATTCAGTGTCGTCAAGATTCAAATTACGGTCTATTTTCCAAATCAAAAAACAGCCAAGACTCATTAAGGTAAACATAGCAATCCCAATCTTAAGTACTGGATTAACCGGAAACAGGTTTAATAATAAACCACCAAAGATACCTACTGAAAACATCAATGAGCCTTGCATTGCACTTGCCATACCAGCACGACGCTTTTGAAAAGCCAGCGCAATGGCAGAAGCGTTTGGCTGGGTCAAACCAAGACCGGCAATACAAAAGAAGATACAGGTTAATACCAACGGCAGCCACGCATCTACACCAAGAGTAAGACCTATGATAAACAGTGCAGCGGCAGAGATTACCTGCATCATCGCGCCGAAACGTAAGATACTTAAAATACGGAAGCGATTGGTGAGCCATTGGTTTAGCTGGGTTAATGCTACAAAGCCTGCGGCATTCATACCAAAAAGCCAACCAAAATGCGTTGCAGAAACACCATAAGTATCCATTATTAGCTCAGAAGCTGAGCTGATATAGACAAACATCGCCCCCATCAATAGACCACCTCCAATCGCTGGATAATTAAAGGTTGGATCTTTTAATAGCTCCCAGTATTGACTGAGCACTTCTTTGGCAGGACGCACGTTACGGTTTTCTTCAGTGAGGGTTTCAAAGAAGAAAAACTTAGTTAGCAATAGATTGAGCACCCCAAAAGCTGCTAAAAACCAAAAAATAGAATGCCAATCAAAGAACTGCAAAAATAGTGCACCAAGCGATGGCGCTAGTATAGGCGCTAACCCCATTACTAATATCATAATAGAAAATGCTTTGGCAGTTTGTCGTGCAGTAAGTCGATCACGTATCGCTGCACGAGTAACGACTGCACCTACACACGCTCCTAGCGCCTGCAGCGTACGCCCAGCGAATAACACATACTCGTTACTGGTCGTAGCACACACTATTGACGCAACCACATACAAGCTCATACCAATATATAAAGGTTTTACGCGACCAACGCGATCACTAAAAGGACCATAAAACAGCTGTCCAAATACCAAGCCAAAAAAATAGGCAGGGACAGAGTTGGCCATAAATGCCGTTGATACACCAAAGTCATCTGCCATTGATGGGAGTGCAGGTAAATACATATCAATAGATAATGGCCCTACCGCAACAATCAGCCCGAGCATCATAATCCATGCAACGGGCAAATCAGCAGAACGCACGCGTTCAGAAGCAACAGGTCTATTAGGCAGAGAGGATTTTGGAGCAGACATAGTTAGGCCGTTTTATATAGGTTTATTATTTTGTTATTGATATTTTAATTGCTTGTAGATTTTATTTATGAATAAAAATAGACTACTAAAAACAATAATTATGCATACATAAGTGTTTATAAACCTAGGTACATAAGCTGACAGTGTTATATCGTACTGCTCGCTTATATTTCAATGGATGTATAACGTTAATAGAACAAACCCTGACAATTAAAAATCAACTAAAATAATGCCTTAAGATATGTTCCAGCTTAACGGAATTGGCGTTTAGCGAAAGCAGTGCTGGCTTGCTTAGCTTTCTTTAATGCAAGCTTACGGTTGCGTCCCATCATTAGCTTCAATTGCCACATTTTTTCTTTATACAAAGTAATATTCGATTGCTGATACATCGCATTGATGACTCGCTTGCTAGCAAGTACTGCATCAGGAGAACGCTCGGCGAACTCAGCAGCAAGTGTCTGCGCCTGTTGTAATGGCGACTCGCTACAATGACTAACCAATCCCAATTGCTTCCCTTCTTCTGCATCAATGGTACGTGCACTCATCGCCAGTTCTTTTAGGACGTCTGCACGCACTACTCCTAGCGCTGATTGCGTTAGTCCCATATCTGGCACCAAACCCCATTTAGCTTCCATAATAGAAAGCTTGCAATCAGGATGACTGATACGTACATCACAAGCTAACGCTAATTGCAAACCTGCTCCGATACAATATCCTTCTAATACGGCAATCACGGGAATTGGTACATCACGCCAGACCAAACAAACTCGCTGAAATAAACTCTGGCATGGTTTGATTAATTCCCAAAATGCATAAGCCTGATTTTTAGGATGATTTAAATCACCCAGATCAATACCAGCGCAAAACGTCCCTTCAGCACCATTAAGAATGACAGCACGCAACGTTTTATCCTTGCTAATGTGCCCAGCAGCAGCAATCAGTTCATCAACTACTTTAAAGCTCATGGCATTCTTTTTTTCTGGCCGATTTATCGTAACGGTTGCAATATTTTCAGTCACGCTGACTTGCAGGGTTTTATATTGATAGGCGGTGATAGCATGCATAATGATCCTTAATAATAAATGAGGGAGATAAGATAATGTTCATTTTAGCTGCAATATGCTATCAATCTTAACAGGCTTATATCTGCTATACCTTACGAATAATTGACTGTAGCGCTATCAATATCTTTATGTTTAAAAACACGTTTCCATGACATTATAAATAACTTATCAAATAGCTATTTACTACTTATCTAGCCTATTATTTTAGCCAATATTTATTCAACTTATTTTTTATTCTCATTAAATCATCTTCCATGTCATATCATTTTCGCTTAGACGGTGATAGGTCAATTGCGGGTATGGAGATAGATCAAGCATCTGTAAATTGGTCAACGCGAGCAATAGGGCTTCATGATAAGGCTTGAGCATTGCAAACTGTGCTGGCGTAGTGTGTTGTACATTTAATAAGCACTTATCTTCTAAGTCTTGGCTAGCTTGCCGTAATTGCGGAACACCAGTGTAACGACTTGCACCTAAGATTCGATGCGCAACTTGCGCGAGCATGTTTCGGTCTCGTGCCTGCCATGCTTGAGCCAAGGCGTCTTTTTCATCTGCAATCGTATCAATCATCATAATGATTAGCTTAGCAGCAAGATCTGGCTTATTCGCCGAACGGGTCAAGGCGTCTTCCCAGTCCAATACCTTTAGTCCATCAATAGCACTACTCTTCCAACCGTTGTCTTTTGACGACTGCTCTTGTGATTGCCCATCTTGTTCGCTGGAAGACTCTTGCAGTTGGTCTTGGTATTGTAAGCCTTGATAACGCGGCTGAGTAACACGTTGCGGTTCTCGCATATAATCATCACGAGGTTGAATATCCCGCATATAATCGTCACGAATTTTCTTTAATGATAATGGGCGCGGTACTGGTTTATCTACTGGCGTGCTTTTTAGCGTGCTGACACTAGCACTATCTATGACCTCAGGAGCTATGCTATTAATATCATCAGCAGGCGTAACTGTGCTCAGACTTTGTGTGGTTGACGTGCGCCCTAACCATTTTTGTAGCACTTGTAACAATTGCGGTTGGCTGATTGGTTTGCCAACATAATCATCGATACCGCACGCGAGCAGCTTGTCACGCTCGTCAGATAATCCATGCGCGGTTAACGCAATAATAGGAATATGACTATCACCGACTTCGATTTTGCGAATTTGCTGCGCTGCCTCGCGTCCTGACATGCGCGGCATTTGGATATCCATAAAGATAAGATCGATACTGTCTTTATCCTGTGCCTTATCTTGCGCCTTATTTTTTGAGTTAGCTGATTTTTCTTCTGTGTGCATATCTGTAGTCGATACAGTATTAGTAGAAGCTGTATTGATTTGAGCACGAGCTTGGGCTTTTGAAATCTGCGTTTTGTTGGATAAGCTTTGCTGAGTAGGTTTAGCATTTTTTATATTTTTAGTTTGCTGTTTACTAATCAATTCAATAGCATCAAAGCCACTATTGGCAGTAATGACGTGAATGCCAAGCTCGCTGAGAAGTGCATCTAACACCAAGAGATTGGGCAGATGATCGTCTACAGCAAGCACAGTCACGCCATGCCAGCGCGGTGCTTGCGCTTCGATTGGTTCGCTTTTCTTTTGGGTATCAAGCATGGCATACAGCTGCCTTTTATCCAACGGCTCATATAGGATATTGGCGTGATAACGGTTCAATAGTGCCTGATCGGCGGCAACCTGATAGCCAAAGACAGCGAGCTTACCTTGATAATGCAAACGAATTTGTTTAAGCAGTGCCATCATGTCATCTTGAGTATCATTATCAACGATTACCCAGTCCCAATAATTGCCCTGCTCTTTAAGCGACTCAAGCACACCTGGTAAAGAGTTGGCCTGAGTAAGCTTAATCGGTAAGGTCTGCAAGCTGGCTTTGAGTACTTGTCTGGAAGCGTTGTGATTAATCCAAACCAAGACGTTAAATTCATCATTTTCGCTGGCAAGTGGCGCTAGTACCGGTAACGCAATGGTTTGCCCTGTCGCCGCTTCTAACACATCAATATGAGTTGGCATGCGGAACCAAAAGGTCGCCCCTTGATTGGCTATGTTCTCTTGGGCGTTATCATAAAAACCAATATCACCGCCCATAAGGCGCGTTAATTGCTTAGAGATTACAAGGCCTAGCCCTGTGCCACCATACTGACGTGTAATGGATGGATCGCCTTGGCTAAAGCTTTGAAATAACATCTTTTGATCTGCTAGAGAAATCCCCTTACCACTATCTTGGACACTAATCATCAGATAATTATCGCGATGATCGTCCAAGCTTACTCGCACCACTACATCACCGCTATCTGTAAACTTAATGGCATTACCGACTAGATTGGTCAAAACTTGCTTGAGGCGTAGGGCATCACCCACAATGCGCATTGGCACATCATTGTAGAACAACACGGCCATACGTAGGCCTTTCTCCGCCGATACTGGAGAGAGCATATCGACCACGTCATATATGGTGTCGTAAAGGTCAAACTCATGACGATCAAGCACCAACTTACCTGCTTCAATCTTAGAGAAGTCCAGCACATCATTCACGAGCGCCAGTAGATGCGCAGACGATTTACGAATCGTATGCACATATAAGTCTTGCTCAGGATTTAGCTCACCGTGGCGTGCCAGCAGATTGATAAAACCATCGATGCTATTCAGCGGTGTCCGCAGCTCATGACTAATATTGGCTAAAAATGCAGATTTGGCTTGGCTGGTTGAAATCGCATCATCACGCGCATTGCGGATAGAGATGTTTTGCATTTCCATCTCATCAAAAGCCAGACGTAAGTCATCCTCGGTCTGTTCAGCATGATCTTTTAATTCTTGAAAACTTGAGTGCAAGCGCCGTAAAGTTTTTACCAAGTCTTGTTGCAGCAAGTTCAACTCACCATCGGACTCTACTGGAATAGGCTTATATAAATTATCTACATGAGTACGCTGTAGCTGCAAACGCAGCTCATAAATAGGCGCAATCCAGCGTTTGGCATAAATATTAAGACTCAACAGCAAGATTAAGATAGTAAAGAGACCGGTAATAACCAGCGCCATAGCGATACGGTAGCGCGCAATGTAAAGCGGCTCATTATCCATATCGACGAACAGCCACAATCTTTGTCCTTCAAAATCACCCAATACGCTGCCATAAGCCGTACCAATAGGCGTGGCTTGCTGTGATAAAAAATTTTGCGACGTATCAATTAAAGGCCAGCTTTCACTAACCCCATAACCTACCGTCGCGAGCACCTGATCATTCTCATTGATAATTGCAATGCGTTGTACATGCTGTTCCGACTGCATACGACTCAGTCTATCGCGAATCGATACCAATGTTGCCATGGCGCCTTTAGGAGCATCAGTTGTCGCACTGAGACTTTCATCAATTACTCGAGCAGTAGATGAATGAGAGGTAGGCATTCCTCCCAGCGCTTCTTCTGATAGAATCGCACTACTCAATCTACCACCACGAGCACTAATATAATGGTCTGAATGTACTTGAGATAAGGGTAGATTCTCAGGTCGGATATTGTTTTCAAGTGCCGCTTGGCTAGCAGCCGCCATATCACTAACCATATTTTGAGAATTTTCCTCATTAGCTTTTGACTGCTGACGTTCTTGCTCCAACAATGCAGGGATCAGCTCAGTTACCATAGGTTTATAACGAATCAACACGGCTTCAGCTAAAGCCTCTTGCTCTGATTCACTGGCACGCATAGTTTCATGAAAAACTAGAATGCCACCGACCGCTGCCAACACACAAATCGGCAAAAACACCAATATGATCAACTGACCATAGGCGCTACTGGTATCAAAGCGTTTTTTGTATGCCATGTTAGATTTAATCCCTACAGACGTTTATGCTATGTATAAATAGCAAATATAAGCTGTTTTGCCTAGGGCATGTCCTCATTTTAAAAATGGTGATAAAAATGAGATAAATTGCAGTCAAACAAGGAAGGTAGCGCAGATAATATCGAGATATTAACCAGCTATTTGACGCTGTTTGGCAAAATTTAGCCATTTTTAGTCCATTTAGATGATAATCGATTGAATTGAGGACATGCCCTAATAGTTAACTTTCTAAATATTTTAGGTATTTTAACAGTATTTATAGATATAAAGGTTGTCATCGCAAATCATTGCTGATGAGCGACTGTAAATCACAACTTAGAAGATTGTTGTTGCCAACTTGCTATGGATTTTAGTGCTTACCTTATATTCCAATAGCTAAAAAACGCTTCATCATTTATGGTTAATAGTTATTACTGGGAGGCAATTTACTTGCACAGCCTTGTTTTTAGCACTATTTGTTTACCAAAATATCTTGATGCTATCAGCGTAGCTAAAAACAAAATGATATAATGGTGCAAATTTTTAATTGTCGCCATTTTCTTATGATTGAAATGCTTTAATGAGCGTTTATATCAATCATTAGCTAACACGGCTAGTAGCTGTGGAAACACTTAGTCAAAAACCAAAACTATATTTAAAAAAACAAACTATTATTTGAAAATAAACAAGGATACCTTATGTCCTCTACGGCCATGTCAAACGCCAACTTTATTACTCAAGTCACTGAGCTTGCCGATTGCGTTGGTCAGACGCCATTAGTGAAATTACATCGTTTGCCTATAGAAGAAAACATTATAAATGGTGCGGTGTTATTGGCCAAACTTGAAGGTAATAATCCTGCAGGTTCTGTAAAGGATCGTCCTGCTTTTAATATGATTTATCAAGCGGAGAAGCGTGGTGATATCAAGCCTGGTGACACTTTGATTGAAGCAACTAGTGGCAATACTGGCATTGCTTTAGCCATGGTCGCCGCTATGCGCGGTTATCCAATGACACTACTGATGCCGACCAACTCTACCCAAGAGCGCAAAGATGCGATGATAGCTTATGGTGCTACTTTGATTGAAGTAGACGAAGGAATAGAAGCAGCACGTGATTTAGCGCTACAAATGCAATCTGAAGGTCAGGGTATCGTATTAGATCAATTTAATAATCCTGATAATAAGCAAGCGCATTATCTGACTACGGGTCCTGAGCTATGGGCACAAACTGATGGTAAAATCACCCACTTTATTAGCTCAATGGGGACTACAGGTACTATCACAGGCGTGTCAAAATATCTTAAAGAGCAAAACCCTGCGATTAAAGTTATCGGTTTGCAACCTGATGAAGAAGCTTCTATCGCTGGTATCCGCCGCTGGCCTGCTGCCTACATGCCCGGTATCTTTGAAGCAGATTTAGTCGATGAAGTTATGGATATTGATCAGCGTATCGCTGAAGTCTATATGCGTAAACTGTCGAAGACTGAAGGTATCTTTGCAGGTGTTTCATCAGGAGCAGCAGCATGGGCAGCTACGCAAGTTGCCAAAGAAAACCCAGATGCCGTTATTGCCTTTATTGTCTGTGATCGTGGCGATCGTTATCTATCAACTGGCTTGTATAATGTTGATGACAGCAGCACGCAAGCATAAGTAAGTAACTAGGATTATTTATGTCACATGCCCTACCTGCTAATCCCATACTGGTTTTCGATATTGAGACAGTAGCAGATACTGACGCCGCACGCCGTATCTATCCGCAGTTGGCTGATTTAAACAATGCCGATGCTTTAAGTGCATTGACTGCGATCAGAATACAAGAGGCTGGGCATGACTTTATGCGTTTACCATTACAACGTATTGTCTGCATATCGGCGTTATATATTAAAGATGGACAGTTTTCTTTGTTTTCTTTAACTGCAGATAAATTTAGCGAAAAAGATATTCTTGCCAAGTTTTTTCGAGCATTTAATGATATTGAAACCTTGCCACAGCTGATTAGTTGGAATGGCTCTGGCTTTGATATTCCGGTTCTTATTTACCGTGCTATGCAATACGATTTGTCCGCCCCATGGTTATTTGAGGAAGGCGAACGTATAAAAAGTATGCGTTTTGATAATTACGTCAACCGTTTTCAAACAAAGCATTTGGATCTGATGGACAGATTTAGCCAATACGGTGCGAGTCGACGTGAAGCAATGGATGTCGTTGCAAGCCTATATGGCCTACCCGGTAAGACTGATGTGGATGGCAGCATGGTTGGCGAACTCGTTAACCAGGGTGATTGGCAAACGCTATCGATATATTGCGAATCTGATGTCATGAATACATGGCTGATATATTTACGCTGGCTGCGTCTGACAGGTAAGCTGTCGTCACCGTCTTATACTTATTGGCAACAGCAGAGTCGTGATTATTTGGCAAAATTCACTCAAGCAGATGGCAAAGCTCGCCATCATGAGTTTATTGCTGATTGGTCATCTGCGCCCCAATCATAAAAAACAAAGCCATAATCACCCCAATTGTAAAAACCAGAGTCATAGAAATAGCGCCATAAATAGTAGCACGCGCCATCATTCTTTTAGTTATTTATCATTTATTATTAAGGCAGGTTTATGCAACCCACCGATTCACAAACGTCTACAGCACCTGATACTACGTCACAAGTCAACGATACCCAAACGATCACTATCCCGCCTAATAAGAAAAAATCTAAACCATCGTCAAAGACGCGTCGTCGTCTAAAAGAGGCAGAGCCACTACCTTTTACTATTGATGGCTTATCGCATGATGGTCGCGGGGTTGCGGTATATGGCAATGGCTTTGGTGAGGCCGATGGTCATGTAGAAGATAAGCATGGCAAAAAGGTCTTTGTCAGCTTTGCTTTACCGGGTGAAAGTGCTTTAGTGAAACTAACTAATAGCCGTACCAGTTTTGAAGAAGGCGACGCAATTAGTATCACTGCCAATCCAAACCCTGAACGCGCTGTACCGCCTTGCCCACACTTCGGTGTATGCGGTGGTTGTAACTTGCAACACTGGCAGCCAGATAGTCAGATCAACTTTAAACAATCGGTACTTGCGGAGATGCTCGTGCATCAAGCGAATGTTGAGCCTGATACTTGGCTTGCGCCGGTAGTGGGTGATCGCCTTGGCTATCGCACCAAAGCTCGATTGGGCGTACGCTATGTCGCCAAAAAAGAAACCGCTTTGGTCGGCTTTCGTGAGCGCTCAAGTAACTTTTTGGCAGAGTTAAATGAGTGTCATATCTTAGATCCGCGCATTGGCTTTGAGATTGAGAATTTAAAAACACTTATTAGTACGCTTGAGAGCCGTGACAAAATTGCTCAGCTTGAGCTGGCGATGGGTGAGCAGATGCCAGAGCTACCCGATGGCAATCAGCCAGTTGCACTCATTGTGCGTAACTTGGCTCCCTTATCTGACGCAGATATAGAGAAGCTCAAAGTCTTTTTTACTGCACGCAACTGGCAGTTATATTTACAGTCTAAAGGCGCTGACAGTATTAAACGTATTGCTTTAACTGATGCTGATGATATGACCGAGCAGTTTGGGCGTCTATATTATCAATTGCCAGAATACAATCTTACTTTTGAGTTTATCCCTACGGACTTTACCCAAGTAAATCTGTCCGTTAATCGACAGATGACTAAGCTTGCTTGCGAATTATTAGATCTAAAAGTGGGTGAACGCGTACTAGATCTGTTCAGCGGTTTGGGCAATTTCAGTTTGCCATTAGCACGTCTTGTCGGAGAAACCGGTTCAGTCGTAGGCGTTGAAGGTAGTGATGCAATGACTGCACGTGCAGCAGAGAATGCGCGGCGCAATGACATTCATAACACTGAATTTTATACTCAAGATTTGACTCATGATTGCTCAGATAAACCATGGGCTAATCAAGGTTTTGATGCATTACTTATCGATCCACCCCGCTCTGGCGCTTGGGAAATTATGCAGTATTTACCTAAGTTTAACGCTGAGCGGATTGTTTATGTCTCTTGCAACCCTGCTACTCTCGCTCGTGATACAAAAGCACTGTTGGAGCAAGGTTATCGTCTGACTCATGCTGGAGTGATGGATATGTTTTGTCATACTGGGCACGTTGAGTCAATCGCGCGCTTCGAAAAAGTAGCAGCTTAACTTATCTGGGCTGGGCTGGGCTATTGAATACACTATTAGGTTCTTTATTGCTTTAGCTGGAACGTTTTCTTAGCAAACAAAAGCTTCTTAGGATATAGTTACTCTTATATGCATTATCACTACAGAGCCTTGCTTGAATTACAACTTTAAAATGACATAATAATACCCATACTGTCTGTATGTGTATTATTTAATCTTTATACGTATTGTTAAACAATATTGTGTGCATTTGCACTTATAGTCTTAAGATACTGGGCATTAATTCTTTATCATCGTTAGCAAAAATGGACTTTTGCCGCGGTGTTGGTTATATCTGATAATAATTTATTACGGGTTAGATCGAGAGTTTGTGCATAGCAGGTAAGACAATAAGAAATTTTGAAAATAGCTAAGAGGAGCGGGCTATGGTAAAGATTCGAGAAGGTTTACCGCTGATTGATGGACAAACAACGCAAGCTGATAGTGCGGCATTGGCAGCACAGTTAGTTGCCAGCCAGCGCTCTCATCAATCTGCTAATAGCTATGCTCAAGTGCCGCTTGATATCAAACAACAGCTGGCAACTCACAAACTCCATACTACTTTCGATCGCTCTGCCCGATATTCTTATCATAACCATGATCCGAAGCTAGAAAACGAATATTCAGAGCATATTCTTCTAGATAACGTTCAAATGCTCTCAGAAATATCCAATGTCGATGACTTGGCTCAAGCCAATATTGATGTACCTGCTTGGCTTGATAACGTTGCAAAACGTATTGGTCAAGACTCTGTACCTAATCTATCTACTGCTTGCGAGTTTATCCGCAGTCGCATGAACACTAGCGAATCTGAGCGTTCTGGTGCTTATGTTACTGGTATTGGTATGGCGGATATTCTAACCTATCTATATCAAGACGAAGATGCTTTAGTCGCGGCTATGCTCTATCGTAGCGCACGTAAGTCACTAGTCAGTTTGGTAGAAATCGAGCAAAACTTTGGTGCCGATATCGCGACCTTAGTTAAAGACGCTTTGGCGATGGGAAAACTATCTGCCATTATAGAGAGCAACAAACGCTTGGAAGATCACTTCGTTAATAACCAGCGCGACCAGTTATCGAATATCTACAGTATGCTTATTTCAGTGACTAACGATGTGCGCGTCGTGCTTATTAAGCTTGCTGAACGTACCTTTGCCATGCGTGAGTTGTCATTTTCCAATCCGGAACGCCAGCAACGTGTAGCTCGTGAAGTAATGACCATTTATGCCCCGCTGGCCCACCGTTTAGGTATTGCTCAGCTAAAATGGGAGCTTGAAGACTTAGCTTTTCGCTACCTTGCTCCTGAGCGTTATAAAGAGATTGCCAAGCTATTATCCGAAAAACGTAGCGAACGTGAGGATTATATTCAGCGAGTACAGGACAAGCTCAACGAGGCTTTAGCAGAATCTGATATTACTGCTGATGTTTCAGGACGAGTCAAGCACATCTACTCCATTTACCGCAAAATGAAATTAAAGCGCTTATCTTTTGATCAGCTTTATGATATTCGAGCACTGCGAGTATTGGTTGAAAACCCATCAGATTGTTATCATGTTTTAGGATTGGTACACGGCTTGTGGCGTTATATCCCTGAGCAGTTCGATGACTATATTACTAACCCAAAACCGAATGGCTACCGCTCTTTACATACGGCTGTCATCGCTGAAAATAAATCACTCGAAGTACAAATTCGTACACAAGGCATGCACTTTGAAGCCGAGCTTGGCATGTGCGCACATGTCAATTATAAGGAAGGCCTAAAAAAGAAAAAAGATAGCTATCTAACTCAAAGAATCAGCTCCCTACGTCATTTACTATCTGTTAATAATGAGACACGCAATCAAACACGCTCAGGTCTAGAAACAGATGGTGACTTTAATGATCATGGTTTAAACGAATTTGAAGATGAAGAGCCAATCGTCGATTTCGATGAGCTTGAAAGGATTTATATTTTTAGCCGAGACGGTGACATCACTGAGCTACCAAAAGGCGCTACCGTGCTCGATTTTGCCTATTACGTTCACACACAAGTAGGCAATCGCGCCCAAGCTGCTCGGGTAAACCAGCGCTATGTGCCACTCACTTATCAGCTAAAAACTGGCGAGCAAGTTGAGATTATTACTAAAGCATCACGCGAGCCCAATCGTGATTGGCTAGTGGCTGCACTCGGTTATATCCATACCAATCGTGCACGCTCTAAATTACGCCAATGGTTCAATAAGCAAGACCGTGATAAGAATATTGAAATTGGCAAACAGATGCTTAGTAAGGAGCTTGAGCGCCTGTCAGTACATCCTAATAGCATTGACTTGAATGACTACACCCAGTTCTTTCACGTCAACACCACTGACGATATTATCGTAGGCCTAGTCACAGGAGATATAGGCCTGCATCAACTGACCGGACATATTTCTCGTCAGCTGCATCTTGAGCCTGAAAAAGAAAAAGAAGAATATGCACCTAGTGTTGACCCAAAAGCTACAGGGAAGCTTGACGCGTATAAAATCTGTATTGATGGTCTTGATAATATTGAGATTAATCTAGCAGGTTGCTGTCACCCTGTGCACGGTGAGCCAATCTCTGGTTACATTACTTTATCTCGTGGCGTTAGTGTTCATAATCGCGGTTGCCCTGAATATATACGTTTGATTGAGCGTGATCCTGAACGAGAAATAAGTGCCGCTTGGAAGTCTAAATCCGGTCGTTATCAACCCGTTGATATCCATATTGAAGCCTATGATAGACGTGGACTGCTACGTGATTTGACCCAAGTTATTGATAAAGAGAGTGTCAACATACGTAAGGTTGAAACCCTAAGTACCGATGACAATATCGCTTCTTTAAAGTTCCATATTGAAGTGTCAGGTTTAGCCCATTTATCCAAACTACTTGCCAAGCTTGAGCAGCAACCGGGAATTCTGCACGCGCGTCGTTCTGTTGCCTAGTGGTAAATAATCAACAGTAGTCATGCAGGAGATATATGCATTAATCATGAATATATCTCCTGCATAACTGAACCTCTATTTTAAAAAATATTGTTATATGCAGCTGATAACTTAACTTTTAATTAATGCTTTCCAAATTTTTATAGAAAATTACTATGCCTGAATTACCTGAAGTTGAAACCACTAAAACCAGTCTTGCGCCTCTATTGGAACAAAGACTAACCGCTGTAGAAGTGTTTCAGCCAAAATTGCGTTGGCCTATGCCTGCCGACTTAGACGCTCTGATTGATTATACTTTGCAGAACGTAGAGCGCCGCGCAAAATATCTAATCCTTACCTTTATACCGAACGCAGAGCTTGTAGAAAACAGTCAAACTATGACTGAGAGCAACTCTTTACGTCAACGTAAGCTGATAATACACTTAGGAATGTCAGGAAGTTTGCAACAACATCCCGTTGGTACTGATAAACGTAAGCATGATCATTTAGTAATCACTTTTGACAATGCTAACGGCATACAGTCGCAACTACATTACCATGATCCGAGACGTTTTGGAGCTGTGTTATGGTATAAGGATTATAGTGCCAAGCTTTTAGATCATCTAGGTCCTGAGCCGTTATCAGCCGATTTCACTGCTGACTATTTATACCAGCTGATTCAACGTAGTAATGGTGATGAAACGACGGACAAGAAAACTAAGAAACGCCCTATCACCCGTGCTATCAAATCAGTAATTATGGAGCAACAGGTTGTCGTTGGCGTCGGTAATATCTATGCGACAGAAAGTCTATATTTGGCAGCCATACATCCTGCTACCCCAGCGCACAACTTATCTTACAATCAAATAGTCATTTTGGTTGATCATATTAAGGTCATACTACAACGAGCCATTAAGCTTGGTGGTTCAACATTACGTGATTTCACAGTAGCAAGTGGTCAAACTGGCTACTTTCAGCAAACTTTAAACGTCTATGGTAAACAAGGCGAATCATGTCCGCATTGTGATACTGCGCTTGATAATATTAAAATCAATGGGCGCGCTAGTGTATTTTGTCCAAGTTGTCAGCGGATTTAATAAACAAAGTTCTATCATAATATATAAGACAAAAAACAGTGTAACGTGCTTTTATGTTGCTTATCGGCACGCATCTTGCTTTAATAAGTAAGCAATGCTGTTTTATGATTACTTTTAACCAGTAGTGCTCATTATTCATACCGCTTACACGTTTTAGGAAATCATGATGACTGTTAATGCCAATACCCAACGCATTGTTAAGAGTAAGCTTCTTACCGCTATTCTAAGCGTAAGCTTCATTGTAGCGTTCACACAGCCTGCCTCGGCCGCGATAGAGATAGATGAGGGCGACTTTGGCCCATCTTATGATACGATGATAGTCGATACAGTCGTTGGTAAGCCCTTACAGCTAGTCACCGCAGTCGCTGGTACCGCCGCTTATCTTGTGAGCCTGCCCTTCTCCCTTATCGGTGGTAATGCTGATCAAGCTCAGCAAAAACTATTCGTTGAACCTTGGGATGCTATGGCGCGCTGCTTAGGTTGTACGGTTGCTGAAGATAATTTTTATAAATCACAAAGTGTTAACGATAATGTCGTACGTATCGTTGTTGATCGTCCATCAGAGATTTTGATTAATACCAATGATTATGTGATCGTTAATCAACCTTAAAACCTAACTTCTCACTTTAAATATTTTAGCTCGGATTAAAGCAAAATAGAATAAAAACAAAACCAACAAAAAGGGCTAACTCATTGAGTTAGCCCTTTTTATTATTTAACTATTTTATCAATGAAGATTGATATTAAGCACCTTTCTTACGACCATAACGCTTACGCTCACTTTCAGTCAAATAACGCTTACGTAGACGAATCGCTTTTGGCGTTACTTCTACTAATTCATCATCTTGAATGAATTCAAGTGCTTGCTCAAGCGTAAACTTAACCGCTGGTGTTAGCGTTAGCGCTTCATCAGTACCACTGGCACGAACGTTGGTTAACTGCTTAGCAGTCGTCGGGTTAACGGCCATATCATCGTTACGCGAGTTAAGACCAACGATCATACCTTCGTAAACTTCAAGCTGTGGCTCAGCAAATAATTTACCGCGTTTTTGTAGGTTAAATAGAGCAAAACCTAAGCAAACACCCTTTGCCATAGAAACCAATACACCATTCGAGCGACCACCAACATCACCGATCTTTTGTGGACCGTAATGTGAGAAGCTTGACGTCATGATACCGGTACCTGAAGTCAAGGTTAAGAATTCAGAGCGGAAACCAATCAAACCACGTGCAGGCATAGTCGCTTCGATACGCATACGACCTTTACCATCAAGCTCCATATTGGTCATCTCGCCTTTACGCAAGCCAACCTGCTCCATGATAGAACCTTGATGCTCATCTTCAATATCGAAGACAACGTTTTCATACGGCTCTTGTAACTTACCATCAACTTCTTTAACGATAACTTCTGGGCCTGAAACACCCATCTCAAAACCTTCACGGCGCATGTTTTCGATAAGTACAGATAGATGAAGCTCACCACGACCTGATACTTTGAATTTATCAGGAGACTCTGTATCTTCTACACGTAATGCTACGTTATGAATCAATTCACGCTCAAGACGCTCACGGATATTACGTGAGGTCACAAACTTGCCGTCACGACCAGCGAACGGTGAGTTATTCACTTGGAAGTTCATCGATACGGTTGGTTCGTCAACGGTCAATGCTGGTAATGCTTCAACGTGGTTAGGATCGCAAATAGTATCTGAAATATTAAGCGCATCAATACCTGTAATACAGATGATATCACCCGCTTGTGCATCTTCTACTTCGATACGATCCAAACCGTGGTAACCCATAATCTTTAGGATACGGCCGTTACGCGTGTTGCCATTCTTGTCGATTACAGTCACTTGCGTGTTGGTTTTCACTTTACCGCGCTGGATACGGCCAATACCGATAACACCAACGAAGCTATTGAAATCAAGGCTTGAGATTTGCATGCGGAATGGCGCATCTGCATCAACCTGTGGAGGCTGTACAACATCAACAATAGTTTTAAACAGCGGTGTCATGTCATCAGCTAACTTATCTGCTTCTAGACCTGCAATACCATTTAGTGCTGATGCATAAACAACTGGGAAATCTAATTGCTCATCAGTTGCACCTAAGTTGTCAAATAAATCAAAAATCTGATCCATTACCCAATCAGGACGCGCACCAGGACGATCAATTTTGTTGATAACAACAATTGGTTTCAAACCTTGCTCAAATGCTTTTTGAGTCACGAAACGGGTTTGAGGCATTGGTCCATCAACAGCATCAACGACTAGAAGTACACAGTCAACCATTGACATTACACGCTCAACTTCACCACCGAAATCGGCGTGACCTGGAGTGTCAACAATGTTAATACGATATTCAGTATCGTCAGTGCTGTCTGTCCAACGAATGGCTGTATTTTTAGCCAAAATGGTAATACCACGTTCTTGCTCAATATCACCTGAATCCATTGCACGTTCAGCAATGTTTGCACGATCGCCAAAAGTGCCAGATTGATGTAATAATTTATCAACTAGCGTTGTTTTACCGTGATCAACGTGGGCAATAATTGCAATGTTACGCAGGTGTTTGATATCGTTCGCCATATAAAATGCTCGTTTTGTCTTAATAAAATGCAGTAGCAGTAAGCGCCGCTGGAGAAACTTTTATCATAAAGCAGATAGATATTTTTACTTTACTATCAAATGACTACGCAATAGGGGTAGTGGGATAAGAAATGCTGGCAAAGTAGAATTTCTATACTGATAAATCCATCGTACAGATAGCTATGCTAATGTACACTTTGTCAATCTACAAAGTGTTTGGGCGGCTAGTATAACATTATTACATTATAAATTTATGCAATAAGTTATTTATCTGAGTACTTAAACAAAAAAAAGCCACCTAATAGGCAGCTTTTTTTGTAACTTTATAATTTAGAACATAACTAACTGATTATATATTATTGAATAACCATGTCTTTAGTTTGCTCAACAGTCATTGTTTTGTCACCAGTAATGATGGCATAAACACGACGGTTCATAGCACGACCTTCTTCAGTATCGTTTGGAGCGATTGGACGGTCATAACCGTAACCAACTGTTGATAGACGGTTTGGAGCAATACCAAATTCGTTAGTCAACATAGATTTCACAGCAACTGCACGGGCTTCAGATAGACGTTGGTTATAACGTGCTGAAGGACCAGTTTTAGAAGCATGACCTTCTACACGAGCGCTAGAGTTAGGATACTCACGCATCTTCTCTGCTACTTTAGAGATTTCAGTTTTGTACTGGTCTTTGATAGCTGATTTGTCGTTATCAAAGAATACACGTAGTTCCATTTTCAGCTCATCAGTAATATCTACTGCTACTGGGCAACCGCGCTCATCGACTACTACGTTCATTGGAGTGCCTGGGCATTCATCGATGCTATCAGGTACGCCATCGCCGTCTGAATCAACGTCTTGCTCAACGATTACTACTGGTGGAACAGAAACTTCAGGCTCAACTTGTGGTGGTACTGCTACTGTTGGTGATAAATGGCCACCAAGTACAACTTCTAGACCGGCCAAAGCCATGCCTTCCCACCAGTTGTTATCAAAGTTATGAATCGCACGAGCTTCACCACGTAGGCTTAAAGCGTCGTTGATGCGATACATAGCACCTAGACCTAGGTTACCGATAGTATCTTTAGATGATGAAACTTCAGTACCAGCCTCAACACGACCTACAGAAGAACCTTGTGCAGTATCATAAGTTTCTTGGTTTTCAACTTCAATCTTAGACTGACCAGCACCAATTAGAACATATGGTTTGAACGCACTATCAGTATAACCAGTAAATTCTTCAGTACCGATTAAGAAGTTACCAGAAATCATAGTTTGTTCGATATCAAAACGGTTAACACCAGCATCTGCAGAATCTTCAGAAGCTTCACCGTTAGCACTTGTTACGCCATACTCTACTTGGAACTGAGTAGAAGGAGTAAGCTCGATACCTAGAGCAGCACCAGTATAAAGGCTGCTTTCTTTAGCTACGCCGCCATTGTTAGGATGACCGTTAGCACCATTAAAAGGTGTGCCATCGTCAATGTTGTTTCCGTCAGCATTTACATAAAGATTTTTACCAGTACGTAAGATTTCACGCTGCTTGTCACTAGTATCACTGAACTCTTCAGTCATGTGATAACCAAGTAGTAATGGGCTAATAGTAACGCCAGCATTAGCTGCTAAAGGCGCAGCTGCTACGGCAACTAGAGCTAGAGCAATTTTATTCAATTTCATGGACTTCCTCCAAAGGATGATTTGAGTGATGCGTTAAGCAAAACCGCTTCCTAAGATGTAATAAAAGTAGACATCTTTTACGAATGCATAATTATACAACAAAACTAATTAGGAAGTAGCTTATCGACTATCAATTAAGTTTACAACTTTTTTCGTTAGGCAGCTACACATTATTACACGATAGTGTTGCAACTAAAACACAATAGCCTGCTTATTTTACTAAGAACTAACACACGTTGCAATTTTAGTCTTTTGAATGCTAATTCGCAATAGAAGTAACTCTGGTTGTATCTATTGTCTGTCATCAGTTTAATACAATTGTATTTTTTTCTCTATTACAAAAGATGTGTTTTCACTAATTGAAACATTTTTTGACAGTTGTACTATATTTTGTTTATATTAAAACAATGAACATTATTTGATTCAATAACCAAGATAACGATGTAAAAAATTTGTAAGTATAGAGAAGTCAGTACGTTTTAGAAATCTAATGCTTTATATAAGGCAAAATAGAAGAATGAATATTTATTTAAAATTATAAGTCCAATCAAGTTAGCTCATACAATAAACCCATCATTATAGGTAATGACTATATATGACTAAGCGACATAATACGCCATGCCCTACTCAGCAGATATCAAACCCTGGTTTGCTTAATTTCATTGTCATTGACCATTTAAAAGCTATCAAAAACCTTTCTAAACACTATAATCAAAAAGGATTTAATCTTGTAGAACTCATAGTAACAATAGCAATTTTAGCCATTATCGCTACCATAGCAGCTCCAGCCATTTTAACCCAACTGGCAAGTATGGAAGCTAAACGTATTAAAAATCAATTAGAGACCACGCTTAAGATAGCAAAAGCTGAGAGTTTTATAAGAAGACAGAATTTGTTGGTTTGCCTATCTAATTCAGGAGGGCGTTGCCACCGAGATAGCTATAAAAAGCTTCTATTATTTGTAGACAATAATAATAATAAGCATTTTGATGTTCAGGTTGATGTGCTATTAAAAGAGGAATCTTTGAACCCTAAATACAGCACCCTAAGTTTACGAGTAGGAAATAAGCGCCATTACACTAAATTTTGGGGAGATAGCGGTAAACCACGTGGACATTTTGGTCATATAAAATACTGTCCAAGCTCAACTTATGGTCAAGCTATGTATCAGATCTCATTTAATCAAGGTGGTATCATTAGATACAAGCCTAATGATACACATCCTACTGACTGTTTATAAATATAACATCTATCATAACAATATTAGTTAGTCACTATCAGATTCAACCCTGTATAGAAAATCACTCATACATCGCAGTTTTCATCATAGTCACTGCTTGCGACAATCCTACAAATATTGCATCGGCAATCAATGCGTGCCCAATGTTCAGCTCATAAATATCGTCAATTTGTGCAATCGCATTAACATTGTCACGAGTTAGACCATGACCTGCATTAATTAGCAATTTATCATCTAAATTTTTTGCGACAATCACTGCTTGTTTAATACGTTGTAGCTCAACATTCTGCGCATCAAAATCTCCAGCCAAACCTACCTCGGCATAAGTACCGGTATGCAGCTCAATAGCATCAGCATGACAAGCAACTGCTGCAGCAATTTGGACCTCATCTGGATCGATAAATAAAGAGACCTTAATACCTGCTGCATGTAACTCATTGATGTATTTTTTCAGATGAGTGATTTGCCCTGCAACGTCCAACCCTCCCTCAGTAGTTAGCTCCGCACGCTTTTCAGGTACTAAGCAAACCCAAAATGGTTTAACTTCGCAAGCAATAGATAGCATTTCAGAAGTTGCTGCCATCTCCAGATTCAACCTAGTAGTCAATTGTCTCGCTATCTCATACACATCTGAGTCTTGGATATGACGACGATCTTCACGTAAATGTATAGTAATGCCATCTGCGCCTGCTTGCTCGCATAATAATACTGCCTCTAAAGGGCTAGGATAGTTGACACCACGCGCTTGACGTAAGGTTGCTACATGATCAACGTTGACACCTAATAGCGGTCTGTTTACTGAGTTTTGTGAAGAGGTGACCATAAGAAATCCTTTTAAAAACGAAATCTGATTGACGTATAGATGATAATGCTAAAATAGCGTCACATTTAATATTGATTTAAACAGCTATATGTTAAACAAATGACTGCTTTATTATTGGTAACGCTGCTGCTGTTGCCATAGTAAGCGACTTTGTAATGGCTGATAGTCAAGCAGATGATCAATCAGATGTCTATGTAGCCTTGACCAATTGCTTAGCGTCGCGTCAGTAATGCCCAGTTGTGCCATTTTTATAATATCAGCCCCACTGAAAACTGTTTGTAACGCATTAATTGTCGTTTTATCAGGTTGAAAAGTAGCGACGAAACCTACATCAGACAAAAACCGATAATCAGTATCAGGCTCAATAGGTGCTAGTATGTTGTCATGCGTTAACGTTAAAGAAAAGCCCAGCTCTTCGAATAAATGAGATTCAAATTGGCGTAAGCATAATCTCAACGCATCCGCTGCTAACGGCTGCTTTAGCTGTAATAAGCTGTTTTGATAATGTTGCCATAATACTGGCATTGGATCTTCGCTAGGCAACAACTTCCACAATATCTCATTTAAATATAATGCAGCGTACTGTTGCTGACCGCTTATCTGTTGATAACATGATGGCTTAGTGGCCGTAGTAGACTCTGTAGAGTCATCCTCTGCTGGCATCAAATTAATCTGACTAAAGGTTTTTAAATCACGCTTGCCCGTTGCAAACAGTTGTAACGGCTCAAAGAGAGGTGCACCCTTTTTACCAATACCGTGCACTACACCATGTTGTTGGGAAAACAAATAGTAAAGCGCACGTTTTTCTTGATAAGGTCGCTGATGTAATAAATAACCTATTAATGCTTCATTGCGCATTGTTTGTTACCTCAACATCATGTCCAGACTTGATGTTTAGTTTAATCAATAACCCAAGCTTGTTAATGCACGCTCATCATCAGACCAACCACGCTTGACTTTTACCCATAGAGTTAACATTACTTTTTTATCAAATAACTTTTCCATATCTTTACGGGCGTCCATACCAACTTGCTTGATACGCTGACCTTTTTCACCAATCACGATGGCTTTTTGGCCATTACGTTCTACATATATTGTTGCATCGATGAAAGTACATGCTTTACGTGGACGACCTGTTTTAGGATCCATATGAGCCGCTTCATCTTTAAACTCGTCAATCTGTACGGTTAAATCATAAGGCACTTCATCACCAGCGCTACGCATAATTTTTTCGCGGATAATCTCACTGGCTAAAAATCTCTCTGAGCGGTCAGTGATTTGTTCAGTGTCATAAATTGGCGTCGCCTTTGGTAGGTGCGAAGCAATAACTTCCTCAAGACGATCTAGGTTTTGGTTCTTTAGAGCTGAGACCGGTACGATGTCGGCAAAGTCAAAGCTGTCACTGAAAGTTTCAATCAGTGGCAGAATAGACCCTTTATCTTTTAACGTATCTGCTTTATTAATGACCAATACGACAGTTAAGTTGGTATCACCAAGTTTCTGTAAGGTCAATAAATCATCATCACGCCACTGGTCTGAGTCAACCACGAACAATACCAAATCTACATCTACCAGCGCTGATACAGCAGCTTTATTCATACGCTCATTGATAGCACGTACTTCATTGCGATGAATACCGGGCGTATCTACAAATACTGCCTGCATTTCATGAGTGCTCAAAATGCCATGAATGCGGTGACGAGTCGTTTGGGGCTTACGTGAGGTAATCGACAGCTTTTGGCCTAACAAATGGTTCATTAAAGTCGACTTGCCAACGTTTGGACGACCAATGATCGCTACGTAGCCTGCTTTAAAGTCTTCAGCAACGCCATCATTATTACTTGGCGCAAAGAACCCATCAATCGCATCGTTATTTTCAAGATCAGTATCGCTATCAGATTCGTCGGCATCGTCATTATCTTGCTGCTGAATAGCTGTTAACGACTCTCCTATTTTTCTACTTTCTTGTGTGTTTTCTACTTGTTCTACAGTAGTAGCTTGGTTTGTATCAGTGTTCTCTGTCATATTATTGGCATTATCTTCGGGGGTAGATGGCAAGTCAGTATGATTGCTCATAGGGTAATCCTGTGGAGTTTTGATGATAGGCCTAGCAGTATATTTAATCTGTTAATAATACTTACTAGGCTAATTTCAATTTAGAAATAAAGAAATTTGAAGGTCTGTATTGTTTATTAAGTTGTTGATAACCATTAGGTTAGTCTTTAACAAGTATCTAATATTTAATCGAGTCAGGTGAACAAGTTATCAACGTTAGGAATTAAGTTATTAACGTTTTTTAAGCGCGCCAGGTAACTTGTGCAATTGATTGATCATTAGTTCAGCTGCTTTTTGCTCAGCAATCCGGCGACTCTCACCAGACTCAGTGATATCAGGGCAACTGCTAATATTCACCTGACAGCGTACAACAAATATCTGATAAGGCGCATTGCCACGGGTTTCGACCAACTCATAGTGTGGCAAATCAAACTGTTTGGATTGTAGCCATTCCTGTAAACGACTTTTGGCGTCTTTTAGTGCTTTTTGGTCATTAACGTTGTCGATTAAGTCACCATACCATGACAGCACACAATTACGAGTGATTTCCATATCTTGGCTGTCTAGATAAATAGCCCCAATCAACGATTCTACCGCATCAGCCAATATCGAAGCGCGATTACGTCCACCACCTTTACGTTCACCAATACCCAAGATCAGATGGTTGGATAGCTCTAAGTTCTGAGCGATGGTAACTAGGGACTCTTGGCGTACCAATGTGGCACGCATACGAGTCAAACGCCCTTCATTCTGACTAGGATAGCGATGATATAGTGCCTCGCCAACAATCATTCCAAGAAGTGCATCACCTAAAAACTCTAAGCGCTCATAGTTTTTTTTGCTATCGAACGAGCGATGCGTTAAGGCTAACTTTGGTAGATTTAAATCATTAAAGACGTAGCCTAATTTGCGTGTCAATACTTCCAGACGCTGAATAAAATCTGAGCTGATTGGCAAAGTCTCCATAGTTGCGCTATTTTTTTTGGCGGCAGGCAGCGCTTGGTACTGTTGTGGAGTTGATTTCATGCGTGGCTTTTGGCTATCCTTTAATGTTAGTAATTTAAACGTTTAAATAATTGATAGAATTATTTCACAAGAGTCGTCTGACCCTTATGAATTATTGTTAATTGGTAAAAATCTTATGAGAATGCCTACTCTACCGAGGCAGCATTTATTTCACCTTCAAAACGATTAACGATATCGACATTACCGAAAAAGTTACTGGTTTTATCATAGTCTTTATAAATGGCCAGTTGACCTGTCTTGTTATTGGTAAAAGTAAATACTTCTTCAGCGGTCGTATCATAATCAGCATTAATAGAGAGTTGACGGTTAACACGTTCAACGAACTGTTTTGCAGTCTCACCATTATTATTAGCTTCTTTTAACTGCGCACCTAACGTTTTGCTTAGCTGGTAATCACCAACTTGTGCAGGCATGATCGCAATAATCAATTTGCCAGCAATAACAATAATAATTAGCAGCAAGACAATACTAGTCACACTAGACCCACGCTGAGACGTCAAACTCGTTAACTGGTGCGCCATGAGGCCCCCTCTAATGATTTAATTTAATGTATTCTAACCAGTTGTTTTATCCGCCCTATCTATTTTTATATCTCATTTTTTTATTATCCGTTTGTGTACCTTCATATCCACTACGATTAATATGTCAAATATAGTATAAATTTTATTTTGATTAGGGTCAGCATGAATACTAGCATAATATCTAATAAACAAAACAGTTACTGATTAGAAACAATAATCAATCAATTGAACCATTACGAGAGAAAGTTGGAAGATTAAGTCCTGGTGGCTTATGCATCCAAATATAGACCGCTTTACCCGCTAAATTTTCATCGGGTACGAAGCCCCAAAAGCGTCCATCAGCACTACGATCTCGGTTATCACCCATGACGAAATAATCACCATCAGGCACAGTAACCTGCCACTCTGTCCCCGCTGAACTGACTACTTCTGGCGATTGCTGCTGTAAGAACGGTGCATATTGCGAACTATTCATATCTGAAAGATAGCGCACTAAATGCTTATTCTCACCTTGAGTTTCTTGAAAATATTGTGCTTGGTCTTCTTCTTGCTGCCCCATCTGTGTCGCTTCATTCTCAGTCAGTACCTGACCTGGCATCACTTGACCAGCTGGGTAAAGTTGCGCCGTTAGATCAGTGTTAGCATCGAAATTCACTGACTTAGTATCTACTGGCACATCATTAATCGCAATTTGTCCCTGATTATAGCTGACCGTATCTCCCGGTAGACCTATTACCCGCTTGATATAATAGATGCTAGGGTTTTCAGGATAGCGAAATACTATGACATCACCATGCTCTGGTGAGCCAGTATCTAGTACTTTATTATAGGTGAGCGGTAAGCGTACGCCATAAGCATATTTATTGACGGCAATAAAGTCACCAGTATATAGAGTTGGCACCATAGACGATGATGGAATATTAAAAGGTTCAATCAAAAATGAGCGCACAACCAGCACTACTGCCAATACAGGGAAAAAGTCATAGGCCCAGCGCACTAGCAAGCTCTCTTTACCGCGGCCACGTGTTTTACGCTGTTTTAGTGTTAACTTGTCTAGTAACCATATAAAACCTAAGGCTATAGTTAACGGCACCAAAATCAAATTGAAATCAAAATCCATGCTAATTTGCCTATTAAAGATCTGCTTCTATGACCATGTCAATTTGTCATGCCAGTCATGGTCATTTAGAGTTTTAAACAGTGACTTACATGCAGTGATTACTTACTAACTCAGCTATCAGATTATTTAATCTACCTGCAATACCGCTAAGAAGGCTTCTTGTGGAATCTCCACATTACCAACTTGCTTCATACGTTTTTTACCAGCTTTTTGCTTAGATAGCAGCTTTTTCTTACGCGAGACATCACCGCCATAACATTTGGCTAATACATCTTTACGCATGGCTTTAACCGTACTACGTCCAATTATTTGGCCGCCGATAGCGGCTTGAATCGCCACATCAAACATCTGCCGTGGAATAAGCTCTTTCATCTTGGAAACCAGCGCATTACCGCGATAACGAGATTGTGTTTCGTGCACAATCATGGCTAAAGCATCAACTTTTTCACCGTTGATAAGTACGTCAACTTTAACCAATTTATCGACTTGATAACGCTCAAAGTTATAATCAAGTGACGCAAATCCACGCGAGACTGACTTTAGGCGATCAAAGAAATCCATCACCACCTCACCCATCGGAATATCAAATATCAGCTGAACTTGTCTGCCCATAAAGCGCATATCAACCTGTACACCGCGGCGCTCAATACACAAAGTCATAACGTTACCGAGATAATCCTGCGGCACTAAAATCTGACAACGAGCAATCGGCTCACGGAACTCTTCGATATTATTCGGTTCAGGCAATCTTGATGGATTATCAACATAGATGATGCTGCCATCTTTTTTTACAATCTCATAGATAACTGACGGCGCAGTGGTGATAAGATCCAAGTCATACTCACGCTCTAGGCGCTCTTGGATAATCTCCATATGCAGCATACCTAAGAAGCCACAACGGAAACCAAAGCCCAACGCATCAGAAGTATCTGGCTCAAAAAATAGCGACGCATCATTAATTTGCAACTTCTGTAGTGCTTCACGAAACTTTTCAAAGTCAGTAGATTCAACAGGGAACATACCAGCATAGACTTGCGGCGTAATCTGTTTAAATCCAGGGATACGATCAACGTCAGGTGTCTTAGAATGCGTAATGGTATCACCGACTGGTGCACCAGCAATATCCTTGATACCAGCGATAATAAAGCCTACTTCACCAGCTTCTAAAATCCCTGTATCTAAAGGTTTAGGCGTAAACACGCCAATAGAGCTGACTGGATGAGCCTCTTTGGTCGATTTAATATAAATTTTATCGCCTTTTTTAACAGTACCTTGACGGACACGTACTAACGAGACAACGCCTAAATAGCTATCAAACCATGAATCAATAATTAATGCTTGTAATGGTGCTTCACGATCACCTGTTGGCGGTGGAATAAACTCAACCAACGCTTCAAGTAGTTTATCAACACCAAGACCAGATTTTGCTGATACTCGCGGCGCATCTACCGCGTCAATACCAATAATATCTTCAATCTCTTGGATAACGCGCTCAGGCTCAACTTGTGGTAAGTCAATCTTATTCAAGACTGCCATCACTTCCAAGCCTTGATCAACGGCAGTATAGCAGTTGGCAACAGACTGGGCTTCCACGCCCTGCGCCGCATCTACAACCAATAACGCACCTTCACAGGCAGCTAATGAACGCGAAACTTCGTATGAAAAATCAACGTGGCCGGGGGTATCAATAAAGTTAAGCTGATAGCGCTCACCATTTGGATGGTCATAAAATAAGGTGACCGATTGTGCTTTGATAGTAATCCCACGCTCGCGCTCAATATCCATGGAGTCGAGTACTTGCGCCTGCATTTCACGATCTTGCAAGGCACCGCACATCTGAATAAAGCGATCGGCAAGCGTCGACTTGCCGTGATCAATGTGGGCAATGATAGAAAAGTTACGAATATTGGCTAATGCAGTCACAAAGCGCCTACTAAATAAAAGGTGATTGGATAACCGCTACTGAACAAAAATACTTGAACAAACGGTACTTGAACAACAGTGGAAAAATAACGGTTATTAGATATTATTGCGATAATAATTTTGGAAATAAGATTTAAAAAATAAAAACTAGTGGTGTCAATTGTGGTAACTAAAGCGTATTTAAAAAGAGCTAAGTTAATAACATTTATTATTAAAGCCACTGTTCATGACGCTTGATGATATACACAGACATGTGAGCGTATTCTAGCAGTTTTCCACTGTAAAGTAAGGCGATTTTATTGGTAAGGATTTGATTCGTAGCTAAAATTGACGACTGAATGGAGCTAATAGTTATAGAAAGCTTTAAATTAAAGGTTTATAACTCAAAGATTTATAACTCTAAAATAGTTACTGCAAGATATCGACAGATATTTACTGACTATGGCTGCTGAACTATTTAGCAGTATCAGACATTATGCCTGTAGCCTCTGACTGCGGTAAGTACTTATACATCCATGGCGATTTACCGTAAAACGCCCCGTTGATTTGAGTTTGCTCAATCAGATACTCACGGAATCTTAGATAGAACTCATTATCTGGATGTGTAGGCTGCTGCCAAAATTGCGCAAGTGTCTTAGGATCTGTGAGCTTAGGGGTATCGTAGATGGCTCGTCCCATAACTTTGGTAGGTTTTTTATGGTACACCGACTGCAGACCCGTTGTACTATTGATAGTCACCATACCGATACTATGCTTCATAAGTGTTGGCAAGTGCATATCACAACCATAAAACACTCTTGATTTAACTTGATAACGTGCTGCTAGGCTTGCCACCAACTCACGATAATCACGGTGACCACGATCTAACGGATGATGCTTAAATACCAGCATCTGCGTTGTGTCAGCATATTCTGCAAAACTAGCGATCACCTCGTCAATGAACTGCACCACATCACGGTAACCACTATGATGAGTAATTTGCGAGTCATTATGTACCTGCAAGCTAACCAAGAAATAGTTGTTGTCTGCTTGGGTGATTAGCTGCTTTTGTAGCTTTTTATCGGGTAGATAACCACATAGCTTACGCCAAGGTGCTTTTAGCCAAGCTATCGCTTCTTGCCATGCTGTCATCCCGCGATAATGGGAATAATGCGGATAGCGCGATTTATATAGTCTAGTAATAATGTAATAAACAATGGCGGCGATACTCAATCGATAAAAGCGATTATGCGTATACAGTGGTTTATCATTGGCTTTTTTGAGTGCCTTAATATCCGCTATATTTAAGCGCGAATAACCATTGATGCCGTGCTCTTGCAGGGTAATATAATCAGGACGTAAATAGCCTTCTTCAAATACAAAAAAGGATATGCCTAGTTTTTCACTTAAGCAGGCAGCCTGTGTATGATGAGGACGACAATCACCAAAACAGACAATCGCATCAATACCATGTTCGACAATAAAAGCTTGCAGCCAAGATGAGAACTGCGCCAAAGTACCTGTATATTCATGAGCATTAGAATGGCGATAAAAAAATGCATCACCAGCATTAAAGTTAATTTTGCTCACTTCAATATCTTGAGTTTGCAAAAACGTAGCAAAACGGCTAAAAAACCCGCCCATCTTTCCTTGTAGCAGCAAAACGTGTCGATGAGTAAGCAATTGATGCATCGATGCTGCCATAATATTACATACCATTAATTAATGAATAAAGGATGAGACTAAATTGAACGGAAAAATTTCTGATAATAACCAGATTGTACATAAATTATACCGAAAAAAATCATACTTGTCGTAATGGATTTATTTTGACATAAATTAATGAGAAATTTTGCGTAGGCGCTGTTGCCATTTATGACGCTGCTGCATAAAACGCGTGGCAGTACGACGTTTAAGATGAGCAGTTACTTCTGATAGTTCGGACAATTTCGCTGATGAACTATTGGTTGCACTGGCTATACTACTATGTTGTTTAATTTGCAAAGTCTTCGCATTCTTATTAGGCGGATATAAGTAGTCAATCACTTGTTCTACTTGAGCAAGCCCATAGCCTTTAGGCAGGCGATATAGTGGATAACGTATGAGTGCACAATGCAGCAGTTGCTCAAGTGATAACGTAGTGTCTCGTTTGCGCCTATGTAGATAGTCAGATTTTGGCGATAACTGTGCATCAATATCGGTCGTTAAGCCCCAACCTGCATAAAACGGCAAACCGTAACAAGTGACTTTTAAACCACGCAATAATGCCTCAAAGCCCGTTAATGAACTGATCGTATGTACCTCATCAATACACTCTAAACAATCAGGCATCGCTGTATCATAAGCGACCGCTTGCACCTGCCGTAAGCATTCTGCCTCGACTCTGCCTGTACGCAGTCCTGCTTCCACATCTGGATGGGGTTTGTAAATTAAATAAGCATCAGGATTGTCTCGTCGTACACGCTTAATCAAATCTCGATTGGTTTTAATGTCTGAACCACAATACTGAACCGATAAATCATCCTCTACTTGTCCAACGATAAGTAAGCGCGGTTTACCAGATACCTTTGCATCCTGCATCCATTGCATTTTTTGACTGACAGCGTTCAATTTATTATCAGAACCAACCTTATTAGCAATGTCAGCATCAATCTCAGTACCAACATTATACTTACTAACTCGCTGAGTAAGCAGTTTGGCTTGAAGCTCCCGTACTCGTGCACTTTGTCCTGACGTCAATGTCTCACAATTGCGCAATAAAGTTTCTAAATCTGATGGCTGAGTCGCATCATAGTAGATACCTTGCTTATCTATCACAACCGACAAGGGTGCTAACAATGTGGCACCCAAGCCATTTGAACGGATAAAACCATCTTCCATACAATAAATAGTTGGTATGTCCGACATTGGCTGTTTCGCAAGTTTGCTCTGTAACTTTTTTTGGATTTGCTGGCGTTTAGCTAAGCCCCAGACTAATAGTGGCTGCTGGTAACAGACTGTAAAATGATCCGGATGTAGCAAGTTTTTTAGACGCGGTTTGGGTTTAATGAATAATGTCGTGCGCGGTAGATTAACAAAAGCCTTCACAAAAGGTAGTTTCCAGCGACTGAACTCATATACCGTTAAATTGCCTTCGAGGCGTGCTTGCCAATATCGATTGGTCACTAACCATTCAATCGCGGTATCAATGTCACAAGCCTGCTTGGTTGCTGGATCTACATAATGACTATAGTCAATATAGGCGCTATAGAATAATGCCTCTAACGTCGCATTGAATGTACTATTAGCTGCTATAGAAGATTGTTTTTTACGCAAGTTACGCAGTCGCTGAGTGATTTTCAATCGTTTAGTAGATTGCTTAGATAATGATGCTGATTTTGATGGTTTTAATGACTCTTCAACCGCCGGCAATGTGGCTGCAAATGTTTGACGACGTTGTTTGACTGATTTGAGTAAATTTTTTGGTGCACCACTATCATCGCTAAGCCCCCAACCACTATACCAATTAACCCCAAAGCAATGTACCTTTTTGCCTAGCATTAATGCTTCACAGCCCATATGTGAGCTGACCGTATAGACATCACTTACTTGCTCTAGTAATCCAATAGGATTAAGTGCTTGAGTCAATATTTGGACGTTTTTGGGTAATTTTAGGCTGGTAAGGTATCCTGACTTTGCGGCAGGATGAGCCTTGATCCAAATGTGAGCATCAGGATGATTGCGACAAGCAGCCTTTAGCATTCGCTTAAACTGGTTTTTATCCGCACCAGCACCTTTGATGGAGGCATCGCCAGCGACTTGATCAATCAATAACACATGCGATTTTAACGAGTCTTGTTCTATGTGACCGTTTTCTTCAGCAATCAGTTTATCTAATGACGGACAAGTAATCACAGCATTATATTTACTTAGTTTCTCTTCGCAAATACGTGTCATCAACTGCAGAGCATGTTTTTTATCTAAGACATTGCTATCAGCGTTAGAGCATTCTTTGGCACGCGCAACGATTAACTGCTCAAGGCGTGAGGTTTGCATTAAATCAAAGTAAATACCCACATCATCGACAACTACGCTTAATCCATGACGACTGCTAATACCAGAATCTAATGAGCGTAAAAAGCCATCTTCGATACTTAAAGTCGTCAGTTGTTGACGATCAGCAGACTTTTTGGCTCGTTGATAGCTCTTTTTATGACCCCATCCAATAAAGGCGTCAGGTGTCTCAAGATCCGAATTAAGATGCTGCTGTAAACCTGACCATGGATACCAGCGCTGAATGTTTGCTTTTAGCACCTGAGATAACAATACGTTGTTGCGACACATGCCTTTGCCAATTACTGCTAGATTATTCGGTAGCTGGTTTTGAGCGGGCAAAAAACGTAGCGCATCATTAGAGGTAGAAGTTACCACCAACTTGCCTTCACATGCTACGCTTTTTGCCATTTTTAATATCCTTTTTGATTATTTCTGCCTCAACTTATGAATCTAGCATCAATAGTTATAAGTCTAAAATAACTTTAGCCGCGACTGCCAATTGATAAACAATCTGTGAGATTCCGCGTGTAATTTCTACGCGTTTGGTTTTGACCTTTGGTAAGACCATAATTTCATCACCTTGCTGAATACGATAAGCAGTATTGACCACTTCGTTTGCACCATTTTGATGAATAATCAGAATCTCTTTAGTATCGGCATTATCCCCAAAGCCACCTGAATTAGCAATATAATCGCCAACCGTAAAGTCTGGATTAAAGGTCAACGCACCTTGTGCTCGCACTTGACCGTTGACGGTAATCACTGACGTTTGCGCAGGTATTTCAATGATATCGCCCTGCTGGAGAATAATATCCTGCCAAGAGTTTGGTACGACCACTATTCGACCATCAGTCTTTACACTACGTGCTTTAGCCACGAATTGTTTAACTAAATTGGCATCATCTTGGCGTAACGCTGCCTCTTCACGCGTCGTTGATTGAGTAGCCAGCGTTAATTCTTCTAAGCGATCAAGCGACTCATTAATCATGCGTTTTTGCTGCTCAGCCACTGATTGACGGTAAATAGTCAAATGGGTCAGCTTCGCTAACGGGCTCGGTTGTAATTTTGGCACGATATCTTTCAGGCGTGCGCCGTAAGGTACGACCATTGCACCATTACCAGTATGAGCGCCTTTGACTTGTACCGCGATAGTACCTGCATAACGGTCTGAGGTCACTACCATCTGATCGCCATTATAGACAGGAACGTTTTGGGCGTCAGCAAGTGAATAATACTCTGCCGTCTGCGCGCGTCCTGCACTACGAGTAATACTAACGTTGGTGGCATTCGCTGCGGGACTGGCAACTTGCAATACGTCACCAATGGTCAAGTCATTGACATCAAACTCAAAAGTATATTCGTTCTGAACTTGCCCGCCAACTACAAACGTCTTTTTCTGCGGTGCAACAGTAATCACATCACCATCTCGAAATGCGAATGACTGTAGCTTACCTGCTAATAGAAAATCATAAAGGTTAACTTGCTGTAGCAACTGACCATTACGTTTTATTTGAATATCGATATAGCTACCACGAGTCGGATCAACACCGCCTGCCCGATCTAAATATGACAATACTGAATCTGCCGCAAGCCCGCCATAATAACCGGGTTGCTTGACGAAACCTGTCACAAATACTTTAACCGGTTGCGCTTGCTCTAATGAGGCATAGACACCAACGTTTGAGCGATAAATACGACTGACAGCACTTTTAACTACGTTTTGTAGGTTGCCGTTCTGTACACCGGAGACACGAACTGGACCGATATTAGGTAAGAAGATATTGCCTTGTGGATCGACTGTCATCGTTGAGGCGTATTGATAGGCACCCCACATGCGTACCTGTACATTATCACCAGGATTAATCGAATAGCTATCATTAAAGGTAGAGCCCGAAGTCGTTGAAAATGCACCACGGAACAGCTGCTCACCAAACATTAAGTCTTTAGTATTGATATCTTGATAAGGGCGCGTCGTATTGATAACCGACTGACTAGGCAAGCTTGCTGAGTTAACCGCCTCTTGCGTCGCTCCTTGCCCTAGAACACCACCAGCAAAAGCTTGGGTTGAGACATTAATATTATTGCGATTTTGATCTTGGCTCGCATTATTAGCACTGGTACCAAAGCTAGAACCTGCTATTTGATCTGCGTAACTGCTCGCTGCTAGCGCTGGAACGCTGGTTGCAGCCATCGTTAAACTTAATACTTTAATCATCGTCACGATAGGACGTGGTTTCATGTTCATGAGCTGTATTCCTTTGCTGATCTGTCGATCATTACTAATATCTGGTTTATCCAATCGTTCACGATTATCAAGTGTATTAAGCTTTTAACACTCTACAGTGTAAATAACCAATAGATGTGATTATAAAGAAGTCATAATCAAACTAGCTGCGATGGTCACGCACAACGGCCATTACTAAACGCACGAAGCCATAAAACATTAATAGTAGTGCCAGCGATGTCCAGATGATATAAAGACGGCGTGGATATAACGCTTCTTCAGCTTCATAAGGAGTCGAAATCACAATCAAATTTTTCATTTTTCTAAAGGCTTCTAAGCGCGACTTTTCAAGTGAAGACAGTGACAACTTATATAGCTCAGTAGCGAACTCAACATCAGCTTTTATACTCTCAAACTGTACAGCTTGACGGTTCAATTTGGTCGTATTTGGTGAAGTTAGCTTGGTTTGCTCTTGACTGATTTGTTCTTCAACCGCTTTGATTTGGCTTCTTAACGACACTACTTGCGGCGCATCAGGATTTAGATAGCTAAGCAGTTGGCGCTCTTCAGTCCGTAGTGAACTAAGTTGCCCTTGCAAACTACCGATCAGCTGGTTAACAATTTGCGCATTGGCTTGCGGATCGTAAATCTCATTTTCATTTTGGTAGTTAAGTAATTGTTCTTTAGCATCATTTAAACGATCTTGTGATTCATCCAATTGAGTTTCAGCAAATATTAGCTGATCACGAGCGACTTCTTGTGAAATACGGTTAACGAACTGCTCAGACTCACCCAAGATAGCTTTGTTAAGCTCAAAAGCATAATCTGAATCAAAAGCTTCTGTCGATACTGAGAGTACATAGCTTTGCTCATCGAGATCGATATGCACACGTTTTTTAAAGTATTCTAGTAAATCCTCTTGCGAGGCGTCAGGGTCTATCTCATAGATAGGATCTGAGCCATCTACATAATAAGCTTCACGGAACTTAAACTTATTATCAAGACGTTTGACCATATCATTTGACAAGATATATTCAGTCAAATAAGTGGCATCTTCTTTACTGGTGCTGTTTACCCCTAACAATGCCGATAAACCACCACCAGAAGGCACACTAGCATCACTGACTTGCTTTACCACCACGTCAGCAGTTGAAATAAAGCGCGGATGAGCAAGTGTCATGACATAATAAATCACCAGCACCCAAGGGAGGATCACCAAGCCGATAAACAGCAAGAAGTCAATAATCTTATTTTTTCGCTTTGTGGACATGCTCTTCATATACCTCAATCGCTTCTTTTGTATCCTCAAACACGTGTGCTGTTTGATCCATTAACACAATACCAATATCACAGTTTCGCTTAATATCACCAATATTATGTGACACTATTAGAAATCCTGCTTGCGCACGGCGAGCCGCTAAAATATCTTCACTACGCTTACGAAAAGCGGCGTCACCAACAGCGCCCGCTTCATCAAGCATATAATAATCAAAATCAAACGCTAGGCTTAAACCAAAAGTGAGGCGAGATTTCATGCCCGATGAGTAACTTTTGACCGGCATATCAAAGTAATTACCGATATCAGCAAACTCTTCAACGAAACGAATCTTTTCATCAATATAAGGTCCGCTTGAGTACAGACGACAGACAAAACGTACATTTTGCCGTCCCGTCAAGCTACCCTGAAAGCCACCTGCCACGCCAACTGGCCACGAGATCGTTGAGTTGGTGATAATTTCGCCATGATCTGGCTCATCAAGTCCGCATATAATACGTAGCAGCGTTGATTTACCAGCACCATTACGGCCTAGCAAACCGACACTTTGTTTATCACCAATGGTCAGATTTAGATCTTTAAATAAATAATGCCGACCTTGCTTGGTCATAAACGATTTAGAAACGTTCTTAATTTCAATCATTTACTTACCATACTTTGATGTTCAATATATCTGAAAACTAACTACTGTAAATGGAATAACGATAAAATTTTAAATGCTTTATTTTGACCGTATTAGATCTCTTTCCACTGCTTTATACATTAATAGACCTAAGAAATTAACAGCTACTGTCCACTTTAAAAAATAACTCATATCGATATGATATGCAGGATAATTGGGCGCGAGTGAGTGCCTCATGAGTTCAATATTATGGATAAAAGGATTATAGAGCAGGTAGCTAAAATAAGGTTCAGGAATGATATGAATAGAATAAATAATACCAGAAGCAAAATATAAAATAGTGAAAATCAAACTGATAATTTTACTAATCTCACCACCATAATAGCCGATAACCATCATAATCATCGCTAGACCAAAGCCAAATAAAAATAAGGTCAGCCAGCAAAATAACACCACGTCTAAATGCGCAAGACTAATAGGAATATCGATAAATGCCAGTACGAGCAACAGAAGTACAAAGGTAAAAAAGTAAATCACTAACTCTAAGAATGAGCGCGCAATAATAACGTCAATATGACGGACTGAGCGGTACATTAAGAGACCTTGATTGGCCTCTACTGCCCCTAATGATCGTGTTGCTATCGTACTCATCATACGAAACGGTACTAAGCCTGCCACCAAAAACAGCATGTAGTCCATCCCTGGGAGCACACGCGTCATAATAGTACCAAAAATAACTAAATAAATAGCAACTTGGAATATGATTTCTAAGGGTGCCCACAGATAACCTAATCGATAACCACCAAAGCGCGTTTGTAGCTCACGCATAAGCAAAGCATGGAATGCGGCACCCATGACTTTCAGGCCACTGCGATGCTTAATAGGACGATAAGGAGGCAATTGTACGGACATGGCGTTACAGGACTTCACTAAAAACAGCCCCTATGATAAGTAAGAGGGACTTAAGTTACAAGAATTAATCTGTGAGTAAGCAGATAAAGCTATGATTTAGCAAGAAATAGGCAAGTAAACGGAATAGGTAGTAATCGTTTGTCAGCCTTGTATCATTGCTATGAACGTTATCTAGCAGTTTATTTTAGGCAAAAAAAAACCAACCACAAAGGATTGGAGTTTTTAATAAAACGAGCTACTGCAATATAAATGGTGGCGATGAAGAGACTTGAACTCTTGACCTCACGATTATGAGTCATGCGCTCTAACCAGCTGAGCTACATCGCCATTTTAGGCTCGGTATTATGCCGATACAGGTGACTAACGTCAACCCCTAAACAGCATTTTTTTGCAAAAAATATGAATTTTATTCAAATTAACTGCAATTATTAATACTACTACCAAAAAACGAACAATAAAAATGTTGGTAAACCGATAAGCCGGGTTCTGTCGTGGACAATCATTCCTCTAGGCGTACAATCGCTCGTACGCTCAAGCAACCTACCCGCATCGAACGCGGGCCGCGCCATGCCGATGCCTATTTGGTCTTGCTACGCGTGGAGTTTACCATGCCGTGAACTGTTGCCAGCCACGCGGTGCGCTCTTACCGCACCCTTTCACCCTTACCGATGATATCTAGGATACCAAAGGCGGTCTACTCTCTGCTGCACTGGTCGTCAAGTTACCCTGCCCAGCCGTTAGCTGGCACGCTGCCCTATGTAGCCCGGACTTTCCTCCCCTGCTCATCTGTTGCCAGTGTGCAGCGGCGATTGCCTAGTCTACCAAGCGCGCTAGTATAGCAAATCTAATGACAATATAGGAATGTCTTTTGGGTTTATTTGCACTTTTATAATAATACTGTCAAAAAATCACTCAAATAAAGCCCTGTGGTAAAGTCCAATCATTATCTCTCAGTGATATTTTAGTATCAGACACTTCTATGTTTCTTAAGTAAGGCAACTGTAGCCAATGCGTGGTTGGATACCTTTGACTGAGATGCTGTTGTAGAAAATCAATGGTGCTGTTCGCAATCTCGGTATCCGTATTATCAGTAACGTCATGAATATGATTATAAATGACGCTATGAATTTGTAGACCACGCGATTTTATTGCTTCCAAACTAAGTAAAGTATGATTGATACTACCAAGCCGTCCCGAAGTCACTAAAACAATAGGATAGCCTTGAGCTGCAATATAATCTAAGGTTAATAATTGCTCAGTTACTGGCACTAATAACCCGCCAGCCCCTTCTAATAGCACTACCTCATAATCTGCTTGCAGGCTTTTTGTAGCACCAGTAATAACATCAGGATTGAGCGTTTGCCCTGCTAATCTGCTAGCTAAATGCGGTGAAGCAGGTTTTGGATAACGATAAGGGCAAGTTGTAAAATCCAAATCGCATGGCTGTAGTGGAATAGCCATTAATTGACGATGAATAATAATATCGTCAGCAACACTCATTTCACCATTGTTTGAATTTATTGCCACCCCCGTTTGCACAAGCTTTTGGGTCATGACACTGATGCCTTGCTGCATTAGCGCTTTAGCAATCATTCCGGTAGCATAAGTTTTACCAATATCGGTATCAATGCCGGATATAAATAGAACACTCATCGTTTACCTTATAAAAATAGCTTAATTTTATAACTTAATTTTATAACTTGGTTTTTGCGTATGCTTAATTTCATTGAGCCAGTTTTGAGGTTTCAAGATAGCTTGTCACTACCTTTAACAATGCTTGGCATAAGACCTCAAGTTCACTATCAGTGATAATATAAGGGGGCATGATATAGACCAATTTACCAAAGGGTCTGACCCAAATACCTTGAGCTAATAGCAGCGTTTGAAAGATAGGCATGTCAACGGCCTCATACAGCTCAATGACTGCTACCGCTCCTAAACAGCGTACTTCTTTGACACCGTCTAACCTTGCGGCTGGGGCAAGCTGTTGCTCCATCATCGTTTGCATCTCTACGGTACGATGAGGAATGTGGTAAGACAATATCAAGTCAATCGAAGCACAGGCAACTGCACAGGCTAGCGGGTTCCCCATAAAAGTAGGGCCATGCATCAGTGCTGGATAATCACTATGATGAATGGTATCAGCAATTTTTCGGGTACATAAGGTAGCGGCAAAAGTCATGTAGCCGCCTGTAAGCGCCTTACCAATGGTCATAATATCAGGGCTAATATCAGCATGCTCACAGGCAAATAATTTGCCGCTACGGCCAAAACCGGTCGCAATCTCATCAGCTATCAGCACCACATCATGCTCATCGCAAAGCTGACGCAACAGTTGCAAATACTCAGGGCTATAAAAGCGCATACCACCTGCGCCTTGAATAATGGGCTCAATAATAAAACCTGCTAACTTTGAACCATACTCTACAAAAAATGTGGTCAATACTGCGCGCTCAGACTCTGTTAACGCTCGTCCAAACCCTAAAGGCGGCGCAGGTACAAAGTGCTGCATCGGCAGTTGCTTTCCATACAAGCTGTGCATCCCTGCTACCGGATCACAGACACTCATCGCATGCCAAGTATCACCATAATAACCAGAATGGGTTGAGGCAAATTGTTGCTTGGTTGGGCGTTTTGCAGCAATCTGATATTGCAGGGCCATTTTAAGCGCGACTTCTACTGCGATGCTACCACTATCAGCGTAGAAGATAGCATTCAGCCCAGCAGGGACGATAGAGAGAATTTTTTTGCCTAAGTCTATCGCTGGCTGGTGGGTCAAGCCTCCAAACATTACATGCGCCATTTTACCCAATTGCTTGGTAAGTGCTTCATTCAGTTTAGGGTGATTGTAGCCATGAACGCTTGCCCACCATGATGACATGCCATCGATAAGGCGCGTGCCATCTTCGGTAATGATATAAATACCCTCGGCACGATCAATAATGATATTCGGATAAGTAGGTGGCAGGCTGGCATATGGGTGCCAGAGGTGCTGCTGATCAAAGTCGCTGGTAGCAGTATTGACAGTCATAGTACGCTCTCAAACGACAGGAATTTGCTTTCAAAAAAACATATTGCAAGTTGAATATCCGTATTCGTCATATTATTCCTAGTTTTTAGAATTTTTATCCATTGATAGCGTAATCTGCAACGTATTATTGACCAGTAATGCGTTTGTATTTGGACAATAAATCGCTTTCAGTTTCGACATGGTTAGGGTCATGAGGAATACAGTCAACAGGACAAATTACCACGCATTGTGGTTCATCAAAATGACCAACACATTCAGTGCACAAATCAGGGTCGATAACATAAATATCGTCCCCTTCTGAGATAGCCTCGTTCGGGCAGGCAGGCTCACATACGTCACAATTGATACATTCATCAGTGATTAATAATGCCATGATCTGCTCCTCGCTCTACTGGCAGCCGATATTGTTCGGCGGTGTCAGTGAGTGCTTATTTTATTTAACTTTTAACTTTTGCGTAAAGGCTTGCGAGACGCAAGGGGGAACGAATTTGGTGACATCACCGCCAAGTTTGGCAATTTCACGAATCATCGTCGATGAGATAAACGAATAGTTCTGAGATGGGGTCAAAAATACTGCTTCAAAGTTTTCATCGAGCTCACGGTTCATATTAGCCAATTGAAACTCATATTCAAAATCCGACATCGCTCGCAGGCCACGCAATACGGCAGTAGCGTTTTTTTCACGCATAAAGTCTACGAGTAAACCTTCAAAGCCGATCACTGATACTTGCGGTAAATCAGCAAATACTGTTTCGACCAACGCTACGCGTTCCTCAAAATCAAATAAAGGCTTTTTATGATGTCCTGAGGCCACCGCAATCACCACTTCATCGAACAGCTTAGTTGCTCGCGTCACTAAGTCCACATGACCATTGGTAATGGGATCAAAGGTACCTGGGTATAGAATTTTGGTATGCAATTTTGAAGAAGTAGCAGGATGGCTCATAGCTTGGCTAATATAGTCGGTAATGTTACGCTATATGCTAGCAAATTTTGTCTAAACTTAATACTTATCTGCTACATTTGTCCTAAAAGTTGACTTACATTTTTGTTAGGCGCTTTGCTACAATAGTCGGTTCGACTCATCCCTTCTAGCATGCCTAGTATAACAAACCAGCATGACAAAAAAGACAACTTCTATTGAAGGGGTAGGATGAGGAATAGTTAGACAAGGACAATATATACAAACTATGCATATAGAAGTCCTTATGGAGAAATTATGTCAAAAAAATCAAGAAAACCTGACAATCAAATTGCCAGCAATAAAAAGGCTCGGCATGAGTATTTTATTGAAGAGACATTTGAAGCAGGATTAGCATTACAAGGCTGGGAAGTTAAGGCTATTCGTGCCGGTAAAATGACCATTACCGAAGCTTATATTATCTTTCGTAATAATGAGGCGTTTATTTTTGGCGCGCATATTCAGCCGCTGCTTTCAAGCTCAACGCATGTCAGCCCTGATAGCATACGTACCCGTAAGCTGCTGCTGAATCGCCGCGAAATCGAAAAGCTCATGGGCGCGGTCAATCAAAAAGGCTATGCTTGCGTGCCATTATCTTGCTACTGGAAAAACTCACTAGTGAAATGCCAGATTGCACTTGCTTTAGGTAAAAAACAGCATGATAAACGTAAAACCCTAAAAGACCGCGATTGGGAACGTGATAAGCAGCGCGGCTTTAAACAGCATTTAGACTAAATCTAATTGGATTAGAACTAAGCAGTTAAATTCATTATTTTAGTCTATAACGAAAACGGACGACTCAACATTAAGCTGAGTCGTCCGTTTTTTATTTATCTATTATTTTATAAAAATATTATTGATTACTATTCTTAGGCTACTTGCTCTGTTATCGAAGACTGCATATTTTTACGAGCTCGGTGCAGCTGGCGAATACCATGAACAATCAAACAAGCAATCCCTAACCAAATCAAACCGTAGCTATAGATCATCGCTGATTCAAATGGATTGCCCAATACTGTGACCGCTAAAATAAACAATAGCGCAGGTTCTAAGTAACTCATCATGCCATAGACATTCACTGGCAGCATTTGGCTGGCATCAACGTTGGTTTTCATGGCTAAAACACTAAGTACGCCCAACCCTACTAGCATCATGATAAAAAATCCAGACCCGCTAACGAGCATTAGACTACTCGGTGCAATAAAGAATAAGTAAGCCATGGCAAATGGAGCAAAAATGGTTAAATCAACTAGTAGTCCAGTGACTGCGCCAATGCCCTGCATGCGACGTAAAATATAATAAATAGGATAAGTGCCGCAGACCCAAAGCGTTGCCCAAGAAACGCTTTGGGTTCTTACAATCTCACTGCCCACGCCTAATGCAGCAAAAGCAACGGCTAACCACTGTAAACGGCTGAGCTTTTCGCCAAATAAGACGCAACCAAATATCACCATCATCAGTGGAAATAAGAAATAGCCCATCGCGGTTTGTACGCCCTGCCCATTAACCGGTGCCCACATAAATAGCCAAAACTGACTCAAAAATATCGGTGTTGGCAATAGTAACCACGCCCATTGCTTTGCGGTTCTAAGTGTCTTTAATTTATCAAAATGTGAACCTAAGCGACCGCTAATGAGGAGATACCCTATTAATGCGCCCCACATTGCCAGCATACGCCAGATAAATACTTGCGTACCTGATAACGGTGCTAAAAAACTGCTATACGCATAAAGCACGCCAAATAAAAGGTTTGATAATACAGCCAGCGCCACACCCATTATTAATGTACGTTGCTGAACGCTTCCCGCTGTCCACATCGTAGGCAATGGCAAGCGCGAAACAGTGGTTGTGAGTGTATTTGCGAATACGTTAGATAGCATTGAGATAGACATAGTCAGCACCGTAAATTTGAATAGACGTTTGAGAAGTCAGCTATTAGCTTTTGTTTTTCACTGCTAAGCTCTGTTCGATACCATCTATTTTACTAAGACACTGCGAAATATTATCTCTATATAAATTTAATTTTGAATTTATATATCAAAAATTCGCTTTAAAATTGGATTATTTATCAATTTTTAATCTATAGTGATATTAATTTCTATAAGAGTTAATACGATGAGTGAAACTTTAGATGATATTGATAAAGCCATTTTAAACTTGCTACAGGACGATGCGACGCTACCATTAAAAGCTGTTTCAGAACGTGTCCATGTGTCTATCGCTACTGCTCAACGCCGTATTCAAGCATTGATAAATAATGGTGTTATTACCAAGCAAGTTGCTATCGTCGATCCCAATAAAGTCGGTTACGGGCTTACCGCGGTAGTAATGATAGAGATGGCGCGCTCTAACACCTCTATGCAACATCGGTTTGAGCGCTTGATGAATACGCAGCCACAAGTCATGAGCTGCTATGAAGTATCGGGCGATGCAGATTTTATGCTGATGGTCAATGCCAGAAACATGCAAGACTATCATCAGTTTACGACTGGTTTGCTCACTTATGAGAATAATGTGCGCAACTTTAAAAGCCAGTTTGTGATGAATTTTACGAAGAGTGGGACGAAAATTTTGTTGGATTAGCGCGAATGAGATTATTGTATTTATAAAATTTCTAGTAGCCCTTTGATTTTTAACATGCCTGAAAGTCGGCAAGTTGTGAACTTTCCTTTGTACTTTCTTTTATATCAATAGATTATCTCACGCTATCAATAACTTATCCCTACCTGAGGCGAATTCATGTTAAGATGAGCGGTTTTCGAAGGTATGGGAAAATCCCTCTATTTATCTTCAAAAATTCTTAACGATACACAGCCACATTCTTAGCCAACAGGTCCGCTCATGTCTGCCGATACCATCGCCCGCACCGCCTTTAAGCAAGGCACCAAACCTCTTTACGACTACGACAAACACTGGGCGAGCTGCTACGAGCCTGCGCCTTATCTACCCATGAGCCGCAAAGAGATGGACGATTTGGGCTGGGATGCCTGTGATGTCATTATCATTTCAGGTGATGCGTATGTCGATCATCCAAGCTTTGGTATGGCGATTATCGGTCGTCTATTAGAAGCACAAGGCTTTCGTGTCGGCATTATTGCCCAGCCAGATTGGAAGAGCAAAGATGCCTTTATGGAGCTTGGTAAACCGGTCTACGCTTATGGCGTGACTGCTGGCAACATGGACAGCATGATTAACCGCTATACCGCTGATCGTAAGATTCGTAGCGATGACGCTTACTCTCCAGGTAATGTCGCGAACAAACGTCCTGACCGCGCCGCTATCGTTTATAGCCAGCGCTGCCGTGAAGCTTATCCTGATGTGCCAATTATCTTAGGCGGTATCGAAGGTAGCCTACGCCGTATCGCCCACTATGACTATTGGTCAGATAAAGTTCGTCGTAGTATTTTGCTGGATGCCCGTGCTGACATTTTATTGTATGGTAATGCTGAACGCGCCATCGTCGATGTAGTACATGGTCTATCGAAAGGTTACACTTTTGAGCAAATGAGTAAATTGCGCGGTACGTCGTATTTATTGACGCCGACACGTCGTCATTGGCAAGCGGACATGACCGAAGTCGCCAGTAACGATGTCGATACCGTCGGCCGTGTTGATCCAATTATCAATCCGTATGTGATGACCGAAGACGTGGATCAATGCTCAATTGAGCAAGAAAAGCCTAGCGACTCACCAGTTGGACAAGCCATGACAGGCATGTCGGCACAGTATCAGGGTTTCGTCGCAGAGCCAGTCACCAATAAAATCATCAATGCCGATCAAGTTGACGAAGAGACTCAAGTAGTGCAGATGCGCGGCTTTGATACTACCCTTAATGACAAGCCGATGACGGCGCGTAAGTATAAGATCAAAATGCCGCCACGTGAGCAAACCGTCATTCGCCTGCCTGATTATGAGCATGTCAAATCTGACCCAGTCTTGTATGCGCATGCCAGCCGTATTTTGCATCTGGAGACCAACCCAGGAAACGCTCGTGCGCTGGTGCAACGTCATAGTAGCGGTGCTGGTAATTCACACACCTCAATTGACGTTTGGCTCAATCCACCACCGATTCCGCTATCGACCGAAGAGATGGATTACGTCTTTGACTTGCCGTATGCGCGCCTGCCACACCCAAGTTATGGCGATGCACGCATCCCTGCTTATGACATGATTAAGTTTTCGGTCAATATCATGCGTGGCTGTTTCGGTGGTTGTACTTTTTGCTCGATTACTGAGCACGAAGGCCGTATTATTCAAAACCGCTCAGAAGAGTCTATCCTACGTGAAGTAGAAGCAATTCGTGATACCGCGCCGAACTTTACTGGGGTGATATCTGACCTTGGTGGCCCGACTGCCAATATGTATCGTCTAAACTGTAAAGATGAAACGATTGAAAAGCATTGCCGTAAGCCGTCATGCGTCTATCCTGATGTCTGTGAAAACTTGATTACTGATCACAGTAATTTGACTAAGCTATATCGTAAAGCACGTAATATCAAAGGCGTGAAGAAGATATTAATCGCTTCTGGCCTACGTTATGACTTGGCGGTTAAAGACCCTGAATATGTTAAAGAATTGGTCAGCCATCATGTCGGTGGCTATCTAAAAATCGCCCCTGAGCATTCAGAAGAAGGCGTGCTGTCGAAGATGATGAAGCCCGGCATGGGCAGCTACGATAAGTTCAAAGCCATGTTTGAGCAGTACAGCCAAGAGGCTGGCAAAGAGCAATATCTGATTCCTTACTTTATCGCCGCGCATCCGGGTACTAAAGATGAAGACATGATGAACCTTGCGCTTTGGCTAAAAAGTCACGGCTACCGCGCTGACCAAGTGCAGGCATTTTATCCGAGCCCGATGGCAACGGCGACCACCATGTATCATACCCATAAAGACCCGCTACATAAGATCAGTCGTACTGAGGGTGACATGGATATCGTCAAGTCTGGCAAGCAGCGTAAATTGCACAAAGCCTTCTTGCGCTTCCATGATCCAAAAAACTGGGTACTTTTACGTAAAGCATTACAAGATATGGGTCGTAGTGATTTGATTGGTAAAAACCGTGGCTGCCTAATTCCGCCATTTAATGCCAGTTTGGAGGGCCGCGATGCCGCGCAAGACAGCTATCAATCGGCACGCAAAAAGAACAGCCGCCTTGGTAATGACTCAGTGAAGCGTAGCAATGGCTCAGCCAATAATAATGCAGCTAGTAAGAATACCAAAAAGAATGTGAGTAAAGGTAATTTCCAAACGCAGCATACTGGTTTACCACCGCGCAAAACTAAGTAATATTGATAAGTAGTTTAAGTAACACAAAACGATGGGCTGAACCTTATCAGCCCATCTAAGTAAGACAATAAAAAGCGCACATCGGCTCTCAAGTCGATGTGCGCTTTTTTATTTGAACTAATTTATTGCATTCGTCTATTATCTAACTTTAGGCTTTTAAGAACTCCCTAAATTAATAGTTACATTAGTCAGCCGTTAAGTAACGAAACTCACAGCTAGCAAACAATTTCTAACATTTCTCAGGCTTCGTTTTGGTTACCATATGCGTCATATGCTTAACGCATTGTTAAATACAAATAAACGATATGACTTGATGCTTTTGGAGAGAACCATGAATACCTTAACTAAGATTGCTACTGCCTTACCTGCCCTTGCTCTACTTAGTGCTTGTGCTACTACCGCGCCAACGCCTACTGCGCCAAACACTCCTACGACTCCAACAACGCCAAGTACTACTACTCCTGCTTCAGAAAGCGTAACCAATGCTGCCTATGATCGCATGGCGCCAGCTCCTTATACTTGTACTGATGACAGCCAAATCCTTGCAAAACAATCTATTAATAAAAAACAAGTAATGTTGACTGCTACGTTACCTAAAGTAAACTGGTCACAACAACCAATTATCTTGAATGGCGGCGTAGAAGGCGATACGGCAAGCTATGTAAATGAGTCAAACCCAGAAGTTGTCTATGCATGGCATATGAAAGGCGATAAAGGTATCTTAGCGATGAAATGGGCTGATGGTAAAGAATACCAAGTAAACTGCCAAGTGGGTAGATAGTAATTCCATTTTAATCATTCATTAATAATGATAAATCTATACTTTTTTAACCTTAACCTTAGCATTAGTATAAGCAGTCATCGAAAGATGGCTGTTTTTTTTATGCGTCTAGTCCATAAAACATATAGTCAGTTCGAAATAAAATCGATACGTAAATAGCGACGTGCTGCTGGGGCAAATTTTTTGCAGCCTCTGTCACGCTTGCGAACAGCACGCAAGAAAAATTTACCCCAGTAGCACTGTATCAGTTTTAAAGTGAACCAACTATACCTGTCTTGCCGATATTTTTATAACAATCGCTCGTTTGCTGCATTTTGCTAGAGAAGCATAACGAAAGCTGTCAAAATAGCGCTTATATAAAAATTTATGATTAATAATAAAGAGGATACGTCGATGACGAAGCGTCTAATGAGTATGATGATAATCGCTACCGCAAGTATGTGGGCGCTAACAGGCTGCGATAATAGTGCTGGCATTGCTGAGAAAGCCTCTGAAGAAGCTGTCCCAACATCAAACTCATCGACGACAGCAAAAACCATTGACTGGTCAGTGATGGCAAGCGGCGAATCAGCTGCTAACCTCGCTGACTATGACTATCCGTTTGAGCTCGATAGCCAATCTGTACAGTCATATGCTGATTACTTCAAAGTAAATAATGCCACTGCCCAGCATAATTTGACAATAAGTATGGCAAGTAACGAAGCACTGTCAAAGGTGCTCGATCAGCTCAGTGATAGCTATACTTCTCATGAGCTGACCGATGGCAAAGATATGAAGCTTATCATTCATACTACGCCCGATGTCGCTGCCAGCAGCTATGATTATGTGCTGTCCGATGACTTTGCGAAAGGGTTGGTGTTACCTATCGTGATTCAGCCAGATGGTAAGAAAGGTGAAGCGAAGACGCATGGTGAGGTGGAGGAATAGAAATTAGTAGCGTGTGTTTTAATTTATATGACACACGCAACTAAAAAATATTAAGTCTGACGATATGGGTTATTTGAGAGTTCAATTTTTACATTAGTATCGCAGAGCAGCTTTGCTAAATAGGGTTGATACTGGGTAGCAGCAGGGGCTATATAAACTTTATCAAGATGCGATTTTACATCTGCTTCATACTCTACATATAGGGCCTCTCCATATACCATCTTAACTTTTGGATCATTGAGTGACGTAACATAGATTATTCGACACTCTTGCTCTTCTTGAAATGCTGAATGTTTAATTAAGTACTTCAAAGGTAATAGCAGCTGAGCTAATAATACCCTATAGCTTCCATCGTCATTTTTTAATCCTTTTATCTGATTATTTATATCCTTATATATTACTCTTAAGCTATCAATATAGACTTCAAAATCTTCTGTTTTCACTTTAAGTTCATCTTGATACGTTTGCCATTTTTTATCAGCTACTTCTTTATCCTCAAACTCTCGATAGAAAGTAAGTCGATTTCTCTGAGCTAATTGAATGTAATTACTATTTGGATCTATATAGACACAACGCATAATTAAGTATTTATTCTCATCTGTACCAGCACTCAATACTCTTTTATTTTTTAACTCTTGTGACTTATCCTCTCTATCTTCTGTAATATCTTTATTTTCAGAGCTAAAGGATAAAAAAGACATTCCTTTAACAATATTTTCTTGAAAGAAATTTTTCTTGAATACTAAACTTATACCAGAAGCCTCTTTATTATCTTTTTTTCCATATAGACGAAACTGATTTAGACTGTCATGGTTAAAAGTGAAACAGCTAATAAAAGCATGTAAGTTTTTATCAAGCTCTAGCTCAGAATACTCTAAATTATCCTCTTTACCTAAAAGTATCTTAACTAACTCCCCTTCGCTAGGATCATTAACGTTACTAATAGTATTTAGTCTAAGGTACTTATGATTATCCAACTTACCTTCTTTATTTAATAAAATATTTGTTACTTTAGTATTAGTATAATGAGCAAGCTTTCTCTCTGAAGATTCTTTTGTTTTATCAGAATAATCTATAACTAATAACTCATAAGCTTCTAATAATAGCTCGAAAAACTCTAAATAACTCTCGCCAATATTTTTAGTGTCTTCCTCTTCTAACAAGTCGCATATTTTCGAATAGCAATAGTTTTTATAAGAATGCGTATTCTTACATAGTTCTAGAGCAATTCTAGCTCTATTAATATCTCTAGTTTTAGGATCTACAATATATAAACTAGCAATTCTTAGAAAAGTAAAATCAAAACTTTTCAAAGAATCAACTTCTTTTGACATGCTGTAATGACTCAAAAGCTGATTTAAGATCTTTTTTTCGGTACAGATAGGCACCGATAAGTATACGTTGTGTATACTGATAAACTTCATCTTCTTCTACTATATCTTTTAACGCTAGTATTCCTTTATCGTAATCTTTCAATAAAGAGCTTTTATCAAATATTAGAAACCTAGAGGATACATAACTTTCACTCCCATCTTTTTCACGCGTCACTTTCTGCAACTCTTCAATTTCTTTCCGTGTCGCTTTGTTTAAGCCTTTCAAGTCATCAATATTCATACCCTATTCCCCAACCAACGCCAAAAACTCATCTTCGCCCACTATCTTAACGCCCAATTTTTCAGCTTTGGTCAGCTTCGAGCCAGCTTTATCACCTGCTAACAGCGCAGTGGTTTTCGCCGAAATACTACCTGAGACTTTTGCGCCCAATGCTTGTAGTTTGGCTTTGGCTTCATCACGAGCCATGCTATCGAGCGCGCCAGTGATGACCCATGTTTGCCCATCGAGCGGTTGGTCAGCTGATGCGGTTTGCTCGACCTTATCCCAATGCACGCCTGCTTCTCGTAACGCGGTGATGACTTCGATATTATGCGGTGCGCGAAAGAATTCATGCGCCAGCTCAGCGGTGATAGCGCCAACGTCAGGCGTTTGTAGTAACGTATCAATATCTGCTGCCATTAGGCTATCAAGATCGCCAAATTGTTGGGCAAAGTTTTGTGCTGTGCCTTCACCGACACCGCGAATACCGAGCGCATAGATAAAGCGTGCAAGTGTGGTATGTTTGCTGGCTTCGATAGCGCTGATGATATTTTGTACCGATTTTTCGCCTAACTTTTCAAGGGTGATAAGCTCTTCTTGATGGTTATGCAATTGATAGATATCAGCAACGGTTTTGATGAGTCCATGCTGAAAGAAGCTAATGAGCCAGCTTGCGCCTAAACCATCGATATCCATCGCCCGACGCGAGACAAAATGAATGAGCGCTTCTTGCTGCTGCGCTGGACAAAATAGACCGCCAGTACAACGCGCCAATGCTTCATCTTCGGGCAGTAATACAGGAGAGTCGCATACTGGGCAGGTAGACGGTAGTTTAACGGGTTCTGAGTCTTCTGGACGCTGATCATGCCAGACGCGCGTGACTTTTGGGATGACATCACCAGCGCGATGGACGCTGACCATATCACCTGCGCGCACATCTAAGCGCTGAATCTCACCAAAATTATGCAAGGTAACATTGCTGACGGTGACGCCGCCGACTTTGACTGGCTCAAGCTTGCCGACTGGCGTGATTTGTCCGGTACGTCCGACTTGCCATTCGATAGCATGCAAACGGGTCATAACGGTTTGGGCAGGGAATTTATAAGCGGTTGCCCAGCGTGGCTCACGCGATAAAAAGCCAAGCTGCTGCTGTAACGCTAAGCTATTGACCTTAATCACCATACCGTCAATTTCAAACGGTAGATCATCACGCGTTTCAATTACCGATTCATAATAGGCTTGTGCCTCGCGTGGATTCTGCACGACCTCAACTGCGCTGACAGTGAAACTAATGTCTTTTAACCATGCTAATGCGGCTGACTGAGTGTTGATATTTTCAGGTAGACCTTGATTGACTGAATAGCAATAAAATGCGAGCGGACGGCTGGCTGCTATACTTGGGTCAAGCTGACGCAAGCTACCAGCAGCGGCATTACGAGGATTGGCAAAGGTCTTTTCTTCTTTCTCTTCTGCTAGGCGGTTTAGACGCTCAAAGCCTGCTTTAGGCATCAGCACTTCACCGCGTACTTCTAACAGCTCAATATCAGCGGCATCAGCTAGCCAGAGTGGCAAGTTACGAATGGTTTTGGCGTTTTGAGTGATATCTTCACCCATTTGCCCATCACCGCGTGTGACCGCTTGGACAAATTTGCCATTTGCATATTTTAATGAGACCGCCAAGCCATCAAGCTTTAACTCCATCTCGTATTCAGGGTTTTGCTGAGCGTCACTTAGACGATCATTAACGCGGCGCATAAAATCGCGCAATCCATCATATTCGAACACATTACCAAGCGATAGCATGGGGATGTCATGAGTCACTTGGGTAAAAGCAGATAGCGGCGTATCACCGACTTGATTGATAGGGCTGTCCGGCTGTACCAAATCTGGACGTTCTTCTTCGAGCTCAAGCAAAGAGCGACGCAATTGATCGTATTCGCTGTCTTCTAAAATAGGATTGTCGAGCACATAATACGCATAATTATGTTTCTTGATGGCGTCAATAAGCGAGCGCATCTGCGCGATAGTATCAGTATGTTCATCAGACAAAGTAAGGTTTTGCGAAGTCGTTTTTTGATTGGTTTGGGTTTGTGCAACGGTTGGTAAGATAGGGTCAGTCATAGTCAGCGTCTTTGCAATTCAAGATGCCGATATGATAACAAGTTTGCAGGATACTCGGATATCATTTTATAGAAAATCAGAACAATTGAAAAAGGCAAATAACATCTATGGCAATATTAATTGCGCGACATTATTTACCTTTTAGGATTCTGCTAGAATTGATTTTAAATTTCGTCTTTATTAAACTTCATAGTCGCGTACTTGATTGCGTAGCTGTTGTTTATATTCAGGTGTAATCGGCTCATTACTTTCATCAAGCATCATCGCATTTAAGTCATCGGCCATCATATAAGCAATACTCATCATACTATCGAAGCTGCGTAGCGCTTGTGGATGCGGCAGAGATAAAAATACGACCACGCCGTTGTAAGTATTGGTCGCCACGCTATGCGGATCGAAAGGCGCGATACCACTATCTGTAATGCCCATCATACTAAACCAAAGCATACCAGTGCCGTCTTTTTGCTCATAGCGATGGAACATATTCATCGCCCCAAAGCGCAAACCATATTTATCAATTAAAGCCAATAAATCACGACCACGAATAATTTCTACAGGACGATCACGATACTGGCGCGGCAAGATAGTAATATTGATATTGTCTTTAGCATTGATGAGTGGACCGTTTTGCGCTTGGTCAACTGGCTCTAAGAGGTGCTGATCAAGTATCGGGCTGTTGTCATCAAAGCTTGGCTCTTCGGCCGTATCAATCACTGGCATCAAGCTATCCGTCGCTGACATAAGGCTAGAAAACGCATCTGGCTCATACTCATTATCACCCTGCATTTCACTAGCAACTTCTACAAACTCAGCATTGTCAGCGCGCTGTTGCTCGTCCTGCCAGCGTACATAGTCCTCGTTGTTTTCTGCACTTTCATCAATTGCGGTATCACCACGACCCTGTGTCAATTGTGCATCGACATTGGTATGAGTCTCAGTTAAAGGTTCATCTTCGATCACCGCATTTAGATAATCACGATCAGGAGCGATGGTGGTTTCACCAGCGACCGTATCGTCCAAGTCTGGCTGATCGACAATATTACGCTCGTGGCGCGGTATAATTGGGATACCATTTTTATCATAATTGACTGCCGCAATCTCCGCGCTATTACGACGCTTAAAGCTACGAATGACCATAAACAGGCCTGCAAGCACGATAAATGCAGCAATGGCAATCAATACAAACTGAATAGCGGTCATGAGAAATATATCCTAATAACTATGATAAAAGGGAATACATAAGAGGGAATAAATGGCAATAGTCTAGCATGGCTGACTAACCTCGTCACCATATACTAATCGTTTATAGTCAGCCTGACATAGTTGCGTTACGTTACAGTCCTAGCATCGACTATAACACTAGGGACTGTATAGAATTCGATACCAGTTATCAATTTTTAATATCAGTTATCAATTCTTAATACTAGTCATTAATACTAACTATCAATATAGCTTGCAGCTTCATCGAGTGAGACACTGACCAAAGTAGAAATACCAGCATTTGGCATCGTAATACCTTTAAGCTCATCGGCAATCTGCATCGTCAGCTTATTATGACTAATAAAAATAAACTGTAAATCGTCTGCCAACTCATGAATCAGACTGGTAAAGCGAGCAACGTTGGCATCATCGAGTGGTGCATCGACTTCATCAAGCACACAAAATGGGGCAGGATGCTGCTTAAATATCGCAAAAATTAAGCTAAGCGCTGTTAGCGTTTTTTCACCGCCTGAGAGCACAGCTAGGCGACTATTACGTTTGCCTTTCGGCTGCGCCATTAGGGTTAGCCCTGCTCGCCACTGTTCTGATTTTGGTGCATTAGCAGGCATATCATCAGTATTTAACGTTAGGCTGGCTTGTCCACCACCAAAGACTTTGGCAAATAAATTGGCAAGCTCGTTATTGACCGCATCAAGCGTCTGCATAAATAAGGTCTTGGTGGTCTCATCAATAGAAGCAATCGCCTCGGTCAACGTCTGCATACTGGCAGCAATATCTTCTGTCTGCTGCGCCAGCGGCTCTAAGCGTTCATTGACCTCAGCCAGCTCTGCCACCGCCGCTAGATTGACCGCGCCAATTTTACTTAGCTGCTGGTCAAGCTTAGCACGTTCGGACTCAAGCTCAGCGATTTTGTCTGGACGTACGCGGCGATCATGGGCGATAAAATCCGCTAATAAATTTGAGACACTAATCGGTTGCTGTGGTAACTCTTCATCAGTTTTATATCTATGCCTAATACTATAGTAAGCTTCTAAAGCCTCTTGCGTATGAGTACTGGCATCTTCTAGACGTGCCGCGCTTAATGCCAGCTCGGTGGCGTGATGTGCAAGCTCGCTTTGCTGAGTCTGCAATGACTGTTGTAGCGTATCTAGCTCTGCCTGCTGCTGCCTATACTCCCCTTTAAGCGCCGTTAATGCCGACTCACGCTCTGCTAATACTGCCTGCTGTTCATCGCGTGCTGTCTGCGCTGTGTGCAATGCTGCTTGCAGTGCTGGCAGTTTATTTTGCTGCTGTTCATGACGCGCCTTTAGACTTTGCTCGTTTTGTAGTGACTTATCATATTGCTCAGTCGCGCGGGTAAGACTATTAACGCTATGCTCTAAACGCATCTCGCTTTGTTGAATACGAAGCTGCAATGCTTGCCAAGTGTCATCATCTGCCTGACGTGTGTGGGCAAGCTCACTACGCTCGGACTGTAATTGCTGACTCAATGCCCGAGCATCCGCTATTTTTGGCGTCAGCACCGCTATCTCACTTTGAATATGCTGCTGCTCATGATTAAGTGTTTGCTGCTCTTGCACAAGCTCTTGTTGCTCTTGCTCAAGGGTAGCTTTATCAGCGTTTAGACGTTGGCTGTCCGCTTGTAGACGTTCAGCGTTGGCGCGCTGAGTGGTAAGCTGCTGCTGGTATTGATGCTTATCGCGGGTTAATTGTTCAGCTTGCGCACGAGTTTCTTCTAAGCTGACCGTTAACGCATCGTAGTTACGCTGGTTATTAGCGATGGTCTTTTGCTGCTCTTGTATTTTGGTTTCAAACTCATCAAGCAAATCTTCTAACGCTTGTAGACGGCTTCGCTGCTGTAAACGCTGCGTTAAGAATTGGTTATCGCTTTCGTTTTTTCCATCTTGCGCGCTGGCAAACTTACTGAGATTAATCGTACCCTGACGACTGATAATCCAGCCATCCGAGGTTAGCAGAATTGCTGATGATGGTAATATTTTTAGTATCTCGGTAAGCACTGCAAGCATCTGCTGATGAGTCGTTTCGGACTCCGCGATATATAAATAACATTGCTGCCAAAGCGCCAAATTAGGTGCAGTAATTAGCTGTGATAAAGGCAGTACTGTATCAGTCAAACTGTCAGGCAATGGGCTAACAAATGAATTGTCTCTAATCTCACTTTGCTTAGCAGATAGCCACAGGCTATGACCTGTTTCTATTGAAGAATTCTCTTCTCTATTACTACGCTCATTTTGTGCAGTCCGATAAGTAAACAAATCCGTTAAGTCATACTCAAGCGCTTGCCATAAGCTATTTGTTTGCTCAGAATCATCACCCGCGTTATTAACGCTTGGTCGATTGGCTTGGTTAACTTGCTTGGAAACCAGCACATGACTATCCAGCCATAACGCCAATACGCTATCGAGTAACTCTGCGTGCTGCTGACCTTTGGTGCTTAACTCAATCTGCTCACGCAAGGTCGTGATAGCCAAGTCTTTATAGTCGCTGACTATTTCATTTTCTAAATCAGTTTTTAAATTGTTAGTTCCTGAAATAGATAATTGCTGTTGAGATTTTGCCGTAGTTTTAGGATGCAATATCTGATGTAGAGTATCGTACTCACCTGCTAAGACTGCGTGACGTTTTTCATCCTCACTCAACTCGCGTTGCTGAGTTATCAAGCGTTGTTGTAAATCATGCGCTTGCGGTTGTAGCTCAGACAGGCGCTCATCAACGCTATCTTGTTGACGCTCAATCTGCTGCAACTGTTTATTTAGCTCAGCAACTTGCGTCTCTAATGTGCGCTGCAAATTGTTCGCGTCAGCCTGCTCTTGTCTATCACTATCAGCCTTGTCAGTATTGGCAGCTGGTACTAGTGACTGTTGTAGTTGCTGCCATAGATTCTGCCAATTTTGCTGGCGACGCTGCCATTTCTCATGGTTTTTCTGATGACGTTTTTGCGCTTGGCTATTAATCGCTTGCTGCTGTTCAAGCGCACGCGCATTATCTTGCAGTCGTGACAGCTTGTTTTGCGCTTCATGCCATGCGCGCTGCAAGGGTTGCTCATTGCGTTTATACGCTTCACGTTTATTTGTCAGTTCAATTAGCTGCGGACGCAATTCTTCTAGCACATTTTGCTGCGTGGCTTGCTCAGCTTTTAAACGCTCAATCTCATCGACTGCTTGCTCACGCTGCTGCTCTAAACTGGCTAGTTGCTGTTCAATAACGGTTAGCTGTGATTTGGCATCACTTAGCTGGTGCTCATCTTGTTGATAGCTTAGCTGCTGTTGATAATGGCTGCTTTGGGCATCGTCTTTTAGCCACTGTTCTTGATTGATATGCGCTGCAAGCTTATCCTGTTTGGCTTTTAGAGTCTCATAGCTGGCTTGTAATGTGGCGACCTCATTAGCGCTACGCTCATGAGCTATTTTTTGCTGCTGCTGATTATGCTTGGCTTGATACAGTTGCTGAATGGCAAGTTGCTGCTTGATATCAGCAAGTGTTAACGCTAGCTCTTCGTAACGCTGAGCGCTTTCTGCTTGCTTAGATAACCGTTTTTGTTGGGTGACCAGCTCGTTTTGCATGTCGTGCAGGCGTGCTAAATTATCTTTAGTTTTCTCGAGCTTCTTTTGCGTTTCTTCGCGGCGCGCTTGATAACGCGAAACCCCTGCCGCCTCTTCGATAAACTCTCGCAGCTGCAGCGGGCTAGATTCAACAATTCGCCCAATCATACCTTGTTCGATAACCGCATAACTGCGCGCGCCAAGCCCAGTTCCCAAGAATACATCGACTACATCACGGCGACGGCAGCGCGTGCCATTGATAAAGTAGTCTGAGCGTCCTTCTTTGTTTACCTGTCGGCGTACTGACAGCTCTTGATAGAGATTAAACTCATGGCGAATACCCGTCTGCTCGTCTTGCGTATGCTCAAAAGTCAGCTCGACACTGGCAACACTTTTGGCAGATTTATCTTGCGTGCCGGCAAAGATGACATCACTCATAGCTCCGCCACGTAACTGCTTGGCAGAGGTCTCACCCAGCACCCAGCGAATGGCATCAATCACGTTGGATTTGCCACAGCCGTTCGGCCCGACAATGGCAGTAATGCCATGACGGAAGGTAAAAGTCGTTGGATTGGCAAAGGATTTAAAGCCTGCCAGCTTTAGAGATTTTAGACGCATCAATAATCAATAAACTTAGCGAAAACAGGCGGCTATTCTACCTGAAATTGTGACGAGTTTTTAGAGTTTGTGAGGAATGCTATAATATGTTCACTTTAAAAAGTATATAGTGCTACTGGGATGAATTTTGTGTAGCCTCTGGAGTGACGAAGTCGCACAGTAAGCAAGGAAAATTTATACCAGTAGCACATTCAAATCTATATACTAGTTTTATTTCAATTCATTATATGATACTGCTCAAAAGCTAAATTATTAATCACTAAAAAAAGAGAATTAAAATGGCAGAATATAACCCGCAAGAACTACAACAAAAATATGAAGAATGGTGTGAGCTACATCGTAAACAGCTTGAGGCGCAACAGCAGTTCTTAAAAGCTGAAACATTACAAAACGAATTAAAAGACTACTATCTCAACCCGCAATGGATGACGGATCGTGAAGCGGATATGCCAATTGAATACTCAGGTAAAGAGTATTCAATCTTTAGTGAAGATGCGCTATGGAGTATGCTCAGCGACCATGATGAGTTAGCAAGAAAGTGGATGCGTTTAGGGCTGGATGCGATTGATAAGAAATAACTTAAATCACCCCAATCCCACTTAACAATAACTGCCCACCTGCAAATAATAACAACACCCCAAAAGCACGCTTAAGTGTTAGCGCAGGTAATACATGGGCAAGCTTGGCACCGACTTTTGCCATAGCGAAGCTGACAACGGAAATACATAAAAACCCACTAATATGTACAAAGCCTATTGTACCTTCAGGCAGGTTGACCACATCTTGACCGAACCATGCAAATCCTGCTGCGCCAGCCAACGCAATTGGCAGGCCACAAGCAGCTGAAGTGCCGACTGCTTGCTTCATCGGCAGGCCTGCCCAGTTTAAAAACGGTACGGTCAAACTACCACCGCCAATTCCAAAAATAGACGATGCCATACCAATCCCTGTACCCGCACCAAACTGCACACCAGCGGACGGTAACGGCTTACCTAGCTGCTCTTTGTTAGAAAAGAACAACATCTTTAAAGCAACCAATAACGCGCCGACACCGATGATGGCTTGCAATACCTTACCGTCAATCATGTCAGCAACGCCTGCTCCAACGAGGCTACCGATGACCAAGCCCAACGCCATTTTGCGCCACACTTCCCAGCGTACACCGCCGCGCTTATTATGTGCCGTGAGTGAGCTAATAGAAGTCACTACAATGGTCGCAAGTGAGGTACCAACTGCCAAATGGGTGACCACTTCAGGAGGAAAATGATACGCAGTAAAAATCCATACCAATGCTGGTACGATAATCATGCCGCCACCGACACCAAACAAACCTGCGCTGACCCCAGCAAATGCCCCTGCAATGACAAACCACACATATAACATTATAGCTCTACCTTTTATTATGGTTATTTTTAGTTGATAATAACCAGCGCCTGCGCGTCATTAGCATCTAAGTCGTGACAATTCTGCCGATGGCTGTCATTCTTAACAATGGCCTTAGTATATCAAATGCTATCTCAAAGACTCTATCAAACATTATATGAACTACAGCGACTAAATTTATGCCGTTATCTATATCTATGCCGTCACCAGCCAATCCTTCCGTCCATTTAGCTGAGGTTACGCATCGTCATGTGACCAGCAGTGCCTCTACCAATAGTGAGCTGATAGACGCTGTGCAAGATGGTACGCTGGATGCTACTGAGTTGCATCTACTAACGGCTGAGACCCAGAGTGCAGGGCGCGGACAGCGAGGACGCTCATGGCAATCACCGCGCGGTAATGTTTATCTGTCGTTATACCATCCAGTACACATGCCTATTAGCGGTTTGTTATCGTTAATCATCGGCGTTGAGCTGGCAAAAACGCCTGTTATCCAAACATTGAATGAGCAATTACGCGCGCAAAGTTTAACCCCTATTGGCGTAAAATGGGCCAATGATTTAGGCTTTTATCAAAACTCACCCGAATCAGATAAAGCTGAACTAGACACGCAAATTATTCAATTTAATAAGCTTGCTGGTATTTTAATTGAACCAGTATGGAAGGCAGGAAAATTGGTTGGTGTCGTCATGGGCGTTGGACTTAATGTACAAGCTGCGCCAAAGCTAACCGCGCAAACTTGTGAAGGCATGAGCTATCAAGCAGTTAGCTTGCAAGATATTTATGGAATGCTGGCGTCAGATAACGCGAACAGTCTACCAACCTTACAAACGCTTTATCAGCAAATTAGTGAAGCGTTACTGGCGGCTATGACCCGCTTTGAGCACTTTGATATCGAAAGGCCAACTGGACATACCTACTATTTGGACAGCTTTTTACAAGAGTTTGCGACGATGGACGCACTGGCAGGTCTGCGATTACGTGTCACCCAAGACCATGATGATAATTCGCATGTAATCACTGGTGACGCCTGCAGTATTGATACAAACGGCTGTTTGCAATTGCGTCAAGATAACGGTAAGATTTCTGCGCTTTTTACCGGTCGTATTGATGTGATTCATGAGGCTTAGACCGCCTACTTAACGAGCACTATATAAAGGGATTTTTATGCTCTGGTTAGATCTTGGAAATACTCGTCTTAAATACTGGCTCACTGATGATATCGGGCAGATAGTCGCGCACGATGCCAAGCAGCATTTACAAGCGCCTGCCGAATTACTCATGGGTCTAACCGATCGCTTTGAGCGTTATGCGCCCGACTTTATCGGTATCTCGTCAGTACTGGGTGACGAGCTGAACGTAAAAGTATCAGAGACTTTGAGTCGTCTAGATATTCCGTTTGAGTTTGTCCATGTTGATGATGAACACCCATTGATGCGTAGCGCCTACAATGACGAGCAGCTCGGCTGCGATCGTTGGCTACAGATGCTGGGCGCAGTTGATAAGAAAAAGCGTCAATGCGTGATTGGTTGCGGTACAGCGGTGACGATTGATTTGATTGACCATGCTGAGCATTTAGGCGGTTATATTTTCCCAAGCATCTATCTGCAACGCGAGTCACTGTTCTCAGGTACCAAGCAAATCACCATCTCTAACGGTACTTTTGATAGTGTCAGTCAGGGCACCACCACGCAAGATGCGGTACATCGTGGGATATTATTATCCATCGTTGGTGCGATAAATGAGATTAGCCATCGTCATCCCAACTTTGAAGTCATTATGACGGGTGGTGATGCAGCCATTATTGCGCAACATGTCAATCGCCCTGTACGCCTGCGCGATGATTTATTGTTAAATGGTCTGGCACGCTATTTTGACCATAGTAAACTGTCATAGCAATTTTAATCTAAGATCTTTATAAGATATAAAATAGAAATAAAAAAAGCAGTACGTTTTAAGCGTACTGCTTTTTTGTTATAGCCTGTTCGATTTCAAACCCATACAGAGTGCTAATGGGATGAGTTTTTCGTAGCCTCTGTCACGCCTGCGAACAGCAAGCAAGAAAAATTTAGCCCATTAGCACGAGGATATTAATGTATCGATTTTATTCTGAAATTAATATCTAACGAACATTCAATAATTTTTACTTAGTCTCGTTAAACAACTCACGACCAACCAGCATACGGCGAATCTCGCTGGTACCTGCGCCGATTTCATAGAGTTTGGCATCACGCCAGAAACGACCTAGCGGATACTCATTGGTATAGCCATTACCGCCAAAGATTTGAATGCCTTCACCTGCCATCCAAGTGGCTTTTTCGGCACACCATAAAATCACACTGGCGCAATCTTTACGCACTTCTCGACTATGACCAGCACCGCGTTGATCTAACATGTCGAGATTTTTACCAACGGTGTATAAGAAGCTACGCCCCGCCTGCAAGATGGTATACATGTCCGCGACTTTACCTTGGATAAGCTGAAACTCACCAATCGCTTGACCAAATTGCTTGCGATCATGGATATAAGGAACGACATTATCCATCACTGCTTGCATGATACCGATAGGACCTGCGGCTAATACCGCGCGCTCGTAATCTAGACCACTCATCAGTACCTTAACGCCTTCGTTGAGGCCGCCTAAGATATTCTCTTTAGGGACTTCAACATTATTAAAGATCATCTCACCGGTATGACTGCCGCGCATGCCTAATTTATCGAGCTTTTGCGCTGTACCAAAACCTTCCATGCCTTTTTCAACGATAAATGCCGTCATGCCTTTAGCACCCATCTCTGGATTAGTTTTGGCATAAACCACCATCACATCCGCATCAGGACCATTGGTAATCCACATTTTACTACCGTTTAAAATGTAGCCGCCGTCTTTTTCTTCGGCTTTTAGCTTCATACTGACCACATCTGAGCCAGCGCCCGTTTCACTCATCGCGAGAGCACCAATGAATTCACCGCTAATGAGTTTCGGCAGATATTTTTGCTTTTGTTCCTCTGAACCATTGCGTTTAATTTGGTTGATACAAAGATTAGAGTGCGCACCGTAGCTCAGCGCCACGGAGGCTGAAGCACGACTGATTTCTTCCATTGCGACCATATGAGCGACGTAGCCCATATCAGCACCACCGTACTCTTCAGGAACAGTGATACCATGTAGACCTAAATCACCCATCTTTTGCCACAAATCCATTGGGAATTCATCGCTGCTGTCAATCTCAGCCGCACGCGGGGCAATTTCTTTCGCTGCAAACTGCTGTACCACATCACGTAACGCGTCGATATCTTCGCCAAGCTGAAAATTCAATCCAGGTAAACTCATAACTATTCCTTGTATTTTGATGTTTTAAATCTTGAATTTTAATCTGTTTTTTTAAAGTAGTGTTAGTTAAGACTGACGCTTATTGATAATGGCTCGCGCCACGCTTGAACCATTGCGGCGACCCAAAAACTCACTGATACGCTCGCCAGCGACGACCAGTTTATCCAAGTCAATACCAGTGCTAATACCCATACCGTGCAGCATATAGACTACATCTTCGGTTGCGACATTACCCGTTGCGCCTTTGGCATACGGGCAACCGCCAAGCCCAGCTACTGATGTATCGAATTCGCTAACGCCCATCTGTAGTGCGGCTAAGGTATTACTGACGGCTTGACCATAAGTGTCATGGAAATGTCCTGATAGCATAGCGATGTCGGCATATTCTAATGCGGCTTGTAGCGCGCGCTGTACTTTCAGCGGCGTACCAACACCAATTGTATCAGCAATACCAATCTGCTCTGAACCAATCTCAACCAAGCGCTTAGTCACATAAGCCACTTGGCTAGGATCAATCTCGCCTTCATAAGGGCAACCGACCGTGCAAGAGATAACACCGCGTACCTTGATGCCCTGTTCTTTTGCAGCAGCAGCAACGGGTGCAAAACGTTCAATACTTTCATCGATACTGCAATTGATGTTTTTTTGACTAAAGGTCTCACTGGCTGAGCCAAAAATTACTATTTCATCAGGACGATGCACAATAGCATTTTCAAAACCGCGCATATTGGGCACGAGTACCGAATAAATAACGTCATCACGCCTATTATCTGCAAGCACGGTCATCAGCTCACTGTTGTCGCCCATTTGCGGCACCCATTTTGGCGAGACAAAGCTGGTCGCCTCAAGCTTTTTGACGCCTGCCGCGATTAAATCATTGATAAGCGTTTGCTTAACCGCAGTCGGTACCGTCATCGATTCATTTTGTAAGCCATCACGTGGGCTGACATCTACGATGGTGACGTGCTCTGGATACGAATGGCTCATGGTTATTATCCTTTTATTGTTCTTATACTTCGGTTCTTAAGCTTCGCTAGCTTCCGTGTCAATACGCAGTAACTCATCACCATCTGCAACCGAGTCACCCGCCGCAAATAACAATTCTGCCACTACGCCGTCAGTTGGTGCGGTAATGGTATGTTCAATTTTCATCGCTTCGATAACGGCGAGTGGCTCGCCTTTCTTCACGCTATCGCCGACAGCCACTTTAAAGGCAACGACCTGCCCTGGCATTGGTGACTTCAAACTACCGACCGCCGCAGACTCTTCTCCCACATGCGCCATGATATCAATCAGCGTAATCTCATCACGACCGCTATCAGTGAACACATAAACGGTCTCATTATGTACCCAACTTTGAGCGCTAATACGTGCGCCTTCTAGCCATAAAGTATGATTGTGTGCATCACTGCTAGCGTAGCTGACTTCACCTTGATAAACAGTTTCCAACTCAGCAGCTACATTGATATTGCTATTATCCTGAGTGTTAGCGACCTCTTTTTCAATGACCAACGTAAAGCTGCTGGTATTTTCAGCACTCTTTTTACTGTCAGAATAATGTGCGTTGTGCCAATTACTAATACGGGCGCTATAAGCTTGCTCATCATATATCAAGCTAAACGATCTCGCATAAGCGTTATAAGCACGGAAACCAGTAGGCTTACTAAACGGATCTGTATCTTGTGCAATCCCTTCACTGGCAAGCTGCTGAGCAATGGCTGTCACAGCAAGCGTCGATAACTGCAGCGGATGCTGATTAAACAGCTCGTCCGCCTCACGCTCTATCAATGCCGTATCGAGATTGGCTTGGCTAAACGACTCAGTATTTAGAATATAGCGCAAAAATGCCACGTTATTCGGCAAGCCAACGATGCGTGTTTGTCCGAGTGCTCGATCGAGTTTAGCCAATGCTTGCTCGCGAGTGGGCGCATGAACGATAAGCTTGGCAATCATAGAGTCGTAGAACGGGCTAATCACATCGCCCTCGCGCACCCCATCATCGATACGCACGCCTGCGCTGTCGTTATTAATAACAAAGGTGCTATGCTCAGGTTTTTGATAAGTAAATAAAGTACCTGTCGCTGGCAAAAAGCCATTGTCAGGGTTTTCAGCACAGATACGCGCTTCAATCGCATGACCATTAATCGCCAGCTCATCTTGCTGCTTAGGTAATGGCTTACCCGCTGCGACCAAGAGTTGCCACTCGACCAAATCGACACCAGTAATGGCTTCACTGACTGGATGCTCAACTTGCAGACGAGTATTCATTTCCATGAAATAAAAGTTCATAGAGCCTTCGCGCTGCTCCACGATAAATTCAACCGTGCCTGCACCAAAATAACTAACCGCACGCGCGGCTTCGATTGCCGCTGTTCCCATCGCTTCACGCATTGTAGCGTCAACACCTGGAGCTGGCGCTTCCTCTAATACCTTTTGATGGCGACGTTGTACCGAGCAATCACGCTCAAACAGATGCACATAGTTACCATGCGTATCACCAAATACTTGAATTTCGATATGGCGTGGTTTTAGAGCGTATTTTTCGACCAATACCTGATCATTGCCAAAACTGGTTATCGCTTCGCGGCGACAGGAGTCTAACAGGTCAATAAAATCGCTGCTCTGCTCAACGATACGCATGCCTTTACCGCCACCACCCGCACTGGCTTTAATCAGTACTGGATAGCCAATGCTATCTGCTTGCTGCTTTAAAAACTCTGCATCTTGATTGTCACCATGATAACCCGGTATCAATGGCACGCCAGCCGCTTCCATCAAACGCTTGGACTCAGATTTACCGCCCATAGCGCGAATAGCATCAGCTGATGGACCAATAAAGACTAGACCTGCATCCTGACAGGCCTGCGCAAAATCTGCATTCTCACTTAGAAAGCCGTAGCCTGGGTGGATCGCTTGTGCGCCAGTCTCTTTAGCAATCGCAATGATAGCATCGCCTTTAAGATAGCTGTCTTTGGGAGACGATCCGCCCAAATAAACGGCTTCATCACAGACAGCGACATGCTTAGCTTCACGGTCAGCATCAGAATAAACAGCGACGGTATTTACACCCAGACGCTTAGCAGTTGCTGCAACACGGCAGGCAATTTCACCACGGTTGGCGATTAGAATTTTAGAAAACATAACTATCCCTGTGTCTTGTCGTTTTTATCGTTTTTAACATTCGTTTGTGACATTAATAAATAATGATAAATAATAAAATATAGGTTGATGTTCACGTGTGACTGTTTTAAAAAAAATGGCATCTGCTGTTAATTTATCGTCAATTTACCAAATATCTCTTCTATTATTAATCTGCTGTCAGCCAATCAGGCTTCCTTTTTTGCAGAAACGCTTGTACGCCTTCTTTACCTTGCTCTGATGAACGAATATCAGCGATGCCTTTTACCGTATCGGCAATCAATTCATTGGTAATGGGTGCGCCCGCCACTTCATGCAATAAACGTTTGCAAGTCTTAACCGCATCCGGGCTGTTTTTGACCACTTTGGCGCAGAACGTGGCTACCTCATCATTAAGCGCTTCTTCGCTGACGCGCTCATGGATCAAGCCCAGTTGCTGAGCTTTTTTGGCATCAAAAACTTCTGCACTTAAGAAATAGCGCTGTGATGCGCGAGCACCTAGCGCCTTAATAACATAAGGGCTAATCGTTGCAGGAGCCAATCCCAAACGCACTTCGCTTAGGCAAAAGTTCGCAATTTTAACCGCGATGGCTACATCGCAAACGGCTATTAAACCCATACCACCTGCATAGACATCCCCTTGAATAGCGGCAACCGTTGGTTTGGGGCATTCATAAATGGTCTTAAGCATTTGCGCGAGTTTATCAGCGTCTGCTAGGTTCTCTTCATAGCTATAATCTGCCATCGCACGCATCCAGTTAAGATCCGCACCAGCACAAAACGCTTTACCAGCAGCCGCTAGCACAATGACTCGGACATTATCATCAGTGCCAAGCTTGTTAAATACATCCGTTAATTCGGCAATCATTTCATCATTAAAAGCATTACGTATTTCAGGGCGGTTTAATGTTACCGTAGCCACGTGCTGCTCAATATCGACCAATAGGCTTTTATAATTATTCATATAGGATTATCTCAATGTTTTGTGGTAACTTTTGCATGTCTTTTTTTACGGATAATTTTGCGTCACGTTCTTTTTTACTTCTAACACCGTCATTCTATCTTCGAAAAGAAATGGGTGACTGGTAGAAATTTTCGCAGCCTCTGTCGGCGTAGGCACAGCACGCAAGAAAATTTTTACCAGTCACGTACTGACCTTAGTAACACAGTCTATTTTGTAAACTAAAGCACTCACTCATCAAAAGTAGAATACCAATCTACATTCTAAAGACACCATAAGTAGTTTCTTCAATCGGTGCGTTATAGGCAGCGCTCAAACCTAACGCCAGTACGTTACGAGTATCGGCAGGATCAATCACCCCATCATCCCAGAGACGCGCCGTTGCATAATATGGATGACCTTGCTCTTCGTACATATCGAGAATCGGCGCTTTAAATGCGGCTTCATCTTCCGCACTCCACTCCTCGCCTTTACGGTCAAAATTGTCACGCTTGACCGTTGCCAATACCGATGCTGCTTGCTCGCCGCCCATCACAGAGATGCGCGCATTTGGCCACATCCATAAGAAGCGTGGACTATAAGCACGGCCACACATGCCGTAGTTACCAGCGCCGAATGAGCCGCCAACGATGACGGTAAATTTTGGCACTTTCGCGTTGGCCACTGCCATCACCATCTTGGCACCATGACGAGCAATACCTTCGTTTTCATATTTACGACCAACCATAAAGCCGGTGATGTTTTGCAGGAATATCAATGGGATTTTACGCTTACAACATAGCTCAATAAAGTGTGTGCCTTTTTGCGCCGACTCACTAAACAAGATGCCGTTGTTGGCAATAATACCGACTGGCATACCTTCGATATGAGCGAAACCACAAACCAGCGTGGTACCAAAGCGCGCTTTAAATTCATCAAAGGCACTATCATCGACGATACGAGCGATGATTTCTTTGATATCAAATGGTTTGCGCTTGTCCGTTGGAATGACGCCATATAGCTCTTTGGCATCATAGCGAGGTGGACGTGGTTTGATTTGATTCGGAATTTGCTTAGCAGGACGATTTAAATGGCTGACGATATTACGCGCAATCGATAGCGCGTGGGTATCGTTCTGTGCTAAATGGTCGACGACCCCTGACAGACGGGTATGCACATCGCCGCCGCCCAAGTCTTCAGCCGTGACCTCTTCTCCCGTTGCTGCTTTTACTAGTGGCGGGCCACCCAGAAAGATGGTGCCTTGGTCCTTAACAATAATAGATTCATCACTCATAGCTGGTACATAAGCACCGCCCGCCGTACAGCTACCCATGACTACGGCAATCTGTGGAATGCCTGCAGCACTCATGTTGGCCTGATTAAAAAAGATGCGCCCGAAGTGCTCTTTGTCAGGGAATACGTCATCTTGGTTGGGTAAGTTAGCGCCGCCTGAATCCACCAAATATACGCAAGGCAAGTTGTTTTCTTGGGCGATTTCTTGCGCACGTAGATGTTTTTTTACCGTCAATGGGTAATAAGTTCCGCCTTTTACCGTGGCATCATTACAGACAATCATACATTCAGTGCCGTTAATGCGACCGATACCAGCAATCACGCCAGCAGCTGGAATATCTTCGCCATACATATCGTGCGCTGCCATCGGAGCCACTTCTAAAAATGGCGTACCTACATCAAGCAAACGCTCGACGCGCTCACGAGGGAGCAGCTTGCCACGTGCTAGATGCTTGGCACGTGCACGTTCTGAACCGCCTTGGACGACTTTACGCAAGTGCAGATATAAGTCATCAACCACCTCTTGCATAGCGGCACTGTTTTGCTGAAACTCAGCAGCGTTTGGACTCAGTTTACTGGTTATGATAGCGCTCATGATATCCCTTTTCTTTGATACGTAAATGCGAGTAGCTTTTTTATGCGAGTTATTCTAACTGCTATTTATTTTAAGCGTTACTCACATGATTAATCCGTGATGTTTAAAACCTAAATGTTTCAGACCTAAGAAGCAAGCTTACTATAAGCCCAGCTCATCTTTCATCATCTCAACGATTTTATACTTTTGAATTTTTCCCGTAATGGTCATCGGGTATTCTTCGACGAAACGATAGTGAGTAGGTATTTTATAATGAGCAATGTTATTACGGCAGAACTCCTTAACCTCTTCTTCGGTTAAGCAATCAGGCTCTTTGGGAATAATCCATGCCGCCAATACTTCACCATACTTAGCATCAGGTATACCAACGATTTGCACATCGCGAATCTTGGGATGGCGATAAAGATAGTTTTCAATCTCTACTGGGTAGATATTCTCGCCACCGCGAATGACCATGTCTTTGCTACGACCGACCACTTTGACGTACCCATCTTCATCCATGGTTGCCAAGTCGCCTGTATGCATCCAATTATCTTGAATGGACGCGCGGGTTTTGAAGCGGTCGCCCCAATAGCCTTTCATCACCGAATAGCCGCGCGTGAGTAGCTCGCCTTTTTCTCCTAGCGGTACAGTCTCGCCCGTTTCTGTATCGATAATTTTGACTTCAAGCGCTGGCTGCACCAGTCCTACAGTGGAAACCTGCTTTTCAAGCGGTGTATGCTTGTTCGTCTGACAAGATACTGGACTGGTCTCTGTCATGCCATAAGCAATGGTGACCTCGCTCATATGCATCTCATCAATGACGCGGCGCATGACTTCAATCGGACAACTAGAGCCTGCCATAATACCAGTGCGCAAAGTGGATAAATCGTATTGATCAAAGTCTGGATGATCAAGCATCGCGATAAACATCGTTGGCACCCCATGCAAACCAGTACACTTTTCTTCTTCGACCGCTTGCAGGACACTTAATGGCTCAAAACCATCGTTGGGATATACGATACAACCGCCATGCGTCAAAATGGCTAAATTCCCGAGTACCATACCAAAACAGTGATAAAGCGGCACAGGAATACACAATATGTCTTCTTCAGTGAGATTCATGGCCTCACCGATGAAGTAGCCATTATTGAGGATATTACGATGGCTTAACGTGGCACCTTTTGGCGTGCCAGTCGTACCGCTAGTGAACTGCACATTAATAGCGTCAGTGTTTTTGAGTTGTGCTTGCCGTTCAGCAACGCGTGGGTCGTTCGGGTCACCCTCACTTATCCAGTCAGAGAACTTTTGCATATAACTAAAGGTTTCATCATTACCTGGTTCATCAATCCAAATGATACGCTCAATCGTCGGTATTTCGACCAAATCCAGCTGATTATAAGTTTTATGATAAATCTCTGGACACAGCTCACGCACCATTTGCGTATAATCGCTGGTCTTGAAGTGGCGCATTAACACCAAAGCCGAGCAGCCAAGTTTATTCAAGGCATACTGCAACTCAAAGGTACGATAGGCAGGATTGATATTGACGAGGATAACGCCGACTTTAGCAGTCGCTAATTGCATTAGCAACCATTCGGCATTGTTATGCGACCAGATACCGACGCGATCACCAATCTCAAGTCCCATCTCAATCATACTGCTCGCCAGTTGATTGACCTTTTCTTGTAGCTGTTTATAAGTCCAGCGGATATTTTGGTGACATGAAACTAACGCTTCGCGCTCTGGACATCTTGCGACAATGGCGTCAAAAAAGTCGCCGATAGTCACTTCAATCAGCGGCACATCGGGGCCTTTATCATAACTTTGAGAAAGTGGCGCATTTGCTGAGCGTGCACCCATATTGATGCTGGGAATGTTAGCTAAGATAGTATCGAAATCAATATTTTGAGTCATAACGAGTCCTTTCGTTTTACTTTTTTATTCTATATAAAAACAGCCCGTAAGCTAATTTTTCGTCCTTGAATATATATCATATATTATTATCTACTATACCGCTTCAAATGAAAGACTGTCAATGATAGCGATACAATATGTATCATTTAAAAGCATAGCATAAGTTAAATAAATTTTTCATAGATAAATAATGAATATTTAATATAACCTAAAATACAAAAGCCAGCTTTATAGTATAGTAGTATAAAACTGACTTTATCAGTGTTTAACACTTCTGTCTTTAGGCCTTTAGCATTCAGTTGTAAGCCTTTATAATACTAGCGATTATAAATTAATGACTGATGTTTGTTAGCGTCTATCTACTACAGCCTAATCCAAGCTCAATTCCTCTATCATTTGCTCAACGATTTTATATTTCTGAATTTTACCAGTCACGGTCATTGGATATTCAGTCACGAAGCGAAAGTAAGTCGGCACTTTATAATGTGCAATGTGGTCACGACAGAACTGCCTTACCTTATCTTCGGTCAAACTTCCTGGCTCTTTTGGAATAATCCAAGCAGCCAGCACTTCGCCATACTTTTTATCAGGAACCCCGACGATTTGTACATCACGGATTTTAGGATGACGATAGAGATAGTTTTCGACTTCTACTGGATAAATATTTTCGCCACCGCGAATGATCATATCTTTACTACGCCCAACCACCGTGATATAACCATCTTCGTCCATCGTTGCCAAATCACCCGTATGCATCCAGCCATCAGTGATTGCCGAGCGTGTTTTAAATCGGCTACCCCAATAGCCTTTCATGACCGCATAGCCGTATATAAGTAATTCGCCTGTCTCTCCAATCGGGACGATATCACCAGTTTCGGTATCGACGATTTTAACTTCAAGCGCTGGCAGTACCATCCCCACTGTGGACACTCTCTTTTCAAGTGGCGTTTGCGAGCTAGTCTGACAAGAAGCTGGACTGGTCTCGGTCATGCCATAAGCAATGGTCACCTCACTCATGTGCATCTTATCCATGACACGGCGCATAACCTCGATAGGACAGCTTGAACCGCCCATGATACCCGTGCGCAAACTGGACAAATCAAAGCTATCAAATTCTGGATGATCAAGTTCCGCGATAAACATCGTCGGGACGCCAAGTAAGGCGGTACATTTTTCTGCTTCCACCGTTTGCAATACTGTCAACGGATCAAAACCATCATTAGGATAAACTGCGCAACCACCATGGGTCAAAATAGCTAAGTTGCCGCCCACCATGCCAAAGCAGTGATAGAGTGGCAATGGGATACACAGCCTATCCTCTTCCGTGAGCCTCATTCCTTCACCCATGAAATAGCCATTATTCAAGATATTACGATGCGTTAAGGTAGCGCCTTTGGGTGTGCCGGTCGTGCCACTGGTAAACTGCACACTAATAGCATCGGTGTTTTTGAGCTGAGCTTGACGTTCCGCTACGCGAGGGTCGTTTGCATCACCCTCTGCCATCCACGTAGAGAACTTTTGCATAAAATTAAAGTCCTCATCACTCTCTGGCTCATCAATCCAAATAATGCGCTCAATGGTAGGAATTTCGACCAAATCAAGCTGATTATAGCTTTTATGATAAATTTCAGGACATAGCTCGCGAATCATTTGCGTATAATCACTGGTTTTAAAATGACGCATCAATACCAAGGCCGAGCAGCCCAGTTTATTCAGCGCATATTGCAGCTCAAAAGTTCGATAAGCAGGATTGATATTGACTAAGATGACGCCAATTTTTGCTGTCGCTAATTGCATCAGCAGCCATTCCGCATTGTTATGCGACCAAATAGCGATACGATCACCTATCTCAAGCCCCATCTCAATCATGGCACTGGCCAGCTGATTGACTTTTTCCTGTAACTCAAGATAAGTCCAGCGGATATTTTGATGGCGAGAAACCAAGGCTTCACGCTCAGGATATTTATTAACAATGGCATCGAAAAAATCACCGATGGTCGCCTCAATCAGCGGCACATCAAGTCCTTTATCATGGCTTTGGGTGAGTGGCGCATTCGCTGAGCGCGCACCTATATTAACTTTGGGTACATTGTTAAGAATACTGTCATTAAGAGTATTGTCATTGAGAATATTGTCGAAATCGGCAAGCTGAGTCATAACGAGTCCTTTCGTTTTGCTGTTAATTTTATTATTGCCTTATGAGCATTTAATGCGCTGCTAAGGTAAAAACAATATTCCTCCTTGAATATTCTTTATAACTAGACAGTATAGTTAAATCATGCCCTAACCAATATAGCGCCTTAAACGAAAGACTGTCAATCATAACTGATACAGCACGTATCGATTAGGATTGATGCGACGTATTATCATGTTAACGAGTGATATAAAAGATGCGATAGACATAAAAAAAGCCAATGCTGCATTAGAATTGCAGCACTGGCTATGGTATAGAGATTTTTTAATAATTAAGCTTTGGGCATGACAGGCGCTTTAATAGTAACTGTTGCGCTAACCGCATCGTTATCATCTAGCAAATCCATGATTAACTCTTCATCAGTCTCAGTCTTTACCTGCCAATTGCCAGCAGCTTGCGGCACCCCAGTAACCATCACAGAAATGGCTTTATTTTTTAGACGAATCATCGGCGGCTTATGCTCATAGCCGTCATGCTCATGACCTAAAACATCATCAGCAATGGTCGCTGCCTGCGCCCGCAGCGGTGCAACATAACGACACGCTACCCCATTAATTGACATGCAATCGCCAATGGCATAAATACTAGAAGCATTAGTACGCAACGTTGTCGCATTGACCACGATACCGGTACGTCGATTGAATTCAACACCAGCAGCAGCAGGCAATTTATCATCAACGAGCAAGCCTGTACTGGCAATCACATGATCGACAATGAGCGGCTCGAGTTGCTGAGCAGTAGCACTGTCAGCGGCTGACGCTAGTGGCTCATAACTGACCTGCAATTTACCATTATCTTTACGAGTAACATCAGACACTTGGCAACTGCCCAAAAAATTAATCCCTTGTGATTTGACCGCTTGAGCAATACGAGCCGTGGCTTTTGGCGGTAGCATTTGTGAAAGTGGTGCATCATTTAAATCGATCAGCGTCACTTCATGACCAGCCTTCAGCAAGTCCTCTGCTATTTCTGTCCCAACCATGCCAGCCCCAACAATGGCAACATGCTGACTACCGGTTGCCAGCTTCTCTTGCAGTTGACCAAAGCGCTCAATATGATTGACATGCCAAACCAAATCCTCTGGCAAGCTTTGCGGAAAGATAGGGTGAGCACCCATTGCTAGCACTAGCTTGTCATAGCTGATCGTTGCGTAACTCGTGTTAGCTGGATCTGAGCGATTAGCAGAGACAAGATATAACTGCTGACTGGCAGCATCAATATCACTAACTTGCGTATTGGCAAGTAAATTGATATTCGCAGCCTCTGCTGCATCATTACCCGTAGCTCTCACCAAGTCTGATGCGCTTTTGTTTTGGCTAATTGCCATTGTTAGCATTGGCTTATGATAACGATCGCCACTATCAGCGGTAATCAAGGTAATTGGAATATCTTTATCTTTCGCCCGAATCGCATCGATGACATGCCAGCCGGCCAATCCTGCACCAATAATTACCACACCTCTCGATGTAGATGAACGTTCTGCACTCATACAAGCTCCTATTAACTTAATTACTGTGTGTATCAGATTTTGCCAAAAATAATTACCCTTATTGTATCAGTAAACAGCCATTCACTCATCTATTCTCCTGTATAGCCCTTTATATCAACATCGATATTAATGACATAAACCTACTCCCACAAAAAAGCGCCTATTTATAGACGCTTTAAATTATAGAGGTTTTAAAAGAACGCTTTAAAAATGATTCGTAATATAGTGCTACATGCTAATGATTAAGAATCTTTGATAAGAACATTTGCGCACGATCACTTTTCGCACCTTCAAAGAATTCATCTTTACTACAGTTTTCAACGATATAGCCTTCATCCATAAAGATAATACGATTAGCTACCTGACTAGCAAAGCCCATCTCATGAGTGACACACATCATCGTCATACCATCGCGGGTCAGCTCTACCATGACATCCAGCACCTCTTGAATCATCTCCGGATCAAGTGCTGAGGTTGGCTCATCAAACAGCATTGCAACTGGATCCATCGCCAGCGCACGTGCAATCGCTACCCGCTGCTGCTGACCACCGGACAATTCGGCCGGATACTTCGCTGCTTGTACGGTCAGTCCTACGCGATCCAGATACGCCATCGCTTTTTGTTTAGCCTCACTTTCTTTACGGCCTAATACTTTAATCTGCGCGACCATTAAGTTATCAATAATAGTCAAATGCGGGAACAATTCAAAATGTTGAAACACCATGCCAACGCTACTGCGCAGCTTAGGTAAATCGGTCTTTGGCGCACCGACTGAGATGCCATTGACCATAATCTGACCTTTTTGAAAAGGCTCAAGTCCATTGACGGTCTTAATCAAAGTAGATTTACCACTACCCGATGGCCCACAGACCACCACCACGTCACCTTTGTGCACGTGGGCAGAACAGTCGCTCAAAACTTGAAAGTCACCATACCATTTGCTGACGTCAGTCATTTGAATGACCATCTCATCACTAGCATGGCCGTTATTGGTAACCAGTCCGCCAAAGTCATTTGTATACGTATCAGCACTACTCATCACTGGCTCCTAACCGTCGTATTTTGGATAATTTTATTAAATGTAGCTTTATGAAATATAGTTATATTTCATAAGATATTTATTGGTTACTCTCATAAATTCTAGGCAATAGCTTTTTATTAAAATTTATTCATAAATAGCTATTACTAGAACCTGTAATTAAAATCTCAGAAATTCAAACTTCAGTTATTAGAACCTCAAACGTTTTTGCACTTGTTGTACGCCAATAGAAGCGCTTAAGCTGATGATAAAATACACCGCTCCTGCCCCTAAAATATAAGGTGTTAATAAGCCCATCAGCTCACCACGTACGTAGGCTGCACGGAAAAAGTCTGTCAAACCGATAGCAAATACCAATGTCGTATCTTGGAATAAAATAATACATTGCTGCAAAATAAGTGGCAGCATCTTCCGAAAGGCTTGTGGTAGCACGACTAAGCGCATGGTCTGCCCATAAGTCATACCCAAAGCTTTTGCGGCATTTACTTGCCCACTACCGATAGACTGAATACCCGCACGCACCACTTCTGAAAAATAGGCGGCTTCGAACATCATAAAGGCAACGACGCACGAGGCAAAGGCTGCATCAAGTTGTAAGTATTTACCAGCTACCCAAAAGTAGATCATCGGTACGGCAAAATAAAACCATAGCAATACTAATAGCAACGGTACAGAACGGAAGTAATTGACGTACAGCTTGGCTGGTACTTCTAATATCTTAATACCAGATAGCCGCATCAAAGCGAGTACCGTTCCTAAACTGATACCACCGATGATGGCTAAGAATAATACTTTTAAGGTGGTCAGCATTCCACCCATTAGACCTGGATAGGCCGTTGCAAGTTCGGTCATCATACTCATTTCTGACTCCCTGCAATAAGCCCTGGTACACGCAGTTTGCGCTCAATCAAACCCATGATAGCTATCAAAGACAGGTTAAACACCAAATAAATCACGGTCGCGTAAGTATAAATTTCAAGGTTATTTTGCGTATATTCGCTAATGGTTTTGGTCTGGCTAATCAGCTCCATTACGCCAACCAAAGATGCCACTGAAGCATTCTTGAAGCAGTTTGTCAGCTCAGAGCTAAGTGGCGGTAGAATGACGCGAAATGCCTGTGGTAACAGAACTTCCTTATAAGCTTGCGGGATACTAAACCCTAGCGCGTAGGCAGCATTGATTTGACCTTGTGGCAATGACTGGATACCCGTACGCACTTGCTCAACAATTCGCGCAGCGGTAAATAAGCCAAGACCAATACTCGCTGAGAGCATGGCTGAGGTATTTGGAGATAAGTCTTTATACCACCATTCTTGTAAGGCAGGTGTTAGCCAGCCAGGGGCAACATAAAACCAAAAGAATAATTGAACTAATAGAGGGATATTACGAAAAAAAGTCACATAGGCGGTGCCGATACTGCGTGCCGTCTTGCTTGGCAAAGTGCGCATGATACCAAAGATGGTACCAATGACCATAGCAATCGCCCATGCAATACTACCAATCAATAACAACCAGCCAAGGCCGGTAATCATCCAATGTATGTACAGCTCATTACCAATACCAGTATGCTCAAAGAGCACACCCCAGTTCCAGCTATAATTCATTTTTGTCTCTCCGAGCAACGGAAGATAGACTCATGCGCTAGGTTGAACTTAATGACTACCTAATACCTAAGCGCATGAGTCGGCTATATTGAGGGACAAAATGTCATTATTGTGCAGCGTCTTTTGGCTGGGCACTATCATGTGGATTAGCAATTAAAGCTTTTAAGTTGTCTGACATCTCAAAGTTTAGATTGACGTTCTTCGGTGGGATAGGGTTTAAGAACCACTTGTCATAAATGCTATTAATCTCACCTGAACTAAAGGTGTTAGCCAATGCTTCATCGACCACAGCTTTAAACTCAGGATCGTCTTTACGCATCATACAGCCATAGATTTCAAACGATTGCGGCGTACCAACAATTACCCATTCATCAGGATTTTTTGCTTTGGCTTTTTCGCCTGCAAGCAGTACATCATCCATCATAAACGCATCAGCACGACCATTCTCTAACATCAAGAAGCCTTCGCCATGATCTTTGGCAGAGATGATATCGGTATCCATCTTCTTCTCGTCGTTATATTGGCGAATATAACGCTCTGAGGTCGTACCTGCAGTCGTGACGAGCGTTTTACCTTTTAAGTCTTCAAAGTCTTGAATGCCAGAGTCGGTCTTGGTTAATAAGCGCGTCCCAATCTCAAAGAAGCCATTAGAGAAAGCCACTTGTTTTTGGCGCTCTTCATTATTAGTCGTTGAGCCACATTCAAAATCTACCGTACCGTTTTGTACTAATGGAATACGAGTCTGCGAGGTAATTAGGTTATAGCGAATGTTTAGGTCTGGCATGTTTAGCTTTTGCTTAACCGCTTCGACCACTTTCATCTCTAAATCATGCGCATAACCCATCGGCTGGTTAGGGTCATCTGCGATGTAAGAAAATGGAATAGAGGAGTCACGATAACCGACGACAATAGTGCCCGAATCTTTTATTTTTTGTAGGGTGCCGTTAGAATTTGCTGCGGCCTCTGTAGTCGCTGCATCGTCTGCTGGAGCAGCATCATCGGCAGTTTGGTTACTGTTATTACAGCCAGCCAAGCCAAGTGCCATAAAAGCAGCTAACGTTAGAGGTTTTGAGATTGAATAAGCCATAAGATACATCCTTTTATCAAACTATTACAAATCGGTGAAAAGCTTGGACATTTTCTACATCACTGCCCAGCATCCTTGCTGTTACTTTCAGTTATCATAGAGCAACTTAATGTTACTGTACAACACTTTTACCGACCTTAGTAAACTTTCTTACATATATCCATAATATCTCATATTCAATAAGAAAATTTAAATGGAATGGGTAAACTACTATCAACTCTAGAGCTTCGAATCAATATTAGCGCTTTCTCTATCGTTGATAAATTATGGATAATCCCCATAAAGCTAGCAACTTCTTAACCATACTAATGACTTATGACTCAAGCCAATCAAAACTCTCAGATAGCAAAAACTGACACCGTATCTACCGATAATGATGTGCGTCAGCGCTTTTTTATTCAAGATTCGCCTGTGCGTGGCGACGTCGTACGCCTATCACGTAGTTACGCCAGCACTATCGCTCAAAAGCCCTACCCTGAAGCCATTAAACGCTTATTGGGTGAAATGTTGACGGCTGCCAGCTTACTTATCGGTACTGTTAAAATTGATGGCCACCTGTCCATTCAATTGCAGTCGTCAGACAGTGACAGCTTACTGAATTGGGCAATGGCTGAATGCGATCAAGACGGTATTATTCGCGCCCTTGCCAGCTGGAAAGCGGATACTGATGAGCAAGTACAAGCATGGGAAAATATGACCAGTGCTAATGAGGCTTTTGCTGAGCTTGGCGCTATGGGTCAAGGCGTGTTATTTATTAACATTCAGCCTAATGGCGGTGAAGCATACCAAGGTATCGTTGAGCGTAGCCATGACAATTTAGCTGACTGCTTAGCACATTATCAAAAGCAATCTGCACAGATTCCAACCTTAATTAATTTGGCTTCTGACGGCTTGCAAGCAGGTGGTATATTGGTACAGATGCTGCCTCGTACCGCTGAAGAAACCTATGAAGTAGAGCAAAACGAAGATGCGGGTATCGATGACGACTTGTGGACGCGTTTAAGCGTTTTGACTCGTACTGTCAAAGCCGAAGAGCTAACCACGCTTGATACGAATGAAATTTTGTATCGCTTATACAATGAAGAAAATGTCGTTGCGCCCGACCCTGTTGCCTTATCATTTGGCTGTACATGCTCACGTGAGAAATGCGAGATGGCAATTGAGCAAATCGGCGAAGCGGAAGCGTTGGATATAATCGAGGAACAAGGCGGTACATTCGAGATGGATTGCGGATTTTGTGGTGAAGTCTATAAATTTAATAAAGACGATGTCGCAACGATATTTGCTGAGTAGTTTTTATTGAATTGATTTGTTTAATTTGTAATGATAATTAGAACCCTCAAGTGTGATGCTTGAGGGTTTTTGTTTTACTGGATAAATCTAAATAAGAAAGTAAGGCTAAAAAACTAGACCACCACCTCAACATTTTCAGGATAAGAATGTATGCAAGCACCAAATGCATCACCTTCTTGATTAGAGCTACTTTGCCCATTGTCCAACAGCCATGCAACGACTTGCTTATGTACCCTATCGTTGTAAAGTAAATTGTAATGACTTACGCCATAAAAAATGGCCTTGTGCCCTTCAGGTACCGACAAAGCATGCTCGCCATCATACTCCCCTAGCGCAGATTCTATTGTTACCAGACCATCGCCCAATAAGCTTGTGGCTTTGGAGTCGTAATGAGCCTCAACCAGCGTGGCCGCGATAAAGTAAGTATTCACATGTAGCGGCAGACGAGCAGGATGATGAAAGTCTTGCGGTAGCACACTGCGGCCTTCTAAAGACTTCCAATCATCGTCACGAATACTACCATGTCGCAAATCGATAATGCCTGTACTACGTAAATCACCCAGTTTGGCAAGCGACCCTGCAAAAGGCAGCTTGGCGATCATATCTTGCACAAAATAACCGATACGCTCTAGGCTTGCACCATGATGCGGTGAGCCAAGAGTAATGAGGTTACTAACTCGTTTCACCCAGTTAAAACCTTGTTGTTTGCCATAGAACAGCGCACTACGAGCGACCAATCCACCCATGCTATGCCCAACCAAATCTATCTGACTGATATTTGGGTTATTATCTACTAACTGTTGTAGCACTTTAGAGAAGTTGCGACCATTGAGTGAGATGCGCCGTCCAGTATTGTAATCAAGGTATAGAACGGTAGATTTTGGCAGACTGCGACTAATACACGCGCCAAGACTATTACCTGCAGTTGGTTGCCAGCTCAAGTGACTCATACAAAGACCATGGCATAAAACAATAACGCGCCCTGATATCTCTTTGTTTTTTAGATGTCCATATCTTGGGCGTAAAGAGCTGTCGTATAAAATCATCGGGATAGCGAGAGGGTTATTATGTGTGACAAGATGGTCGCCCATTACGCCATTTAGAACGTTGATAAGCTGTTTTAGTGTTTCAGGTAGCGGGCGCGAGTCTTTTTGATTGAGCAGGCTTTTATATATTCGCAGCGCTGAGGCTAGATTGTTGCCTACTAGCCGTGTTACTTGGCGTACTGCCCCATAGATTCGCCCGGTAAGACCACGTTGCCATTTGCTGACATTGCCTTCGTTAAAACGTCCCAAAGGACGTAGAATAATCTCACGATGGATGGCTTCTACAATGTCAGTAACCTCAACCACACCCATTGTCGCAAGCTGTGCCAATCCTTCAAAGAAATCACTCAAAGAGATAGGTTTGTGCGAGGTCATGGTTTTACTGTCTTCGGTATTTAATCCAATTTCATCATCGACATAGATATATTCAAGCTGTGCCAACTCTTCATACACGTCACCCTGAAATTTCGCGCTAGCTTCAGAGTCAGAATTAGCATTAACATTAAACTTAGGCTGATTTTTAGCAAATAAATCGTGAATGCTATCGATAGAATCTGGATTGTTCATAGTTTTGATGTATTTAGTGATAAGGATACTCTTACATATTATCCTGTAAATGCGGTAAACAAAACATTTATACTGTCACGCTAGCTTTCTAAAATATCGTTTAATAAAAACACCTAATAAAAAATCCCAAGTCATGGCTTGAGATTATTTGGATATTAGCTATTTACTAAATACGAACAGCTTAACTTCTATGTCGTTTTTATATCCGTTGCAAACGATTCTGCTAGTATGACATCTCCATCCTCGCGAGTAATCATGACTGTAGCTGAGCGCGGAGTACTGCCACCAGCGACTGCGCCCCAATTATTACCAGGATGCTGAATGTTAATGAATAACGTTTTAAAGTCTGGGGTCATGGTAATACCGGTCACCTCACAGCCTTCAGGACCGACAAAAAATCGTTTAATATTGTCATTATTTGCTTTCATACCGACACGAGTTTGCTGTCCTGCCGAAGTAGTTTTGAGCGTGCCATCGCTGACATTACCCGGTAGTGCTGCGAGCAACATGCAACTGCTGGTATCGGTATAAGCGCCGTCATCAGTCTGAATCCACAATACCCCACGTGGGTCGAAATACAAACCATCTGGCGAAGAAAAATCGTTATTATCATTTAATTGCGATAAGTTTTCTGCTGACAAAGCACTCGGTGCAGCAAATAGATAAATATCCCACTCAAAGCTCGTTGCCGCATGCTCGCCTCCTGCTTCTGCCCAGCGAATAATATGACCATTGTCATTGCCGCGCGCTTTACCACGAGCCTGATAACTGCGCGGGTTGGTTGCAGACACTGGTTGATCATCACGTTCACCGCGATATTTATTATTGGTCAAAGTCACATAAACTTCACCAGTAATGGGACTGACCGATACCCATTCAGGACGATCCATCTTGGTTGCCCCTAACGTGTCAGCAGCAGCACGCGCAAACACTAAAACGTCATCTTGTCCATTGAAGGGCAGCACGCTATTAGAGGCATCTAGTCCGTTTTGACCATGAACCAGCGGCTGCCACTCACCACTACCATCGTCATGGAAGATTGCAACGTATAGCGTGCCCTCATTCATATACTTGTCACCAGCTTTTAAGCCCGCTCCTATGTCTTTATTTGACCACAGGGCTTTAGAGACAAACTTATAGATATACTCACCGCGGGCATCATCACCCATATAAAAAACCACTGGTTTGCCTTGCTCAACAGGCGCATAGGCGCAGTTTTCGTGAGCAAAACGACCCAGCGCTGTACGTTTTTGTGGCATAGAATGTTGGTCAAAAGGGTCAATTTCGGTGATATAACCAAAGGTGTTAAAACCATTGCGGTAATCGTCAGTCGCGGTTGCACCGACAGCAGTCATGTCCCAGCGGGAAAATTCATCAGAGATTTTGGCGTCTTTGGCTTCTGGGGTATGCCATAAGTACCCTGAGCTGGCAAAATTTTCTGTTGCACCATAACGCTCACGACCGTAATTCTGTGCGACAGTTAATTGACTAGCATCTTGACCACGGGCAAAAACTCCTAAAAAATTCTCTTCGGTCGTCAAATACGTGCCCCAAGGCGATAGTCCTGCACCACAATTATTATTGATTCCACGAGTCTGAAAGCCTGTCGGATCAAACTTGGTCTTGACCAAATCAGAGCCAGCAACTGGCCCTGCCAACTGCGATTGAGTACTGCTAGTAATGCGGCGATTGTATTTTGAATTGAGCACCATCTCATAACCTATGCCATTGGCGCGGCGAGTCATCTCAACCACAGCCACGCCATGACAATTGGCTTCACGGCGCACATCACTGGCGAGGCGACGATTTTTAAATATGGGTGCAGCATTATTATTTTGGATTACATGGTAGCCAAACGGGCTTAGCTCGCTACTATTCACGTACTCATGGTTCATGACCAGCAGACCATTCTCTGACGCTTTAGCATCGTATCCATGGCCCTTTTTGCCAAAGAACCACATGCCATCATGGTTGTCACCCATACGCCAATCAAACGACTCAGCAGACTGCTCACGATTGTCTTTCCAATCATCAATGCCAGAAATTAATGGCGTGCCGAGTGGTAATATAATTTCAGCTTTATAACCTTCCGCCACGCTCATTGTTTCGGCAGTGGAATGCGCAACTGCTTTAAACTTTAAAGTCTCAGGACGCTTTAAATCACCTTGTGCAGGAATAGCAGCATCATTATCATTATTGACAAGGGGGCTTCCAGCACTACTTTCATCATTGTCAGCACATCCGACTAAAGGAAGTGCGCCAAAGAAAGCAGCAGCTGTCAATCCTGTACCACCTTTTAGAATACTACGGCGGTTCAGACGACGATTGATAATGCTTTGAAAGTCAGTATTATGAGTAGGATTGGAGTCTTCAACAACTTCGTGGGCAAGATTTTGCTTATCATTCAGTAATGTCATTTTATTCAATAACGTCATAGTCAATCACCTTGCTGTTAGGCTAGATTAGCATAAAGGGTTCAGTCGCAGCTTTGTAATTACCACTACGAAAATGCGGATTACGCTTGAGTCTATTGAACTTTCATGACGATAAGATGACATTTAAATAACAGGCTTTATTTAAACAAAAAAAATCCTAAGTATTGGCTCAGGATTTTGTATTTTCAGACATCAAATTTTTATTTAAGCCTATATTTAAAGTAACGCTATTGCACCCGCGTCTGCCACTCATGCGCGCCCAATACCAATTTTAACTCATCGCCTGCATGCAGTATACCAACGCCGCTTGGGGTGCCAGTCATAATCACATCACCTGCTTGCAAACTAAAAGCATGACTAATCTCAGCAAGTAATTCATACACAGGGAAAAGCATCAACGTACTGTCACCATCTTGCTTAAGCTCATCATTAATATAAAGCTGATAATGCACATTGCTAAAATCACCAAATGCTTGTGGGTCAACCCAATCAGCGAGTACGCACGCGCCATCAAAGCACTTCGCACGCTCCCAAGGATGACCTTTTTGTTTAAGCTCAGTCTGTAAATCGCGTAAGGTCAAGTCAAGCCCTATAGTGACGCTACCGATTGCTTGCTGTGCTTGCGCTACCGTTGCATTGCTCAAGTCAGCAGATAACTGAATACAAAGCTCTGCTTCATAATGAGTATCACCATAGCGATCTGAATCTGGTCGTATGATATCGTTGCGCATAGAAGCCACTGATGATGCAGGCTTCATAAATAAAATTGGCGACTTTGGTATCTCGTTGCCTAACTCCTGCGCATGGGCAGCATAGTTACGACCGACGCAGACAACTTTACCAATCGAGATACGGCCAGTTTTGACTTTAACATCTCCCTCGTCAGCATGAGCGAAAACGTCATTAATCAAAGACACATGGGGTGATTCACTCATAGTAGGTTCTCACAAACAGGGGAAGTCATAGGGTCATTTATAGTACGCTATCTTTTACCGCTTCGATTGCGACTACTTGATAAACTTATCATAATTCACAATCATCATAGCTCGTACTGATACATTTAGCAGAAATGTATTTTCTGACTATGGAATAGTACGCGTCACGACATCTGGCGGTACATAACTGGCATGGCGGTTCATTCTTTTTTCAAACATGCCAAAAGTGAATAAAATAACCCATGACAATAGCAAGTAGACGATACCAGCAGCAAAGAACAACTCCATTAAGGTATAGGTACGCGCGCTGATAGTACGTGCCACTCCAGTGATATCCATCAGTGCAATAGTTGATGCCAAGGCACTACCTTTAAGCATAAAGATAACTTCGTTACTATAAGCTGGAATCACAATACCAAATGCTCGCGGTAAGGTAATACGGGTAAGCTTCTGCCATTTTGACATACCGACAGCATCGGCAGCCTCAAGCTCACCAACTGGAATGGTTTGAATAGCACCACGAATAATCTCAGCGAGGTAGGCGCTAGTATTCATGGTAAAGGCAATAATGGCACACCAATAAGCTTGGCTAAGTACTGGCTCCCATAAGAATGAATCACGTACCGCTTCAAACTGCCCAAGACCATAATAAATCAAAAATATCTGTACCAGCAGCGGTGTGCCACGGAAGAAGAAGATATAAAGAAAAGGTATTATTTGTACTACCCAGCTTTTGGACAGTCGCAATAACGCCAAAACCAAACCAAAAAATAGCCCAATAATGCCTGATATTACGACTAGCTGTACAGTTAATACTGCGCCGCCTAATAAATCTGGGATATGATCAAAAATAACCTGCCAATTCCAATCCATGAGTATCTCTCCTCTACCCTGTGGTCGATTGACGGGGATTTGGTTGACGGCTAAGCTTTTTGGCATAGCGCGCTGCTGGATTAGCACGCCATTCAAGCCACATCATAAAGCCTGTAATGAGCATCGTCAGCCCTAAATAAATAATCGCTGCTGCCATATAAAAGGTGAAAGGCTGCTGCGTTGACTGGGCGGCGCGCGATGACTGATACATAATATCTTTAAGACCGATGACCGATACTAGCGCAGTATCTTTTAGCAATACCAAGAATAAGTTACCTAGACCAGGTAAGGCAATTTGCCATACTTGCGGTAAAGTAATGCGGTAAAAGGTCTGAAAAGGACGCATGCCAATCGCTTGCGCGGCCTCACTCTGCCCTATAGGAATCTCTTGAATGGACATCCGAAAGATTTCGGTCGCATAAGCGCCAAAGGCAATGGATAGCGCCATGACCCCGCCCCAAAACGCACTAATCTCGACATAGTCGTTGTAACCGAATTTTTTGAGGATGCTCATCAGCAGAATAGAGCCGCCATAATAAATGAACAGTACCAATAGCAACTCAGGAATACCACGCATTGTCGCTGTATAAACAGTCGCAATTTTACGTAGTATCCAGACATTGGACAGCTTGGCTGTGGCACCTAAAAGCCCTAAGACCATACCTATAATTAAGCTGGTCATAGCAAGCTTGATAGTGACGGTTGCGCCGCTCAGTAATAGCGCGCCAAATCCTTGTAAGTCAAACACAGTTGTCCACTCAGTCTCTTTATATCAGCAAATTAGCAGAATATTAGTTGAACGAATCAGTACCAATAGCCTTGCACCATGTATGGCAACACCGCGTTTGAGCTCGCGTATAGACTATGATTAATTGACTCGGCAAAAATGAGCCGTGATTTTATCATAATCGGCAAGCTCTATGTTACTGCTCATACGCAAAACCTGTATCTAGACGGATGCTAATCGTGCCAAAACGACACTGCTAAGACCAATCTAGCGATACTGTGCAGTCAGTTTTATCAGAGCAGTTGCTCTTTATAGATAAAAACAAAAAATTCATAAATAAAAAAGGATATCACCAATATGGCAATATCCTTCTGACTAATAAAATAAGTATTTCGTGACTAGCTAGTAAATTACTACTGACCACCGGTATCCGTTGCGGGCTCAGCAGCTACCGTTGTTTCGGTCGCTGGCATCGCGAAGTATTTTTGATTAAGTTCATCATAAGTCCCATTAGCTTTTATATTAGCCAATGATTGATTAATCTTAGCTTGCAAAGCATCACCAGGACGAACAGCTATTGCGAAGTTATCATTAATATCAATCTCATCACCTTTAATCATATAAGGACTACCTGATGGTGAGCTTAACCATTCCAGCGCTGGTACTTTGTCAGAGATCATCGCATCAACGCGACCGGATCCTAAATCCAGAAACGCATTGCTCAACGTATCATATAACTTCATGTTGGCTTTTGGATATTCGCCTTCTAACCACTGTGAGGAGATTGTTGAGCGTTGGGCGGCGATAGAATGGGCATCAATATCGCTACTTTTACTTGGATCAAAGCTACTCTCTTTTCTAGCTAAAAACACCAAAGTATTACTAAAATAGGGATCGGTAAAGCTGACTTGTTGTGCACGTTCTGGTGTTATAGACATCGCAGCTACAATCGCATCATACTTGCCAGCTTTAAGTCCAGGAATGATACCATCCCAATCTTGCGCCGTAATCTCACAAGTGACTTGCATATCGGCACAGATAGCGTTGGCCATATCGACATCGAAGCCGCCAAGTGTCCCATCTGCATTGGTATAGTTAAAAGGCGCATAGGCACCTTCGGTACCAATCCGTAGCACATCACCTGTTTCAGAAACTGTCGTCGTCTCAGTAGCGCTCTGATTAACATCATCAGTGCTATCTTGGCTGTTGCTGCAACCAGCTAATGCAAAGACAGCAGCCATGGCCAGCAAAGATGCTGAAAAACGACTCATCCTAACCGATTTGATGACTGATGCACGAGTCATGACGATGACTGGGACAAAATAGTTGCTCATAATCATCCTTGATGTTTACTTAGTAAAAAACAATATCTACCTTTATAAGGTAGACGCTGTGTTAGTTGGTCGCCGCTTCTGTTTGTTCTTCTTTAGCAATCATAGCATTAGCATCGACATCACCATCATCGATGACCACTACTTTCTCAACACCACCCGTTGCAACTGCTTTTTGGGCAGCAGCTGTAGTGCTAGTACCAAAGTAGCTACCAGTGATTTGATCATAGACGCCATTAGCTTTCAACTCAGTCAAAGCCTGATTGAATTTAGCAACTAAAGGATCACCTTTACGAAAGGCAATACCCATTGCGTCTTCTTCAGTACTGATCTCTTGCCCTTTGACTTCATAGTCCTTGCCAGCTTCTGTCTTTAGCCAATCAATACCCGTCACTTTATCTGACATCATCGCACGTACGCGACCTGAAGTTAGATCTAAATAAGCATTATCTTGGGTATCATAAAGCTTGATATCAGCGTCTGGATATTCATCTTGCAAGTACTGTGATGAAACCGTTGAGCGCTGTGAAGCAACAGGCTGCCCTTTTAGATCTGCAACACTAATAGCGTCACCTTTTTTACCGATCAAAATAATACCAGTATGAAAGTACGGATCAGTAAATTCCACCACTTCTTTACGTTCAGGCGTAATCGACATACCAGCAATAATGGCATCGAATTTTTGTGCGTTGAGACCAGGAATGAGGCCATCCCAGTCTTGTGATATTAGCTCACATTCTGCTTTCATTTGCGCACATAGCGCATCGACCAGTTCTACCTCATAACCGATAAGCTTGCCATCAGCGTCAGTATAACTAAATGGCTTGTAGCTTGATTCCGTAGCAATTTTTATATTGATAGGAGTGTCAGTAGTCGCTGTATCAGATGCGGTACTTTCCTCTGGTGCAGAGCTATTATTACAGCCAGCCAGCATTAGCATCGCTGCACTAAGCGGTGCCAACCATTTGGCTCTATTTACGAATGATGATGTCATAGATATTGTCATAATTGCTATTCTCTTATTTCTAAATCAGAAGATTATTGACCAAAATTCTCTTGCTCAAGACGGGCAAGCTCACCGTTACTACGGATTTCGCTTAATGCCTTATTGAAGTCATCTCTGAGAGAATCGTTTTTACGCACAGCAATAGCAATATTGTCATCATTGTCTATTTCATCACCAACAATACCAAAGCCTTCAGTATTATCCGCTAACCAAGATTTGGCAGAGACTTTTTCAGCCAATACTGCATCGCTACGGCCTGATTTTAAATCTAAGTAGGCGTTGTCATAGTTGTCGTATAACTGAACGGTATTACCATCTTTACCTTCGTAATTCTCTTGCAGATAAGCGCCTGGAGTCGTTGAACGCTGGCCACCTAAAGTCAGGTTTTTCATAGCCACTGGATTAAAGCTACTGTTAGTATCGGTCAGCCATACCATCGTATTAGCAAAGTAAGGTTCAGTAAAATCGACTTTTTCTTGACGTTCAGGAGTAATTGACATACCAGCGACTACGGCATCGTATTTTTGTGCTAGTAGACCTGGAATAATACCGTCCCAATCTTGAGCGACAATCTCACACTTTGCTTGCATTTGCGCACATAAAGCATTAGCAACATCGATATCAAAACCTGCCAAGCTACCATCAGCATTAGTATAGTTAAAAGGAGGATAAGCGCCCTCAGTCGCAATACGAATGGTCTTACCAGCTGCGTCCGCCGCAGGTGCATCAGCATTAGTATCAGTGGCTTCATTAGCAGGTTGGCTACAAGCACTAAGCGCAATGGCTGCAGTGATGGTCATTGACGACCACAATAGACGAGAGTTCGACATCATACGTTCCTCATTTTTTAATAGGGTTTCTGATAGATAATTATGTTGTTTTAACTTTTGACATCCTTGCCAAATAATAAATGTAATAACAAATATTGACATTTTATAGACTACTCGATAATACCTGACTAAAATATCAAAAACAAACGTTTTGCATATTGACTGTCATTATTGAGTAATAAAGTATTAAGCAAGGACGGACAGCATGATGAATAACTATTTGATGCCATCGATATTTGGCGATATCAAATAGTTATTTAATGATTTAATGCTTGAAGGTGTTGAGTATTGAACAAATTATTATGACTGGTTTTGACTATGCGATGCCATAAACTCTTTAACTCGCTCTGAGGTTGGATTGTCAAAGACTTGCTCAGGCGTGCCAATCTCTTCAATAACGCCTTGATGCAAAAACACCACTTTACTGGAGACTTCACGGGCAAAGCGCATCTCATGGGTGACAATTAGCATCGTACGTCCCTCTTCTGCCAAGTCTCGCATGACAGCGAGCACCTCGTTAACGAGTTCAGGATCGAGCGCAGAAGTTGGCTCATCAAATAACAATACACGAGGCTGCATAGCTAGTGCACGAGCGATAGCGACACGCTGACGTTGACCGCCTGATAAATTGGCAGGGTAAGCGTCTTTTTTGTCGAGTAAGCCGACCTTATCTAGTAGCTTTTCGGCATCACTGATGGCCTGATCTTTTTTAATTCTTAAGACCTGCGTTGGCCCTTCAATAATATTTTGAAGGATTGTCTTATGCGGCCATAGATTGAAGTTTTGAAATACAAAACCCACGCGTGCACGTAAACTCTCAAGCTGTTTGTTGTCTACTGCTTGCATCTCACCGGACTTTGTTGGTTTTAGCATGAGCTCATCATTGCCGATAATAATACGGCCTTGATTTGGCTTTTCGAGCAAATTAACACAACGTAATAAAGTAGATTTTCCAGAGCCAGAAGACCCCAAGATAGAGATCACATCACCATCATAGGCAGTCAGTGATACACCTTTGAGCACAGCCAATGAGCCGAAGCTTTTATGAAGATCTTGTAACTCTAAGGCGATAGGGCGAGTCGAGTTTGCGGCAGTCTCAAGCATGGGTTAGCGGATTTCCATTAAAAATGATTAAAAAGAGAAGCGTAATAACAAAGTTATGATAACTTAAAAAAATAGGGACTGGTAGCGTATCAATATAATGACAAGTCTCATCAGTCGTTTGCGCCACATTGTCGCTTAAAACAGGGCTAAAAGGCAAACTTTCTATCTTTTTTCGTGCTTAATATCTCCAATTACGTCATCCATAAAAATAGCTCAGATCGCATTAACGTGTCTGAGCTTTTTTTATATTATCAGCTTTATTTTATGAAAAATATTAATAGGTAGAAACATGCTCTTCTGATTCGCTACCATCTAGCATCTCGGAGTCATCAACACCTACCGCTACGCCATCATTAGCTTCGGCAACCGCGACATCGTCGTTCATCATATCGGTATTGGCATCATTAGCCATATCCATATCTTCAGAGGCTACTGCAACATCTTCATTTGCCATATGATTATCATTAGCCACACCAATTGCACCCTGCTCTACTTCTGCCTGAGCATCCATAGCGGTTTCGTCTTCACTCATAGGTGCTTCTTTATCTGCACAAGCACTCAATGTTAAAGCCGCTGCTGCTAGTGATGCATACAACCATTTTTTATGCATAGATTTATGAGTGGTCTTCTCTATCATTTTCATGTTTTTAGTGGTATTCATCTCAACTCTCCGTCGCTCAATCAGCAATAATGGGATTTAAAAGTTTTATAAACACACCCAATCAATATTGAGCCTAGTGCATACTTAACGATTTAGTGTTCAACTATACTGACAACTTCCGGTTACTACATTAGTAGTTACAGCATAGTTGTGTTAAAAATGCGTAACTGTATAAGTATCAAATGTTTATCATAAAATATCATTAATGAAACTTTCTTTGATAAGGGCCTCTTTAATAAAAGCACTTTATAACCCAACTTCAATACAAAGCTAAATACATGCCTTTAAAAGCCAGTAACTATAGGTTAGAAGCAGATATTGTTCACAAATTCGTCTTTACTATCGACTGTAACTCCTCTATGTTAAATAGCATAACGCTGTAACAGGGATAAAACTTACCTTTTCACCCATTATTAGCGCTTCTTTGTGCACTTTTGCCTTCTTTGGCATGTTTATTTTGTATAACCTATTATTATGACGAACAATAACGTCTATCCACAGATATAAGGAAAATGATCTATGAGTCAACCAAATACCACAGATATCACCGCTTACATGCAACAAGTTGGCAAACAAGCCCGTGCAGCATCTCGTGCTCTTGCCGCTGCTAATACTGGCGATAAAAATTCAGCACTTATGGCGATTCATGATGTATTAGTTGATGCCAAACAAGATATTTTATCCGCCAATCAAATTGATATGGACAATGGTCAAAAAAATGACCTTGATGCTGCCCTACTGGATCGTTTAGAGCTAAACGACGCTCGGTTTGAGGGTATGCTACAAGGTCTCAAAGACGTCTCTACCCTACCTGACCCTATTGGCGAAGTGACTGACATGACCTTTCGTCCATCAGGTATTCACTTAGGTAAAATGCGTGTGCCACTTGGCGTGGTCGGCATGATTTATGAATCACGTCCAAACGTTACTTTAGAAGCAGCATCTCTTGCCCTAAAATCTGGCAACGCTATTATTTTACGCGGTGGCTCAGAGGCATTCGAATCTAATCAAGCAATTGCTAAGTGTATTTACCAAGGCCTAAAAAATGTAGGTCTATCTGAACATAGTGTTCAAGTACTACAAACGACAGATCGCGCTGCGGTTGGCGAGCTTATCACCATGACAGAGTATGTTGATGTGATTGTACCGCGTGGTGGTAAAAGTTTGATTGCACGTATCAGTAATGACGCTAAAGTTCCAGTTATCAAACATTTAGACGGTAACTGTCATACCTTTATTGATAGCGATGCCAAGCCTAATATCGCCATCGAAGTCAGCGTCAACGCTAAAACACATCGTTACGGTACTTGCAATACGATGGAGACATTGCTGGTCGATGAAGCAGTTGCAGATGAGCTACTACCGCAGATCGCTGAAGCTATTATCCAAGCTGATGACGCTATGCAACTGCGTCTTGATGATAAGTCGCAAGCTATCTTAAATGACAACGCTAAGCTTGATGGACATTTATCAGCAGCGACAGATGAGGATTGGGATACCGAATATCTAGCACCTATTTTAGCGATTAAAATCGTGGCAGGCCTTGATGAAGCGATTGAACATATCAACACCCATGGCAGCCATCATACCGATGTCATTATCACTGATAACTATACTAAGTCGCAGCGCTTTATCCGTGAAGTAGACTCAGCTAGCGTGATGATTAATGCCTCTAGCCGATTTGCTGATGGCTTTGAATATGGTTTGGGTGCAGAGATTGGTATCTCAACCGACAAGATTCATGCGCGTGGTCCTGTAGGTCTTGAAGGTTTGACCTCACAAAAATGGATCGTCTATGGACATGGTGAGACCCGCGCCTAACTTATTATGCTTTAAACTACCATTTGTAGCTTGACCTAAAGTATAATCCACAAAAAACGTCAGCCTAATTGCTGGCGTTTTTTATTAGTTATAAAAACAGGAAGCTTACAGGACGACATACGCATGCAAAGTGGCGAAATCAAACACTGGAAACAAGATAAAGGCTATGGCTTTATCGACGTAGATAATCAAAGTGAAGACGTGTTTTTTCATGTCAGTAAAGTGAAGTTGTCGCAACCAATCACCGTAGGTCAAAGAGTCTATTTCAATAGTGAACGTAACGATAAAAATCAATTGCGTGCCACTGAAGTCACTGATGTTTCATTAAGCCTTAAGGAAAGCGCAGATTCAGATTACCCCACGCGCTCGTCAAGTAATATCGGTCAAAATAATGGCTTTCACAATAGTCAGAATAATCGAAACAATCATAGCAATCGCAACCACCATCGTAGTAGCCAAAATAAGAAAAGCTCGCTATCTACCCTATTTAGTTTGATAACTATCATTGCAGTCGCTGTTTATTTCTTTGCAGATTTAAAGTCTACTTTTTTTACAGATAGCGTCCAACCGAACTCTATATCACAAACCTCATCGGAAACGAGCCAATCAAAGGCACGTGGCATAACTGGCGACCCTCAGATAGACCAAACCATCACGCTTATTCAACAAGGTGGACCTTTTCCATATCCTAATAAAGACGGTACTACTTTTTATAATCGAGAAGGCAGACTACCCGCGCAGTCCCAAGGCTACTACCGTGAATATACCGTACCTACGCCTGGGGTTTCTCATCGCGGGGCGCGGCGCATTGTCACTGGTGGTAATCCTCCAACCATATATTATTTGACCGTCGACCACTACGATAGCTTTCGAAAATTGGAGGTAAATTAATATGAGCCAAGCCATTTACTATATTAACCAAAACGGTACAACACTTAGTGACAGCATTCCTGAGCAGGCTGTTAACATCCCCATCGGTAAAGTGCTTGATAAAGAAAATCTTTTAACCAGCTTAGCCAAAGCGTGCGATTTTCCTAGCTACTTTGCCCATAATTGGGACAGTGCTTGGGACTGCTTGACGGATAGTGATGTCACTCATTTACAGCTCAGTTTAACTAAGACAGAAAACATCAATACTGAAGACTTTAACGTTTTTAAAAGCATTATTGAAGATGCCTACAAAGATTTTGGTAAGCCGCAATTGTGGGTGATTGTTTCGTCCGAAATTGTGTCGTCCGAAGATAAGGACTAGTCGCTAATTATCACAAAAACCTGATTTCGAGATAAAGCCATATTTATCCCGGATTCAGGTTAATTAATATTTAGAGAAAGGATTAACGTATGGAAATTACTTTAAACGGCTATTACACATTGATATTAGCCACCTTAGTGCTACTGCTGGGACGCTTTTTGGTTAAGAGAATTAAGTTTTTAGAAGACTTTAACATTCCAGAGCCAGTTGCTGGTGGCTTGGTTGCTGCAATTGTTGTCTATATTTTAAATATTTTTTGGGGATATACCTTTAACTTTCATCAAGGTTTGCAGACGGCAACTATGCTCATGTTCTTTGCCTCTATTGGACTCAGTGCTGACTTTGGTAGGCTTAAAGCGGGTGGTTCGCCGTTATTAATTTTCACTATTGTGGTATCAGTTTTTATTGTCTTGCAAGATGTCGTGGGCGTGGCCATGGCAAGCGCATTGGGACTTGATCCTCTACTCGGATTAGTAACAGGTTCTATTGCTCTTACCGGAGGACACGGCACAGCAGGTGCTTGGGGCATTACTTTAGAAGAAGATTATGGCGTGGTTGGAGCGACGACGCTTGGTATCGCGGTTGCAACCTATGGCTTGGTAGCAGGTGGTATCGTTGGTGGTCCTGTTGCGCGGCGCTTGATTCAAAGGCTTGGTCTAAAACCGACACCAGCCAATCCAAATCCTAGTGACATCGAAAAGGTAGCTGGTGCGCAGTCATTGTACAGTACCAAACATGATGAAGATTCAGCGCATAGCAATAAAGAAATCTTTGAAAGACCTGACAGTATGCGCTTTATTACTGCCTCCTCTACCATTGAGACCTTGGCACTATTTGCTGGTGCATTGGCATTTGCAGATGCCATGACACTCGTTGCAGCAGATACTTGGTTTGAGTTACCCACCTTCGTTTGGGCACTGGCAGGCGGTGTCATTATCCGTAATGTGTTAACGATGGTGTTTGATTTTGATATGTTCGACCGCTCCATTGATGTGTTTGGTAACGCTTCTTTGAGTCTATTCTTAGCGATGGCATTGCTGTCATTAAAACTTTGGCAGTTGACTGATTTAGCGGGTCCTGTATTAATTATCTTGCTAGTGCAGACAGCGATTATGATTGTGTATGTCTACTTTATAACGTTCAAAGTAATGGGAAAAAACTATGATGCAGCTGTGTTATCAGCAGGACATTGTGGTTTTGGTATGGGCGCAACGCCGACTGCGATTGCCAATATGCAGGCGGTCACCGATCGCTACTTGCCATCACCTAAAGCGTTTTTGATTGTGCCGATGGTTGGTGCTTTCTTCGTTGATATCGTCAACGCCACGATATTGCAGATATTTACGAAGTTGCCGTTTATGTAAGTTAAGAGTGTAATAGCATCAGACCTAATTGCCTAAGAAAACAAAAAAACCGCCTAGCAAAAGCTAAGCGGTTTTTATTTTAACCAACACTTAATAAGCGCTGGCTAAAATTAAGAGAACTGGCCTACTGGTTTTTTTCGTAAACTGGTAGATCTTTACAGATAGCTTCTACTTTGCCACGTATTTCAGCAAGGACTTTTTCATCACCACGGCTGTCCAGGACATCGCAGATCCAACCAGCTAAATCACTAGCTTGTGCTTCGTTAAAGCCGCGAGTAGTAATCGCTGGCGTACCAATACGGATACCAGAAGTTACGAAAGGAGATTTTGGATCATTTGGTACTGCGTTTTTATTCACAGTGATATGTGCATCGCCAAGCCATTTGTCCGCTTCTTTACCAGTCATTTCTTGCTTAACTAAGCTGATAAGCATGAGATGGTTTTCAGTACCACCAGAGATGATTTCATAACCACGCTCTTGGATGACTTTAGCCATTGCTTGGGCGTTTTTAACGACTTGCTGCTGGTAAGTTTTGAAGTTATCTTCTAAGGCTTCTTTGAAGCAAATCGCTTTGGCAGCGATTACGTGCATCAACGGGCCACCTTGGTTGCCTGGGAATACAGCAGAGTTGAGCTTTTTCGCCAGCTTCTCATCACGTGCCAAGATCATACCTGAACGCGGGCCACGTAGTGTTTTGTGGGTTGTAGTAGTCACTACATCAGCGAAAGGTACTGGGCTTGGGTAAACGCCACCAGCGATAAGACCAGCGACGTGTGCCATATCTACCAGTAAGTACGCACCTACTTCGTCGGCGATTTCACGGAAACGCGCCCAATCGACCACTTGTGAATAGGCTGAAAAACCAGCAATAATCATTTTAGGCTTATGCTCTTTTGCCAAACGCTCAACTTCGTCATAATCGATAAGGCCAGTGCCCTCAACCAAGCCGTACTGTACCGCATTGTAGTTAAGGCCTGAGAAGTTAATATGCGCGCCATGAGTCAAGTGACCACCCGCGTCTAGGCTCATGCCTAGTACCGTGTCATTAGGCTCAAGCAATGCTAAAAATACTGCTGAGTTTGCTTGGCTACCTGAATGCGGCTGTACGTTTACATACTCGGCACCGAACAATTCTTTTGCGCGATCAATAGCCAATTGCTCAACGACATCAACGTGCTCGCAGCCACCATAATAACGCTTACCTGGATAGCCTTCAGCATATTTGTTGGTTAGATCTGTTCCTTGCGCTTCCATCACTGCTTGCGAGCAATAGTTTTCTGATGCAATAAGCTCAATGTGGTTTTCTTGACGTACACTTTCAGCTTCCATAGCTTCAGAAAGTACTGGATCAAACTCTTTGATAGATATATCTTTAAACATATTAATGTCCTATATATTGACTATTATTAGAAGGGAGCTATTAGAAGGAAGAAGTCTAGAATTGACATCTCGCTCTCAGCAATATTTTCGATGCGCTCCTACATTTAGGGTATCGCTGCACTCAAGTGTAACATGAAACTTTATGTTACGAACGCAAAAAAACCTCACCTTAAGATGCGTTAATTAAATGCCCCTATAACGTAAATAAATAGCCAATAAAATAAATAGCTTACTTATTTTTAATACATGCCAGCACATGTTAGATACGTCATATTTAGCAACGTTTATCTATAAGACGTATATTTATTAAAAATCCTCAAGCATTGCCGGACAAAAATGCTGATAAAAAGGTCTCGCTGATAAGTAATTTGCGTCCATACCAATCATAACGTGTTTGGCGTTGCCAACCATCGTCAGTTAAGCAAACAGAACGCTTATTAGGTAAGGTGCGGCTGCATTTAAATAAGACGTAGCCGATAGGAGTGCCTTTTAGTTGCTGTAGACGGCGCGCGCGTCCTTTTAGACTTGACAAAGGAAAGACACTTTGCGCCTGTACCCAAGGCCTGTCATCATTACCATACAGCTGAACTTCACGTACCCATGCTAGCATCGGACGATTAAATGCTGAGCGATGTAGACCTAGTTGCTGCTTTTGACGTAACGTAAGCTGACGATAGCCTTCAAAACTACGCTCTACGCGTAATGGCTGTCCTGCCCTTTCTTCGAGCATTGCAGTCAAAGAGCCTTCGGCATTGAGCCACGATAGTAGCTCAATTGGTGGTATCGAAGTATTGGAATAATCAAAGGAGTGACTGGGCATAAGTGACTAAATGTGAGAGGTTAGAAAAGAAAAGCCGATATTAATCATGATTATCAAACCTTATTGATCATGATCAATAAACTTGGGCATATTATCAATATTAAATGGTAATGCATCATGTGCTTGCTGGCGATATCGCGCCATTTGTAGTCGATCTTTTGTACAGAAGTCTGCAATCGCTGGTACAAAACGCGGATCATAAATACGGTGCAAAGAATGCGTTTTGGTTGGAATAAAACCCCGTATTAATTTGTGCTCGCCTTGAGTACCTGGATCAAAATTTTTCAGACCCTGCTCAATGGCAAACTCAATGCCTTGATAATAGCACAGCTCAAAATGCAAGCTGTCATACTCACCAAGCGCTCCCCAATAACGACCATATAAAGTCGCATTTTCGCTATGAGGTTTATCGTATAAAAACAAGCTACTGGCAATAATCTCATCATTACTATCATAAGCTTGCGCTAAAAACAGATACTCAGGCATGTCTTTTGCCAATGCCATAAAAAACGCTTCTTTTAGATATGGCTGCTGTCCGCGAACGGCATAGGTCATCACATAACAATGATAAAACGCCTTCCAATCCGCATCAGTAATTTCATCTCCGCACTTACGAACACAGTAAATTTCTTGTGCAGCAACCTTCCTACGCTCAGCGCGAATATTTTTACGTTTTTTAGCAGTCAATGTCATTAAGAACGCATCGAAGTCCGCAAAGGGCTGACCATCTTGCAGTAAGTCCTCATTCTGCCATAGGAACTGACAGCCTTGGCGCTCAAGGATAGGATTGTTTGCAGTAAGCTCTACTATTTCAGTATTGGTTACTTGCGCTGGATCAACCATATGATTGGCAGGCATTGATGACGTCGCAAGTTTGGCTAATTCTGGCGTCACAAACAACCCATGCCAGCCTGATGCTCCTACTTGCTGCGCGATATCATCCACCCCTGCTATCGCAGTTTTTACAATATCGGCGTTAAGCGTTTCACCAGCTGCCAACCACAATCGCTGACCGGTAATCGGTGTATAAGGCGAGCTTGTCACCAGACGCGGGTAATAATCGATGCCGTAATGCGCATAAGCCTGTGCCCATGCGTGATCAAAGACGAATTCGCCACGATGATGGTCTTTTACAAAGACTGGCATGACAGCGACAGGCTGAGAGATGTCCACTGGTGCTGTGGTGGTTGGATCATCTAACGCTTCACTCTCAGCACCATCTGTACGATAGACCAAAATGAAGATAGGCAACCATCCTGCCCGCTCACCAATCGCACCGGTGTCTATCAATGCCTGCCAAAAGGCAAACGACATAAAAGGGGTATCAGGCAGTTGCCAATCGGCTCGACTCTGCCAACTGGTATCGTTAAGTAGCGCATACTGTAGATTCATAAGGCTCACACTGTTTTCTCTTTATCGTCTAGCCTACCAAACGTCAGATATTTTGCTGTCACAATTTGCAAAAAATGCAGATAAAATAAACATCGAAAATAGATAATTTATCATAATGGTTTACAACCAAGCATAAAAAAGCCACCTACAAAAATGCAGATGACTTTACTTGACGTTTTATTATTTAATAACAATATTAAGTGCTGTTTGTCTGTCAATTGTATTTGCAATGTGTATATATATACCGATTTTATCGCTTTTACTTTAAAAAACAGGGTTAAAGAGCGGTACTTGAATGGAAAAGATGATATCGAGGCTGATGACTGGTAGAATAACGTTGTTATTAGCTTAATATAATTCCGATACATAGGATATGAGCGAAAACGGTACACTTAGTTCATTATATAAGATTGACATCGTATCGTATTTATAGTGGATTCACTATGATATGCCGTCAACAGTTCACTTTCAAACAGTTTAGAGCGTATGTTCTAAGTCTTATTTTAGTGAATGTTAGCGACTGAAGATTTTCAGAAGTTTCCAAGTGTTTTAAGACTACCTACGATTTGTTCAAATTAACCGCATAATCATTATTGCATAGACTTGTTAAGTCATATTTAAGCTCTATTATTCACTACAGACTAGAGGAACAATTATAAATGTCAAAGATTATTTATACCAAAACTGATGAGGCCCCTGCTCTAGCAACCCTATCCTTCTTACCTATTGTTGAAGCTTTTACAAAAACAGCAGGGATTGCTGTTGAAACCAGTGATATCTCTGTTGCCGCGCGAGTATTGGCTGAATTCCCTGAATACCTAACAGAAGAACAACGCGTTCCAGATAATTTAGCTGAGCTTGGTCGTCTAACACAAGACCCTAACACCAATATTATCAAGCTGCCAAACATCAGTGCTTCTGTGCAGCAGCTTAAAGCTGCTATCAAAGAGCTGCAAAGCAAAGGCTTCGCGTTACCTGATTTTCCTGAAGATCCACAATCTGACGAAGAAAAAGAGCTACGTAAGCGTTATGGTAAAAGCCTAGGCAGTTCGGTTAACCCCGTATTGCGTGAGGGTAACTCAGACCGCCGCGCTCCTAAAGCCGTCAAGAACTATGCTCGCAAACATCCGCATTCTATGGGTGAATGGAAACAGTGGTCAAGCACGCACGTGTCACACATGCATGGCGGCGACTTCTATGATGGCGAACAATCGATGACCTTGGACAAAGCCCGTAATGTACGTATGGACTTGTTACTTGATGATGGCACCAGTAAGGTCTTGAAGCCTAAAATTGCGCTACAAGATAAAGAAGTCATTGATTTGATGGTCATGAGCAAAAAATCATTATTAGAGTTTTATGAGCAAGAAATGGAAGATTGCCGCGAAGCTGGCATCTTGTTTTCACTGCACGTAAAAGCAACTATGATGAAAGTGTCACACCCTATCGTGTTTGGACATGCCGTCAGAATTTATTATAAAGATGCATTTGACAAGCATGGTGCTTTCTTCGATGAGTTAGGCATTAACGTCAACAACGGTATGGCTGACCTATACGACAAAATCTCAACACTACCGGCATCAAAGCGTGAAGAGATTGAGCAAGATTTGCATGCTTGTCAAGAGCATCGCCCACGTCTGGCCATGGTTGATTCTGCAAAAGGTATCACCAACTTCCATTCACCAAGCGACATTATTGTCGATGCATCTATGCCTGCTATGATTCGCAATGGCGGTAAAATGTGGGGCGCTGATGGCAAACTATATGATTGTAAAGCCGTCATGCCTGAGTCTACCTTTGCCCGTATTTATCAAGAGATGATCAACTTCTGTAAATGGCATGGTAACTTTGACCCAACAACTATGGGTACTGTCCCTAACGTTGGCCTCATGGCACAAAAAGCCGAAGAGTATGGCTCGCACGATAAGACCTTTGAGTCTAGTGATGCAGGTATTGCACGTATTGTTGACGTTGATACCGATGAAGTATTGCTTGAAAAGCGTGTTGAAAAAGGCGATATCTGGCGCATGTGTCAAGTTAAAGACTTACCTATCCAAGATTGGGTTAAGCTTGCCGTACGCCGCGCGCGTGAATCAGACACCCCTGTCATCTTCTGGTTAGACCCATACCGTCCACATGAGAATGAGCTGATCAAAAAAGTCAATACTTACTTGAAAGATCATGACACTGACGGCCTGCATATTGAAATCATGTCACAGGTTCGCGCCATGCGTTATACCTTAGAGCGCGTTGCTCGTGGTCTTGATACTATCTCAGCAACTGGTAACATTTTACGTGACTATCTAACTGACTTATTCCCAATTCTAGAGTTGGGAACGAGTGCCAAGATGCTATCTGTCGTACCGTTAATGAAAGGCGGTGGTTTGTTTGAAACGGGTGCAGGTGGTTCTGCTCCGAAGCACGTTGAGCAGCTAGTAGAAGAAAACCACTTACGTTGGGATTCACTAGGTGAGTTTTTAGCATTGACGGTATCTTTAGAACACTTGGCTAGCAACGATGACAATGCTAAAGCTAAAGTATTGGCAGATACGCTAGATAAAGCGACAGAAAAACTGTTGCTAAATGACAAGTCACCATCACGTAAAACTGGTGAAATAGATAACCGTGGCAGCCATTTCTATCTAGCCATGTACTGGGCCGAAGAGCTAGCGGCACAAGAGCAAGATAGCGAACTAAAAGCGCAATTTACACCATTTGCGCAAAAGCTGAAAGACAATGAAGACGCAATTGTTAAAGAGCTTAGTAAGGTTCAGGGCAAGTCTGTAGACATCAAAGGCTACTACTATGCAGATGAAGAATTGGCTAAGCAAGTAATGCGTCCAAGTGCCTTATTTAATGACACTTTAGCATCGTTATAATTGATTGCTAGAGTTATTAGTCTTGTGTAGGTAAGGTTAGGTGGATTTGCACCTTAACTTATCAAGCCTGTAGAACGCCCCAAAGTTCTTAGATCTTTGGGGCGTTTTTTTGTGCTAGTTATAAAACTTTCGTAAAAGCTAACTGTGAAAAAACACCATTAAAAACGACGATAAAAAAAGCTACCTACATTATTGTAGATGGCTTGTTTAACACTTATATTAAATTGCTTTTAGCTCATGATAGAGCGATGACTATGCATCCATATGCTTAATTATCGCCTTACCAAACTCAGAAGTACTAAGTAAGATAGCATCTGGCATTAAGCGTTCAAAGTCGTAAGTGACCGTCTTATTAGCGATAGCACCTTGAATACCTTCGATAATGAGGTCTGCTGCTTCGACCCAGCCCATATCACGTAACATCATCTCAGCTGATAGAATTAATGACCCTGGGTTTACTTTGTTCTGGCCAGCATATTTAGGCGCAGTACCATGAGTCGCTTCATAGACAGAGACAGCTCCACCTTTATTAGCACCTGGTGCGATACCAATACCACCAACCTCAGCTGCTAGTGCATCCGAGATATAGTCACCGTTCAGGTTCAGTGTTGCGACTACTGAGTAATCAGCAGGGCGCATCAAAATCTGTTGTAAGAACGCATCAGCGATTACGTCTTTGATGATAATATCATTACCCGTTTTTGGGTTTTTCATCGTCATCCAAGGACCACCATCTAATAGCTCAGCACCGAAACGCTCTGCGGCTATCTCATAGCCCCACTCTTTAAACGCACCTTCGGTGAACTTCATAATATTACCTTTGTGAACCAGCGTCACACTTGGCAAATCATTATCGATAGCATGTTGAATGGCCTTACGCACTAGGCGCTGAGAGCCTTCTTTTGATACTGGCTTGATACCGATACCACAGTCATCAGAGAAGCGAATCTTCGTGACACCCATTTCTTCTTTTAAGAATTTGATGATTTTCTTGGCTTCATCACTGCCCGCTTTCCACTCAATACCTGCATAGATATCTTCTGAGTTTTCGCGGAAAATAACCATATCAGTTAGCTCCGGATGGTGAACTGGGCTTGGTACGCCTTCAAACCAACGTACTGGACGCTGACAGACATATAAATCAAGCTCTTGACGTACCGCCACGTTCAACGAGCGAAAGCCGCCGCCAACAGGCGTAGTCAATGGGCCTTTAATACTGATAACATAGTCTTTTAAAATCTCTAGCGTTTCACTTGGCAGGTAATCACCATCGTAAATTTTGGCTGCTTTTTCACCTAAGTAAGCCTCCATCCAGATGATTGATTTTTTGCCATGATATGCCTTATCCACTGCAGCATTAACCACTTTTATCATGACAGGAGTGATATCTACACCGATACCATCACCTTCAACGAATGGGATGATTGGATTATTAGGGACATTCAACGACAAATCAGCGTTTACGGTGATTTTTTCTCCGTCTCTTGGTACGATAACCTTATCATAGGACATGAATAAAACTCCTTGGTTGTATGTTATAGGTCGCAAGCACGCTTATCACTCTGTTATGCTAGCTAATTTCCTACTGCACAAATTTAACAATGGTTGGTTTTTTTAGTTGTGAGCTATATAAAAATCTGTAAAAAATGTTATAAATCATCAGGATCATAGTACTAAAATAAGGTGCTAGATGATAATTTCTCTGATACATAGGCCATATACGAATATCAATATTGCAAATACCACTATTTTAGTATGGTTTTAATCTTACCTCTTTATTGTATGATAGTAATAGATTAATTAACACAGTCTGTAAGTATTAAATACCTAATTAAGTACACCCTAACACCTATCGTTTGATTGCTTGGTTTCAAAATGTCAGACAATAGTATTTACCCCTGTTTCTCTTTCTCATCTGTTCTCCTTTTTTATTTTATTAAACTTTCTTAATTTACTCTTCTGTTTGGATATATCTGCTCTATGTCGACATCAAGCCTCATTTTATTCAATAAGCCTTACGGGGTGCAAAGTCAGTTTCGGGACGATAGTAATAACGACCATACCACTTTATCGCAATACTTCACTGACAAGTCCTTACGAGTCGCCGGTCGACTTGATGCGACCTCAGAAGGTTTACTGATTTTGACAAGTGATGGTCGGGTAAATAAAGCCATTACACATCCGCCAAAAGCCAATGATGGGCACAAACAAGGTAAAACTTATTTAGTGCAAGTTGAGGGCATCCCTACTCCTCAGCAACTAAGTCAGCTTGAAAAAGGCGTTGTTCTTAAAGATGGAAAAACCCTACCTGCCAAAGTCAAACAGTTAAGTGAAGATGAGTTACCAATGTCCCTATGGCAACGTGACCCACCGATACGCGAGCGTAAAAGCGTGCCAGACTCATGGCTGATGCTGACTATCTATGAAGGTAAAAACCGTCAAGTAAGACGAATGTCGGCGCATGTTGGCTTACCTTGCTTACGCCTCATTCGCTGGTCTGTAGCAGGATTTGAATTAGGCGATCTAGAAGTTGGTGAATTTGTACGTATTCACCTAAATAGCGAGCGTTGCCAACAACTGGGTATTATGATGTAACCGAATGTATATTAGCGCAAATTTGGCAACGACATTTAAAACGGTAGCGTCTCGAATTGGTAAGGTTAATCTGCTAAGATTCATTATTTGTTGTGTTTCAGCTCTATAATTCGTCAAACTGTTAATCTATTTGACTGTTTGACTTGCTTGTTTATGTTAAGGATATGTCATGACCTCTTCTTATCACTATCGTTTCGCTATTCTCGCTGCTAGCGTAGCATCGGTACTCGCGCTGAGTGCCTGTCAGCCAGCGACTGAAAATACTGAATCTACCAAAATAGAAGAGGTGGTAGCACCCTCAATCGAGACATCTAAAACAGACGACGCTCAAACGATAGAGGCACATGCAGGCCATGACATGTCAAATGTCGACATGAGCGCTGATGATATACAAATGAGCGATATGCTCAAAGACTACACCAAGTCGATGACTAGAATGCATGATGAGATGATGATTGGGATGAACTATAATGATCCAGATACTGCATTTGCTAAGGGAATGCTGGGACATCATCGTGGTGCGGTGGAAATGGCAAAAATTGAGCTGAAATACGGTACTAATCAGGCGATGCGTAAGCTGGCGCAAGAAATTATTGATTCGCAGCAAACTGAAATCGATATCATGAACAAATGGCTTGCCAGCCACCCTGATGCGGCTAAACCTAAACCTGATACTCAGGCAATGCAGCAAGCGTATGCCAAGGGTATGGATGCAATGCATGGCGAGATGACACTGGGTATCGCAAACCCTGTACCTGATATGGCGTTCGCTCGCGGCATGTTACCACATCATATAGGCGCAGTAGATATGGCAATGGTTCAGCTAAAATACGGTACTGATGCAGAAATGCGTAAGCTGGCACAGCAAATTATTGATGAACAGCAGCCTGAGATTGAAATCATGCAAGACTGGATTGCTAAGCATGATACCAACGATGTTCTTGTTAAGGATGGCACTATTGATCATGAAGCTGATACGCAAGAACAAGTTAAGCAACCTACTAGCTAAAGCCCATTAAACTCATTGAAGGTTTAATAATATGTTTCGTTACTTTGTTTAAACATCTACTAATATAAACCCTTGCTAGGCATCGTTGCTTAGCAAGGGTTTTTTAATTCCTCTCATTACCATAGATAGATAATTGCTATTTTATTAATCGCTATCAGCTTAGTAGGTTTATTGCTGATAGCGCTTCATCCCGTCAAGCCATCCTTGCCAAGCTGGAGCGATGTCAGTACTGTCTACGCTCTCTTCTGAAAACTTATCCATTCTTGCCAAACTCAGATTTATTTTATGTGGCAACGCTTTTTCTATATTATCTTGCGCTTGCACAGCAGCTTTAGGTAATACGGAGACACGCATCAGCTCATCACGGCGAAACAAATGACAGCGAACCTCATGCTGAGCGTTGCTTAAAGACACTAATTGCTTGTTATCAGCCTTGATACCATCAATAGCGACAATAACATCATGAGCAGATATTCCAGACTTTGCAGCGGCACTACCGCGTTGTACTCGATTGACCTTTAGACCGGCTGGCGTCTCGCTACAGCGCATGCCCCAAGGTACTTTTTTATCTGCGGTATCTTTGATGTCAACATGGATTTTAATGCCATTGGCTGTCAGTAGTTGCTCAAGAGGTAACTCTTCTACGCCATTGACATAGCGGTGCTCAAAATCTTCCCAATCTGCTACTGGCATAAACTGACCAATCACCGTACTCATATCGGCACTGCTGATACCAATACGCTTATTGTCGTTTTTCTTTGCTTGATTATAAAACGCCTTCACCACATCGAATAGACGATAGCGACCAGCACTTTTTTGCTGCAACGTCAGATCTAAGCATAACGCGACCAATGCGCCTTTATTGTAATAACTGATACCTGCATTACCGGTGTTTTCATCGCTACGATAAAGCTTAATCCAAGCATCAAAGCTTGATTCTGCGACACTTTGGTGCGCGCGACCATCAGTCTGATAATAGCGATTAATTTGTTCGGCTAATAATTTGAGGTAACTTGCTTTATCAATTACCCCTGAGGCTTGCAACATAAAGTCGTCAATATAAGAAGTAAAGCCTTCAAACACCCATAGCAATGGCGTAAAGGCTTCCTTACGCAGATCTACGTCTAGCATGACATCTGGACGCACGGTCTTGACCCACCACGAATGAAAGTACTCATGACTACATAAACCTAAAAAGCGCTGATAGTCGGTACTTGGTATTTTAGGTTCATCAACACTTGGCAAGTCACGACGCGGCGTGATTAGGCTGGTTGAATTAATATGCTCAAGGCCACCATAATCTTGACCACTGGCATAAGTCATAAAGGTATAGTCGTCAAATGGCGCATCGCCTAGCCAATTCACATAAGCCTGACAAATCTGAGTCACATCTTGCTGCAACCGGCCCATGTTTGCATGGTGTTTGCCAGAGATAAAAAAGCGATGACTCAATGTCTGATGCCCATCATCCTGAATAATAAAACTAAACGACTCTTGAGCTGCAATCTCAAACGGATGATCTATTAGCTCATGGTAGCTGTCTGCCTGTAGACTGTAGCCATGCTTACTACTCCCATCCTGCGCATCAATGTGTAGATGAGTGGCTTCAAGACCACATGCCAGCACCACATCACTATTATCCTTGCCTTTCAAATCATCGTCCATTACCTGTTGACCGGCTGTAAATGCTGTGGGCACAATAAGACTCACTTGTACTGGTTTAAGCTCCTGTCCTTCAACGGCTAATGCGAGCGAAGTAAAGTTACCATACAAACGCTGCTGATCGACATAAGCGGTGCGTACCGATAAGTCGTAGCAGTAGACTTCATAATGCACCCTCAACGTCTGCCCTACTTCAACCTGTGGTAATTGCCAAGTGTTTTTATCAATTTTATAGGCGCGATGTTTAGGATGACTATCCTTACTATTAGCTACGTTTTCTATTTGATAATGAACTGCCGTAATATTGCGAGCGAATTCACGCATCAAATAACTGCCGGGTATCCATGCTGGCAGCCATAAACACGGCGATGTCGTCTCTGCGATAAAGCTGAGCGTAATATCGACTAAATGCTCAGAAAAGCGAGTGAAATCGAGTCGATAACTGATGTCAGTGGCCGATTTACGCGAATCATGCTGATTTGATTGGTTGTCTGAAGAACTAGATACTGAAGTCATAGTAAATTCTTATTATGGTGTTTAAGGTTATGGTAGAAGCCTCGAGAAGAAAACGCAACTGATAAGAAAAGAGACATATAGTCAATACACTTTGAAGAGAATACAGAGTTATTGGGATAAATTTTTTCAAGCCTCTGTCTGGCAAAGCGCACAGCAAGCGAGGAAAATTTATACTAGTAACATGTTAACAGAGCCGTATTTATATTATTCCGAACTGCCTATAAGTAACTTATATAGTAATAATTGGATTAATTTCATTAATATTTATATTTTTTATGTTTTTTGCCTTGAAAGTTATTACGACCATCTCTATTAAAGATGCTAACTGCTAAAGTTACTTTGATAAACTAAAATAAACTGATGATAATTGACTAATGATATGGCTTTGAGCTTACTGATTGGCTTTTTTAGGTTTATTGCAACCGCATTTAATTTTTTATATAGATATATTTAGGATAATTTATGACTACTATCGCAAAAGACACTGCCGTCAAATTCAATTACACCCTAAAAGACGACGAAGGCAACATTCTTGACCAATCTCCAGAAGGTCAACCACTTGCTTATTTGCATGGCCATAGCAACATTATTCCAGGCCTTGAGCAACAGCTAGAAGGTAAATCTGCTGGCGAACGAGTCAATGCAGTTGTTGAGCCTGCTGATGGCTATGGTGAGTATCAAGAACAAGCAGTGCAGCATGTGCCACGTGATAACTTCCAAGGCGTTGATGATATTCAGCCTGGTATGCAGTTCCAGTCAGAAGCTGGCGGCCAAGTAATGCTAGTGACGGTTACTGAAGTTACTGATGACGAAGTTACTGTTGATGCTAACCATCCACTAGCTGGCAAGCGTCTAACTTTTGATGTAGAAATCCAAGAAGTACGTGCAGCAACTGAAGATGAGCTAAACCACGGCCATGTACATGGTGCAGGTGGCGTTGAGCACTAATCTATTGTAAGTTATATAGAGAATTAAACGACGGGTAAATTAATTTACTTGTTGTTTAAATGAGAAAAGCCAGTAGATATTGCTACTGGCTTTTTTATGGGCTCATTTTACTAAATAAAAAACCTTTAGTAAGACTCAACTATAATAATTAAAAACGTTTTTTTCACCTAGATTATGCTTTTATAAACGTAATAAAACCGCATAACGGCAAGCGCTACGCGGTTTCTGTTACTAACCATCCTTGTTAATGCTATGCCATATCCAATCCCAAGATACAGTATAACTGACAGGCATCCAGCCTTATCATCCGTAATCAGCAAGCCATCCCTGAAACAATTTATAGACAACCTATAAATACCAATCCCTAGTATCAAAAATAGTATCGTCAAACTGTGCAGTGGGTCTATAATCGCAGATTACCCTATCTGTGGTAAGAGGCTATAGCGTCATTGCGTGTAAGCATATACTTACACTGCTTTTTATCTAAGGTTTTATAGCCGTTTGCAGCTTCTCTTCAGGGCTAGCTGTCAGTTTGGGATCAGCACTAAGCATCAAATAAGCCGCTTCATTGATGAAAGCTTCATCCTCAGGTAACTGCGGACGTTTATCAGCTTTCATCTGACTACGTTCTTCAAATTTTGCATCCATTGCTGCCTGATAAGTGTTCCAATTGGCATACGGACGCTCACCAGTAGCTTTTAGACGCTTGTTTTCAGCTTGTAGTGAGCGCTCTTCGATTAGTCTCATTTTCGCACGGCGACTGTCGATATCAAGTTCAATAGGTTTTTTCTCATCTTCCATATCACGAATGTCGTTCAAGGTCGATAGATAGACAAACTGCGGATTTTGTTGCTGACGAATTTTAGATTGCTGATTTAATGTTGCAAGCGTGTTTGAGCTGAACTTACCCTCAGGCTTGTATGCAGCCGTTCTGATAGTATCCCATGGCAATGCTTTTTTCTGTGCGCGCTCACCAAAGGTAGCATCATCATAGATATTGACCAACTCTATATCAGGTACGACGCCCTTATTTTGTGTACTACCACCAGTGATACGGTAGAACTTACGCTGGGTCAAAGTCGCAGAACCCAAAGCCAGATTATCTAGCTGAATTTGTGCAGAGCCTTTACCAGTTGTGGTACTACCAACAACTAGGCCTCGGCCATAATCTTGAATCGCTGCGGCAAATATCTCACTAGCAGAAGCCGAGGCTAAGTTAGTAAGGACAACTATCTTGCCATCATATAGCTGTTTGCCGCCATCGTCATCGCGATACACTTGAATATTGCCACGGTTATCACGAATCTGTACTAATGGCCCACTCTTAATAAATAGCCCTAACATCTTCGCAACTTCATCCAATGAGCCACCAGGGTTATTACGTAGATCGACTACGAGGCCATCGATATTTTCTTTATTTAATTCCTTTAAAGCCTTTTCAGTATCGATACTGACACTGCGATAATCTTCACCATTACGACGTGCACGATAATTCAGATAAAAACTTGGTATTTCAAGCACACCAATACGTTTTGGTGTCGCATCAATATTAGGACGCTGTACTTCTACGACACGCTGGGTTACGCCCGATTCTTCTTGCTGAATAATATCGCGAACCACAGTGACGGTACGGGCGCTTGCCTCCGGCGCACTAGGCTGACGCAACTTGAGCGTTACTGACGTTCCACGCTTACCGCGAATCAAGCCTACAATCTCACGTGTCGACCAGCCGACCACATCGGTCATAGTCTTGCCATCTTCAGCAATACCAACAATCAAATCGTTAGGCTTTATTTGTCCGGTTTTGGCTGCAGGTCCGCCATCGACTAAAGTAACGATACGCGTATAGTCTGGATTTTTACGATCTGGACGAATAGAGACGCCAATGCCTTCTAACTGCAAGCTCGATTGAATCTGTAGTTCGGTCGCTTGAATAGGTGCATAATAATTACTATGCGGATCATAGGTAAGCATAGCGGTATTTAGTACCGTTTCCATGATTTCGTTATCTTTAAGACGTTTCATCTGCCCTTGCTGACGTGACAAGCGGTTCAGTAAAATCTCGCTTGGCGTACGCTGATCATCGCGAACTAAGTCTTGACCACGAGTAATATCAGGATTATCTAAGAATATTTGCTCTTTACCTTTTTCGCTTTCTTGACCCAACGTAATACTCATCAACTGGAATTTTAGCTGACGCGCCCAATAATCGCGTTGGTCTTTTTTGGTTTTAAAATGACTAAGCTTTTCACGGTCGAGAATAATGGTTTCATCACTGGTCAAATCAAGGTCGGTTTTGAGCATTCTTGTGGCCATCTCAAAATACTCATTTGAGCGTTTGCGATAGCGTTCAAAGATATCTACGCCGGCAGATAAATCACCACGCTTGAGCCGATTACCAAATTCACTAGCATATTTTTCTTTAAATTCATCAACATCAGACTGCAAAAACAACGTATGGTTGGGATCAAGATTATCAATATACATAGATAAAATTTCACTGCCCATCTTGCTATCAAGCGGCTGGTTCAGATAATGACTGCGATCTAGTAGTGCAGCGACTTGTCTAGTTGTAATTTTCTGTTCAGGAGTTTGGGCAAAGCCTGCGGTATCAGTGTTTGCCACTGCTGTGCCATAGCTTTGCGTCAAAATAAGACCCGCGACGCCAACTGACGCTACGCTGAGTAACCACTGTGCTGGTTGTTTTTTCATTATATGTACCTAGTTGTCTTAAGTGATAAAATACCTAAAGTATATCTTTTCTTGATTTAGCTTATTAGTAGAGAGCATTGAAGCCAATTCGCATCCAATACAATTGAACAATAATAAAAACGAATTTCATCATATTTTTAAGATTGTAATATCAATCAAGCTAGCATTAAAAGCTAGCAAACGCACTACCGTTGTTTTTATTTTTTCTGTACGAGCCAGTATAATTTACTAACAACGCCTAATTAAAAAGCATTTAATATTATCATGGTCATTAGTTTACAACTGTCTCAAACTGTATAAACAATCTTACACGCTACGCCTGCACATACCAAACTTTCTGTCATCTTTATTGTGCTCGCTGTCATATTTATTATAGTCATCTAACGTAATTTGTGCTCATGGTTTAATACCTAAACGGTAATCAAGTTAAATCTATTGGCTACCTCAAACACTACCTGCAAGATCAAGATAGGTCTTAGGATTGATAACTGGCATAATATGTTGATAACTAAAGAGTAGTGCTTATTCATTTTGATCAATTGACTCAATAACAGAAACTAGTATCAGACAACAACAGAAATTAGCATTAAAAACTAACAATATAAGTGCACAGCACTCTAAGGATTTTGCAATGTATGGTGTATTAATGATCGATATCGATAGCACCGCACTGACGAATGAAGACGTCAGTTTGCTCAAACAAGCACAAGTTGGCGGGGTAATATTGTTCGCTCGCAATGTAGCAAATGCGGCTCAAGTTCGCTCGCTTTGCGATAATATTCGTTGTCATAATCCTGACATTCTAATCGGGGTCGATCAAGAAGGCGGACGCGTCGCACGGTTACGTGATGGGTTCACACCGCTACCGGCTATGGGTAAGCTTGGCGAGTTATTCGATCACAATCCTACTCAAGCCTTAAGTTGCGCCTATGATTGTGGTTATCTGATGGCAGCTGAGGTATTGGCGGTAGGTATCGATTTAAGCTTTGCTCCTGTGCTTGATAGAGACGGTATTAGCCAAGTAATCGGTGATCGCAGTTTTCATGAAGATCCACAGGTAATCGTTGCCTTAGCGACTCAGTTTATGCGTGGTATGAGGGCGGCTGGTATGGCGACTACGGGTAAGCATTTCCCTGGACATGGCGCTATCGCTCCTGATTCTCATGTAGCAGAAGCCATTGATAACCGTAGCCTTGATGAAATTTTAGCCAGTGATATGCAGCCTTTTGCTCAGACTCTACCGTGGCTCGATGCGTTGATGCCAGCACACGTGATATTTTCGCAGGTAGATGACAAGCCAGCAGGGTTTTCGAAAATTTGGCTAAAAGACATTATTCGCGATCAACTTAAGTTCGATGGCGTTTTATTCTCTGATGACTTATGTATGGCAGGAGCGCAAGCAGCTGGTGATATCAGTGCACGTGTGCGTGCAGCTATTGAAGCAGGCTGTGATATTGCACTCGTATGTAATGATCGTGTTGCAGCCCATGAAGCGGCCAAAGCTGCTCAAGAGCTGCCCTATCCTAATCAAAGCCGAATCAAAACCATGTGCGGGCAGGTGCCTTCATGGCAAGGTGATCTTGAGTCTACTTGTCGCCAATTTGAATACTGGCAGCAAGCTAAAGACAATGTGCTGAACACGTTCTTTAATGCTCAGTCTGACAGTTCACTGTTTGAAACTGAGAATAGCGAAACTCTAGATCCGACGGCTTATAGATAATCGGCTTTTTGCCCATGTAGCCATATTATATACAGTATAAAAAACCGCATCTTAATTATAAGTGCGGTTTTTCTTTCTTAAAATTTAATGACGTAGTTAGTTTTACTGAGCATTTGGATCTAATGCCGTACCTTTACTTGGATCATCACCATCAGGTAATAAATCATCGTTGTTACTATCTAATGGATTCAAATCTGGATCGATAGAATTATTAGTGATTGCCCCGTTGGTTCCATTATTATTTAAGGCAGCTTCATCGTACACAGTAAACTCAATGCGACGGTTGCGGAAGCGCCCTTGTTCGGTTGAGTTATCAGCGATAGGATCGCTTTCGCCCATACCTTTAGTCGTAAGCTTGGTCGCATCAACACCTTTAGATATAAGATATTCTTTTACCGCCTCAGCACGATCACGAGACAATTTCATGTTATAAGCGTTAGAAGCCTGATTATCCGTATGGCCGATAATCATCAGCTCCATATCAGGCACTTCTTGGATAAGAGTGGCGGCACGATCAAGGAATGGTTTATTTGCTTCTGGAATAAGTGCCGCATCAAGCTCAAAATTAACCACCTGTATACTCAAAGCACGAGCAACGTCGCGGGGATTTGGATTTTCACCAAGGTTGTCAATGGCGGCATCTGCTGCCACTAGGCTATCATCAACCTCACCTTGTAAGTCTAACGGACCTTCGGCTCTTACTGTCATCGCTGGAGCAGCGGCTTGCAAATCAGCAACTAGCTTATCGAGTATGCTTGCATCAGCAGAGTTAACAACAATCTCATTACCTTTAATAATCATACTAGCGTTTGGTACGCTTTTAATGATTGGTAAGATAGAAGCCAATTGAGCAGCAGCTGGCATATCAGTTGCAAAGCCATCATCTACATCCGCTCGGCACTTATCAGCTTCATTCCCAAAAGTGCTACTCATCGCATTCATAACTGTCGTTTGTAACGCTTCATCACCGACATTCATACGGCAAGCATATAAGGTATTGGCTTCACCAGTAGAGATATGCAGCGCGGCTGGCTCAACATCGGCTGCGACTACAGTTTGTTCATCAGTGGCAGCTGATTGCTCAGTGACAACTGGCGTTGCGACAGGCTCGGGATTATCCTGACATCCTCTCAATAATGCCCAAGCTAAAGCGCCTAATATAATCAGACCTATAATAGGTAGTAACGCTTTCATAAAACTGCCTGACTCTTCTTCTTTATGCTGTAGCGGAGCCATGCTTGTAGTATCAGAGATACGTGTACCAGCAGGAACAGCAGCAAGCATACCAGCAGGTATCACAGCACTGGCCCATGCAGGAATATGGTGCTGATAATCAGCGAAATTGTCACTCAAAAACTGCGGTACTGGCGTCGTACCTGCTAAACTTTTAATTTCGTGATAAGCAAGTGGTGCTGCCATAGCCACTAAACCACGCGACGCAGTGGCATCGACATTATGAGCACCAGCAAGCTCACGTGAAATATTGTCACGGTGCGAGCCATCAGTCCAGACGCGATCATAAAAACCTTGATCGTCACGAGCAATGGTTTCATTAGAGAAACGACCATAAGTATCTTTGTCTGCTAAACGCGCAGCAAAAATGGCATAAAACTGTTCAAGTAAATTTTTCTTAGCTGGAGATCGATCATCTCCTAAGACTGCTGGGCTAACAGTGCGTGTCAAATGACTAATAATATCCATAGTATATCCCCTCCAATTACTGTTGTTTTGTATAGCCTTCCCGCTGTAAAACCATTGCAACTTCAACCGCGCTAGCCATATTAAGACATCACTTGGGATCAGTTTTTTTATTAATGCTACATTGGGTTGACTACGTATATCTAAATCAATTAAATATAAAAACTAGCTATTATGCGCTTACTTATAAATGGATAAATAAAACCAAACTGCATAAAGTGAAAATTTAAGTGTTTTATCTGCTATTTACTAAATATTTTTTACTTAGTTACTTTTTACTTACTTTTACATTAGTTAATTTCGAATTATTCACTTTTGACAAGTCAGTTTTTAAATCCACTTAACCATTTATTATCTTCAGCTAATGAGTATTATAAGAGTAATGAATAAGTCATCTCTACAAACGCGCTGTTGTGCAAATGATACATTAGGTAATTTTTCAGATGTAGCACGTAACTATATTGATAATAAAGTACGAATTACTAACATAAATACGAGAAATGGTGTAAGAAATCAAACGTTTGCAACTGCTTATGGTTAAGTATTACATTATCTAGTTGCCAAGTTTTGAATATGATTTTGGAGGGCTCTACTAATTCACATCATCCATTTATACTTAAATCAACAAATTTATGTCAAATTGCACTGTTTTCTTTGGAGACAAAACCTACTATATATTGAAAATAAATGCCAGAAAGCTGACGCTAATAACATTTTTCTCTATTTTTTATAGTACATCTATCTGTCTTGGATTAGATTTTTATCAACAGGTCTTTCATTACGCAACTTTTCAGCGACAATAATAGTGTTTGCCAAGTCATTAACTTCTGATGCTGACATAGAGCCTGCTTGGGTAGTAGATGCACGGTTATTGTTGGCATTGCTATCAAAGCTATCGTCAGAATTATTATTACGAGGCGGCGCTACTTCTATGATGTCGTTCGTATTGTCATCTGAGGGTTGATAGTTCTGATGACGACTCAAATTGTTGTTGGGATAGGTGCTGTCATAAGTATTGTCTAACGGTATATTTTCATTTGTGAATTCATTGTTACGACCGTTCATCATGCTCATATCATTGTTAGCATCATCAGCTAGCCCATTGCTGTTATCTAGTGGTAAAGGCGCAGCACTCGTAATAGCTATAGCAGGTACTAATGTTCGCATATCAATCAATAAGCGCTGGAGCAACGTATCATCGGGTGCCTCTAGATTAAGAGTGTCCTGCTGCAACTGTAATCGCGCGAAGGGCACTGAACGCAGTAGAGTAAATATACTAGGCAGAGTTTCTACATTAATACTAGATAAGCTATTGGCAACACCTTGTCGCACTCTCAGCTCACAAATACTTACTTGTTCTCCAAAGCTCATACTCAACGCTTGCTTAAGCGCATTTTGCAATTCTGTATCGCCAACAGTCGCGGTACAACTATATAGACTGCCACTGTCGTCTACTCCAACTACTAACTCCGCTGGTATCGACACCTTAGCGACTGGCTCACTTACCGGTGTAATGACAACAGGCGAGGTTACAACGGGTGCTGCAGGCGTCATATAATTAGGTTGAATAACTAACGCCCATACGAGACCGATTGCTGCTAGCGCACCTGCTAGTATCAAAACTCGGACCATTAGATCATTTCTTCGGTTACGAGTGCGTACATTTAACCGACTCTCAGAGATACCTGCATCATAATAATCTGATGGGTTCGCATGAAGAGCATCTACAGTATTGGTCAAGAGCGGCTCTTTATCTAATAATAATTTATCATTTTTGACTTCAGTGCTTTCTAGCGGGTCAATAGACAACTTATTCGTTACAAATGCTTGTTCGGGTATTGTTTGTGTCTCACTAACAGCGTCTGACATCACATTGGCATTGGCATCGGTTACTTCAATATTATTAATGAGCGTATCTTTGTTTAAACCCATCTCATTACTGACTGCATTTATTGGTAATATCACCTCTTCTGCCCATACTGGCAAATAAGATCTTACTGACAGTTGCTGTGCTTGTAAAAATGCAGGTAAAAACTGACCATTAGCCAGAATTTTGAGCTCTTGATAGGCTAAAGGCGCCGCGTTTATCAGAAGACTCTCAGTGGCCTGCGGATCAACATGATGAGTCGCTGCCAACTCATCAATCAACAATTGACGCAGGCTGACTATCGCCCAAAGCTGCTCGAATAAGGTAGAGCTTGTAGTTGACTGTATTGGTAGGTCTTGATCAGCACGTAGCAATTGTGAATACACAGCTGGCTGAGCTAAACGGGTAATTAAAATAGCATAAAACTGTTCAAGCAAACTGATGTGCGCCACGCTATTATCATCGCCTAAAACGGCTGTGGTAACAGTCTGGTCAAGTTGGTCAATGATAGTCATAAATACTGCCTTCGGCGGCGTGGATAGTAAATTAATAGAAATTTTTAAAAAGCGGTCATTATTTAATCGTTATTTATTAATTATAAAAATACTGGTTTTGCTTTGTAGTTGTTGGAATTTTAAATACAAGGTGCAATAACTATATATTTAGTCAGCGATTTTATTTGATTATCTGATTTAGCACAAATTTATATATTGCTATCTAATTAAGCAGCTGTAATATGGTTATGCATAATCAAATATAAAAACAGTTTTAAAAGCTACCAGTCATACCTACAAAACTTAAAAGATATAATGTTTGTGCGTTAAGTTAACCACTTATTAAGTATAATTTGTATACGTATGTAAATTTGTTCAACCTATGATTGTGATTTGATTTTATAATCCGCTCCATTGGTAACTCTTATAATAGTTACCAATATAGTTAGTTCGAAATAAAATCGATACGTTAATAGTCACGTGCTACTGGTATAAATTTTTATTGCGTGCTGTTCGCAAGCTTGACAGAGGCTGCAAAAAATTTACCCCAGCAGAACTGTATCGGTTTTAAAATGACCCAACTATATATATCTGTACATCAGATATCTAACAGAGAGTAAGTAGCAGGTACTTATTACTCACTATAAAATTAAAACTATAATTTTCGACGCATGGTAAGCTCTAACAATGTTGTGAAGCTTTATTGACTAGGCTTGTAACGTCTTTGTTTACCAGGCTTGACCTAAGGATTAATCTTTGTTTAACCACACTACTCTTATCATCATAGTCACGGTCATCGTGAGCTTGTTAGCATGGCAAAACAAAGTGCTATTTAACCGACTGATATTCTACCCGCCAGCAGTGAGCGATGGTCAATGGTATCGCTTTGTCAGTCATGGTTTTATTCATGCTGATAGCATGCACCTGCTATTCAATATGTTTACTTTATACTTTTTTGGTCGCGCTATAGAAGGGCTGTATCAGCCATTCTTGGGTGGTTATGGCTTTATTGTCTTTTATTTATTGGCCATCATTATTGCGATGATACCAAGCTATATTAAGAATAAGAAAAATGCCAGTTATTTAAGCTTAGGTGCATCGGGCGGAGTATCGGCGGTATTGTTTGCTTTTATACTATTAGCGCCTTGGGAAACCATTTATCTTTTTGCCATTGTTCCTATTCCTGCGATACTATTTGCAGTCGCTTATGTCGCCTATAGCATCTATGCGGATAAGCGTGGCGGCTCTAATATCAATCATATGGCACATATGTGGGGCGGTGCGTTTGGTGTAATAGCGACAATCATTCTCGAACCACAAGTACTACCACATTTTATTAATGCCCTACTCTCTCCTAGCTTTTAGTTCACTTTTTAGTTCAATTTGTTTTTAGGTTTTGACAACGATTTATGATTATAGATATTATTGGTGATGTTCATGGTTATGCAGACAAGCTGACTGGCCTGCTTGGGCAATTAGGTTATGTCCATAATGGTCATTACTTTGTACCGCCAGACGGTCATCGTGCGCTCTTCATTGGTGACTTAATTGATCGCGGCTCCCAGCAAGTAGCAACGCTTGAGATTGCCTTTGCCATGTTAGATGCTGGCGTCGCCGATATAGTGATGGGTAATCATGAATATAATGCGCTTGCTTTTGCAACGCGTGATTCAAACAATCCTGAACGTTATCTACGCTCCCATAATGACGTGCATACACGCCAACATGAAGCTTTTTTAGCTGAAGTGCCATTTGGCTCAGAGTCGCATCAATATTGGCTACAGCGTTTTTATGAGATTCCATTGTGGATTGAGACCGATTACGCCTGTTTTGTCCATGCTTGCTGGGATGTAGACAGTATGGCGCTGCTTAAGCCATTACTCACAGCTGATAATTGCCTGACTGCTCAGGCCCTCCAAACGACTTCAGAAGAATTTACCGAACCGTTTGATGCGCTAGAGCGTGTGTTGAAGGGTGTGGAGACACCGCTACCTGACGGCATAGTAATGGTAGATAAAGAAGGTACTAAACGCTCGCGCGTGCGGGTACGTTGGTGGCTTGATGAATTAAAATCACGCACGCTTTATGAGATTGCTCGCGCACCTGCTTCAGCCCTTGCTCAGATTCCAATCGATGCCCTAGCTGAGAATATAGACTTCGCTATAAAGACTCACAAGCCAGTGTTTGTCGGACATTATTGGTTGACAGGCAAGCCTGAACCACTTAGCTCACAAGTCGTTTGTACGGATTATTCAGCGGCTGTCGATAGTGGCTATTTGACTTGTTATCAGCTTGATACTACCCAGCCGTTACCTCTAAGTCCTGCGAATTTTGTGCAATATCTCAACGATTAATTGCTGCGTATCAATTGGATATTAAGACCAAATTGAGCCTGTATTGATACAAAGATTAAGCTAGCTTTTAAACTAATGCTAAAACTTGGCTTTACGGCTATGCCATAATTTTTGTATGATGGTCGTTTTGAGGATATCTCATCATGAGTACTGGATCGGCTACCGAAAACCCTAATTCTATCTCCTCTCCTGCTGGCCAACCAAAAGTTGGTATTATCATGGGCTCACAGTCTGATTGGGCAACTATGAGCTGTGCAGCGCAGCTATTGGCTGACTTCGATATTGCCTTTGATTGCGAAGTAGTCTCTGCCCATCGCACACCCGATAGATTATTTGATTATGCGAAAGGGGCTAAAGGCAAAGGCCTTCAAGTAATCATTGCTGGTGCAGGTGGCGCAGCCCATCTACCAGGTATGTGTGCTAGCCAGACGCCACTTCCTGTATTTGGTGTGCCAGTTAAGTCCTCGATGCTTAGCGGTTGGGACAGCTTGCTGTCTATCGTACAGATGCCCAAAGGTGTGGCCGTCGGTACGTTAGCCATCGGTACTGCTGGTGCTTATAATGCAGCCCTACTTGCGATTCAAGTGCTAGCCTTGCATGATGATTCAATTGCTACTAAGCTGGACAGCCTGCGTCAAACGCAAACCGAAACTATCTTAGCCAGTCCAACGCCTGGTATTATCAACTACTAGATATCGAACTGGTTACTGAATACGAAAACCTCTAACCATTCTGAATTTTTCGTTAAGATAAATTGAATTTAATTGTTCTTCACTTGATATTTAATTTTAGATAGGTTCTACTGAATACAAGGTGCATATGTTGCACCTTTTCCTATTTTAAACCGTTAGTTTTAATTCATTTTTAATCCAAAGAGTCCCTCATGACCACAGCCAATGCTTATCCTGTTACTCAAACTATCCATACCATCGGTATCTTAGGCGGTGGTCAGCTCGGTATGATGCTTGCACAAGCTGCTATGCCACTCGGCTATCAATGTGTATTTTTAGAAGACAACCCTGATTGCCCTGCCAGTCTTTATGGACAGGTATACAGTAACGAGCAGTTGGATAGTTTTATTGCTGCAGCTGATGTGTTTACTCTAGAGTTTGAAAATACCCCAACAGCGATTGTCGAGCAGCTGGCAAACTTAGCAGTAACTGCTAAAAAACAAGGCATGTTTCCGCCGCCGATTGCCCTTGATATCGCTCAAGATCGTTTGAAAGAAAAACAGATGTTTAATGAGCTGGATATTGCTACCGTACCTTTTATGGCGGTCAGCACTCAGGCTGAATTACAACAAGCTTGCGAACAATTAGGTTTGCCTATCGTTCTTAAAACCAGTCGCGGTGGTTATGACGGCAAAGGTCAGTATGTCATCAAGCAAGACAGCGATATCAAAGCCGCTTGGCAAGATCTTAAAGATGCGGTCAGCGGTGAAGGCAGCTTAACGCCAACCCCTGCACCACTCATTGCAGAAGGCTTTGTTAACTTTAGCCGTGAAGTCTCTATCATTGCAGCACGCGCCCAAGACGGTAGCGTACGCTGTTACGATTTGGTCGAAAACCATCACCATCATGGTATTTTGGCCAAGACCCAAGCACCTGCCGTTGGCACTAGCCACATATTTAAGCAAGCGAAAGAAGCCATCACTACTGTCATGAACCATTTAGATTATGTAGGTGTTATGGCACTAGAATTGTTCGTTACTAAAGACACTCGCGGTCATGACTATCTGCTTGCCAATGAGATTGCACCGCGTGTGCATAACTCTGGACACTGGAGCATTGAAGGCGCGATTACCAGTCAATTCGAAAACCATATCCGCGCAGTAGTTAACTTACCTTTAGGCGATACAGATAACGTCCATCCTTCGATTATGATCAACGTGCTGGGACAATATCCTGATATCAACGCCGTACTGGCTATCGATGGTGCTCACTATCATAGCTATCACAAAGCTGAACGGGAAGATCGTAAAATTGCCCACATTACCCTGATGCCTAATGACGTGACCGACTTGGAATCTTCAATGGCTAAATTGGTGGCCGTTTTACCCAACAAGGTTGGCTTAGATAAAGAATATACGCCTATCCAAGAAAGTCAAAAACAGCCATCTGAGCCAGACAATCAAGATGTCCCAGAGCTTGGTGGCGAAAATGAAACAGCAAGCGCAAACACTGACTTAGCAAATAAAGACAGTAAAATGGATAGTGCGGTAGACGTTAAGGCAAAGAAAGATAAGGCTAAAAAATAATGCAGATTTGGGTGGATGCTGATTCGGTACCATTAATTGCTAAAGATTTGATCGTAAAGACTGCCGAGCGTACACAAACGGTGGCGATATTCGTTGCCAATCAGCCAATCAAACTACGTAAGTCACCGCTACTCGTCATGACAGTGGTGCCATCGGGGTTTGATAAAGCTGATGATTATATCGTAGAACAAATACAACCAGGCGATTTGGCTATTACTAGCGATATCCCTTTAGCCAATGATATTTTGGACAAAGGTGGCATGGTTTTGACAACGCGCGGTATGGTCTATGATAAAAACAATATCAAGCAAAAGCTCAATATGCGTGACTTTATGGATACTATGCGCGGCACTGGCGTGTTAGAGCTACAAGAAATGAGCGGACAAAAACCTTATGGCGACCGTGACAAAAAAGCTTTCGCCGATGGATTAAATAAACTAGTGCGTTAACTTTTTAGTTCTTAATCCCATTTACCTTGCAAACCTTATACACTCTATAACTAAACACTATGCAACTGGCACGCTTCATAACGAAGTGTGCTATCTATTCTTGTTACTGTATATACAGTTTTTAGTACTTACTTTTAGTACTTATATTTAATATGAAGTCTTCGAATAAAAAGTACTTTTGTTATAAAGATATATAGCATAACGATAATATGAACAAGAATAGGGAAGATTATGAAAATTTTAGTCATAGGTGCAAGTGGTCGCGTTGGTAGTGATATGGTTGAACAGTTATTAGCTGATAATCATCAAGTAGTTGGCACTACCCGTCAAGATGAAAAATTATTTAATGATGATAATTACACACAGTTGGATTTGGATATTACTGCAGATAAAGACGCTATCCAAAGCCAAATTACTGATGATATCGAGGCGATATATTTTGTAGCAGGTTCTGGCGGTAAAGGTGTGTTAGAAGTTGATTTGCATGGTGCAGTCAAGACCATGCAAGCGGCGCAAGACAAAGGTATTAAGCGTTATATTATGCTGAGCACAGTGTTTTCACTGGATACTAGCAAATGGGATAGCCCTGCCATCACTGATTTAAAAGACTACTATATTGCTAAGCATTATGCGGATCAGTGGTTAGTCAATAATAGTACGCTTGACTACACTATCGTGCAAGCAGGTGCTCTAAAAGAGCGTGCTGGTACTGGTAAAATCGCTGTAAATAGTAATGAAGCTGGTGAAAATACCATTGAAGACGTTGCTGCTACGTTAGTTGCAGTATTAAATGCAGATAATACAAGCAAGCAAGTCTTTAGTATGCAGAATGGTGACACCGCTATTAGTGACGCTATTGAAAAACTATAATAAAGCGTAGCGCTATAATAGTTAAAGCAATAGAAAAGCGAGTAAGCCGAAAGGTTTGCTCGCTTTAATTTTGGAATGTTTTGTAAAGTAATTTTATTCTTAAAAGCTAGAGTAACGGAGAGAATTGTTGCAAGGCAAATTGGTGGCTAGACAAATTAGTGCTAGGCTAAGTCGCTTGGAAAAGTAATAACTTCTTCTAAGCAAGTTGCTCCTGTTATTACCATTAGCAGTCTATCTAGACCTAACGCAATACCGCTACAAGCTGGCAAATCATCACAAGCAGTAAGCAGATGCTCATCTATAGGCATTGGCGGTAAGCCATGACGTTGACGCAATAGATTGTCTTGTTCAAAACGCTGCTTTAATGCTGTACCGTCTGCCAGTTCATCATAGGCATTGGCAATCTCAATCCCATTGATATATAGCTCAAATCGTTTAGCGACTAGGTTGCCATCCTTGTCTAGGTCGGTTTTTGCGAGTGCCGCCGTTGCAGGCGGATAGTCGATAATTAACGTCGGTAACTCGTGCCCTAGATTTGGCTCAACAGCATGACTGAATAGTAAATCCAACCACCCTTGCCGACTGTCCTCTTTGTTATCTATATCAGTACTGAAATCAAAACCTGTCAAACCTTTGTCTTCTGCTACCGCTCTCAGTGCTTCTATACTAGCCGTCAACGGATGAATACCTACAAAGTCCATAAATGCGTCAACATAACGATAGTGATTCATGACCACCGGATAGCCATATAACACCTCTAACAATTGACCCAGTTCGTCAGCCAAATCTGTCAGGCTGTAATACGGTTGATACCATTCAAGCATGGTAAATTCAATATTATGCCGTGTCCCTATCTCATTATCGCGAAATACAGAGCAAATCTGATAAATAGGCACCTGCCAGCTGGCAAGAAGACGCTTCATCGCAAACTCAGGCGAAGTATGTAGATAATAAGTACGTGGCTTATCTTGGTAAGTTACTCGCGCAGCCACTGATTGCAAAAAGGTATCGGTATTACCTGCTTGCGATAGCAATGGTGTCTGCACCTCGAGCACTTGACGCGTTGCAAAAAATTGGCGAATATCACTAAGCAGTTTTGCGCGCTTTTGTGCCATTGCAAGCGTCATAGTTGGGGCGTAGGTAGGCTTAGAAGTATGAGTAGAGGTATTGCTTGACTGATTCATTACTATCCAACATGGTTTATGAACAATGTATTTTTGAAATTAGCATTTTTAAGATTTAAAACTGCCACTCACGGCGCAGATGATAATCACGACGCAGCTGATCAAAATCAGCGCCACTCACCTGTCCATCAGTTACTTTTTTGCGCAGATCTCTATCATCTCGCATAATGTCATAAAACTTTATCAGCCTATCTGGATAGGTTTTAAGCTCAGACCATAAATACATATTGACTGGTAATAGCTGCTGCATAGATTGTGTAGGTGTGACCGCAAATGCTTCACATAATGCATCATAGACCATTTGCGTACCGCGCAGCTTACCTTCTAAGGTATAACCAGCGATATGCGGTGTGGCGATAGCCAACTTTGATAATAACTGCTCCGATACTTGTGGTTCGTGCTCAAATACATCGAGCACTACTTGGCGCTTATTTTCCTCAATGTCAGCTTGTAATGCTGCTGCATCGATAACTGGACCGCGTGCACTATTAATCAGCAAAGTTTCTGACGGCATAGCATCTAACGCGGTTTTATTAATTAAGTGCCGCGTTGGATAATCGCTACCACTTGGATTGTTATCTTTTTTGTCAGTCAGCGGTACATGTAAGCTGATAACGTTACTTTGGCTAATAACCTGCTCAAAGCTCGCATTATTAATATTCGATGCAGGTAGTAGCGGATCATAACCCAGTACTTGCCAGCCAAGATCAGTAGCATATTGCGCAAGTACGCTACCAATATTACCCAGTCCGATAATACCCAATGTTGGTGGCGTCAATGTCTGCTGCCAATACTCTGGACGTAAGGTTAAGATAGCCGTCAATACATATTGCGCGACCGAATGCTTGCTACAACCAGCCGCATTAGCAAAGGTTATATTGCGCTCTGCTAAGTAGCCTTGGTCTACATGATCGGTGCCAATCGTTGCTGAGCCGATAAACTTAACACTATGGTTATCTGCTAGTAAAGTTGCATCTACTGTTGTCACAGAACGGATTAATAAAACATCTGGTTGCAGCTCGTCAACTAACTGGGCGTTGATATCTCGTCCAGTAACTTTGATAATATTAACCGTCTGATAAATATCTTGACCTAGCGTTTGCTCATTAAAAAAATCTTCAAGACCAGCGATGTTGCTATCAGCAATGATAGTGAGCTTGTTGGCAGCTTTAGATGGTTTATGAGCTAACTCGTCAGATGAGAGAGTGGTAGGTGTAACAGAGCCAGAGCTTATAACATTAGGCATAGATGAGCGCCTCTTTTGATTGTGGATAGATAATATTAATATATGCTTTTGATAGATAGGTAGTGATATTTACTGCCGAGCTGCCAACAAGGTCTAATTACAACACCCACCTTAGCATACGCAATAGGGAAAAATAGTAAATAGCTTGCAATACTACTAGGTAGAGATTTAACTATTTTTATTTACTCTCTTATTCTTCACTTGATCATCAAAGTCTAACAGCATCTGATTGTCTGTCAGTACCACCTCTTTTGGCGCAAAAATCTCGTCTCTATGCTGAGATATCCATTCACGCCATACAGCAAGCCCGATAGCTAGCACTACTGGTCCGATAAACAAACCTACAAAACCAAAAGCCGTAAGACCACCTAATACACCAATGAAAATAATAATAAAAGGAATTTTAGTCGCGCCACTAATAACGATAGGACGAATCAAATTGTCCACCCAGCTAATGACTAAGATTCCCCACAGTGCTAAACCGATACCTTCTGTCGTATGGCCTTGACTCAGTAGCCAAAGCGCTACCGCACCCCACGCAAATGGCGTACCAAAAGGTATTAACGCTACCATGAAGGTCACAATCGTCAATAGGATAGGACTTGGTGATCCTGAAAAATAATAACCAATGCCTGCAAGCAGTGCTTGTGCCAATGCTGTCAGACCGATACCGTAAACTACCGCGCGGGTGGTCGTACCAACCGAGTCAATATAACCATCAATTCGATTGCCAATGATATTGCGTAGAGCCTGACGAATCTGACGAACTAGGCTGGTACCATCACGATAAAAGAAAAACAAGGTCATTAGCGCCATGCCAAGTTTAGCTAAAGTGCTGAGCACCACGTCCAGTGCTACCTTACCATAGTACAAATGCGACTGAATCCACGCGCGGAATGCTTCAAGCGTACCTTCAGGGTTTTTATTAATTTGCCATAATATATCTTTGACCTGCTGACCGATTACCGGTAGCTCTTTGAAATAATCTGGTACATCGAGGTAGCCAACTTTGACACGGTAAATTAAGTTACTGTAGAGACTAAGCGCCTCTTGTTGCAAAATAAACACCCCTATCACTAGCGGCACCCCAATAATCAAAGAGATACTTATCGTCATGATAGCAGCACTGAAATCTGGACTTAATCTGACTTTCTCATGAAAAAACTTATAAATTGGAAACGTAACGTAGGCCAAAATCGCTGCCCATAATGCAGGTACAATAAAAAACTGCACCACTTGAAAGCACAAAATAAATAGCATTACTAATAGTGTAATAGCGAGCAGGCGTTGAATTACAACTTCTTTTGTCCAGTTTTCAATCATAGCTTTTGAACCAAGAACTGACAGCAAAAACTTAGCACGCTTTTACTGCAAAATTTATAAATGTGTAGGCAACAGCCTATAGATGACGTCTATAAACTATATCCATATACGAGGACGTTGTTCAATAAATTTAAAGGTACTCAAACATCGATTTTTGTGATTAATACCGTCAACTATATCTTATTAACGGCGTAATAACTCACATACGATAACAAATAATTTGCTAACTAAAATTATCCACTCAACTGTGCTAAGTTAGTAAAAAAACTTAATTATGAGCACCTATTATGCAATAGCGTCCTGCAAATAAACAATGATGTGTTGTAATTTTTACTTACAATTTCGTTTTTATCAATTAAAAACGAACGTTTAGATGGTTTATAAAGATTACTGTTAAATACTCTAGGCTAAAACAACTGATGCGTCATCTGTAAAGGTAAATCACCGCTACGTTCTCGTAGGCTATAAAATTGATGTTATACTAAAGCTATTACTTTATTTTTTATAATACTATGCAAATTTTTCGTACAATATCCTGCGCAAATGCCAGCATTGTAGGTTACAAACATGCTAGTAGTATTGATTAATTACCACCATTCTACGGAAAACTCTTAGAATACAGCCTAACATTTAAGGCAAAGTGCTTAGGCAGGGCATAACTGCTAGCACAATTCTACAGATATCTTGTTTTGGGCTAATAATAGTCCTCCAAATTTTCATTGATATATCTACAGGAACAATAACAATGTCAAAAGACACTGATAACTCTAACCTTACGGCAGAAAATTCTGCTAATACGACCAATATACCGCCCAACGCTGTCACCTTTGCTTTAGCTCAATCACATTTCTTAGTAGGTGATATTACTGCCAATGCTGAAAAAATGCGTCAACTTGCTATTCAAGCGCGTGACCAAGGCGCTGACGTTATTATCTTTCCAGAACTAGCGTTATTAGGCTATCCCCCACAGGATTTGCTGTTGCGCCCAAGCCTATCTGGACGTATTAAAAGCGCCTTATCGACTTTGAGTGATATCCAAGATATTGTAATGATTGTTGGTTATCCACATGTTGACCACCATGGCACCTTTAACTCAGCAGCTATCTTGCATAATGGTCATCAAAAAGGCTTTTATCATAAGCAGTTTTTGCCAAACTATGGTGTGTTTGATGAGCGCCGTTATTTTGATAAAGGGCGTAATCAAGTTTTATTTGATTATAAAGGCATTACTATCGGGTTACTTATCTGCGAAGATTTATGGGAAAAAACCCCCATTGCTGATCTTAAGCAGCAAGGCGTAGACCTTATTGTTAGTCTAAATGCTTCACCATTCGAAGTGGATAAGCAAAATGTACGTAAAGCCATGCTGACTAAGCGTAGCCGCGAGCATAAAATGCCGATTGTTTATGTTAACGCCGTTGGCGGTCAAGACGATTTAGTATTCGATGGTGGTTCTATCGTTACGCAAGCCGATGGCTCTATCGCTCACGAAGCATCGCGCTTTATGGATCAGTTAATGCTCGCTACCTTGAACGTTGACACTTGCAAGTTTGACACTCAATCCAAAGCACCGCTGACACTTAGCCGTGAGTCGGAGATGTATCAAGCTTTAGTCGTTGGATTACGTGATTACGTTAATCACTCAGGATTTACCGGAGTTCTCGTTGGTCTGTCAGGCGGTATTGATTCAGCCTTAACCTTATGTATTGCAGTGGATGCACTAGGTGCGGACAAGGTCTATGCCGTTATGATGCCTTACGAGTTTACCTCAAAGATTAGTTTAGAGGACGCCCAAGCACAAGCTCGCCGCTTAAATGTCTCTTATACGGTTTGCCCTATTTTTGATGCAGTTGAAGGTATTCGTCATACGCTAGCGCCGCTATTTAACAAGTCACCTGCTGATACTACTGAAGAAAACATTCAAGCACGTGCGCGCGGTGTCATCTTAATGGCATTGTCTAATAAGTTTGGACATTTAGTCATCACGACGGGCAACAAGTCTGAGATGGCAGTGGGCTACTCGACGTTGTATGGCGATATGGCTGGCGGCTTTGATGTCCTAAAAGACGTTTACAAATCGCAAGTTTATAACTTGGCAAGCTACCGTAACCGTTTAGAAGATACGCCAGTGATTCCTGAGCGCGTCATTACTCGCCCGCCGTCAGCTGAGCTGCGTCCTGATCAAAAAGATCAAGATAGCTTACCTGATTATGACGTATTAGATGGCATTTTAACCTTGTATGTCGATGAAGATATGGGTTATCAAGCGATTGTCGATAAGGGTTTTGATGCCGATATGGTCGCCAAAGTGATTAAGATGGTAGACAATAGCGAACATAAACGTCGTCAAGCACCGATTGGTACTAAAATTAGCCAGAGAGCTTTTGGACGTGAGCGTCGCTATCCATTGGTTAATAAATGGTCAGTCAATGGCTAAGTACTTAAAGCTTTAGTTGTATTATTGACATCACTTTTTATTATTAGCTGGGCACTTGCTCAGCTTTTTTAGTAGCAGTACACTAAGTTTAAGTATTTTTTTTAAAGACTTTATTTGAGTAAGGTTATCTGGCATAGCATCTATCAATGTATAAACTATGACTGTGCTTAGTATTACTTATTATGCTATACCTTCATTTATTTTCAAACCTTCCTTCCTTTGAGTACTTCATGAGTCTGCTAACCGCTAGTATTTTTCTTCTTTTATTGCTTGCTTTGAGCGCCTTTGTTTCTGCTGCCGAAATTGCAATCGCAGCTGGCCGCAAAATTAAACTGCAAATCATGGCAAAAGAAGGAGAAGTCCGTGCACTTGACGTTCTTCATATGCAGGAAAACCCTGGTAGCTTTATCACTGTGGTGCAAGTCGTTCTAAACGCAGTTGCTATTTCAGCTGGTGCGGTGGGTGAGTCAGCAATTAGTCCTTATCTACAGCTTTTGTTCAATAATGAAGCAGCGGCTTCCATTATATCGTTCGTATTAATCACGAGTTTGTTCTCTCTGCTCGCTGATTTGATGCCTAGACGCTTAGCGATGTCTAACACTGAGATTATAGCTGTACGGCTCGTACGACCAATGATGCTTTTAATTTTTATATTCAAACCAGTTATCTGGATATTTGATGGCGCAGCAAATATCATTTTTGAGATGCTGGGCATATCAACCACACGTCAAGACGATATGACGCCAGAAGATATCTATGCAATGATGGATGCTGGAGCCGAAGCTGGTGTCCTTAAGAAGCAAGAGCATCACCTGATAGAAAATATCTTTGAGATGCAAGAGCGTACCGTAACCTCAGTTATGAATCCACGCGAACATATCGTTTATTTTGATACCAACACAAGCACTGAAAAAGTAGTCGAGGTCATGATTGAGCAACCGCATAATAAGTTTTTGGTTTGCAGCGATGATGATTTAGAACATATTGTTGGTTATGTAGAGTCACGTAGTTTTTTAGCTTTAGTACTTAATCAGCAAGAGGTCAGCTTAACAGACAAAGCGTTACTGAAACCGGCGCTCTTCGTTCCTGATACGTTGTCGTTGTTTGAAGTATTAGAGATGTTTAAATCTACTGGTGCTGACTTTGCTGTCATCGTCAATGAATATGCCATGGTGGTTGGTGTCATCACTCTCAAGGATGTCATGAGTATCGTCATGGGCGAGCTTGTCACTCTAGAAGATCAGCCTATTGTTCAACGAACTGATAACTCTTGGTTAATCGATGGTATGACACCAATTGAAGACGTGATTCGTGCTTTAGACATTGTTAACCTACCTCGTAACCAAAACTATGAAACCATTAGCGGCTTTATGATGTACATGCTACGTAAAATCCCTAAGAAAACTGACACTATCGAATATGCCAATTATCGCTTCGAAATATTAGATACTGATAAGTTAAAAATCAATCAAATGTTAGTGACCAAACTTGAAGAAACTGTGTAAGGGGCATAAAACCTTCTTTCGCTAATATAGGACTGAATGGCCTAACATACTGATTGCTAATGAGCAGATACTTTAATTCATTCACGTTCGCCAAATATTGCTGTGCCAACTCGTACCATAGTAGAGCCACTAGCAATGGCGGCAACCATATCATTACTCATACCCATACTTAGGGTATCCCACGAATGTAAGTCAGGATGTCTTTGCTTTACCTCTTCAAATAACTGTTTAGTGCGCTCAAAGGCATTGGTGTCAGCTTTGGCAGGAATAATCATTAAGCCTCGCAATTGCAGACGTTCGTATTCTTTGATAGCCGCTATTAAGTCTGGCAAATCCTCAGGACGACAACCTGATTTACTGTCCTCGTCATCTATATTTAGCTGAATTAATACGTTGAGTGGCGCCATACCTTCTGGACGTTGATCATTCAAACGCTTAGCAATGATGTCGCGCTCAAGCGTTTGTACCCAATCAAAATTTTCAGCGATATCACGAGTCTTATTACGTTGAATATGCCCAATATAATGCCATACGATCTGCTCAGTTTCGGGTTGCTGTTGCAACGCTTTAATCTTTTCAATGGCTTCTTGAAGATAATTTTCACCAAAGTCACGCTGACCTCGCTTAGCTAATGTCGCAATCATGCTTGCAGGTTTGGTTTTTGAGACTGCGAGCAATTTTACCTTGCTGGATATGACTCTACTAGACTCTAGCTTATCAAATGATTCATGATCTGCTGTTAAATTATCTGCTTGTACACAAGCATCGCTAACTTGTTTATTCACCTGTTGCCAATTGGCAATCAAAATATCGTCATTCATATTATTCTCATCTTTATTAAAAATATTATCCACTAAATAGTGCTTAAACTGCACAATCATCAAAAAATTTAGGAAAGTGAACCGTTGGTCGCCTATATTTACATTTAATCTGTTTCTTTTATGATTAAATTTGACTATTATTGTTATTATATTGTTACTTTACCTAGCTTATGCTGCTAAAATTAGCATTGATTGTAAAAAGAGTAACTTCGATATTCTTATTCTATTAAATGCGGCCACTTAGCACTTTTACGTTGATACGGTTGTGGAAGCGCCAAAATAATTTTGATATAGAGCTACTTTGTTACTCGTTTTACTTACTGTATTGATTGATAGGAATGTTTGACCATGGCTGAAAAAAGCAATTTAAGCATCGAAGATCTATTGCGATTCACTGTTAAGCATAAAGCGTCAGATTTACATCTCTCAGCTGGAATGCCGGCCGTTATTCGAGCCGATGGTGAGATTACCCGTATTAACATGCCAGTGATGAGTCATCAAGCAGTACATCAGCTAATTTATGACATCATGAATGATAAACAGCGTGCAGATTTTGAGGAATTCTTTGAGACGGATTTTTCTTTTGAGATTCCAAATCTAGCTCGCTTTCGGGTAAACGCTTTTAACCAAAATCGCGGTGCAGGTGCTGTATTCCGTACTATTCCATCAGAAGTTCTAACCTTAGAAGATCTAGGCATGGGAGATGTATTTAAGCGTGTATCGAACTTCAAACGCGGTGTGGTTCTTGTCACTGGTCCTACTGGTTCTGGTAAATCTACGACACTTGCTGCGATGATCGACTATATCAATGATACGCGTAAAGAGCATATTTTGACCATTGAAGATCCTATCGAATTTGTGCATCAATCCAAAAAAAGCCTCATTAACCAGCGTGAAGTTCACCGTGATACCTTAGGTTTTGAGCCTGCATTGCGCTCAGCGCTACGTGAAGATCCAGATGTTATCTTGGTTGGTGAGCTACGTGACCTTGAAACTATTCGTTTGGCCTTAACCGCTGCTGAAACTGGTCACTTAGTATTTGGCACCTTGCACACCAGCTCCGCTGCCAAGACGATTGACCGTGTGATTGATGTTTTTCCTGCTGCTGAAAAAGACATGATTCGCGCAATGTTATCTGAATCTTTACAGGCCGTTATTTCACAGACGTTACTACCAAAACAAACAGGCGGACGTGTTGCTGCTCACGAAATTATGTTAGGTACACCAGCTATTCGTAACCTAATACGCGAAAACAAAATTGCCCAGATGTATTCCGCTATCCAGACTGGTGCTGGTGACGGCATGATTACCCTCGATCAAACGCTCAAAAACTTAGTGACTAAAGGTACTATTAGTAAAGAGGTTGCCCGACCTTATGCTAAGCAGCCTGAAGCGTTTATATAGTGCTGATGGCACCCAAATATGTTTTACAATATTGTTAATATTTTCACTTTATTCTCTTATAACACACTTTTAATTTGGATATGATATGGACTTCGACAAACTACTACAACTCATGGTTAAAAAGAACGGCTCTGATCTATTTATTACAGCTGGCGTAGCCCCTTCTATGAAAATAAATGGCACTATCTGCCCTGTGGGACAGGCGCCATTGACTGGTGAGCAAACGCTACTTTTGGTCAAAAGCCTTATGACCTACAATCAGCAAAAAGAGTTTGAAGACACTAACGAATGTCAATTTGCCATCTCAGATAAATCGCAGCTAGCACGCTTTCGTGTTAGTGCTTTTATGCAGCGTGATATGGCAGGGATGGTTCTAAGAAAGATTGAAAATAAAATACCAACGGTTGAAGAGCTGCGCTTGCCGCCCTCTCTAAAAGAGTTGGCAATGAGAAAGCGTGGTATTATTTTATTGGTAGGTGCAACAGGTACTGGCAAATCGACAACGCTTGCTTCAATGATAGGTCATCGTAACCAAAACTCCCATGGTCATATTATTACCATCGAAGATCCGATAGAGTTCGTACATGAGCACAAAGGCTGTATTATTACGCAACGTGAAGTTGGTGTCGATACTTTATCGTTTGAAGCAGGTCTAAAAAACACTCTGCGCCAAGCCCCTGACGTTATTCTAATCGGCGAGATTCGTAATCGTGAAGTTATGGATTATGCCATTCAATATGCTGAAACAGGGCATTTAGTTTTTGCAACGTTACATGCAAATAATGCCAACCAAGCTATTGATCGCATTATTCATTTCTTTGAGGCTGATCGTCATAATCAGTTATTCATGGATTTATCACTTAACTTACAGGCCATTGTTGCTCAACAGCTCATTCCAACCCCAGATGGTAAAGGCTACCGTGCCGCCATTGAAGTTCTACTGAACTCGCAGCTAATTAGTGACTATATCCGTAAGGGTGAGCTACATGAAATTAAAGAGGTCATGACGCGCTCACGTGATAGTGGTATGCAAACCTTTGATCAAGCGCTGTTTGATCTGTACGAAAATGGTGATATTACCTACCAAGATGCGATTAAACACGCTGACTCACCGAATGACTTACGCCTAAAAATCAAATTAAATAGTAAAAACGGTAGTAAAGATATTGATGAAAATGCTAGTGGTTTGTCTTTAAATATTGGCTAGTGGTTGTTTATTAAAGAAGCCTAAACGCTTAAAAATCTAAATGCTTAAACCAAAAACAGCCCTCAAATTGAGGGCTGTTTTTATTATAGTTAATGCTATTTACTACTTCGCGCTGTCTTTACATTCTTGATTATTACAAATACCGTATAGCACTAGCGAATGCCCAGATAGTTTGAAGCCGTGCTCTGCCGCTACTTTTAGCTGCTCTTCTTCAATGACTTCATTATGAAACTCGATAATCTTGCCACAAACATCACAAACCAGATGGTCATGATGCTCTTCTTGAGTAATCTCAAATACTGACAAGTTATTTTCAAAATTATGACGCTCAACGATGCCAGCTTGTTCGAACTGTGTTAGCACCCGATATACTGTTGCCAACCCTACATCTTCGCCTTGCTCAATTAGTGCCTTGTATACCTCTTCTGCACTCATATGATGTAGCTCTGCGCGCTCAAGCAGCTCTAAAATTTTGATACGTGGTAAAGTTACTTTTAATCCTGCTTTACGTAAATCTTGATTGGTAAAAGAAGCCATAATGTCCCTTCTGACTGTTAAAGTCTTAGCAAATAAAAACTCAAAAATAGATTATAAATAATTGTGATAGGTTAGCAGCTGCCAACTATTTGAAATAATAATATTGATAATTTAACCTAACATACCTAAATTATAGGTTGTCGTCACTTGATAGTATGACCATAAGCTTATGAATTAACACTATAAATCATTAAGTATATCAGGTAGCATTTGGTAAATAATGTCGTAAGTGGTAGGCAATTGCAAGTAAATGACGTATCATTTGTCCAAGATTGCCGGCAAGTCTTGCACTAAATGCACCTAGCCGCGCCTAACCCATTTTTGTGAGTCATCTTACCATGATAAAGCTATCAAACCGTCTTCCGCTTCGCCACCAATCGTTTAGCTACTCCAGTAGCCTGCGCAAACTTATGATTACAGCAACTCTTGGCGCCACTGTCGCCCTATCTGGTTGCTCATTGTTTAGCGTCTATAAAATTGATTTGCCGCAAGGTACGCCAATCACACAGACTCAAGCGCAAAAGTTAAAAGTAGGAATGAATCAAAACCAAGTGCTGTATATACTTGGCAGCCCAGCTATCAAAGATACATTAGCGCCCAATCGCTGGGATTATATCTATGACTATCAAGCGGGCACAGAGGGTGAGCGTAAAGGTATAGCAAATGTTAAAAACGCCAGCCAGCATTTGATTATCTACTTTGATGCAAACGGAATTGTTAACCGTATTGAAGGTATGGAAACTCTACCTCAGTCTTAACTGGTCGCTGCTACTTTTTCTTACCTCTACTTTTGCGCTGGGACATTGGATCAGCGCTCAAGCTACGATATACCTCAATGCGATCCAATGGTTGTAGTATATAGCTTGTAGGTTGCTTCTGTGCATAAATACCAACATGCCAGAGCTTAGCAGCAGGTGTTTTGATATCTACCACCTGCTGACACCACAACGCCAACTTAGGAAACTGAGCCAGCCAGCCAGCCTGTTCCAGTGCTTCATATAACGTCGTACCCTCAACCACTTGCAACGTCATATAATGTTGCTGTTGTATATCCTCAGCATAGGCCAAATGCACTGTTATCATGAGTGGTATTTTAGATATTGCCTCCGTTAACTCAACCACAGTATCATCCAACCTATCAATGCTAAAATCAATGCTAACGGTACAACAAGGCGAATAGCTACTCGCCATAAATTGTATAGGGCTTCATTGCCAAAGTTTAAAGATTTACGCAGATGACTGATCTTCATACGCCAACCAGCAAATACAGATAGCAATAATACTGCTACGCTACTAATCACAACCAGTAGACCAACCAACCAAGACGTCGGTACCACTATCACTAACAGCAAACCTACCACCAACGTAATAAGCAAGCTGACCAATAATCCAAATTTATGCGCCAGTTGCTGAGCACTGTAATGCAACAGATAGCTTGCTACGAACAATACTCCAGCCCAGTATAATAATTGTCCAATGGGTGGCAACGCCAAGCCACTACTTAATAATGCTACAACCCCAACAACCAGCTGTAGTATCCAAATCGGTAGCACCAATTTAGTAGCTCGGTAAACGTTAGCAACTTTAGGAGAATTCGAACTAGGTGCGTTTAGATTGCCGGACTCTACTGCCGTTATCGTCTGCTTGGCGACCAAATGCTGACCAAACCAATACAGCCCCGTACCTGCCCCTACACTTACCAAAGCAAGTGCAACAGCACGCGCCCATTCAGTCAAGCTGATATTAGTCATAGCAAATTCAACTTGTGGTAGACCACCTGCCAATCCCATCATCAAACCTACAACCATCAAACCCAAACCTATTGGTAAAGGTGCGACACCGAGTAAGCTGAGCAATAATGCAATGACCATTAAGCCACCAGCGACTGCAAAGCTCGGTAAGTTAGGTGCACTATTAAGATCAATTAAAGCAGCTAATATAGCGCTGCTCGCTCCTGATATAACGAGGGCAGCAATAATAATCGCTACTATCGCTGCTAACCAGCCAAAACTACGCCATAACGGACTAGCATCAGCCTCACGAGTGAGTTTCTGCATGCCCGCTAAGGGTGCCTCAACGCTACGATAGGCTAAAGCTATCTCTGCATAAATGACTGGCAATGATACCAGCACCATCGCAAATAACCAGAGTAACCAGAAATCTATCTCACCAATTGAAGCTGGTGCAAACCAACGAAATAGCAATAGCGGCAACAGTGCTGCCATAAAATAAGAGGCATAGCGGATCATCATAATCTCAATCCAAACGATCTAAAGTGAATAATAATAAAATGTAATAGTACAGGCCAATTATAAGACGCTGTATGATTTTCTATAATATAGGGGATATGCACCTATAAAAAAACCCCGAAAACGGGGTTTAATAACTAAATGAAAGCTGCTTAGTGAATGGCGCTAACATAGTCTGACAAAATACGAATATCACGATCTGACAGTCTTGCTGCTACCGTCTGCATCATACCCATTTCGCCTTCTTTCGCACCATCATTGACACGTTTTTGGTCATCGCTTGCAATATCATCTACACGGCCAGCAGCGCGGAACAACTTCAGTTGAGTAGCGATATATTCAGCATGCTGTCCACCCAAACGTGGGAAAGCGGCAAACTCATTACCAGCAGCATCGGGACCATGACAACCAGCACAGCCAATCACACCGCGTGATTTGTCGCCGCCCAAGTACAGCTTAGTCGCTTCTTGGTTAGTCGCAGGATTACCAAAACCTACACCCCAAGGTGCTTGGCTAGAATAATATCCTGCCACGTTAGCAAGGTCTTGCTGGGACAAATTGGCAACCTGTGACTGCATAATACCGTTTTTACGATACCCTGACTTGAAGTTGACCAATTGCTTATATAAGTACTTTACATTTTGACCGCCAAGATTAGGCTGGGCTGGAATGGCACTCACACCGTCAACACCGTGACAGGCAGCACATACCGTTTCTGCAATTTGTTTACCTGCATTAGCGTCATATTCAGGAACAGTGATAACAGCTTGTACGCTGAAACTTGCAACACATAAGCTGGCGGCAGCGATTAACTTTTTCATTGATACAGATCCTACTAACTCGCCGTAAGCATTATCTAGATTGATTGTATTAACAGGACACTCAAAAAACCGTAAGAGCACACCTACAGTTTGATAAGGTAACTCATACGATTTGAGGTCTTAATAACAAGCAGCCTGAAAGTACTTACTAACATCAGGGTTTATTTGCAATTATTATAGCAAGACTTTAGATGATTTGCCTACTTAATCACAGCATCTAACTGTTTTTATCTCAGCACAACCTCACTATATATCTAGTAAAACAAAAAGCGCTATCCGTTATCCTAACGTGCGCTCTATTTTTTACGTGCGTATGACTAACTGGGGCTCTTATTTACTTACTCATATATTCAATAAGTTTGCGATAATCATCATCACTACAGCTATCACATAATCCGCCTGCTGGCATCTGAATCATACCCCCTTTTACAGAGTCAATCAGGGCGGGCATACCTTTTTTCTTGATTAACTGCTGCCATTGAGCGCTATCGCCTTTCTTGATAGCATTCAATGCGCCACTGTCATGACAAGCCGCACATGAGTCTTTGTAAGTTGACGGAATATCAGCTGCCGCATTACTACTTGTCATAGCCATACTTAATACAAGTGCAGCCACACTACCGCCTAAGGCTCGCCCTATTTGAGTAAGATTGATATTTAATAACCGCATACGATATCCCCTTTGTCTAAATAACTACGGAATACTCATTTTTACAATTGTTTGATGAAAAAAATTATTAATGGAAGCTGCAATAGAACGCTTATTTTTCTTGCCATTATCATGCACTTCTATTACATCTTATATTGTAACGATATATGTCGAGTTAAAATAGTGTCATCGCGTTTAGCATTAGTAACGCTTGACGACTCTGTCAATAATTTTTGCTAAGCCATAATTCACTTTAGTGTTATGCTGTTATAAATATAACGACAGTACTAAGTAAGGCAATGAATAAGTCATCGTATCGCTACTAGCTTATTTAGATACTTATTTATATTAAAAAATACTCCAAAGCCTATATAATTACCTTTACAACTTATCATTTATTTTTCTTTAGCCTGTTTTGCATTACTACCCCAAATTCCGTTTTAAACTTTTTGATTGTTAATGAGTCATTTATGAGTACCCCGTTTAAAGATGTTGCCGCTGAACATGCGGCGTTTAATACCAAAGCCCGTCATCGCATTCAGCAAACTGAGTTTATGACGTCAGCGCCTACTTTTCGCCTTTGCCCGCCTGATATTGGATTAGAGGTCGCTTTTGCAGGACGCTCAAATGCGGGTAAATCTTCCGCTATTAATGCGTTAACCAATCAGCGCCAACTTGCACGCTCATCAAAAACGCCTGGTCGTACGCAGATGATTAACTTTTTTAATATTGGTGATGCCGATAGGCGTTTGGTCGATTTGCCAGGTTATGGCTATGCAGCCGTACCACTTGAGATGAAAAAAGAATGGCAAGTGGAACTGGAAGAATATTTAGTATCGCGCTCAAGCCTTGCAGGTTTGGTGCTGATGACCGACATTCGCCATCCACTCAAATTCTTTGATGAGCAAATGCTACGTTGGGCAAAAGAGGGTGAGCTGCCCGTTCATATCTTATTAACGAAAGCAGATAAGCTGAAGTATGGTGCCTCTAAAAATGCTTTGCTTAATACACGTAAAAGACTGAAACAACTGGGTTTGAACTGTACGATCCAGTTATTTTCAGCTTTAAGAAAAGAAGGCCTTGATGAATTAGCAGGCGTTATGGGCAACTGGTATGAGTATCAGCTTGAAGCCGACAAAATTATCGAGTCCTCTTTTGCATTACTAGAAGGCGCTGAGCTAGAAGACGCAATCGAAAAAGATGCTGTCCAGCAAAGAGATAGCTCTAAAGAAGAAAGCAAATAAATCTCATAGTATTTAATAAAAAAAGGGCTAACCTCGTTGAACCGACCCCCATAATTTGTGTCCAACTTATGGGGGTCAGTTCAGATAAGCCCTTTTTTTATTATCATTTTTTATTATTTAAGCTGGTTTTTATTTAAGCATATAATAGCTCAACCAATGCTTCTGGCGTATCGACCTGATAAGTAGGCTGCTGCGCGGCAAGCTCCATACTGGTTGCAGTGCCATAATTTACCGCAATACTAGTCATCCCTAAGCTACTTGCCATTTGAATATCGTAAATACTATCACCAATAAATACCGCTTCAGATATTTGCTGCTGTGTGTGGTTTAAGATATCAGTAAGCATTTGCGGATCAGGCTTAGAGCCAGACTCGTCAGCGCAGCGGGTTATTTCAAAATAACGATGACTATCAGAGGCATCTAGTACTCTATCAAGCCCTCGTCTTTTCTTACCAGTTGCTACAGCAAGCTTACGACCCTGCTGTTGCAACGTTTGCAACATGTCTTCTATAGGAGTGAAAAATGGCGTGCGATGACTATTAGGAATATAGTAATCAGCATAACTCTGTTGAATGGCCAGCCTTTGCACATCGTTTGCCTGCGGGTATAAAATTTCAATACCATTCATTAAGCTAAGACCGATAATATCCTTCACCTCTTTATCATTTGTCTGAAAACCATGTTCCTCTCCAGCCACATGCATCGACTCAACGATTAAACCGATTGAATCCATCAAAGTACCATCCCAATCAAAAATAACTAGGCTCTTATCTGCCAAGTTGTGATTAAATTTTTTACTCATGACTTTACCTTAGCGAATGGCAATAACTATTGGACATACTGAGTTACAGATACTAAAACGTCACGCTAGCTTATTTGATGAAAATAAATAAGTTATTGTGACGTTTTTTAGCGTTTAATAATTAAATTGAACTTAAAGGCGAACGCTTGAATATTATTCAGGTAATTTGGTATCCTCTGGCAACCAATCTGCCATATCGTCTGGTAGCGGTGCGGTAATGGTTTTATAACCCGGAATATCTAAGCGCCACGCATGTAGACACAGACGATGAACGCCTGATTTGTCATGTACATGATACTTATCATCACCCAAGATAGCATGACCGATATGAGCTAAATGTACCCTAATTTGATGCGTGCGCCCTGTTAATGGCTTAGCTTCAATCAAGCTCACCGGCTGACCGGCAAGCATAAAACGGCTATGTACAACAATATCAGTTTGGCTTTCTTTAGCTTGTGGATCTTGGGCATCCACTTTGACGCGGCGCTCACCGCTAGCAAGTGTATAACGTAGTAATGCTGCATCAATGCGCTGCTCATTGAGCGTAGGCTGCCCTTTAGCGAGACATAGATAGTGCTTTTGGATGGTCTTATCTACTAGATGCTGCTGTAATACTTTCAGTGCTGAGCGCTTTTTAGAAATCATTAGCAGCCCTGAAGTATCTTTATCGATACGATGGATCAGCTCTAGATATTTTTTACCAGTCACTTCACGCATGGCTTCAATAACACCAAAATCAAGACCGCTACCACCATGCACCGCGATGCCAGACGGCTTATTGAGCACTAGCAATCCATCGTCTTCGTAAACTACACGTTCTAGCAGGCTTTTAGCAAACTCAGCACTGATAATCGGTTTCTCACGAGTCGCTAGCTGTACAGGTGCAATGCGTACTACATCATCACGCTCCACTCTATCATGCGCTTTACAACGCTTATTGTTCACTCGAACTTCATCTGAGCGAATCATTTTGTAGATATGAGATTTTGGCAAACCCTTTAGGCGGTTTAACAAAAAATTATCCAAGCGTTGGTCGTGCTGATGGCGTGTTACTTCAAGGTAATTAACCTTTCCGAAGTTACTAATCTCATCATCAGCGCTTTGCGGACGAGTTTTGCTATTAAAGATAGCAGGGGCTTCATGGATGGGCGCGTCGTCAGTCATTTTTGAATTTGTCATTTTTAGTTAGGTATTTACAGAAAGATTTGTTATAGTTTAGCATGTTGAGCGCCAATTAAGCAGAGGCTGTGGCAATAATAACCATTGTCCTGAACAACTTATCGCCATCTTTATTACTTGCTAGTAACGAGGCACCCGTTGTCAATCACGCTAATTTTGCACGCATCATCTAATTTTTAGAGCAACATGCCTAGTAATACATAGCATAGTGCCCAATAAATGGTATTTATACCAAACATAATCGTATTGATAATACTGACAAACATGTCCATTTATCAAGCGATAGCAACACACAACTACTCATTTAGCGCACGACCACGACTTGATTTGTAATCATGTAGGCAAGCGCAGCTGAGTAAGTGATGGTAGTCCAAAGTTAAGAGTTTAGAGCTGCCTGAATATTGGCGGTCAAACAGATATAATAGATATCACATAGAATGTATACCCTACCGAGCTGATGAGCCGGTTACCTATTCTGTTTGCCAAGTACGCCCCGCTGAATAACAGCGCAGTGGCACTCATAACCTAAGACACCAAAATACATAGATGTTATAAAATAATAGATAAAATAATTGAATTGATTTGAGCTAATATTAAGAGGTTTGCCGAATTTAAAGTTTAGAAAATAAACAGAATGGCGAATTAATTGTGACCACGTGGCAGGCGCTTTAATAAACCCTTACAAAGTATATTAAACGCACTTCACCACTTTAGATGTTAATAACTTTTATAAAGCTTACGATGACAATGTGTTAATAGTCAGTCCTCTGAGCCTATACAAAACAATTAGCATTAGGGGTTAATACTTTAGGCGCAATCATTGATAGCAGTTAAAGTATTACAGTAGATAACGTTACAGCCTTACACTCTGTATCCAGATTATTTAGAACAATCATTTTAGTATGCTTAAACACAGTTAGTAAGTTTTGAGTCAGTCGCAAGCAATTGATAGATAGTCTGTCATTTGACCGCCACTTAATTCAATCCTTTTATTTATTCAATATTATCCGAGCTTTGTGCTCAACTGATATCTTGTATTTTCAGCTAATCTCAATATTAGCGTCACTTGCCACTGCTACTCTACTTTGATTATTTTTATATTGATTGCTGTCCAATTGACAGTCTGAATAAACCGTTAATGCTTTTCATCATAAAAGCCGCTTAACATTAGAGTTTTAAGTTCAGAATCATTTAATATAAAAGTCTTTCTTGTCGTTGTCCTGTGTACTCATAGGATAATAGTATGAAACGCATTCTGATTAACGCCACTCAAAACGAAGAAATTCGTGTCGCCTTATGTAAAGGCAACCATCTCTACGATTTCGATTTAGAAAACCGTACCCGCGAGCAAAAAAAATCCAACATTTATAAAGGTCATGTGACCCGTGTCGAGCCGTCGCTTGAAGCAGTATTCGTTGAATACGGTTCACAGCGTCAAGGGTTTTTGCCTATTCGTGAGATTTCTGCCGAATACCTTAGCGGCAATCCACGTGATGAAAATATCAAAAAACTTATCAAAGAAGGCGATGAGCTAATCGTCCAAGTCGAAAAAGAAGAGCGCGGCAATAAAGGCGCTGCCCTATCGACTTATGTATCATTGGCTGGTCGCTATCTTGTATTGATGCCAAATAACCCTCGTGGTGGTGGTATCTCACGTCAAATCTCTGGCAAACTACGCGAAGATATGAAGCGTATGCTGAGCAATCTTGATTTACCTAAAGGCATGAGTGTTATCATTCGTACTGCAGGTATTGGCAAGACCCAGGAAGATTTGCAACACGATCTCAACCATCTGCTTAACATCTGGCAAGCTATCCAAGAACAAAACCAAAAGTACCCTTCACCGCGCTTAGTTCATCAAGAAGCAGGCGTTGTCACACGTGCAGTACGTGATTATCTACGTGATGATATCGCTGAGATTTGGATCGATAACGAAAACGCTTACATTGAAGCGGCAGGATTTATTGATGCAGTCATGCCAACACAAGCAGACAAACTCCGTAAATATACGGACTACGAGCCTATGTTTGCGCGTTTTAATATTGAAAAGCAGATTGAGACAGCCTATCAGCGTGAAGTACGTTTGCCATCTGGCGGCTCTATTGTCATCGACCAAACTGAGGCCTTAGTTTCAATTGACATTAACTCCGCTAAGTCTACCAAAGGTTCAGACGTCGCTGAGACCGCGTATCATACCAATTTAGAAGCAGCCGATGAGATTGCGCGTCAGTTACGCCTACGTGATATGGGTGGCTTGATTGTCATTGATTTTATTGACATGAATGACAATAAGCATCAAAAAGAAGTCGAAAAGCGTCTAGTTGATGCGACCAAATATGACCGTGCCCGTGTCCAGTTTGGTGAAATATCCAAATTTGGTTTGATGGAGATGAGTCGTCAACGTCTGCGCCCATCATTAGAAGAGTCTACCGGTTACATCTGCCCACGTTGCCACGGCAATGGTATGATTCGTGATCTGCGCTCACTATCGCTATCTATCATGCGTCAAATTGAGCAAATCGCTCTTAAAGAGCGTCAAGGCGAAGTGCAAGCGGAAGTACCTACTGATATCGCTGCGTTCTTATTGAATGAAAAACGCGACAGCTTGGTTTATCTCGAACAAGACAGCGGCACACGTATTACTATCCTGCCGCATGCTCATCTAGAATCGCCTAACTTTAAACTACACTTCAACCGTGATGGTTTTGCACCGACAAGCTATGAACGTATTACAGATACTCAGCAACAAGAGCATAGCGACCTTGGTTACGATGTCGATTGGCAGACTGCGGAAAAAGAACGTCCTGAGCAGCAACCTACTCGTCAGCCACGTAAGACAGCTGACAATCAAGGCAGTCAAACAGACGATCGCTCGAACAATCAAAATAGCGGCCGCTCACAGCCAGCAGCTAGTGGCCAGAGTAACAACCAAAACTCTAGCTCAAGCACTGAAACAAAGAGCGCAGCTAGCCATAGTAATAATCGTAATCAAAATAACAATAATAGCCAAAGCAACAATGAAAGCATCCAAGTCTCTTCAACGCGTGCTGCTACAAATAACGTTCCGCTAAAAAACCAAACGACCCCTAATCCTGTAGCCACTCAGTCTGTACCTGCTGCGCAGCCAAAAGCTGTCGCTTGGTTATCTAATCTGTTTGCCCAAGCGCCACAAGCACAAACTGCAAATAGTATTAGTAGTCGTGATGCAGCGGAAGCTATTGAAGCGTTAGTTAATACTGGTGCCCAGAGCTTAGGTTCGTTCGGTCAAGTTGATAATACGGCATTGGATAATAACCAACGTTCATCATCAACGCAGGATAGCCATCAGCAAAACGTACGTCCACAAGACGACAACCATGCTCAAGCTGTAACTCAGCAGTCAAGAGGCAGTGCTGACAATGACAGTGATAATGGCGACGATAATAAAGACAGCAATGGCGACGACAGAAGAAAGCGTAAGCCACGCAAATCAAGATCATCTAAACCGCGTCAAAGAAAAGAACAACGCGATGACAATGATAATGATAGTGTAGATAACAGCACAGACAGTACAAATGACAGCACTCAGTCTGATACACAAAATAAGCGTGAGCACGACAATAAACGCGGTAACGATCGTAATCGTAATCGCCAAGACAACCGTCAAGATAGCCGTCAGGACAATCGCCAGCATAATCGTAATGATAGCGAAAGTCAGGACGATACTGCCACTGAAGAGCAATCTCGTACGAAGCGCAAACCACATAGTCAGCGTAACTCACGTGGTAAGCTTGAACGTGGTGAGACCTTAACAGCTGACAATAATGCGAAGCAAAGCAATCAACAATCAGCTACGAACGGTAAGTCGCAGGCAAGTGCTCGACGCAACCAAGATCCTAACGAAGTCATATTACAGGTCAACGAAGCGCCAACTAAGCTTAAAGCATCAGAAGTGGTACATCTGTCTTTAGATGATAGCAAGTCTGGACAAACGGCGCATAAACCTACGGATATGCAAGAAGCTGAGCCTAATGTAGCTGTCGATGATAAAGACCTAACGGCTACACCACGTGATGACGATAAGTCGAAAGAGACAGTAACCAAAAAGGTTGAGAGCACAGATACCGACACGGTTAAAACCGAATCGACTGAACGCTTAGCCGACGAAAAACAACAGAGTAACGAGCACAAAGCAAAGCCAACTGAGGACAATAAATCATCGGTTGAGCAGAGTGAAAAAGTCTCTGATGCTAAAACAATCGCTACAGAATCGGTGAAAGAGTCAGCACAAGCGTCAGAAACGGTTAAAGCAGATACGACAAAAGCGTCAGTCGATGCTCAGCAATCTGACGATAATAGTGAAGTTGAAGCAACTAGCAGCACTAAAAGTAGCACTGCAAATAATAGCAATGCAGACACTAATAGTGATGTAAACAGTAATAGTGAGGTAGACAACAGCAAGACAAAGAATGGCGCTGTACTCACGCTTACTCATGATGCATTATTTGCTACACGTTATGTGGCCGCTCAGAAATTCGGGCAAGCAAGCAATGATCCTCGTGTAGTACGTCGTCAGCAGTCAGCACCAGTAGCTGAGTCAGATGCTAAAGCAAGCACTGTAGCAAGCACCGTACCGACTACTATTCGCGGTACTGTTGGTGAGTTCATTCATGCGACGTTAGCAGATGCACAAAGCCGCTTAGCGGATAATGGGGTGATTAGTTGCTTCATTGATGCTATTGAGGCGCATACTCAGCAAGCCAAACCTGCTGCTGTTGAAGTTGGTGACGTTGATAGTGTTAATGATAAAACTTTTGACTTTAGCAACTATGGTTATCAGCCTCTAGATGCTGATTACTTGACTCGCTTTGATGCGATGACCCAAGCAGTCAGTCAGTTTGCAGCAGCGCAAGGTAAAACAGAGGTTGCACCACGTGCTATTGGCAAGCGTGCTAGCAATGACCCACGTGGACAGCATCCTGATTATCATGCTGACGAACCAAAGCAGGCGACATTGAACGTTCCTGATGAGTCGCTTGTGGAGCCAAAATCAGATACTCAATCTCAAGAGATAGTAGAGATTAATGCTGCTGAGACGTCTGAAATGGCTGAGACTGTCAACGATGCTCCATCTGAAACTGCTGAAACTGCTGAAACTGCTGAAACTGAGAATGAGGCTATTCAAGCTGACAATGGTCAAATTGATGCTCATGAAACTGAAGCAGCAGCATTGACCAGTGAGGTACAAGCAGACGATATCAGTACTGAAAGTGAGCAATTACTAAAAGCTGATCAAATGCTAGAAGAAAACAAGGCTGTTGAGCTTACTGACTCTATCAAAGAGGACAGTCAAGCCGGTAAATCTAAGACGACTATTGCCAGTTATAAAAATATGATTGAAAGTGTCGCTGAGCAGCTGCTGCCACAAACTGGCATGTTTAATTTGACCACGCCAAAGGTTCCAAAAGCACGCAGTCGTAAACCAAAGACTGACCACGTGAAGCCAACACAAGCTGAGAAATCAGAAAATGATAATTCAGATAGCGAAAGTTAATTATTAGCATTAATATAAGATGACTTTCATAGCCATCTTATACTTAACCATAGAAAAAGCCCCAAAGCTACTCATAACTTTGGGGCTTTTTTTTAGATTTTTATAACCTATATCTAACGCTTTTCCGACTCATTTAATAAAGTATTAAGGAATAAGTCAAAAGATTATGAACCCTACAACATGATAAATTCTGGCACTGTAGTAGATAAATATTATTAATGGGCCGAAGCTCCGTTGTTACCGCGTAATTTACCAACGATAGTAAAAATACCAACAACGACAGCACCAATGATGAAGCCAATCAAACCATTTAATAGCGTAGTAGTCACACTTTCAAAGATACCTGTTAAATCTGCTAAGTCCTCTACTCCATGTTGCAAAAAGCTAATGCCATGAACTAAGATGCCACCACCGACTAAGAACATCGCTAACGTGCCAGCGATAGATAAGAATTTCATCAGTTTAGGCGCAGCAGCAAACATCACTTTACCTAGTTTTTGTTTAAAACTACTTTCTTGTTCCATTAAATGTAAACCTGCATCATCTATTTTGACAATACCAGCAACTAAGCCGTAAATACCGACGGTAATACCAATCGCTAGAATAGAAAGCACAAGACTACGTTCTAATAGTGTGGCGCTCGCCGTCGAGCCTAGTGCAATCACAATAATCTCTGCTGACAAAATAAAATCAGTACGTATAGCGCCTTTGATTTTTTCTTTTTCAAACGCTACCAAATCCACTGTTTCATCAGCATTGGCCTGCCGGCGCGCATTCTGTTCCTCATCATGCGGCAAGGCATGCGGCCAAAACCGATGTATAACTTTCTCAGCACCTTCATAAACCAAAAATAACCCGCCACACATCAATAGAAATGTGATTAACGGCGGATAGACAGCACTAATAAGTAGCGCAGCTGGTACTAAAATAAGTTTATTAACAAATGAACCTTTCGCTACTGCCCAAACGACTGGTAGTTCTCGATTTGCTTTGACACCTGTGACTTGTTCAGCGTTAAGCGCGAGGTCATCACCCAACACGCCAGCAGTTTTTTTGGCTGCCACCTTGGTCATAACTGAAACATCATCTAATATCACACTGATATCATCGAGTAGGGTTAATAAACTGGCACCTGCCATGCTCTCTCCTTAGCGTAAAATCGCTTAAATATTGAATGGGTATGAAAGTTGCTTCTTATAATAGTCATCAACACTAATAAATAAGTGATAAATAACAATGATAAGTAGCAACTAAGGTAATTGCTAATATTAGTTAATAATATTTACTGTAGCCTACTTAGCTACTGCGATATATGAAATAGTAGGAATGTAGCTTATATTACTTTTTTGTTTATCTCTAACCAAATTATTAGTTAGCTAAATTTTGGTTTTGGCTGTCATTTATAAAAATATGTTAGTATATGGCACTTTATTACTATTTATGTTATGACTTATTTTTACTTTATAATCAAAATGATAATAATCCATTGTAATGATTAGCGTGTTATATCTTAGAGGTTATATACTTAATTTCTCATGTATTAAACATCTCATAACGCCCTTTTTAATATAAACTTTAATGCTCAAATCGTGATTAAGCGCGCCTGCCTATAGGAAATGCCGTATGTCCTTACCCTTTATATCTACCATTGCAAAACCTGCGAATACTCTTGCTCGTCACAAGCTGTCACAAGCCATAATAAGCGCACTATTGGTAGTTGTCGCGACAGGTTGCTCAAACAACACTGCTGATGCAACTAGCAAAACTACTGCGGTAAGTAGTACCAAAGCAAGTAGTGCTACCAGCTCTTCTAAACCTGCTGCTGATGCCAATAGTGACCAGTCGGTCGTCAAATCATTACAGGCAAACCTAAAAGCGTCTGGTATTGAAGAAAAAATTATCTCAGCAGTAGCGACAGATATGGAGGGTATTTACTGGGTGACCGCTGAAGGATTGCCAGCATTTTTTACTGATAAATCAGGCAAGCACATTATCCAAGGGCAAATCATCTCTGTTGGCCAAGGAGAGCCTGTTGATATTAGTGGCACATTAGTTGCTCGCACAGCGCAAGATGCTCTTAAAGCTGTCGATAAAAAAGACATGATTATTTATCCTGCGAAAGGCGAAACTAAATCAATTGTCTACTCCTTTACCGATGCTGACTGCCCTTATTGCACTAAGCTACATTCAGAAATGGACGAGATTAATGCCTTAGGGATTGAAGTACGCTATTTAGCATGGCCTCGTAGTGAAGGAAGTATTCCAAAAATGGAAGCAATCTGGTGTAGCGAAGATCGTGTTGCCGCGATGAATCAGGCTAAGTCAGGCGCCAATTTATCAGGCCCTAGCTGTGACAGTCCAGTACAAGAGCAAATAGCACTTGGGGCACGTCTTGGCGTACGCGGTACGCCTGCCATCTTTACCGAGTCTGGACAACAAATCGGTGGTTATTTACCAGCCGCGCAATTGGCACAAACAGCGATTGATGCAAGCTAGTCGTTTGCCCTGATATTGTTGACTTTGGTGGCAGTCAGTTTGGGTAGACGCAGCAACTGCTTGTCGGTATGATACGGTGAAGCGCCACATACATATGGCGATATCACTAAAGCTAACACCAGCGAAACGACATCTATTTTCTATTCAATCATCTAATTTTCTGAGGATACTGTGAGTAAATCCATCAAACTAGCGATACTTGGCCTAGGTACCGTCGGTACTGGCGTGGTCAATCTAATTAATGACAATTTAGCCGAGCTTAAGCGTCGCAGCGGACGCGAAATTATTATTACTGAAGTCGGTACGCGACGTCAGCGTGATGATATTGATCCTAGCATTATCCAAAATGACGACTTAATGGCGATAGCTGCTAGTGATAACGTTGATATTGTCATCGAAGTGATTGGTGGCACAACTTTGGCCAAAGACATTATTATGCATGCTATCAAAAATGGTAAGCATGTAGTGACCGCCAATAAAGCCTTACTTGCTGAACATGGTAATGAGATATTCGCTTTAGCCGAAGCACATGATGTGCATGTGGCTTATGAAGCAGCAGTGGCAGGTGGTATTCCTATTATTAAAGTCATGCGTGAAGCGCTTGCAGCCAATAAAATCGATTGGCTGGCTGGCATTATTAATGGTACGGGCAACTTTATCATGACTGAAATGCGTGATAAAGGCCGTCCATTTGAAGACGTCTTAGTAGAAGCACAAGAGCTTGGTTATGCAGAAGCTGACCCGACATTTGATGTCGAAGGTATTGATGCTGCGCACAAGCTTGCACTACTCGCCTCTATCGCTTTTGGTATTCCGCTACAGTTTGACAAGGTATATTGTGAAGGTATTACTGGTATCACCTTACAAGACGTAAACTATGCTGAAGAGCTAGGTTATCGTATCAAGCATTTAGGCTTTGCCGTTCGTAGAAATAGTGAAGATGGGCAACAAGGCAGTGCTGGTATTGAGCTACGTGTACATCCGACGCTTATCCCGCAAGACGCTTTACTTGCCAATGTCAATGGCGTAAAGAACGCTGTATTGGTTAATTCGCATCCACTTGGGCAAACGCTTTATTGCGGTGATGGCGCAGGTGCAGGCGCAACTGCCTCAGCAGTGATGGCAGATGTTATGGATCTTGTACGCGTGTTGGGTACAAACGATCATAGCCAACGTAGTCATCATGTACCACACTTAGCCTTTATGCCTGAGCAACTCTCTGACACGCCAATATTACGTGCAGAACAGATGACGACTGGCTACTATTTGCGTGTGCATGCTTATGATAATCCAGGCGTGTTAGCAGATATCACACGTATCTTGAGTGATGCTGGTATCAACATTGATGCTATTTTACAAAAGCCTGCGCACAAACTCGGCCAAGTACCTGTCATTATCTTGACGCTACCAGTAGTTGAAAGCCAAATGAATCTAGCCATTGCCAAGATTGAAAAGCTTGCTGCGGTCACTGACAAGGTTGTGCGTATTCGTTTAAATGAACTGGCACAATAAACCTGTATAGTTGATTGTTAATTAAAGCCACCACTTGAATTTTGATTTATTAGTACGCATTATAACAATGATTCTTCATTAACAATTAGTGAGGCACAGTGTTAATCTAAAACGCTGAGTTTTAATTCAAAATAAGCAAACAAGGTAGAATAACGATGTCTAACGATGCAATTGTAATTATCAACGGTGCTCGTACGCCAATGGGTAGCTTTCAAGGCGCTCTAAAAGACGTTAGTGCTACAGATTTAGGCGCTGCTGCAATCAAAGCGGCTGTTGAGCGTTCAGGCGTGAGCACTGATAGTGTTGACGAAGTCATTATGGGTTGTATCTTGACCGCTGGTTTAGGTCAAGGCCCTGCTCGTCAAGCGATGCGTAAAGCAGGCTTGCCTGATGCGACTGGTGCAGTCACAATTAATAAGCTTTGTGGTTCAGGTCTAAAAGCTGTTATGCAAGCGCATGATGGTATTAAAGCTGGCAGCTTCAATGTCGCTGTCGCTGGTGGTATGGAGTCGATGACCAATGCACCTTATATCATGCCAGGATCACGTGGCGGATACCGTATGGGTCACAAAGAAGTTAAAGACCATATGTTTTTAGACGGCTTAGAAGATGCAGAAACTGGTCGCCTAATGGGTCAGTTTGCACAAGAAATGGCTGACGAAAAAGGCTATACGCGTGAGCAAATGGACGAGTTTGCTATCGAATCGCTAAACCGTGCATTGACTGCTATCAAAGACGGGCATTTCAAAAACGAGATTGAGCCGGTCACTTTTGAGACTCGTAAAGGCGAACAGACGGTTGAGAATGACGAAGAACCAGGTCTTGCAAACGCTGAGCGTATTCCTACGTTACGTCCTGCCTTTGCTAAAGAAGGTACTATCACTGCCGCTAATGCCAGCTCAATCTCAGACGGTGCAGCTGCAGTCGTTATGATGAAAGAGTCACAAGCGAAGTCTGAAGGTTTAGATTACCAAGCTCGTATCATTGCTACTGCTTCTAACTCACGTCATCCAAGTGAGTTTACGATTGCCCCGATTGGTGCTATCGAAAAAGTATTGGCTAATGCAGAGTGGAAAGTTGAAGATGTCGATCTTTGGGAAATCAACGAAGCTTTTGCTATGGTTACGATGGCGACTATGGATGCGTTAAATATCGATCATGCCAAAGTCAATATCGAAGGTGGTGCTTGTGCACTAGGTCACCCTGTAGGTTGCTCAGGCGCGCGTATTTTAGTAACGCTTATCAACTCGTTACAGCGTACTGGCGGCAAGAAAGGCATTGCAACCTTATGTATCGGTGGCGGTGAAGCAGTAGCTGTAGCTATCGAATTGGCTTAGTCATTAGCTTAAATTGTTAGTCGCTCAAATCATAAGATTGTTAGAGATTTTCAATTAGAATCCTTAGTTAATTTTAATAAATAACTTTAACAACTTATATAAGTTGTATATTTTAGCTTTAACGTTCAAATCACCGCATTGTCAGCGCACAGTGCGGTTTTTTTGTGCCCAAAAACTAGCAAACGTGTAGCAAATACTTATCAGTGTAAAAAAGCGTTAACTTATACCCAATCGATGTTATGGCACTTACAGCCTATTACACGCAATTACGTCAGTCGCACACTTTGCTACCTTGTTCATATATCTCAAAGAAAATCACGGTGTTACGATAATTACAAGTTGATTGAGCAACTGCGCAATAGAAAATCATTGCCTCCTTACAGTAATTTGCTGCAAATAATGAGACAAGGTAAAAGCCAGTTCATTATTAATACTTCAACGACAGATTTATAATCGGCGTTATTTGTTAACGCCATTGTTTTATATTTTATTCTAATTACAAATAACTATTTACTCATAAAAAAGGAAGACAATAATGAGCCAACTAATTCGCTTACAAGACATCCAAGCTACTCACCGTGACCTTATTGGTGATGACTATTATGACCCAACAGGCAAAACTGCCTATGGCGTCAACGAAGAAAAAATCGGTAAAATTGACGGTGCGTTAGTAGAAGATACTACTGGTCGTATCCGTTATCTAATAGTCGATGCAGGCGGCTGGTTTAGCTCAAAAGAAGTTTTAGTACCAGCAGGTTTAGCGCGTATCGTTGGTGATGACGTTTTCTTTGATAGTCTAACTAAATCGCAAGTTGATGCCATGGAAGAGTATGACCATGACTATCAGTATAGCTATAAAGAGCAGTATGAAAGAGATCGTCAAGCATTTGTCGCTGACTCCATTCCTGCTGAAGAGCGTATGGAAGTTGCCGATCATGCTTACGACGCACCGAATACACTAGAGCTACTAGAAGAGCGTCTATCGGTAAACAAAGACCGTATCGTTGCAGGTCTAGTAAGAGTCGGTAAGCATGTTGTGACTGAAGAGCGTAACGTTGAAGTAGATCTCGAAGAAGAACACGCCAATATCCAACGTACCAACGTGGATCGTCCAACAGAACGCCGTATCGGTGATGTCAACGGTAATGAAACTATCGAAGTTGAGCTAGAAGCTGAACGTGCTCGCGTTAGCAAAGAAACTTACGTTACAGAAGAAGTAAACGTGGGTAAAACGACTCAACATCGTACTGAAACTATCGTTGAGACTATCCAACGTGAAGAGCTAGATATTGACAACGATGGCAACGTGGTTGACCGTGAAGGCAATATCGTAGACCGTGATGGTATCACTGCTGAAGACGTACGTAGCGCACGTGGCATGTAATATTCTGCTCTATCGTTTATCTTAATATGATATAGGATAGCTACGATAAGGTAGCGTGAATATATAGCATAGCTAAGGGTAAAAACTTAGCAGATTAAGGTCAGAGTTTGTCTCTGGCCTTTTTTGCTTTTTACGTCAAAAGATTATCTTGATATAAATCCTATTTAAGATAAATTTATAGATTTAGTTATTGAAAAGGCTATGATAAAGATAATGTAAGACAGATATTCTGTCCTACATTAAATACAAGTTGTACATTAGTTATCAATAGCTTCATTCTACTCAACAAAACGATTTTAAATAATAAGGGAGATAACTATGAATGCTGACTACAATAAAGCGGGCTACAATATAGATAGTATGAATGAGAATGCCAATCAAAAGCTAGATGCAGCATCGCCATCAGCAGCTACAGCAAAAATAGAAGACCATGCTGCTGAAAATAAATTACCAGCACCTCATGACTCAGCAGATAGCGCTACCATACTAAATGCTACTTCAGATAATTCTATTAATAACTTAGATACTAATCACCTAGATACTGATACCTTAAATGCTAATAACTCAGATATTAACAACCAAAATGCTGTTAATCATCATCTAGAGCTGCTAGAAGAGCGTCCCGTCGTTAATAAGGAACGCTTAGATGTTGGTAAAGTAACAGTGACTAAGCATACTCGTACGAAGACGATTGAAGTACCAATTGAGCTAGTAGAAGAGTACGTCACTATTCGTACCGAATATAATGACGCAGAAAGCCAAGATCTGCTCTCAGGTAGTTACGATGAGAAAGACATCTTACGTCATGTTGAGCCATCATTAGACAGTAAAGCAGTAGTCACTATTAATGGTAAGCAAATAGAAGTGGGCGATGAGCCTGTTGAAATCGTTTTGTCACGCCAAGTCGCAACCATTACTAAAGATACTTATGCTATTCAAGAGATTGAAGTCAATAAAACCACACATACACATACAGATAGCATTCAGGTTGAGTTAAAACATGAAGAGCTAGACGTAATAGAAGAAGGGTTTTTGGAACATGAAGCATCACGTGTTCATAAGAAATAAGCTCGTTTTTAGCAAAAGATAGCCACAAAAAAAGCAACGCGAGCGTTGCTTTTTTTGTGGTTGAATAAATGACTTGGTATCTATCTTAACCTAATTTATTTATTCGTCTTACACTCGTAAGTATTCACCTTAGTTTCGTCCGCGCCTGCTGTACGCATTACACCTGTTTCACGCTCTTCATGAGCGACGCGCCACTGGGTAAAGCCTTCACCGCCATCCATAGCTGAGGCGACTTCGAATACTTCAGGGTTGCTACCTTCATTGGTTTGCGCCAACGTGACTGTACCCATATCTGTACCAAGGACAACCTGGTTAGTATCATCTTTATAAGTCGCTTCGACTTTTAGCTCAGGTGAGCATAAGTAAGTCATCTGCGTCAAACCAGTATTGACATTGGCAACCGTGTCATCCTCTACTTCATTGAGCGATGTATCATCAGTTTCTACAACGGTATCACTAGGATCAGCTGGATCAGCTGACATCGGCACTGACTCTTCAGCATTGATACTATCCTCTAGACTAGGCTCTGGCTCTTGCTGCTGCTGGCAAGCACTGATAGTAATGGCACTGGCAAGTAAACCAGTCATAAATGCGGTAGTACGCAATTGTTTTAATTGTCCTAGATTCATTATTATCTCCTAGATATATATATTAAATACTATAACGTGTCCGTATATGCACGCCTATGCTGAATTTGTAAACAATGATGGCAAAACATCAGAAGTTTAGATTGAGTACGGTAATCCTTTATAAACAATCCAGACTATACACTGATCAATATTCGTAAAAATACCCATAGCTGTTAACAGTTATGGGTATTTGAGCTAATCATTCACCTAATAAATAGTTGATACTGAATAAAATGGATACACGATATTATGATGCGAGACTGGGACAAATTTTTCTTGCTTGCTGTGCCTACGCAGACAGAGTCTACAAAACCGACATTAAAAAATTAAGCATCCCAGTCTCGCTGTATCTCTTTTATATTGACCTGACTATAGCTGTCAGATTTTACCGTGACATTGCTTATATTTTAGACTAGAACCGCAAGGACAAGGCGCGTTACGACTGATATTCATACCTGCATAAGGGTTCGGCTCATCATCAATGGCAGTGCTATCATCGCCATTAACATTCATATTAGCGCCTGCTGCCGCTACGCCACCACCAACATTCACACGCATCTGACCTTGATTATTATTGCTGCGTTCGCTTTGATTTTGAGGACGCGGTGCTGGTTGTGGCTCGCCTGACAAGTTATCGACATCACTATGCTCGAACTGCATTTTCATACGTTCAGCATCTGCACGTTGCTGTGCTTCTAGTGCTTCTAACTCTTCTTTGGTCGGAATATGTACGCGTGATAAGTCTTGTACAGTTTCTGACTTAATAGCACCCAGCATCATCTGAAATAATTCAAACGACTCACGCTTATATTCTTGCTCAGGGTTTTTTTGTGCATAGCCGCGCAAGTGGATGCCCTTACGTAGCTGATCCATCTGTGTCAAATGCTCTTTCCAATGCTTATCAAGGCTTTGGAGCATAAAGTGACGTTCGAGCTGTGCGGCGCTTTGCTCACCCATCTGCTCACGGCGACCATGATAATGTGCCAGCGCAGTATCGATGATTTTTGCACGCAAGCCTTCTTCATCAAGGCGACGGTCTTCATCGAGCCAATCATTAAGCGGCATATAGAGCTTGAACTCTTCTTCAAGCTCATCTTCTAACCCATCAACATTCCATTGATCATCAACAGAACCTGGCGGGATAAACTGACTAATCATGGCATTATAGACTTCATGATGCATCACTTCGATGGCCTCTAACAATTCCATATCAGCAAGTAAGTCATCACGCTGACCGTAGATAACTTTACGCTGCTCATTGGCCACGTCATCATATTTCAGCAAGTTTTTACGCGCGTCAAAATCGCGACTCTCAACTTTACCTTGCGCATTCTCAATCGACCGCGATACCATCTTATGCTCGATAGCTTCATCTTCTTTGAGACCCATAGCGCGCATCATATTAACGACGCGATCACCCGCGAAAATACGCATGAGGTCATCTTCGAGCGATAAGAAAAAGCGCGACATCCCAGGGTCACCTTGACGACCCGCACGACCACGTAGCTGGTTATCAATACGGCGGGATTCGTGGCGCTCAGAGCCAACGATATGCAAACCACCAGCCGCGACTACTTGATCGTGCTTGATTTGCCATTGCGCTTTTAGACGCTGCATTTCTTCTGGACTGACTGAGTCGATATCTTCAATAAATGATTGCCAGTTACCGCCCAAGATAATATCGGTACCACGGCCTGCCATGTTCGTCGCAATGGTAACGGCTTTTGGACTACCCGCCTGTGCGATAATTTCAGCCTCACGCTCATGCTGCTTAGCGTTTAGGACGTTATGCTTAACGCCTTCTTGATCCAATAAATAAGACAATTCTTCACTGGCTTCAATAGTTGCCGTACCTACTAGTACCGGTGCGCCTTTTTCTTGAATTTCTTTAATCTCGCGAATAATGCCTTTATATTTGCCTAATTTGGTTAAGAAAATCTGATCATCCATATCCACCCGCGCGATAGGCTTATGGGTTGGAATCACAATGACATCCAAATCGTAAGTCGACTTAAACTCTGCCGCTTCGGTATCAGCAGTACCAGTCATACCTGATAGCTTGTCATACAGACGGAAGAAGTTCTGGAAAGTGGTGGTCGCAAGCGTTTGGTTTTCTGCTTGAATCTCAACGTTTTCTTTGGCTTCTACTGCTTGATGCAAGCCTTCTGACCAACGGCGACCCGGCATCGTACGACCCGTGTTTTCATCAACAATGACTACTTCGCCTTCATCAACAATGTAATGGACGTTTTTGACAAAAATATGATGGGCGCGAATAGCAGCTTGTACGTGAGCCAATAGCGGCAAACGACTTGGGCTATACAGACTTTCGTTTTCACCAAGTTCGCCTACTTCGATTAAAAAGCTCTCAATTTTTTCATAGCCTTTTTCGCTGATTTCGATTTGACGATTTTTTTCATCAATCCAAAAATCTTCTTCTTCATTATTCTTATTGGCTTCTTCATCTTTTGAGCGTATTAGCACCGGAATAATCGTATTAATCAGTGCATACATCCGTGACGAATCTTCGGCTTGACCCGAAATAATCAATGGCGTACGTGCTTCATCGATTAAGATAGAGTCAATCTCATCAATGATACAGAAGTTTAGCGGACGCTGCTTTTTTTCAGCAAGGCTAAAGACCATATTATCGCGTAGATAATCAAAGCCGTATTCGTTGTTGGTACCGTAGGTAATATCCGCCTGATAGGCATCGACTTTTTCTTGTGCTGGCTGCTGCGAGTAGATAACACCAACCGTCAATCCCAAAAAGCCAAATAATGGACGGTTTAATTCCGCATCACGTGCCGCCAAATAATCGTTAACCGTCACCAAATGTACGCCTTTGCCACTGATGGCATTGAGGTACATCGCCAAGGTCGCCATCAAGGTTTTACCTTCACCGGTCTTCATCTCAGCAATTTTGCCTTCGTGCAACGTGATACCACCGATGAGCTGCACATCATAATGACGCATGCCAGTGATACGTAGAGAGGCTTCGCGGCAGACCGCAAAAGCTTCTGGCAATAGCGCATCTAAGCTTTCGCCTTTTTGAAAGCGTGCTTTGAACTCTTCTGTTTTTTGTTGTAGTTGTTCATCAGACAGGGCTTGCACGCCAGCCTCTTGGGCATTAATCTTGGTGACCACTCTGCGCATACGCTTAAGTTCGCGGTCATTTTTGGTGCCAACTACACTGCCTACAATCTTTGATAACATAATTTTTTAACCTATGGAAATATTCGATAATTAGCACGGAGAGCACGGAGAGTTAAAGCCCAGCCTGAGCCCTATCATCACCTGACATCACTACCTAACTAAGTATCACCCAATAAAGTGTGTCGTCATTATATATGGTTATGACGCTGATGGATACAAGGGCAACAGGCAGATATTTGCCTGCGCCGAAACGCGATAGGTCATGTTAAAATAGGGCTTATTTTTCCACTACTTCTCGCTATTTCAGCAATACTTTTGATGAACTTGATAGCTATATCTAATAAATGATAGTCGCCACGTTTGTATAAAGGCCATGTTTGCCCAAAATATAATGAGCAACTTTGAGAACTTGTAAACTTGTAAAAAAATAATTGAAAGCTCTTTAATCAAACACTATGAACACAAACCTGCTAGGGCGTGCCATCGATTAACTCATAACACGCCCTAGTTTTATCAGCAATATTTAAGCCAAACCATATAAGAGATCATGCATGACTGTTAAACCGTCTGATGTAAACCACGCTTCTACTGACATCCTGACCATAGGTGATGCCGTCTACGATTTGGCCCATCATACGCCAATGATGGTGCAATACCTGACCATGAAGGCACGCTATCCAAACGCATTATTGCTATATCGGATGGGCGACTTTTATGAGCTGTTTTTTGATGATGCCAAGCGGGCGGCGCAAATATTAGATATTACCCTTACGCGCCGTGGTAACGATAAAGCAGGCAACACTATTGCGATGGCAGGCGTACCGTTTCATGCCGCTGATAGTTATATGGCACGGCTGATTGCGGCTGGGCAAACGGTAGTCGTTTGTGAGCAAATTGATGAATCAGCCGATAGTAATAATTATCCAAGCATCGGTGAGAAAAGTAAAAAAGATCATTCGCTTCAAGGTAGCGGTAAAGTCATTAGTAAAACCAGTACTAAAGCAGGGACTAAAGCTAAGCCGCCTACTATCATGCGCCGCGAAGTGGTCAAAACCCTGACCGCAGGGACGATTACCGATGATGCATTAATCGCGCCCAATCATACGCCTACTGTTGTCGCTATCGACATCGCTATTCCTACCTTAAGAGCGAAAGGCAATAGCAAGCAGCCATTACAAGCGGCAGTCAGTCAGATGGACTTAGCGGCAGGTACACTCACTACGCAGACGCTAAGCGTAGATAGCAGCACAAATTCTGACAGTATAAGCTCTACGACTACAGCCTCTGAAAATACAAATAGCGATGTAGAAAACCTGCAAGCGCAAATGCTGACCGTTTTGGCTCGCTTTGCGCCTAGTGAATGTATCGTCAGTGAAGCCATCAGTGAGGACTGGCTACTATGGTTACGTCGCCATCTTGACTGCCCTATCATAGAAGTAGCAGCCAATGATTTTCACCGTGAGCACGCAGCCGCAACCCTTTGTCAGCAGTTTGAAGTACAGCGCCTTGATGGCTTGGGTATCAGTGATGCGCCACTGAGTCAGTCAAGCTGTGCAGCCCTGATTCATTACGCACGCCAAACGCAGCAACGCCATGTGCCGCAGGTCAACCAGCTTATCGTTGAATACAGTGACGACTATCTAATTATAGATGCCAATAGCCAGCAAAATCTTGAGCTATTTACCCCGGTTAGCGCTAATGGAACGTCACTGATATCGGTACTTAATCATTGCAAAACCCCAATGGGTCGACGATTATTAGTACAGCAAATGAAGCGTCCATTACGCCAGCATGTGCGTATCCATCAGCGTTTGGATGCGATAGCTAGTCTGTTAGCAGTAGATAAGGGACTAAACAAGTCAGCTGATTTAGATGCGACCTTAATCACGCATTTACGTGACACTCTAAGCACCATCGGTGATATGGAACGTATTAGTAGTCGTATCGGTCTGATGAGCGCCAAACCTCGTGACTTGCGCAAGCTTGCTGATGGGATTGCTAGTAGCAATCAATTGACTGCCCTATTGACTGAATCCGGTATCAATTCTGAGCATACTGGTTTACTACCGATGCTTATGCAGCAATTGCCTGCCCAGTTACCGGCGGTACAAGCGGTCGCCGACCTTATTGAGCGCGCCATTATCTTAGAGCCTCCTGCCCATATCCGTGACGGTGGTATGCTCGCCGCTGGTTATGATGAAGACCTCGATCGCTTAACCCATCTGCATGACAATATCCAAGCGACCCTTGATGAGATGGCGGAGCGTACGCGGCAAGAGTGTCAGCTACCAAGTTTAAAAGTCGGCTTTAATAAAGTCAGTGGTTTCTATTTTGAGCTTCCTAAGATGCAGGCTAAAAATGCGCCCAGTCACTTTATCCGTCGGCAAACGCTCAAAAATGCTGAGCGCTTTATCACTGATGAATTAAAAGAAGTCGAAACCGAATATCTTAGCGCGCAAACGTTAGCACTGGCACGAGAAAAGCAGCTTTATCAGCAATTACTTACCACTCTCGGAACTCACTTGACTGCGCTACAACAGTTGAGCGCGGCTATCGCCCAAATAGATGTCCTTAGCAATTGGGCACAGCTAGCCGTTACGCATCATTGGCAACGTCCAGTCATGCATAATGGCTTAGCAAATAACGATATAAATAATACAGATGGGGGAAAAAATAATGACGTCCAGCAGAATCAACTTAATTTTGAAAGCCCTGTTCAAAGCTACTCTGAAAACCAGCCTCAAAGCCAACTGTCAAATCAAGCGCAAAACCAAACCAGTATTGATATCAAAAAAGGTCGTCATGTCGTCGTCGAGGCGGCCTTAAATCCGGTCAATGCTAATAATAGAAATAGTAACAGTCATAGTAATAACAGAAACGTTAATACTGAGCATCTTAGCCACTTTGTTGCCAATGACTGCGCGCTTGGCAGCCTTGAGCATTCTGAACGATTATTAATCATTACTGGCCCTAATATGGGTGGCAAATCGACCTTTATGCGCCAGACTGCGCTGATTGTCCTACTTGCTCATTGCGGTAGCTTTGTACCAGCCGAGCACGCCTATATTGGTGATATCGACCGTATTTTTACCCGTATTGGCTCAGCCGATGATCTGGCCGGTGGCAAATCGACCTTTATGGTGGAGATGATTGAGACCGCCAATATTCTGAACTTGGCTACTAATAAATCCTTAGTGCTCATGGATGAAGTTGGACGCGGTACGGCTACCACTGATGGACTTGCTATTGCTCATGCTTGTGTCAATCGATTGCTAGAGATTGGCTGTCTGACTTTATTTGCCACTCATTACTTTGAGCTGACTCAGCTAGCAAATAACCAGTTAGCAGATAACGAGCTGCCAAATAACAATGATGGTATCCGTAACGTCCATGTCGCGGCAAGCGATGTCGATGGGCAACTGCTATTGCTACATCAAATACGCGAAGGTGCAGCCAGCTCCAGCTTTGGACTGCACGTTGCCAAAATGGCAGGCATTCCAACCCAAGTGCTCAACGATGCCAAACGCTATCTTATTAACAATTTAACCGCTGAGCAGGCAAAAAGTATTGATGACAAAAATGAATTAGCTAAGTCGGCAAACGATAAAGGCCAGCCAGTCGATAACAGTCATATAACTGAGACGAATGTACAAATCAATGCTAAAGCAAGCTATTCAGCCGATAATAAACAACAAAAACAATTGCTTAGCTTACATGATAAACTTATGAATACTGATCCTGACAGCCTAACACCCAAGCAAGCACATGATTTGCTCTATAATCTTAAACAACTCATTAGTTGTTAAAGGGAATTGTTAAATAAGCCTAAAAGCGTTAAAATACGCCTTATTTTTCACTTATTCTATTTAGGGCATATCATCAATTAGCACATTGATACATTTAGTGGTCTTAAAATGGCTAAATTTTGCTAAACATTGTCAGAAGTCTTGTCAATATGTTCATATTTACGGCAATTTCTTCCTTGTTTAGCGGCAATTTTTCTCATTTTAAGCCTCACGATCTAAATGATGACATGCCCTAGCCATAAACAGGTAGACAGCACTATGACCTTTGTCGTTACAGATAACTGCATCCTTTGCAAACACACCGACTGTGTGGAAGTCTGCCCTGTGGACTGCTTCTACGAAGGGCCAAACTTCCTCGTCATTGATCCAGATGAGTGCATTGACTGCGCGCTATGCGAGCCTGAATGTCCTGCCAATGCGATCTTTTCTGAAGATGAAGTACCGAAAGGACAAGAGATTTTCACGCAGCTGAATGAAGAGCTGGCACAAAAATGGCCAAACATTACTGAGATGAAAGACAGTCTGCCAGACGCTGAAAAGTGGGATGGTGTAGAAGGTAAGATTCAGTATTTAGAGAAGTAGCTTTTCAAACAAGCTTTTTATTAGATATTCAAAACCATTTAACGGTATCATACGGTTAGATGGTTTTTTATTGTTTCAATTTCTGCCGTTATAGAGTGCGCCCCGCGCACCATTTATCAGCCTTCTAATCACAGGTAGATCTCAATATGACCTTTGTCGTTACAGATAATTGCATTCTTTGTAAATACACCGACTGTGTGGAGGTCTGCCCTGTAGACTGCTTCTACGAAGGGCCAAATTTCCTCGTCATCGATCCTGATGAATGTATCGACTGCGCGCTATGCGAGCCTGAATGCCCTGCCAATGCAATCTTCTCGGAAGATGAAGTACCGAAAGGGCAAGAGATTTTCACGCAGCTCAATGAAGAGCTGGCGCAAAAATGGCCAAACATTACTGAGATGAAAGGCCCGTTACCAGACGCTAAAAAGTGGGATGGTGTAGAAGGTAAGATTCAGTATTTAGAGAAGTAGCTGTCTAAACAGACTTTGTATTATCCAAAGAGAAACCACCTAACGGCAATATGCTATTAGGTGGCGTTTTATTATATTAAAGCTATAAGCTAGCGTCATAAGAACATGATTGAGGCAAATAGATAGACTCAATATTACTGCTACAGCTCCAAGACCCTCCGCTAGTACGTAGCCATTCTATCTTTTTTCCTGATAAACTTGGGATAACTTGATTTGATACGATAGCGGTAATGCTAGACGTTGATGTCAGCGGATTGCTTAATTGTGCGACGCCCATGTTATTAGGCAAGGTAACACCCACTTGTGAGCTGCCTAATATAAGGTTAGAAGCCGTGGCACGTGGGTCACATTCATCTATACCAAGTCCAATCTCAGTAATACCTGTTTGTAAGCAGCTTTCTACTGATAGTCTTAATTCGCCCAACTCACCTATCAATCTAGTCGCTTGTGCTTTGGCAACATAAATCTGATATTGAGGAATAGCAATCGCCGATAATATACCAATAATAGCAGCGACAATCGTAATTTCAATGAGGGTAAAGCCTGATTGAAAATTGGGGTAAAGCTTTGGAGCTGTAATTACTGATGACATAATTGCCTACAAGACTACCGTTAATAATTGATGGTTGCACGCTTCATACAAAGATTTTTTCAGAGAAATAAAAAAGCCAAACATGATGTTTGACTTTTTGTGGTAGTTATATTTTTTACTTTAAAAAATTTTATTTTATACTTTAGCTTTAAAAGGACAACCTGTTGGCGCGTACTTAGACTCGGCTGTAGTCGTACAAGCCCATGAGCCTGCTGTTGTACGTAACCAAGTTACAGTTTTACCTTTGAGCGCTGCTGATGCTCCATCATCTTTAAACGTACCTATGATACTACCATCAAGGGCTAATGCAGCTGTGTTCTTTCCATCACTGTCGGGCAGGGGCAATGTTAAAGTCAGTATATTAGAATTAGTCCAACCCAAATCACATGCTGCAGCTGCAGCTTTACCATCATTTAGACAAGTTTCATAGGCGGTTTTGATAGCGCCAGTTTCAGCCATCGCACGGCTTACTTGTGATTTTGCGATATAGTTCTGATACTGTGGAATAGCAATCGCAGCTAGAATACCAATAATAGCAACAACGATCATGAGTTCGATTAGGGTGAAGCCTTTTTGAGCGTTCATAACAATTCCTTTTAATTTAGGTTGGTCACAGGGTGAGTCGCTATATTGCGTTGCTCTCTGTCCTCTATGATTAATAGTAGATGTCGGTCTTGGCTGGATCTAACTGCCAGACTGTCCTATCATTAACTAGCAGTAGGAGCGGTAGCTACATAACCACAACCTGATGGTGCATACTTAGAATCAGCTGTAGTGCTGCAAGCCCATGAGCCATTACCGTCACGTTTCCAAGTTACAGTTTTATCTTTAAGCGCTGCTGATGCTCCAGTTTCTTTAAACGTTCCTTGAATAATACCACCAAGGGTTAAAGCAGTTTTATTCTTTCCTGCGTCTGGCTCTGGCGTTGTTAACGTTATAAGATTAGAGTCAGTCCAACCTAAATCACATGCTGCAGCTGCAGCTTTACCATCATTTAGACAAGTTTCATAAGCGGTTTTAATAGCCCCAGTTTCAGCCACCGCACGGCTTACTTGCGACTTAGCAATATAGTTCTGATACTGAGGAATCGCGATCGCAGCTAGAATACCGATAATGGCAACAACAATCATTAGTTCGATTAAGGTAAAACCTTTTTGAGCAGCGTTCATGAGAACTCCTTTAGAATAATAGGTTGACAGCGTAACCAATTCTTAGTTAGGCATTGATCACTGTCTTCAGTTAACAATATTGTGACTGTCAGACGCAGTTAATATTTCACCCTGCTGACTCTCTTATAGTTATTATTGCAGGTAGCATGCCAACTTTTTAAAGGAATAGATTATTAATTTGAGTGTCTTAAATTCGTCGTATCCCTACACATAACGAACGGTTATATTTAGCAGATAAACGGTACAAACTATTCATTTTATTTCTAAATTGGATGAAATATAAACAAGAAGTAATTTTAAAAAAATAAATGGTATGCCGATATAAAGTATGAATGGTTGATTTATAGCAATTAATTAACGATAACAATTTTCGTCATAATGTTATTGTTGCTACATTATTACTGTAAATTGTCACTATAGATAAAGCATAGAAATTGCTGATTTTGAAGGCTGACATTTTTCGTCAGCATTGTTTGGAGGGGTATTGCGAGAATGGCTTAGACAAGGTAATTAAGCTCTAGTTCCATTCTTTGCCAGTGCCACATATCGTTGCTCGACATTTGATGTTTTGATAATTGAGACTGAGCGTGCCATCACTAGCCATTTGAGTGCCAGTTTTTGGGATGGCAATAATGCTCCACTTGTCAGTAAGCGGATTGGGGGTAAAGGTAATCGTATAGAGAGCCGTACCTTGGGCAGGGTAATTGCCACCTAAACCCGTTGTCAAAGCATTACTATAGCTGCCTTGTACTAGCTTGCGGCTTTGAATTTGTGAAGCGATGTTTTGCATTTCACTCATCATATCGACGCGCTTGGTCTTAATAATATAGTTTTGATAATTAGGATAAGCAATGGCTGCCAGTACACCGATGATAGCGACAACGATCATTAGCTCAATAAGCGTAAAGCCTTTATCTAGATTCATTTTATTTTGCATTACCAGCTCTCCGAATAGGTGCCACAACTACTAGATGCTAACTTTACGCTCGTATCACTGTTCTTAGTTTTACATTGCAAGCCACTGCTACTTAATAATATTTTGCTGGCGGTAACGTAGTGACTACTAGGCTCTGCCATCATCTTCCATGCTCTGCCAGTGGCACTATCAACAGTGTCACCAGAAGTGACTAATGACTTGGTGGTGACTGTGCCATCAATTAGAGTAATCTTATAACGGTAATTGATTGACGTACTACCATCTGGTACATAAATCGTTTTATTGTCACTCTCATCATAGCTATAGGTAACAGTACTATTAGAAGCAACGACTTTTGGCTTAAAACCCTTGTAAGTAAGCGCAGACGACCGCCACTGCTCTAGCTGTATTTTTAATTGCAGCATCTTCGCCTGTGTCTCACGCTCAGCGTTCATAATGGCATAGCGTCGATAGCTGGGAATAGCGATAGCGGCAATTATGCCAATAATCGCCACCGTAATCATCAACTCTATGAGCGTAAAGCCGCGCACACCAGTATAGGCTGGCGCATTTGCTGTCTTATTTACACGCGGCTTAATCATATCCAGCTTAATCATATCCAGCTTAGTCATATGCAGCGTCCTGTTATAGATACAAGTAGGATAATTAATTGTCATTACTCATCATTATTGACTTTGCTCATACCATGCTCGTGGCTGCAAAGTATAACGCTCATTGAATATAAACTCGGCTGCGCTGCCATCACCGATCACATTTCCGTCACTTTGAGTGGGTTTTCCATTATTCCCATAGACAACATTTTTAATATTACTACCGTTTTTATTAGCATCATTACCATAGCCAGAGCGTTTGGCTGCATCAATACGATCGGTAATCGTACTCGTACCAATGAGAATTTTTAAATCAGTATTGTCTTTATTATAAGCACCCAATGTAATCTCTTGAACACCTTGACCTGCAGGAATATAACCTCCTGTACCTGATTTTGAGGTGTCATCCATACATATCCCATAAGGTAGGCAGTAGAGTTGACGCTCTGAGCCACCAGCAATACGAGCTGTACAGCTATCCACTTCATAATACTGTTTATCAGGGTTATAAACCGTCGTATAGAGCAAGTCGTTAATAACGACACTGTCGCCGACGCCTTTACTGTAGCGAACGTTATTATAACCATCGAAGCGAGTCAGCGGATAATACCAACCCTGCTTGGTGCCTGCAATCATAGAGGCTTTAGCAGTCTCTTTCTGATTTTTCGTCGGATTCTTTCCTAACGTAGACGATAAGTTAACAAGATTACCTTCTGTTAAATTATTTACGGTAGTGGTAAAGCCTGTTTTGTATAGATCCATATTAGTTACGTCATTATCGATGATGCCATAGACACGGTTGGCATATGTATCACCATCGCGCAAAGTCGATAAGGGTGCGCTGCGATTGCCGGAGATGACGTTGACCATTGCAAAGATCTTGCCGTTATTAGGACCAGCCTCACTACGATAAAAACTGACTACAGGACGCTCATAAAAACGATAAGCGTATTTATCGTTGGGAGCACTAGGGGCAGTATTAATTACTCGGACGACACGCTTGTTTGAAGCATTACTGACTTCTTCAAAGCCGTACTTGGCAGGACGGGCATTTTCAAAATCAGCACGGAATACTTGTCCGCCTAGATCTGCCGCATATAGATGATCCATCAAGCCATCATTGTCTCTATCTAGCACTGTAATACCGCCAACAATACTGTGAATCATACTAGCGGTTTTGGTGTTTTTGTTACCACCAGTTTCTCCACTGGTTGACCATATCAACTCACCTGTTTTGGCATTAATCATATAAATAGCGTTACCGCGTGCAGGCATAGTAGCAGTAGGTTTATAAGTATCTTGTTCGTACCCCATATCGTAACCACCGCCGAATACCAAGACATCAATAGGTTCAGCATTTTTAGTCATACGGATTTTAGCCTCTACTGGCTTGCTCCAAATTTGCCCTATGCGTCCAAAGCCTGTAGCACTTGACTTGGCAGTTGTACTAGAGTCTAGTCCTGCTGAAGTGATCGTAAATAGCATCTTGGGCGCAGATTTATCAGTGATATTAATACCACTAAGCCCTTCACCGCCCATACGTAGACCACCATAGGCAAACATGCCTCGATTTTCTGCTGTATCTACCGTTACTTTATTGTTGTCCAAGTCGTACTTATAATCTGTCGTTACTAGCCACGGCGCATCGACACCAAAATAAGGTTCACCAACTTTCGTTTTCTTTGAACCAACGACTAAAGCTTCAGGTTGTGATTTGAGCATACGTTTAGGAATAATGGCGATTGACTCTTTACCATCATCAGCATCAACCAAATGCAAAGCACCCTCCATAGATCCAAATAACACATAGTCATCACGAGGATCGATGATGCGCCCATTGTCTTCTAAAGTAGAACTATAAGAAACTGATGTAGGTTTGGAGTGCACGACACCGCCCAACACTTTGATTTCTTGAGCTGGTGGAGCAAGTGTTAAGTTTGCTACAGGAGTATTATTTGCTGCGTCGCCATCAAGAGTAATCAAGCCATCAAAGCCTAAGAAACTCAGCAAACGGCGTTTATTGAGCTCGGTGTATACGGAATCTAACAGTAAATTAAAGCCTACTGCCTTACCGCTAGTATTAACACTGATCTTACGTAGTATTGGTTTGCTATCCGTCGCTGAAGTGACATCTTCAACATACAGTGTTCGCAGACTACCCAAACCAGATTTCGGAGATTTTAACTGCGCATAGACACCACCAGCATCAATTGCATTATTGGCAGTGCTACCATCTTTTTGTTGATAGTCGCCTGCTTGCCAGATATCACGAGTTAATTCGTTTAGTCGACCAGAGGCGTCTTTATATAGTAGGTTATCCAGTGGATTATTGATGTCTGCCGAATTCGAGCTTTTACCATATAAAGTGCCGTTATTGAGATTGTATTTCTTTAGGTTGCCTTTCCAAATGCTAGAGGTAGAAGCAATGTTGGGATCTAGCATCGGCAAGTAAGCATAAGGGAGCTGGTTTGAGGCACGATAAGGATCATCAGGCACTGTAATTGTCCCCGAAGGCGAAGTACTAATAACGTAATCTAGGCTTGCCGCAAAATCAAGCAGACTGCTTTGAATCGTCGCTGTACCACTAGGATCGTCAGAACCATCATCAAGATTACCTCGGTCACCTTTCACATAATAAAAGCCACCATCACCAAATATCTTGGGTTTCTTAGTATTATCAGCCAGCTCATCATCGCCCCAACGCTGACCTAACCGGCATAGATTCAGCGCGTCTTTATCACTGGTAGTGTTGGCTGCACCTTCACAGTTTGTTACCTCAAGCGGTTCACCTTCAATAAAAATAGTTTTTTTAGCGGTTATACCGGCGAAGTCTTTACCGAAACCTACGGTCGCGATTTTGATAGGCTGCTTGATAGGGTTGGTAGGATCTCGTAACAGCTGAGCATACTCACCCATACAGCCCCATGCACCATCCGAGTTGCCTCCGGTCAAACCGCTACAACTATTAACTGAAAGTGAGCTACCCGCTAAGGACTGATTCATTAATGCTTTGGCTCTTGATTCATTAGACCTATTCGGCTCACCATCGGTCATTAGATAGATGCCGTTGCCGCTACATTGCCTTTCTGTAGTAAGAGGAGAAATGTATTTGCTGTCCTTCTTAGAGGTTGAGACCGAACTATCAAAACCACTATAACTGGTATAACCTGACTTTTTGGTTGTAGTGCCCATCATATAAGCACCTGCTTCAGCCAGTGCATGTGCTGTCGGTGTCCAACCACCATCGCCTATATCTACAATTGATTGGATTAAGTTGATACGCTGAGCAGCGTCCAGTGGTCCCAATGTGGTTATTACTTTTCCTTTATCACCACTAAAGACACCTACCCCAATCTCATACTCATTAGATATTGAGGCTTTATCTGTGAATCTATCTTTGTCTGTTTTATGAGAAATTTTATCAGCGAATAGCTCTATCAGTGACATTTGTAAACGTGATAATCTATCAAATTCTTTAGGGTTTGCATTGCCACCGCCTTTTGTGGTTTGACAACCCGATGGTCTATAAGTAATATTCGATGCGGTACTTCCATCCTTATTCAGAATCGTAGCGGTAATTTCTTCATCAGGTCTTGGCTTATATCCACCATCGCCACCACCCTCACTACAGTCGTTACCATAATCTTCTTTGATGCTGCCTCTACCCATACTGCCTGAGATATCCAGCATCATAAAAATTTTTGGCCCAGATGGTGTTGCAGCCTTATAAATCTCTAAGTCACCTATTGGCTTTCTCTCGGCACTGCTCACTGTCTGCGATACCATAGCCGTTAAGCTTATTATGACAGCAGAAGTAAGAGTTTTGATAGGCCATGATCGTATGGCTGAATTTTGGTTACGTAAGTGTTTCATGACTTATTCCTCTTGATTATCACCAGTACGATTAGCCAATCGACCATGTGTTTTAAGCCGTTATTAAAGTAGTTGATATTAGCTTGATGGTAGTGTGCAAAGTAAACCTGCACCTGTACCAAAATCGACACACTTGGTACGTAGCGATAGGTTTTCAACGTTTGCTTGCTCATAAACAATCGTATTCGGTACTCCAGCCTTTGCCATACAACCTCCAATAGTTTTTTCGCTATTACTAACGGTATGTAGCCTGCTGGTTTGTTCAAAGCAATTATCAGTACCTACCGTTGCATCTGCATAAGCAGGCAATACGGCTATACTATTTATATCGAACGTAAAGGCTTGACTGGATATCTCACCGCTATCTTGTCCAATGGTATAGCTGCCAAATGCTTCGTTACTGGCACTTGGCGGGGTTAGGGAGATATTGACTTGGGTCATACTGGCATTACGCTTGCTGACATAATCGTCGGAATTACTAGGATTGCAATAACCCGTTTTGCCGCCAAAAACTGTACCAGTTGGTGTTAGGACTGATGTTCTACTAATATCAAAAAAGCGATCGCGTGGACGAAAACAGAATACGTATTCATGATCAAAGCTGTCGGCATCTAAGATAAAGTATCCGAACGGTCCCGAACGGGACAGCATATCTTTATATATATCACTCTCACTACTGCTGTTAATAGTCTGTTCAATATTCTGGTTGGCGTTATCTGCTGACTGTAATAGCAAAGCATTAATTTGATCGCTGGTCGCCAGTCGCAGGTCAGTGGTGCTTTGTTTTACTGCGATTACACCGGCCAATATGATCAAAATCAAAAACAACAACACCACGATCAGTACCGCACCTTGCTGCGTTGAAATCGAACTGTTAGGAGACTGATACTGCTGGTTTTTTGACATACTGTCCTCTTTTTACAATGCAGTAAGCACTACTGGCTATTAGACGGAAGACCAGTCACTGACATCACACGAGCATTGCGCAGTAAGATAGTTGACTCGTAGCTACGGCGATAGTACTTCTTGTTTGTCGTGTCTGTTTTTAATGTTTGTGATTTACCAAGAACACTAAATTGAGTTTTGTCAGCGTCCGTTATTAATGGCGTACTACTACGGACGATGACTCCAAGCTTGATGCTAGTAATCGCTGGTTTATCCGTAATTTCTAAATAGGTTTTGGCAGGCAAATAGGTTAATCTATCGAAATCCGCTAGCGTTCCTAATAACACTTGAAACTGCTCAACTGCAGGTACTATAACCTCACCGTTTCCACCGAAACCAGTGACCGTACTGGAGCTTTGAATACGCCCCGCATCACAAGCGAGTACTAAATCTTGTGTCCCCGAACCCGTTGGCGCATCACCAGTTACCGTACGTACAAAATAACGCTCGATAACCCAATCACTACTACCAGACACCACCTCTGTACCTTCACAATCATACAAAGATGCTGGTGTAATATTTTTGTATTGAATGGTCAGCTGATCACTTGCCACGTTAGTATTTGATACGCCAGTCCAGCCTTTGGTAGCAGCAGTCACTGTCTGACCTGCACTGATTGTCATGTATGCCGTCTTAATAGCAGTAATGTTAGCTACATTAGAGGCCGTTAGTACAACACCGCCATTCGCAGTTCCATCTGTGATATTACTGATAGGGTTGCCCAGATTAGTAATGCGAATATGGTCATCAAGAGACTGTAAGGCAAAAATAGTACTGTCCTGCACCTCTGAGGCACTCTGCTGCACAGTAAGGGTACGAGTATTAATCAGGTAGACTTGCATGACTGCGGCTGATATTAATAAACCTAGCACCAATGAGATCATTAGCTCAATGAGAGTAAAACCTCGTGCATCAGACGAAAAGCTCCTATGATTAACATGTCCCATCAATACGCCTCCGATATCAAGCAGTTATTACCTGTTTTATAAACTCCATCGCTATTAGCACAAGCATTAGCGTCTGTATTATCTAGCAATGCTTTAGTGTCGTTCCATGCGGTAATTACACACATCTGCTTTTGGATGGCTTGTACTGTCGTACCTGGACACATAACAACAGTCACTTTTATATCTTCATCAGCGGCAATCTTCTTAACCATCAACGCATCACGTGCAGCTAGCTGATTGATACTACAAGGCTGCTTTGGTATTTTTTTACTAGCGTCATTAGGATCCGTTATCACTTCTGTGGATAGACAATTATTAGCAGTTGCTAAAATACTAATAGACTTGCTGTCGATGCTAACGGTATCCGTCGCTGTACTACTAACAACTGCTTGTATGGTTGGCACTGCATTCGCTGTATCTGGTGCGACACTACTAAAAGCAGTACCGCTGCCGGTCACATAAGCTTCAGGATAAGCACGCATGATCTCAGCCAAATTACGAACGATGGTCAACGACTTGGTGCGTACCAAACTCTCATCCGTGGCACTAATAGCGCGCATCTGTAACGCACTAAAACCCAATACAGCGACAGACAGTAATAATACTGCGACCAGCACCTCTACCAATCCCACGCCCAGCTGAGAGTTTAATTTCTTCATCAACATGTCCCTCCCACTTTTCTAGTAATGGTAGCGATAGCATTAACCTCAATTTGTCGTGGTGTTACGCTGGTATTTTTATCACAGAGCGTATAGGTTACTGCTGCAGTAACGCGCTTACTAGGCTCAAAGACGATGGCAGTCGTGGGTAATTGTTTAATAGTACTATTGGCATCGTAATCGTAGCTTGTTATCACTTTTAAGCTTGAGTCTTTTAGTTCGATAACTTTGGGACTGCTACTATTATTAACACTTACTGTCACAGACTGACGACGTATTATACTTTCGGCTTTCGCTTCTTTTAACGCATTTTCTATCGTTGAAGCTGTCGACTTCACCCGTTGATTGGCTAACTGATTACTGATGTTAGGGGCAGCGATACTGACGATAATCGCAAGCACAGTAATAGTCACCATTAGCTCAATCAGAGTAAACCCTGCGCTGGTTGCTGGTCGTTGGCATGATGAGCTATACAAAGATGCGTTCACATCAAGATCCTATTAATAGCAGCTACAAATTTATCAAGGTATAAGAAACGAGCATAAATGTATCTCATCTTTTGCTGATTCTTCAGAGATTTGTTGCAATATTCATTCCATTACATTTATTAAACAATATTCAGCGTGTCCCTATAGACGATACGTCTTGTAGAGAGTTTTTAATGGAATAAAATATAAAAAACATGAGAATCAAGAAAAGTTAATGTAACATAGAAACAATACAGTATCATTATTTTACATAAAAATATTTACTGTAGATTATTCATTAACATCAATGGTTATTTGTTGTTGCTACCATGTGCGAGTGCATAGGCAGATAAATGATAAGGATAAGAGGCAGGAGCACTGATTTTGTTATGAAAGGAGTTTTGATTATGAAAGGAGGATTCGCCATACAGCGCCCGAGCTAATGCTTGCAGACTTGCACCGGTAGTCGCTACGTCATCGAATAGTAATACGCGTTTGACAGGTGGTAGCTCATTAAGCAAAAAAGCATCGTTCAAGTTGGTTAGGCGTTCTGCACGCGTCAAGCCTTGCTGACTGAGAGTGTGATCGATACGCTGAACACCGCGCCAAATAGGGATATCCCAATGTTTGGATAAATAGACAGACAGGATGGTCACTGGATCAAAACCGCGCTCAGCTAGGCGACTGGGTGTGGTAGGCATCGGTAAGATTACGCTATTACTGCTATGACAGCCCATTGGTCTTGGTAGCTGGCGTAATACATGTACCAATAGAGGTAATTTGGTCATGTCTTCATGATGTTTAAAAGCGCGAATGGCTTGTCGAATTGGATAGTCGTAATAATTCGCTGCTTGGATGGGCAAAGAGGTGCTCGCGGCAATATCTACATTAAAGACTGGAGGTAGCCACGCTATATTGTCTTGGCAGAGGGGGCACAAAAGGCCTGTGCTCAATCGCTGATATATATGATTAGGATGTGAGGACGCGGCAACGCTAGATACTTGCGATGCGCTACGATGGATATGACATAACTGACAGCGTAGATTGATATACTCTGCCAGCCATAGGCCAATTTGATATGGAGCTAAGCGCTGCATCATTAGGGCGTGTCCTCAATCTGAACGAATGAACTTCTAATGAGCTAAAACTGGTTATATTTTCGTCACTCTTTGAAAATTTTTAGACAATATGTTCATATTCTCTGCAAAATTTCCTTTGATTGACAAAAATCTATCTTATTTTTATCACCATTATTAAAATTAGGACACGCCCTATTTATATGCCATTAGATTAATTTTTATTAAAACCCTTTCCAATCGTTGAGCACTATCCCAACACCAACAGACGTGTTTTCATGGTTATAATCAATAATTGATTCGCCATAACCTTGGAACAGCTGCACAAAGCCATTTACGTCTTTTGTTAATGGATAAACGTAGTCAATCTGCGCAGCGCCTTTATTAGTGTCAGTGTTATAGCGTAAAGTAGTACTGATACTTTGCTGATTAGGCAGGTCATATAACAAAGTCAAATCACCATGACCCATATAATCTGTGATATCTGGGTTATCATCGCTATCATCATCTTCATTATTTACTCGCGCCCATATACGCGGAATAACTGAGAGCTTGCCCCATTCAGCAGCACCTATGAGATAAGCGCGGTTCCATGAGCGTGATATAGGATCAGACTGACCGTTTGAATGATGCACAGCCCCTACCCCTAACATGCGCAAGCGTCCACCGAATGGTAGATTAGCTGTCACTGGTTGGGTCAAGAAAATCTCTGGCTGATAATCGGTCGCACGAAACGCTCTTGAATCGTCTTCGTTATAAACCTGCCAATGCGACTGTTGAGTATAGCCAAACCATAAATCAGCGCTAGTATCGAACAAATCTTCAGCCACTTTGGTTTTTAGAGATAACTGGAACTTCAATTCTGTATTACGTATATCGTTAGAAGAGTACTCTTTTCCTGGTTCTTCTACATTACTTGACGTTGGGTTAAGATTAGGATCAGCGGTATAAAATATAGGCAGTACATAGTTAGGATTATGTGGTCTTGCCGTCCACGTACCGCGCTCACTGTTTTTATCAAGATCATAGGCTAGACTTAATGGTGTATATCTCTCAATATCTGTTTGAGTGACGCCTGCGTCCTCTAGGATTTGTGCTTCTCCTCTCGTCAGTCCGACCGTATCTAGGCTTTCGTTAGAGGTTGACTGACTATTAAGCTCTCCGTTATTACCGTTGGTAGCGGTTTCTTCTTCTGCAAATACTACTTGCGGATTACCTGTTATGGTCGTTCTAAAAGTCTTTGCCAGATCTAGCGGCTGTTTAGTCATTGTATAGCTAGGGACTTGTCCTATTTCTGCTACCTTATCAAAGCAGGCCAAGCGTGCCGCACTAGTCTGTACTTGCGTACATTCAATAAATAGCTCTGATTGCCTTGCAGCATAGTCAGTGTTTTTATAATCATTTTCTTTATAAGTACTTTCTTTGACAGATGCATTAACAGGCTTATTTGAATTTTCGGCTTGCTTGTAGATAGCTTGTGACGCATTCCTATCCTCATATTCAACAGCTGCATCTTTTACAAATATTTCATTATAGACCGGACTGCTATCTGCAGCATGTACCTGCATGGTGAAGCAAGTTAGTGCTATACCGACGGCGAGACTCAAACGGGTTTTAGACCCTACATAAGCGGTAGCTTGGTAAACAGTAATAGGGCTTACGGCCTGACGCTGCGAGATAGTATGAACAAACATAGGTGTCCTTGGTCTTAATTGGCATTATCGCCGACAGATTATCTGAGGTTAATCAAATTACTAAAGTTACTGAAACTAAAGAGCAAAAGTTACTAAAACTAAAGAACAAGCATAATATATAAATTACAGTCACTACGTTTTGCCAGTACAACTTTAGTATTGTTGCTTTAGTGTAATAAAGATACGCGCATTATACTAGAATTATCCGTACTTAGTACAATCTTAAATCGCTAACATTGCTCCTTACTAGATTCCCAAACCTACTTTAAAGTGAAACAAACCATCGTTCTAACTTATTGATAATTTAAGCCATTCTTATCAATCAAGCTCTCTGAATGATATGCTGTTCATATCATGATACTACTCATAAACAAGCTCGCCTCTACTATTTACCAGCCTATATTGCTTAGTATTGGTAACGTACCATGTGACATTCCTGCAATATATATTCAGGTATTTGACAGCTAAAAAAATAGCCAGCAACTGTGTAATAACAGTATGCTGACTCATATATGACGTTAAGTCTTGTTGGTGCTGCGTTACTTATTGAGCATAGTTAATGTCTCTTCAAACTCTGAGCGTCCAATTTCACCAACTTGCTGATTCACTAATTGGCTATCTTGATAATACAATAATGCTGGCGGCCCAAATAGCTTGTAGCGTGCTAAGATTGCTTTGGAGTCTGCCGTGGTTTCGGTAATATCAAGTCTGACCAGTTGCCAATCTTGCATCTGTGCTGGACGACTACGGAATAAATTTTTATCCATAATTCGGCATTCGATACACCAATCAGCAGTCACATCAACGATGACCTTGGGATTTGCGGCAATAATTGCATCTAATTGCGCAAGCGTCGTAACGTGCTCATCATTCGCACTACTATTACCAACCGCTTGACCATTAGCCGACTGTAGCATCATCGGTGCAGCGCTCAGTGAGGCTAACGGATGTAAACTATCATCATTACCTAGGGCCGCGCCAATAATCAAACAAGCTGCCCAAATACCGGTCACTAAACCAAGTGCTTGGGTAAGCATCCGACCACGACCCAGCCAGCTCCATGCCCATGTCGCCACTACCATGAACCATAATGCCCATACTAATAGCATTACAGGGGATACAAACACGCGCTCAATTAATAGCAACGCTACTGCGAATAATAATAAAGCAAAACCTTGTTTGACCCAGTTCATCCACTCGCCAGCCTTCGGTATAATTTTACCTTGGGTTGCACCAATCAAAATCAGCGGCGCTGATAGACCAAAACCAAGCATGAATAAGGCGACAAAACCAAGCAGCGGACTACCGATAGTCGAAACTGCCAGCAATGCGCCAAATAGTGGCGCGGACACACAAGGCGATACGACCAATGCTGATAAAAACCCAGCTACCCAGCTGCCTCCCGTACTACCAAGCTTACTATCGCCCGCTTGACTCAAGCTTTGCATTTTACTACTGATTGCTCGTGGCAGACGAATAGTAAATAAGCCCAGCATGTATAGTGCGAGCAATACAAAGATGATAGCAAAGCTAATCAAGATAATTGGGTTTTGTAGCCAGCCAATAATTCCTAATGACTCACCAAACACCGCGATGACTGCGCCCAAAATACCATAGGCTGTAGCGACTCCAATGGCATAACTGGTGGTCAAAATCACGCCTTTTTTAACTGTGGGATTCTTTTGACGCGCCACAATATTGGCGACGATAGGCAGCATCGGCAGTACGCACGGGGTTAGCGCTAAGCCTAAACCTGCTAAAAATAATAAACCTAATGCCAACCAAGGATGCGATGCTAGCCCAAACGGGTCACCATCGACTAAGCCATTAGCGTTCATATCATTGCTGTTAGCCGTATTACTACCGACCGTATCACTGCCTATGACGTTAGTATCTGCGCCAGAAATCGTATTGGTAGCTGCAAGTTCTCCATCTAAAGAACTGTCATCTAGCAAGGCATAGTCAATAACCTCGTCATCTGTCTCCGCCTGCTCTGCTGTAGATGCAAGACTGTCGGCACCAGCTACATTTATCGCTTCTGCTGTCGTTGTAGTGCTTGCAGCCAACTGAGAATCATCGGTAAGATTATCGTTCGTTGCCGAGGTTTTAGTTGGAAGGTTTTGGGCAGAAGTACCAGCACTACTTGCCGCAGTTTGTTGCGAAGTCGCAGCGATATTGACAGTAGTATTAATCTTTTCGGGTGGATAACAAAGCCCTGCTTTAGCACAGCCTTGCCAGCCAATAACCATTGCTGCATTATTTACACTTTTGCCACTCGTACTGCTTAATACCGTAGTCGCAACCAAGTTAGCTTGATCAAATACTGGCACACGACCAAAGGTTGGATCCTCAATTAAGTACGGCGTCTGACTGAAAGTAAATGGCGCAGCAGTCACGCCAGCAGGCAAGGTTAATTTTATTTGGTTTTTATAAACATAGTGTTCAGGAGTAATGTCAAAGTTAATCGACAACTGCGTTCCTGTAGCGACAGGCTTACTGATACTACCAACCTGAAACGCTTGATCGACTGGCAAAAATTTCGGCTTCGATGAGCTTTTATTACTACCAAACAAATCACCCAAACTAGCAGCTTGAGCTGTCATGGATGTGGCTGTCAGTCCAGTAGCGACCAATCCAGTCAGCAATGAGCTACTGGTTAAAGCAAATGCCAACAGATAAGACTTTTTGGAACAACGATTTGCAGTGAGCGATGGAGGTTTTTCTGGTGTCTTAATGGACATAAAGGACTGCCTATTTATTACTAATACTTAAATCGACTTAATCGATATTTACTTACGTTTTGCTGCGATATCAACTGTGGTTTTTATTTTCTCTGGCGGATAACATAACCCAGCTTTGGCGCAGCCTTGCCAACCAATCACGAGCGGTGCATTCTTTGCCCCTTTACCATTATTGGTCGTTAGCGTTGTGGTTGCTATCACATTCTTTTGCGTAAATACGGGCACTTTACCAAAGGTTGGATCATCAATTGAGACTGGGGTCTGACTAAAAGTAAACGGGGTTGCACTCACACCCTTAGGGAAACTTAAAGTAAGCTGATTTTTATAGACGTAATGACCTGGCGTGATATCAAAGGTGATGGATAAACGCGTGCCTTTAGATGTCGCATTGGTAATGCTGTCAACTTGAAAGGCTTTATCAACTGGCAAAAACTTTGATTTTGCAGCACTGTTGTTACCAAACAGATCGCCTAGACCTGCAGCCTGAGCACTCATAGAAACCATTGATAATCCCATCATCAATGAGGTGCTCATGATAGCAAGGGCAAACGCATTAGACTTTTTAGAAGTACGTTTGTGTATTGCGACTGTTTTTGTTATTGGCATTTTTATCAACATGAATAATTACCTTTAATTGCTAACGTTTAGAACTAAATCTGACTTTGGCTGATGTATTCTTTTCTGAGACTGGCGTTATATCGATAATGACTTTTAATGCATTAGGAATTGGTTAGGAGATTTTTAGGTCTATTACTATACTTATGAGACTGATGTGACTTATATAAGTGGGACAGTTATGTGGTCATAAAAAAATATCAACCAATAACGCCTTATTGGTTGATAGTTATTATGTTCTAGTTATCCGTTACTAGTAGCTTGTTAATCAGTAGTCTATTAATCAGTATGCTTATCATGATATCTATAGTTGCGCATAGATATCAGCATCTTGACCCTCGCCGCCTTGTTGCCCATCAGCCCCTAAAGAAAATAAATCATAAGGACGACCTTCGCTACCTGGAGAGACGTACTGTAGCTCATTTTCCCAACCATCGGTCGGATAACCACCTTTGATATAACCACCTTCAGGATAATTCTTCGCCTCGGCAGGTGGCGTACTTAACGCCTCTAAACCTTGTGCTGTCGTTGGATAGCGTGAGTTATCTACCTTATACATATCAAGCGTATTGGACACGGTCGACAGTGCCGTTTCTGTCGTTTTAACACGCGCTTTATCGCTTTGTCCTACCACTTTTGGTACAACCAATCCTGCCAAAATAGCTAGGATAACAATCACAACCATAATCTCGATAAGCGTAAAGCCTGACTGGCTAAAGCCAACCTGACGGTGGCGCACTCTTGCTCGACTGCTAATAGCATTTGAATTAACAATAGTAGAGTCGTTGGTATTTAAATGGGATTGTATGCTTTTCATAAAATACTGCTTTGTCGCATTTGTTTGGGTTTTATCAATCATAGTCATCGCTTTTATTATTACGGTTATACACAAATATCAAGACGATTATCACTATAAACTATGATTTTATATTTATCTACCATCGCACTTAGATTATTACTATAGTTACTTGTAGCCAAAGCAGCTACGCTAATAGTTACAAGAGCTACTTGTATTTATGAGAGCCACTATAGCCCAACTGTTTGATGGACGACAGTACATTTCTCTCTCATTCATCAATATACAACAGTAAGAAAAATTTAAGAAACCTACAGTAAGGTTGATATAAATCAAAAGAATAAAAATTAGGAATAAAAAGTGGTATAAAGCAGAAATAAACGAACATAAGAGCACAGAAAACAGCCAGTGCTAACCAGCTAAATCATTCATATTTACAATCGGTAGCATAACCGCCATCACAATAATCATCACCACGACTCCCATCAGTACTAACATCAGAGGCTCTAACAACGATAGCAAAGTGCTAATAAAGTTGGTCGCTTCCGCCTCTTGCATATTGGCAGCGCGGCTGAGCATACTTTCAAGCTCACCTGAGTTTTCACCACTTTTGATCATCTGTACCATCATCGGTGGAAAATAAGGCGTTCTCTCAAGCTGGCTTGACAGACTGGCGCCTTCTGTTACCCGATCTGCAGCGGTAATAATGGTTTGTTTAATATGTAGATTGGTGGTGACCGCAGCGCCAATATGCAGCGCTTCAATTAGTGGTACACCCGAACGTACCAATATCGCAAGCGTACTGGCAAAGCGTGCAGCATTCAGACCTTTAGAGAGCCGCGCCAATATCGGCAATCTAAGCACGATGCTATCAATAGCAAGCTTGCCTGCCTGCGTTTGTGCAAACCGATAAAACAACAGTGCTGTACCCACTAATACCAGTAACATCAGCCACCACCATTGGGTAATGGCATTGGACATCGCAAGCACCACTTGAGTAATCAGTGGTAGTGCCTGCTCAGACTGCTCAAACACTTTGACAATTTTGGGTACGACAAAGCTCATCAGGCCCATAATGACGCTGATTGCCATGACCATCAATACAATGGGATATACCATCGCCCCTTGGATTTTCTTTTGTAAGGCAAAGCGGTTTTCAGTGTAATCGGCCAGCTGATTAAGAATAAGATCAAGGTGACCGGACTTTTCACCAGCAGCGATAGTAGCAATATATAACGGTGGGAAGCTAGCTGCTTGCTGTAGTGCACGGGCAAAGCTTAAACCTTCTAAGACATGTGAGCGTACTGCCAACATCAGAGACTTGATATGAGTTTTGGGTGATTGCTTGGCGACGGCTGCCAGTGTTTCTTCGAGCGGAATACCTGCTGCAAGTAGTACGGACAGCTGGCGAGTCAATAATGCCAGCTCGTAAGCAGAGGGTTTTTTGTAGCGACTACGCTGTCGCCCTTGTTGGTCGTTGACTGCATTGACTTCTACTGGCGTCCATTGCTTATCGCGGAGTTGCTGGCGTATTTGCCGTGCAGAATCACCTTCGAGTAGCCCCTTTTGGACACCGCCTTGGTCATCAAGCGCTTTATAATGATAAGCAGGCATAGCAGCGAATATCCTAGGGCAATGGATTATAAAATAAGTCGATAATATATTTAAAAGAGCGGCGTAGAGTCGTTACTCTCAGGCATCATTCCTTGTAATAATAAAACATCTAAATGCTGTTGCTGGAGTTTTTTATCAAAATCATTAACCTCAGCGATAAGCATTTTTTCAATACGTTTATCAGACGCATAGACGCTGAGTCGTGCACAGATGACAGCGAGCTGATAGATACGCTTTTTACAATAACTGTCCAAACCCTGTAGCAAGCGCACCATATAAGGCGTCTCAAGGCTAGCATAGTCATAATCTTCAATGACCTGCTCGCCAAGTGCCGTGACCCCATAGCTAATAGATAAATGCGCACAAAAATAACAGCTGAACAAATAACCAATCACATGACCAATATAATAGCCACGATCATAAGTAAAGCTACTCACCCCAAAATGACCAAGTACATAGCTATTTAGGCTGGCTTGGTCACTAATAGGTTTGGGATGTTTAAGCTTACCGACGGTCGCAAGTCTTAGCGGATTATGACCGTCTTGAGCCGTTAGTTGCCACCCGGCAGGTTGCTGGGCTGGCATATGACGCACAATGTCAGCGATGATATCGTCAACCACATGCAGTTGCTGCCATAAACGCTCAATCGTATCAATATCAAGTAGGCCACGCTTATCGAGCTGCTGCGCAAGCTTATACTGCTGATATTCTGCAAACTGTGGCTTTAGGGTCTGTACCAAATACGTAGGACGCGTGCTCGCAGGTGCCAAATAGAGCAGACGTGTACGCTCATGCTGTGCCTGATAAAGTGCCACACGCTGTTCAGCAACGCTAGACTCTGATGTGTCAGCATTTTGAATGGTTTGAATAGAGTTTGCTTCAGAGGGCGGCGTAGTAAAGAGTGCAAGCAAAGCGGCTTTATCAATCGCTAACGAGTTTTGCGTCGACGCTACCTGCTTATAGGTGCTTTTGTCATCGTTAGCGCTATTATCGCCATTTATAGTGGCAGATTGAAAGCTACTCTCAAAAATCGGTTGGGTCATAAAGTACCATCACCAGCAAAAAATAAACGTTGTCTCAGGCATTGCAACCACATATTAAAGCTATTCATCTAAATGTCATGACTAAATACAACACATAGCCAAATATTATGGTGATTGCGCTTAGACAACTTACTATTATATAGTACCTGAACGCACTTTGATTGTCAGTTTTACTACATCCCTCTATCTAGTCTTTAATCATATCGGTGTTTATAAAATACCATTACAAAAAAAGCACTAAAGCCCGATTATCGACCTTAATGCTTTACCATAAATCTATTTATGCCATCAACTTACTTTGATACTGCTGACGATACGCTTTTGGTGATATGCCATAAACGCGCTTGAACGCTTGGCTAAAAGTGGAGTCTGATGCATAACCCACCAGCTCACTAATCCGACTGATGCTATTCTGCTGCAAGCGTAAATAACGTGCTGCCAAACGTAACCGATAATCGATTAAATAAGTTAATGGCGGCATGCCAACGATATCTTTAAACCGCTGTGCAAAGCTTGAGCGTGACATACCTGCTACTTCAGCAAGCTTATGAATTGTCCAGTCTCGGCTCGGAGTATAATGCATTGCGACTAATGCTTTAGTTAAATAAGGGTCTCGTAAAGCTTGTAACCAGCTGTCTGTCGCCTCCGGTAAACCTTCAATATAAGTGCGCAAACACTCAATCATCATAATACCTGCCCAATGGTTGATGACGGCAGTCTTACCCATACGCTCGTGCTCAGACTCCAAGGTTAGCAGCTTAACCTCTACATCAATAACACCAAATCGCCCATCAGATGCTTCAGTAAGCTCAGGCAATACCGATGGTAGCACCGATAATAGCGGCTGCATCATCTCTTTCTCGTATTGACATTCGATTAGTATCAAACACGCATTGATTTCACCATCACCGTTAAGATCAATAACATGATCTTCAGAATTATTAAGCAGCTCATCTAAAGATTTGGCATCATCACCATTGTGATTAAGTGCATAGCTGACATGCTTATAGGCATTCGTGACCATGATTGTATCGCCAGCATTTGCTTCTCGTATCTCACTCCCTACGTTGATGCAAAAGCTACCAGATAATACCAAATAAAATAAAATCGTATCTTTTCTATCGATTGAATAAGACCAATTACCCTTACCATTCAAACGATAATATTTTGTCTCAGACAAATGCACGTTCTGTAATAACATACTAAGTGCGTCCATTAAAACTTCCTCAATAATATATGGTAATTTACGGCAGTTGAGCCGAACTCTGCAAAATAAACCACCTAAGAGACTTTACACAAGAAAAATCGCTTATCGTGGACTGTCATTAAAGTTATACGTACGCTAAGCACATCTTGAACTTAGATTGGTCAAACAATCTGCTTCATATGAACTATAGATATATCCAATATTGGCGGCATTAATCGCATTCATCCAATCCAAATTAATAATGCAATTATGGAATCAACATCATCTTATTAAAAACTATCAAAGAAAACCTAATATATTATTTATAAATACTTAATAATTAATAGCTTACATGAAAAAAAATAGATATATACAGCTAAATAAATTTTAAATTAGTTTAAATACTCAACAGTTCTCGATGAATACTATTCAACGAGCATATTAAGAAAAAATCTAAGAAGAAATTAAGCGTTAATAAACAGTTAACTGCCTTAAGAAAAAAATGAGGATTATCATCAAACAATAGGCGAAATAATATCATTAAGCTATCAAAAAATAGCCCAAAAATAGAAGGGAATGTAAAGATACAAAAAACGCAGACGAAAAAAAATGCCAACGAGGGCAATTAGTTTGTAAAAAAAGATATAAACAGAAGGGTATCAAATAAAAATTGGGGCGACTGATGGGACTCGAACCCACGACAACCGAGATCACAACCCGGGGCTCTACCAACTGAGCTACAACCGCCATAACTATTGCCAAAAAGGCAAGATTTGCAGGCTAAATGGTGCGCCTGGCAGGATTCGAACCTGCGGCCACCTCCTTAGAAGGGAGATGCTCTATCCAGCTGAGCTACAGGCGCTCTTAGAGGACTTTTACATATTTTGGTAAACTTATAATATCAGAAACTAAACCATTATACATAAAAAAAAGCCTGTAAGGCTCTTAAAATAGATGGTCGGAGTGATAGGATTCGAACCTACGACCCTCTGGTCCCAAACCAGATGCGCTACCAAACTGCGCCACACTCCGAAATTCTCTATTATCACGATAGTTTTGTTAGTTAACTCGTTATTGGCAATGCCACTAACTGGTTAATGTTCCTCGCTATCGAGGTGCACATATTAAGGCTTATAGACCTTGGTGTCAACACCTATTTCTAGTTATTTTAATAAATCTGCATAATTTTAGCTAAGTAATTGTTTTTATTGTTTATACCTCTTTAAGTAAATATTGAGTAACTTTATACAGGCCCGCTATTAAGCGCGCCAGTAGTGACATTAAAGGGCATTAGCCATAATGTCGCCTGCTCTAAGTCTATAGAATTTGCAGACTGCCGCAGTGCGACTGGTCGCCGAGCATCATCTGTGACCGGATAGACGAGCCAAACCTGCTCTGCTTGGTAAGCTTGCGCATAGCTGGTCAGCTGATAAGCATCGTTGGCACTGATGTCGCGTGCATGAGATAGATGCTTCCATTTAATATCGATGACATGACTACAACGACGTGCGTTGTCATCTTTACTCAGATGTGTTTTTTCACTACTCTGATGGGCGGACGAGTCATAAACCAGTAAATCCGGCTGCATAGACAGACAAGTCTGTCCTGTAGGGTCACTAAGCCAAACCCCTCTTTGCTGATGAAATGTCTGATACAGAGGTTGGTTAATGCCACCAGACTGATTAAACAGTTCAGCAACGCGCTGGCCTGCCCACTGCTCAAACGCTTGATTCATATTAATCAATAAACATAATTGCAATTGGCTGCTTTGATGGCTGATGCCATTGCCTGCAGGCATGCTTGAATGCTGCATCTGGAGTAGCCAATAAGCTAAATCTAGTAGCTTATGCGCAGATTGTAGCTGCAACCTAGTCAACGGCTGTAACCTTATCTGCTGCTTTGCCATCTGATATAGAGAATCCAACCTTTGTAGCTCATAGTAGCTAAGCACAGTGATCTGTCGCCAAGACACCAACTTAGACATGAGTACCGCAGACAGCGATATTGATTGCGAGTCATAACCCTGATGCGAGCCTGCCAGCTGCTTAAGAAAAACCAAAGCGCTTTTGATTAGGCGATTGGCGAGCATATCCGTACTTAAATGATTTACTTCACAGGCAAACTTATGAGGTTGATGGCTATTACGCTTGAGCTGTTCTTTGATGAGCAGCTTACCCTGTAGCATTGTTTGATTATGAATTTGGGTCTGATAATGCTTGGTAGGCTGATAATCGGACAGTAACTGTAAAAACTGCGTGACTAACCATTGCGATAGCGGCGGCGTTTGTGTAGATAAGGGAGCGAGATGGTGGCTCAGTTGTCCTAAGTTTTTTGTGTGCGGCAATTTATTATTTGTGTTAGATCCAGCGGTCAAATCAGACAACATCAGTTGTACCCACTGACGTGCCTGCATGACTTTATCGTTTTGCGTGAGATTATTTTCCTGCGATCCTGCAACCGCTTTGGGCAATATCTCAAGCGTGATGCCACTTGGTAGCATAATGACACCAATATAGTGACCTACTTTAAGCTGCCATTGTCCACGCTGACGCTGAATAGTAAATACCGTAAAATCTTGCGCCAATAGCCAAGCAAAATCAGCTACTACAGAAAAGTCTGCTGAAACTAAACGCTGATGTTCGAACACGCTCATAATAGCGTTACCCGACGTTTTTAAGTCAGGAAACGATTTTGAGGTGGAATAAACAGCTCTGTTGCCGTTATTGTTCATTAGGATACTTTTCATTAAAATCAATACAAACGCTGATAGATATGGGGCTTAGCAAACTCGCCAGTCTGTGCGAGAAGATCTGGGTTTATGATATAGCCAGCATTTCCCATCGTTGAGCCTACAAATGCATTTTGACCAGCAAACATAGAGCTTTGATTAGCCATATCTGGCTGTTGATACAGGTTGCTTTGACTATCCTGGATAAATTGTACGGCAGTTGGCTGTTGCTCATCATTAAATAAATACTGCAATAAAGCTACTTGACCGCCAGTCGCTTGGGCCAATTGCGGGATGATTTGCTCCACCAATACTGTTTGCAGCTGTGCCAAATTACTTACCGAAAATAAAAATGCGTGACCCAACTGCACCTCTTGTCCCAACGTTTGAATGATACGATAGTTTAAGCCCGACAACAGCTTAGCTAAATCTATCGTTTCTGATGACTTATCATCTTCTAAACTTTTAGAGCTGTGGTTAGAAACATTGATAACTTGTAATAACTCAGGCTGTGGGGAACAGTCTATAAAGCGAAAGCGCCGACGTAACGCCATATCGAGCGGTGCTAAAGAGTGGTCTTGCGTATTCATCGTTGCATAAATATCAACATTGGCAGGCACACTAAACGACCTTCCAGAATACGCTAGATTGACTTGCATCGCGTTCGCTTGTCCATTGCGTTTATCCGCCTCGATCAGGCTAAGTAATTCCCCAAATACTCGCGACACGTTGGCGCGGTTAATCTCATCAATCAGCATCGCATAACGATGTTCAGGATCATTGGCGGCGCGTTGACAAAGCTTTAAGAAAGCGCCGTCTTGGATTTCGTAACGCATTTGGTTACTAACTTCTTGATGGCTGTTTTGAGCACCCTGCCCACTGTATTCATTGGCGCTAATAACTGGGCGAATACCTTCGACAAACTCTTCATAGCCATATGCTTGATGAAAGCTGACCATGCTATAGCACTGCTTTTGTACAGCCTGATTTTCTCGTTGGGCCTGTCGAAACTCGGCCAGCTGCTGTGATAATCCTATTAATAGCGACACGCTGTCTGGTAGTAAATGCCATGCCCCGCTTTCGTCTTTATCGAAGTACGCTTGATTTGCGCGGTTTTTATAAGTGACTGTCTTTGAGCTGGCTGGACTATGCATTTGCAGCACCGACCATGCGGTATTGCTTAAGTTTTTTTCACGCTCATTTTGCGCGGCTTTTGCAATAAAAAACTCGTGATTGACGATTTCAGGTACCTTTACTAAATCTTTGTGCTGAGTCTTAAAGTCTAAAAAGATTAAGCACACCACATCACGCCAACTAAGCTCATATAATAATTGCGACAATAGCTCGTTGCTGTCTATCATCGGCAAATGATAAGTATACTGTTTGGCGATTTGTAGCAATCGATAAGTCTTCCCTGTGCCTGCTACACCGGTGTATATAATATTGGTAGGGCTGTTAATTGATACGTCATTCATAGCTTAACTCAGCGTTCAAAGCGATTGATAAAGAACCAGATAGGTAAGGTGTACAACGCTCCATTGGTTACGTTACTACTATTTTGTGAGCGTGGTCGTTTATGGTACTAATGATAGCCAGATGCAAGTTTATACTATTGTTATGATTATGCTTGCCCTGCTTTATCCATTATTCAAAAATGCCCAAACAGATTAATTTGAGGAACTTTGTATGTCAGGATTATTAAATAAGCTACCTATTAAACTACCGACCAAGATACCAGCTAAGTTACCTGAAAAGATATCCGACGCCTTAACCCCTCAAGCAAATGTCCCGATGAATCCTAGTAAACTCAAACCTATAAGCAATCAGTTTACTAAGCTTTTAGCTATTACCAAGTATTTACCTGCTGGCGCACGCTCGACCATTCTATCTAAAGCCTTTGGCAAAGTCGTACCTTATGTGGGCACAACGGGTGTCTACTACGAAACTGTAGAACCCAATCAAGTGATTGTGAGTTTAAATAACAACAAAGCTGTACAGAACCATATTGGCTCAATCCATGCGGTTGCCGTCACTCTACTTGCCGAGACTGCCACCGGTTTTATTTTGGGATTAAACCTACCTGCTGATCGGGTGTTACTGATTAAGTCTTACTCTGTAAATTTTTATCGTCCGCTCAAAAAAGGTCAAATCGCTGCGGTTGCTACTTTAAGTGATGAACAACGCTTAGATATTCTAAATACGCCCAAGGGTGAGATGGTCATACCATGCGTCATCAATGATCGCGAGTCTGATAGCGTACGTGAGCCCATCACCGTTGAGATGACATGGGCATGGGTACCGAAATCTGAATTAGAAGCACGCCGTCAAGGCAAGTCACAAAAAAAAGTGACTGTTGCTGAAGATAAAACTGAAAACGAGACTGAAACTGCTAACCATCAATAATGAAGTAAATAATAGCTCTATAACCTTATAATGCGCTATTTACCTTAATAAACTTTGTACAGTGTATTTAATAGTTAATTGGTCAATAACAAGGAGAAAATGATGTCTAAATTCAGCAATAAATTTACTGTCAACCTATCTAAGTCTTTACTAGTGGTAGCCTGTGCACTTGGACTGACTGTCACCGCAAACGCTGCTCCAGCCACGTCTACTAGCACAGCTACTATGACCAAATCCAAACCTGTTTTTTTGGGTGATGGCGGCGATTACCCTTTCTCTAGCGCAGTACGTGTTGGTGACACTTTATATATGTCAGGACAAATTGGCTTTAAAGATGGCAAGTTGGTTGAAGGCGGTATCAAAGCAGAAACCAAGCAAACATTAGATAATATCAACGAAGTATTACTAAAATACGGCTACCAGAAGTCAGATATTGTCAAATGTATGGCGATGCTGACCGATATGAATGATTTTGGCGCGTTTAATGAAGTCTATAAAACTGAGCTTGCCAAGCCTTATCCTGTACGCTCAGCCTTTGGTGTCAAAGACTTGGCCGCCGGCGCTAGTGTTGAAGTAGAATGTATGGCAGCTAAATAATATCAATGCTTATATAAACAAGCAACTAAGCAACTAAGCAACTAAGCAACTAAGCAACTAAGCAACTAAGCAACTAAGCTAATTACTTTAGCCGGTTCACTTGAGCAACCTATATCTGACAGTTAATGTTTCACAAAATATTGTCAGCCGACCATGAAACCAAAGGTTAAGCTGGCAATTTAACCGACAATTTAAATCAAGATAGCGTCATCTGTTAGGGCGCTTTCTTTGGTTACGCGCAATACTTCCTCTAATGTCGTCTGCCCCGCTATAACTTTACGTAATCCATCAGCACGAATCGATGGAGTCTTTTGCCGTGCATAGGACTCCAGCTCATATTCTGCAGTATTACTATGAATCATCCGTCTCAAAGTATCATCCACCGGTACGACTTCATATATCGCTGTCCGCCCTTTAAACCCAGACTGATTACACTTATCACAACCTACTGGTTTGGGTAGTTTAATCGCTGTCTCTACCGACGTTTTAGAATCTATCTCAATACCAATCTCTGTAAATAATTTGGCTTGTTCAGAATCAGCCAGCTGCCACGTATGACAATGCGCGCAAAGCGTACGCACTAAGCGCTGCGCGACTACGCCAATGAGCGAGGACGATAATAAGAACGGCTCTACACCCATATCTTGCAGACGTGTCACCGCGCCGATAGCGGTATTGGTATGCAAGGTTGATAGTACCAAATGCCCTGTCAGTGATGCTTGTACGGCAATCTCAGCGGTTTCAATGTCTCGTATTTCCCCTACCATTACCACGTCTGGATCTTGACGTAACATCGCCCGTAAGCTTTTGGCAAAGGTCATATCGACTTTATTATTAACTTGCGTCTGCCCAATGCCATCAAGCTGAAATTCAATTGGATCCTCAGCAGTTAAGATATTACGAGTTTGATCATTCAAATCAGTCAATGCGGCATAAAGGGTGGTCGTTTTACCCGAACCCGTAGGACCCGTCACCAAAATAATGCCATGCGGACGATGAATCAAGCGCTTGAGCTCGCTATAGTCATTATCCGAAAGCCCTAAATAAGTCATATTGAGACGACCTGCTTGTTTATCCAACAGTCGCATCACGACTCGTTCGCCAAAGCTTGAAGGCAACGTGGATACCCGCACATCGACTTCGCGTCCTGCCAATCGCAAGCTAATACGTCCATCTTGCGGCACGCGTTTTTCAGCAATATCGAGTTTGGCCATTACTTTAATACGTGAAACCAGTAGTGGCGCTAATTGACGTTTAGGCGTGATGATTTCTTTGAGCTCACCATCGACACGAAAGCGTACCACTAGGCGCTTCTCAAAAGTTTCGATATGGATATCTGAGGCATTGAGACGGATAGCTTCAGACAACAGCGCATTAATCAGACGAATAATAGGTGCATCGTCTTGCTGATCCATCAAATCTTCGGTCTCAGGAACACTATCTGCCAAGCTATCAAGGTCAGGATGGTCTTCAAGCCCAGCAGCGATATGTTGTGATTCGCCTGTATTACCAGCGTAGGCGACATTCATACGTTTTTCAAACTCATCCGCGCTGACACTGTCATAAGCTGGCACACCGCGCACCCCTTGCTGCTGCAAAAACCGCACTGCTTCATTGATAGCAGATAGTGGTGTGGCCTTGGTTAATACCAGCGTCGGTGGCAGCTCAGGGTCAATAGCTAAAATAACTAAGAGCTGATGGCGTTTCGCAAAACTGTATGGCAGTTGCATCATAAAAACGACCTGATAAAGATAGAATGAGTGGTAAAAAATTTGATAATCTATGTGATAAACAAATAATAAGCGCCTAGTGTCTTAAGTAAGGATCAACGTTTAAACTAAACATAAGCATCTACAATAAGTAGCGAATGTTTAACATAAATGTCTGGCACCTAAATGAACAATCTGGGTAAAGATTGTCAGTAAGCGCTTATGATTTTGTTATAATAACACTTTGTTTTATGTCATTAACAAAGCTTTTACGCTGTGTCACAATTCGATGAGCATATATTATCATCGTCTCTGCGTGCTAACTTTGTACTGCTCACCTTATTGTTATTATTGTTACCTACGTTTTTCATCTTTTATAGTCCGCCTGTTATTAGGATTTCAGATATGTCCCAAGCTACGACTCAAACTGCTATTGAAAACCCAGCCCTTGTTCAAGATACTTTTACCGTTGGTAGTCGTACGTTTTCGTCACGGCTGCTGGTAGGTACTGGCAAATATAAAGATATGAATGAGACAGGGATAGCTATTGCAGCATCAGCGGCTGAAATTGTTACTGTCGCTATTCGCCGTACTAATATTGGCCAAAACAGTAACGAGCCTAACTTACTCGATGTGATTTCGCCTGATAAATATACAATTTTACCCAATACTGCCGGTTGCTTTGATGCTGAAACCGCGGTTCGTACTTGTAAGCTTGCTCGTGAGCTATTAGGTGGTCATAATCTAGTAAAGCTTGAAGTATTAGGTGATGAAAATAGCTTATACCCTAATATTATGGAAACTTTAAAAGCGGCAAAAGTACTGATTGATGATGGCTTTGAAGTAATGGTATACACATCAGACGACCCTATCGTCGCGCAAGAGTTAGAAAGTATGGGCTGTGTGGCGATTATGCCGCTTGGTAGCCTTATTGGTTCTGGTCTTGGGCTACTTAATCGCCATACACTCAGCCTAATTATCGAAAACGCTAAAGTGCCCGTATTAGTCGATGCTGGCGTTGGTACTGCCTCTGATGCAGCTATCGCGATGGAGCTTGGTTGTGATGGAGTCTTAATGAATTCAGCGATTGCTAATGCACAGAATCCAGTCATGATGGCACACGCCATGAAACATGCAGTTTGGGCAGGTCGCGAGGCATTTTTAGCAGGACGGATGCCGATGCGTAAGATGGCGACTGCCAGCTCACCGCAAACTGGGTACTTTTTTCAGTAAGATGCCTTTTAGTAAAACGTTATTCAATAAGGTACTTTTTAATAAAGTGCTTTAAAATATAATTGGCTCTATATTTAATTTAACCGCTGTTCATATCGATGCGCCGTCAGGCCACTTATAACACGCAGCCCATTGACCTTAGAGGACACGCCATGCGATTGTTAACAGCAGTTGATCAATTATTTTTGCTTCTGGAATCACGTAAGCAGCCCATGCATGTGGGTGGCTTATTTTTGTTTGAACTACCAGCCGATACCCAAGGTGCAGATAGCGATTTTGTGTATCAGCTGGTACAACAAATGCAAACATCCAAAGTGCCACCGAGCTTTCCATTCAATCAGGTACTTGAGCGTTTATTATTTTGGAAGCAAGATGAGGATTTCGATGTTGAACATCACTTTCGCCATGTCGCCTTGCCAAGGCCTGCACGTGTCCGTGAGCTACTTATGTATGTCTCAAAAGAACATGGGCGTTTGCTAGATCGCGCTATGCCGTTGTGGGAATGCCATGTTATCGAAGGTATTCAACCAGAGACTGAAAACAGTCCTGAGCGCTTTGCCCTATATTTTAAGATTCATCATTCGTTGGTTGACGGCATTGCTGCTATGCGCCTTGTTCAAAAGTCGCTTTCGCAGTCACCTACTGAACCAATGACGTTACCAGTATGGTCATTGATGGCGCGCCATCGTAATCAAGTTGACGCTCTGATACCAGCTGGTCGCTCTGCAACTCGCATTATAAAGGAGCAGCTGTCTACTATTAAGCCAGTATTTACCGAACTGATGGACAATTTTAAACATCATGGCAAAGATGATTACGTTGGTACCTTTGATGCTCCGATGAGTATTTTGAACCAGCGTATCTCTGCATCGCGGCGAATAGCGGCACAATCTTATGACATGCAGCGCTTTAACGATATTGCTGATAAGCTCGACGTCAGTATGAACGATGTCATTCTTGCCGTCTGCTCTGGCGCAATTCGACGTTACCTACTAAAACTCGATGCCCTACCCAACAAACCGCTGATTGCTTTTGTGCCGATGTCACTACGCAGTGATGATAGTGCAACGGGCAATCAAATTTCGTTTGTATTGGCGAACCTAGGGACTCATTTAGACAACCCTGTACGTAGGTTACAGTTGATTCACGGTAGTATGAACAGTGGTAAACGTCGGTTTCGACGTATGAATCAGGCGCAAGTAATTAACTACAGTGCGATCGCCTATGCGTGGGAAGGTATTAATCTATTGACAGGGTTATTTCCCAAAAAACAAGCCTTTAATCTTATTATTTCTAACGTACCTGGTGCCAAAAAACCCTTGTACTGGAATGGAGCACCGCTCAAAGCGTTGTATCCAGCATCTATTATATTAGATGGGCAGGCCATGAATATCACCCTTGCCAGCTATTTAGATAAAGTAGAGTTTTGTATTACAGCCTGTAGCAAGCTGCTACCACATGTACAAGATATGCTATGCTTGATTGAAGAAGAAATCGATGTATTAGAAAACATTAGCAAAGAGAAACACTTAGGCTTGCGCGAATAACGTTAGCATTACCCTCTTATTAAGAAGCAATAGAAAAGCTGACTCCATTTATGGAATCAGCTTTTTAATATCAAAATACTTAAACATCAACGCTCAAAAAAACTATACTGCATCACCCCATGATGGCACGACTACTTGCATCAATGGTTTTAATAGTTTTATGTTACAAGCAAAGATAGATCCTGACTTCATAGAGTTATGTGCGCCTGTATGATCAACCACTACACCGCGTGCCTCTGATACAATCAATTCACCCGCTGCGATATCCCATGGCTTGATAGACATCTCAAAGTAACCATCGAAACGGCCTGCAGCCACATAACACAAGTCAAGCGCTGCTGAACCTAAACGGCGCACTTGACCGCCTGCTTCAGATACTTTTTGTAGGCTTTCAAAGTGCTCTTTGGCATAAGAGATGACTTCACCATTACGCTTACGCTCAAGAGGATGACCAATCGCAAATAAACCACCATCGATGGTTTTGCGTTCACTAACACTGATACGGCGCTGGTTTAAACGCGCACCTTTACCACGACTGGCAGAGAACATCTCATCACGGACAGGATCATAGACCACACCATGTTGGGTGACACCTTTATGCTGTACAGCAATCGATACGCAAAACTGCGGTATACCGTGCACAAAATTCTTGGTGCCATCTAGCGGATCAATAATCCAGCACCAATCAGCATCTTCACCGCGACCTTCTTGCATACCAAACTCTTCACCCAAGAACGAATGATTCGGATAGCTGTTCTTTAGCGTCGCAATGGTCAGCTCTTCACTATAGCGGTCGATGCGTGTCACCAAGCCATCGAGACCTTTTGACTCAGTCTCGAATTCGACTTTGTGGCGGTTTTGGTGCGCGTATAAAATTTCTGCACCAACTTTTTCGGCAGTACGCGCTGCGATGACAACCATGGGTTCCATAAATAACCTATCTACTTAATGAATGAATAAAACGAATGAATACTACTGATATTACATCTACATACGTAAACGGCACACCAATTGTCTGCCATATTACGCTACACCTATACGATCTTAAAAAGACTGACCGTATCATACTAAAAGCGTTATAAAAAAATAAAAACGACCATAAATACGAAGCTTACCATCTTTAATGGCTGCCATCACAAATTACGCAAGCTGTAAAACAATGAGCACCTACGGCAAGTAGGCGTTACTTCAATTTCAACATCTTTTAATGTACATCTCTTCAAGTTATCTTAAAGAATTAATCCAGAGTTTTTTACTTTCGCTTAAGACAATAAACGCTGTAACTGCATAACCACACCATCTGTATCCAAACCACAATCAGCTAATTGCTCTGCTTGGGAACCATGGGCGATAAAGCGATCAGGAATACCAATATTGCAGATTGCTGGACGCTTAGTGGCAAACGCAGCAGAAGCATTGAGCAAGTATTCATTTACGGCACTGCCTGCACCGCCCATAATCATATGCTCTTCTAGTGTCGCAATATGAGTCACGCCTTGCTCAATTAAGGTCTCAAGCAAATTGGTATCTAATGGCTTTACCCAACGCATATTAACGACTTGTACTTGGCAATCGCTATTAGCACTGTCAGACGTTAGTATCTTGGCAGCTTGCTCAGCAGTGGCAACCATCGTACCGAAGGCCAATAACGCGAGCTTTTTAGGGGCATTACTAGCGCCTAATACTGACTCTACAATGGCTTGACCTATCTTATAATTCTGCGCTGGACGACTTATCATCGCGCCAGTTCCGGTTCCGCGTGGATAGCGTACCGCCGTGCTGCCTTGATACTCATAACAAGTATTCAGCAAATGATAGCACTCATTTTCATCTTTTGGCGCGGCAATCAGTATGTGAGGGACACAGCGCAAAAAAGCCAAGTCAAACACGCCAGCATGCGTGGCGCCATCTTCACCAACAAGACCAGCCCGATCAATCGCAAACGTTACATCAAGATTTTGTAAGGCAATATCATGAATAAGCTGATCATAACCACGTTGCAAAAAGGTTGAGTATATAGCGACTATCGGCTTGACGCCTTGGGTTGCCATGCCGCCCGCTAAGGTGACTGCATGCTGCTCAGCAATTGCCACATCAAAGAAACGCTCTGGGAACTGACGAGCAAAGTCAATCATCCCTGAGCCTTCTTCCATGGCTGGGGTAATCGCTAATAATTTATCATCTTGTGCTGCTTTATCACATAAGAACTGGCCAAATACCTGCGAGTATTTTAACCCAGAAACCTTACTCTCAGAAGCTTTGCTTTTAACAGGAGCTTTATCTTTATCAAAGTCACAGGCAACGATATCCTCAGCAGGTAGTTTGCTAATTGCATGATAACCGACTGGATCAGCCTCAGCAGGTGCAAAGCCTTTACCTTTAGTCGTATAGATATGTACTAATACTGGGCCCTTTACCTGCTTAGCAAGTGACAACACACGCAGTAGCTCAGGAATATTATGACCATCAAATGGCCCAAAATAAGTAAAACCGATTGCTTTAAATAGATTGTCTTCTAGCTGCGGCACATCACGATGTTCGCTATGGCGCTTACGTCGGTCAAACGCCTGCATGTTTGGACGATGACGCAATACAGGCACACCTGAATCTGAGATATCAACTTGATAGCCCGACTCCCATAGCATCGCTAAATGCCGTGAAAATCCGCCAATAGAGCATGATATTGACATGTCATTATCATTTAGAATGACTAGTAAATCAGCGTCTTGCTGTACTGCATCATTCATAGCCTCAAAAGCCATGCCGCCAGTCATCGCCCCATCACCAATCACACAAGCGACCGTCTGCGGACGACCTTGATAGCGCAGCGCCAAACTCATGCCTAAACCTGCTGAGATAGAGGTAGATGAGTGGCCAACGCCAAAGGTATCATAGGCAGATTCTGCGCGTTCAGGAAAAGCAGTCAAGCCGCCTTTAGAGCGAATACTACTTAGCTTATCGCGGCGACCAGTAAGTACTTTATGGGCATAAGCTTGATGCCCTACATCCCAAACGATCTGATCTTTAGGCGTATCTAACAGATAATGCAATGCAATGGTCAACTCAACCACGCCTAAATTTGCCCCAAAATGTCCACCACTTTGACCAGCTGAATACAATAAAAACAAGCGCAGCTCATCGGCCAGCACTATTAATTGCTCAGTAGTGAGTTTCTGAATGTCTGAAGGTGCATCAATGGCATCAAGCAACGGTGCATTAGGACGCATACGCGGTATCTGCGTGAACGTCTGTTGCAAGCCTGATAGGTGTGCAGCAGAGTCAGTAGCTAATGGCGTAGATAGCGACGTATGGGGTGACACAGATGCTGACTGAGACTGTGAAAAATAAGGTGACTGCTGCATAAATCGTACGATACCTACCAATCTGCTGACAAGGCGCTATCTTACTATATCGCCATACACCGTTATCATATTAATACGGTATTATGAAACCATCTACAACGCTAACAGCAAAACAATATATGCTGGCATTGGTTATAGATTACGATATGCTTAGCGCATCGCCACTGTTTATTAGTATTTGCATGAAAGTATTTACATGCTTTGTTAAATACACCGTTATTAGAGGCGCTATATAATAGTAACTCTAATGACTATATTAATAATAATGTACTGCCTACTATGTAGTAGTGACGATACAGTAATGTAAGGGCAAAGACTTGTCACTGTATCCGTTAAAATAGTATGGCATAATAGCATTTTTTTTAAACTGTCGCTTTAATCATCGTGCGTAGTCTGTGAACTTTGTGTGTTTTTCTTACAAACGCGATTAGGATGCTATCATTATTAGCTTTATAAAACGATAACCAGATGGTTATCATGAACATAGATGTTACAAACACATAGATTATTTACCTAGTTATTAAGCATCTAATTATTAATACACCTAATCAAACATCAAGTTGTTACAGCACATAGTTTTTGAAAAACGTAGTTATTACGATATATTTATTAGGATATAGTTATTACAACATAGTCATTACGACATGGCTATGACCACTACACTATCTACCGCCACGATGATCGGCCTATGCAGGACATCAATGTCATATCAATTTATTACCAGCGCAAAACTACCTACTCGTCACGGCGAGTTTGATCTTCATGTATTTGAAAATGAAGACGGTCAAGAGCATGTAATGCTTACCGTCGGTCTACCAGTGGTAAACCCATTGTTAGAAGAAAACGCCGCGCCAACAGCTCCTACAAATGAACAGCATAAATTAGCAGATCACCCCATCCCGTTAGTCCGTATTCACTCTGAGTGCTTGACAGGCGATGCTTTTGGCTCGTTAAAATGCGACTGCGGTGCACAGCTCAATACCGCCATGCAAGCAATACAAGCAACTGGCTGCGGTGCTATCTTATATCTGCGTCAAGAAGGTCGCGGTATTGGTCTAACCAATAAAATCCGCGCATATGCCTTACAAGATCAAGGCCATGATACCCTAGATGCCAATCTCATGTTAGGTCTACCCGCTGATGCCCGCATCTACGATATGTGTAGTCCTATGCTCGCCCACGTAGGGGTTGATGAGGTTCGTCTTATCACTAATAATCCTGATAAGGTGGCCTATCTAAGCGAAAATGGTGTCAATGTGATCGAACGTGTTCCATTAGTCGTTGGCGTTAATGATAGCAATGCTGACTATCTAGCGACCAAACGTGACCGCATGGGTCATCTTTTTGATAAAGAGTTCTATACTGAAGCTCATCTCAATAAATAAGATATACCTGAGTAGATTGCATACATCTGAATAAATTGCCCCTGAATGGATAAAGTTACTATCAGCATAGGTAAAGTTACTATCAGCAAAAATCCCTAAGAAACACACCGAGAATTACCAACACACCCAATAATTATAGATGTTTTTATGAGCATTCCTAGCATAAATAGTACAACGACAACTGACGCTAAAGACAGTCAAATCTTTCCATCTCCTAGTGACATCACGCGCGTACGTGAGTTTTTAGTCGATTTGCAAGCGCGTATCTGCCAAGCATTAGAAGCGCAAGAGCGTGACGGCGGTGGTGATGCGACTTTTGTCCCTGATGATTGGGATCGCCCTGAAGGTGGTGGCGGGCGCTCGTGCGTCTTAGCAGATGGCAAAGTCATTGAAAAAGCTGGCGTGATGTTTAGTCATATTCACGTCCATAACTTGCCAGCTTCAGCCACTGCCCGTCATCCTGATATTGCTGGTCGTAAAGCTCAAGCCATGGGCGTGTCACTGGTCGTCCATCCCAAAAACCCAAACGTCCCGACCAGCCATGCTAACGTGCGTCTGTTTGTCGCCGAAGCCGAGGGTGAAGACCCTATTTGGTGGTTTGGTGGTGGCTTTGATTTGACGCCGTTCTATCCTGTACTGGCCGACTGCGTCCATTGGCATCAAGTCTGTCATGACTTATGCGCGCCTTTTGGTGATAGCGTCTATCCTGACTTTAAACAATGGTGTGATGAGTACTTCCATCTGCGTCACCGCGATGAACAACGCGGCATCGGCGGTTTGTTTTATGATGATGTCAATACAGAGAGCCGTGGCTGGGACTTTGAGACCTGCTTTGACTTTATGAAGGCCGTAGGCAACGGCTATCTTGACGGTATTATGCCTATTTTTGAGCAGCGTAAAGAAACACCCTATACTGACGAACAACGTGAATTCCAGCTGTATCGCCGTGGACGCTATATTGAATATAATCTGGTCTACGATCGCGGTACGCTGTTCGGTCTACAAAGTAATGGGCGCATTGAGTCTATCTTAGTTAGTATGCCACCGCTTGCTAGCTGGCATTACCGCTTCGAGCCGATGGAAGGTACTCCTGAGTTTGAATTGACTGAGTTTTACTTAAAACCACGAGATTGGTTAACTTCCTAGTCTTTTCTAATATTAAAACAGGTCAGCTTTTATAGCTGGCCTTTATTGTTTAAGTCTTTCCTATTCAAGCATTTTAAGCATTGTTTATCACTTATAATTTTTACTCGCTGGCTTATCAGCTATAATGAGCCTAGTCTTAGAGTTACATGTGTTTACAAAATTGCACTGAAGTAACCTACAAGGCTTTCTCTTATCACGGTTACATTGAGAGAGTACGGTAACAATAAATACTGATATGGAAAATTAAGATATTGGAAACTAAGACAGTATCAAGATTTGCATTTCATAAACGACTGCTCATAGGCAGCAGTTGAGCTTGCATAGTAGACAGTCACACTTCAATTTGAGGTCAGCGTTTGCTAACGCGCCTATCTGTTTTATTAGCCAATTTTAAAGGAGTAATTTACATGGCACAGGTTTATACTAATAAATCATTAAAATCTATCTTCGGCATTACATTAATGGCAGCTGCCCTCGGTCTAACAGCCTGTAGCACGCCAGCTGACCCTGATGTTAAAGCACGCCAAGATATTATGAAAAACTATGGCGATTCGATGAAAGTCATAGGTGGTATGGCTAAAGAGCCAGACACTTTTGATGCTGACGTATTTAAAGAGCAAGCTACCTTCTTAGCAGAGGAAGCTAAAAACCCTTGGAGCCATTTTGCAAATGCAGAAGCCGCTGGTAACGCAACTGAAGCCGTTTGGAGTAATGTTGATGGTTTTCGTGCTGAAGCAGATAATTTTCAACAAGTAACCTCTGAATTAAGTGCTGCCGCACAAACAGCGACTAGTGTCGAGGATGTGATGCCTGCCATTGGACAAGTTGGCGACAGCTGCAAATCCTGTCATACAGACTTTAGAGTGAAAGAAGATTAATCATCTTCTTGATTAGTAGAGAAATAAAAAAACCACCATATCATGATGATAATGGTGGTTTTTTATTGGCTTAAATTTGAAATCTGTGAGGCCAGCTATTCCGTAATAAGGCTTGTAGTCTCGGTTTGATCTTTACTTGCATCATTCTGCTTATTCAACGATTTTACCATAGCTTTTACCGATGGATCACTCATATCCAGAGTACGTACAGGGAACGGCATATCGATACCAGCTGCATCGAGTGCAGTCTTGACTTCAATTAAAACTTGGTCTATTGAGGCCACTTTATTAGCTTGAGTGCCATCATCAATGAACCAGCGCACAATTAGATCAATAGTTGAATCGCCTAAGTTGACTGCGATAATAGTTGGCGTTGCTTCTTTGGACACCGTATCAGCTCGGCTCAATGCTTGCATAATCTCAGCTTTGGCTTCATTGATATCATCTGCATATCCTATCCCTACTGCAAGCTGTAAACGGCGTTGCTTATAGGCGGTATTGACAGTCAATGCTGAAGTATACAAATCCGAGTTTGGAATAACCACTTGCCGACCATCATAAGTCTTAATGGTAGTCGCACGAATCTTGATATCTTCAACTGTGCCCTCAAAATCCCCTGAGACAATCTGATCGCCGATACGAAATGGCTCTGAGATAAGTAGCAAAATACCAGATAGTAAGTTTTGAAAAATATCTTTAAAAGCAAAACCAATGGCGACCGAACCAATACCGAGTGCACCAATCAGCTTGGTAGGCGTAAATCCTGGCACAGCTATAACCATCGCAATCATAAAACCAATGAAAATAATCAGTGCACCGCCTACCCGCTGAAACACTTTAACTAAGTTCTGATGGCGACTACGACTTCCTAATAATTTATAGACGATTTTTTTGAAGACAATCGATAGAAACCAAAAAATTAGGATAACGATAATCGAAGCCACAAAATACGGTATACGCTCAACAAAGCCAATCAGGATGCCATTTGCGGAATCGATAATGCTTTGATACGTCAGCGCATCAGCCGTTGTAGCAGCAGTCTCAGCACTCAACGTAGGGTCTGCCTCAGAAGTAGGCATTCAGGTGTCACTCCTTAAGTTATTTAACTTTTATGTTCATCAGTACCTTTATATCCATCAGCACCTTTATTTTTCATATGTATTTTTCACATGTCTAGAATCTAGCCCATCAAATCGGCTTGTACAATCTCAATCCAATAGCCGTCAACGTCTTTGATAAAGGCGATATTTTTCATACTGCCATCTTCTGGGCGTTTTTTAAATTCGACATTATTTCTATCAAACCAAGCTACCGCTTCATCAAGACTAGGCACGCTAAAGCAAATATGTCCAAAACCTTGTGGCTCACCATTGCCATCGTGATAACTAAAGTCAGCTTTCGTTTCGGTACCGTAGTTATGGGTCAACTCTAAAATACCGCGCTGACGGAACGCAAAGATTTCCAAATCATTACCAGCAGGCAAATTCTCACGCTCGCTATCGGTAAGCTTGGCTAAGAAATATAAATCAAATCCCATATCAGGGAATTTCTTTACCGCCAGCAAAGTCATACCGAGTACGCCAGTATAAAACGCTAACGACTTAGCAGTGTCTTTTACCCGCAGCATAGTATGGTTAAAAGTAAAGCCTGAAGTCTGCGCGGAGATAGGCTGAACGCCAGCTGTAGTTACGCTGCTAGCTGGCTGAGCGACGGTTGATGCATTATTATCAGTTGCTGAGTTAGCAGATGAAGTAGACGCTAGAGTAGACATAATTATCCTAATATTTAACAGAATGTAAAATCTAAAAGATAGCAAATCACTGTGACAATGACTTGCATGACCATCTCATCATAATAAAAAACGGCGGAATTATTGATAGGGTTTTGTAAGAGCATACCTTTAATATGCTCAATCAAACATATTGATTAGCTGTCTAAAAACCGCACCTTCCCTGTTTCTAAATCATACTCTGCACCAACGATAAGTAATTGATTACTGTTAGCTAAGTCCTCTAACGCTCGCGAACCATGCTTGAGCTGACTGACCGACATACGCACGTTGGCACTTATAGAGCGATCGACTAGCTCGTCCGCATCTACATCTTGACCGTTGGCAGTCGCAAGTTCATGCAAGTTATAAACGCTTGGACGAATACGGTCGACGATAGATTGCAAGTTAGGTGAATAGTTCTGTTCAGGATTGATAAGCGCTTCTACGCAGGCTGTGACCGCACCGCAATGTGAATGTCCCAGCACCACAACCAGCTTGGTACCGAACTTTTCGGCAGCGAATTCAACTGAGCCAATCTGTGAAGGGGCAACCACGTTACCCGCCACGCGAATGACAAATAAATCACCTAAACCTTGATCAAACACAATCTCAACCGGTACACGTGCATCTGAGCAACCCAAAATAATAGCTAGAGGGTCTTGATCACTGACTAGCTCTGGACGGCGTTGCATACATGGATCCGTGCTGGTAAGGCTATCAACATAGCGGGCGTTACCTTCTTTTAAAAGCTCAAGTGCTTCTTGACCTGTCTGTGGGCGTGTATCGTTGGGCATAAGTGGTCCTTGATTATTAATCACTATTAGAATTGCGGATTACTTTAAATTTATTTTTTTAGATA
>NZ_JBEFNI010000003.1:0-350936 GCF_051970275.1 Psychrobacter sp. ASPA161_9 | reverse complement strand
GTTATTTTAACAGACACTTTTTTTTATCGTAAATAAGAGACATTCACATAAATATCATGAAATTAGTAATTTAAATTCAAACAATCCAAATTCAGCTTTATTATTATCAGAATTCTCATCTGCTGTTACTGCGCCAATCACCGCGCTGACTTTTGGCTGGCGCGTATCTTCATCTAACAACCGCCAATCACCAAGTACGTAGCGTTTTTTATTACTCGTGGCTTGATGAATATCTGGACGATGAGTATGCCCATGTAGCAACGCATCACTACCAGCCACGGCTTGTATCACTGCATCTTCATTGACATCCATGATGTAGGCAGCTTTATTGGCATTATTCTGTTGGCTTTTTTGGCGCATTTTATCTGCGATAGCCAAGCGTTTTTCTAATGATTTATTCAGCAAGTACCACTGGGTTAACCGATTGCGCATGATTTTGCGAAAAAACTGATATTTCTTATCATCAACGCATAACGCATCGCCGTGTTCTAAGCGATAATTCAGCTGTCCAACAGTTAAGGTATATGGCTCATAGATAAGCTCACCACCGAATAAATTACAAAATGGCTGATCTAATAAGAAATCACGATTGCCATGCATAATCAAAATCTCACAACCAGCTACCCGTAGTTTTTTTAATTTAACGATAAGCGGGGTGAGCCAATGGGTTTTGCACTCATCTTCTGATAACGATAAGTAAACGTCATCACCTAGCCATACTTCAAACCAATCGCCTAGGATAAATAAGCACTTTAGCGCGGGCAGGGCAAGACAATCATCAAGCAGCGCCAAAAAAGCCTGCACTAAGGCAGGCTCTTCAGGCGATAAATGCAAATCGCTAATCAATACTTGCCGCACCTCATGAGGGCGGGTGGTAATTAGATGGTTAAAACTTTGCATTTATCCTTATCCTCGTGACTTATAGAAATGCTCTCTTAAAGTGCTCTCTTAATAAGTGCTTACTGAGTAATATATATCAAATAACTATTATCTACTAAACACTACTGAGTAACGATAGTCGCTGAGTTGATAACCACTGGCTCTTTTGGCACATCAGCATGCATGCCGAAACGACCAGTTGGTACGCCGCGCATCTTTTCAATCACGTCCATACCGCTGGTTACTTTACCAAATACCGTGTAACCCCAACCTTGCATGTTTTTGCCAGAGTGGTTTAGAAAGTCGTTATCTTTTACGTTGACGAAAAACTGGCTGGTTGCTGAATGCGGATCTTGCGTACGCGCCATCGCGATGGTGCCTTTATCGTTCTTTAAACCATTATCTGCTTCGTTTTCAACGGGTGCATTGGTCGCTTTTTCATTCATCTCAGCGTCCATTCCACCGCCTTGAATCATAAAGCCGTCAATGATGCGATGGAAAATCGTGCCGTCATAATGACCAGATTTTACATAGTTTAAAAAGTTTTCTACCGTTTTAGGTGCTTTTTCTTCATTGAGTTCGATAACGATCGCACCCATACTGGTGTCAAGTTCTACTACTGGTGGCATGTCTACCATGTGATATTCCTTTTTGATTGCAGCGCCTTAATTAGCACTGTCGTGAGTGATTGATAAAAAGTCATGGCTAGTCTAACGGCTTTTTTATCTCGTGTCATGTATCAGGCTGTTAATGCGTTTATGAAACCTGATAGAATAACGCAACTTTAACTTTTTATTATAATTTTTGATAACCTATTTTTTTTAATGGTTTGGTTTGAATTTTCCATGATGCGTGATGGCACGTAGCATGAAATGACAATTTGCGTTAGGAGCAATGCCCGATGAGTGAGCACTCAAGCAACAATGCACAAAAAGACGAACAAAAAAACGATTTTATTCGTAATATCATTCGTGATGATGTCAATGCGCAAAAATACCCACAAATTGTGACACGCTTTCCGCCTGAGCCAAATGGTTACTTGCATCTTGGTCATGTCAAATCCATTTGCCTAAACTTTGGCGTGGCCAAAGAGTTTGGCGGTGTGTGTAACTTGCGTTTTGATGACACCAACCCAACCGCAGAAAAGCAAGATTTCATTGATAACATCGAGAACGATGTCAGATGGCTTGGATTTGAGTGGGCAGGGGACGCGCACCATGCGTCAGGTTACTTCGACCAATTACATGCGTGGGCCGTGCAGTTGATTGAGCAGGGTGATGCCTATGTAGACTTGCAGTCGCCTGAGCAGATTAAAGAAAACCGTGGCTCATTTAATGAGGCTGGCACGCCATCACCACATCGTGATGCCAGTGTTGAAGAAAACTTAACGCTCTTTAATGATATGAAAGAGGGCAAGTTTGCTGAGGGTAAAGCGGTTTTGCGTGCCAAGATTGATATGGCAAGCCCAAATATGAATATGCGCGACCCTGTTATTTACCGCGTCATGCATCAAGCGCATCATCAAACGGGTGATAAATGGTGTATCTATCCCATGTATGATTTTGCCCATCCGCTTTCTGATGCACTCGAAGGTATTACTCATTCATTATGTACGCTGGAGTTTGAAGATCACCGTCCATTTTATGATTGGGCGGTTGAAAAAGTCGGTTTTGATGTACCGCCACATCAGTACGAGTTCAGCCGCTTGAATGTTGACCATACGTTGACCAGTAAGCGTAAACTCAAGCAATTGGTCGATGAAGGTATTGTCAGTGGTTGGGATGATCCGCGTATGCCGACTATCGCTGGCATGCGTCGTCGTGGTTATACGCCAGAGGGCTTACGTGACTTCTGTGAACGTGTTGGCGTGACTAAAGTGGACAGTGTTGTTGATTTTCGTTTATTAGAATTTAGCATTCGTCAATCATTGGAAACCACCACTGCACGTGGTATGGCAGTGCTAAAGCCATTAAAAGTGACCATTACTAACTTTGCGGAAGCAGTTAGGAGTTGGGAAGCGCAAAAAGCTGATAGTGTCAATGCGCGCTTTGACGATGCCACGCAAACTTTATGGCTAACTCAACCGAACCATCCTAACGTCGATATGGGTGAGCGTGAAATTCCGTTTACTGAAACTTTGTATATCGATCAAGGCGATTACGAGATTGAGCCGCCAGCAGGCTATAAGCGCTTATCACCAGAAAAGCCAGAAATTCGTCTGCGCAATACCTATGTATTGGCAGTGACTGAGCATATTACTGATGATAGTGGCAACGTCGTTGAGCTAAAAGCAAAGATTGATCCGGCAACGCTAGGCAACAACCCTGAAGGTCGTAAGGTTAAGGGTGTGATTCATTGGGTATCGGCCAGCCAAGGCGTTCCAGCAACGGTACGCATGTATGAGCAGTTATTTAGTGTCGAAGACCCAAGTAGCGTCGCTGATGTACATCAAGTATTGAATCCGGACTCGTTGACTGAACTTAATGCGGTAGTTGAGCCATCATTGGCTAATGCTGAAGCTGGTACGCGTTTCCAGTTTGAGCGTGAAGGTTACTTTATCGCGGATAGCGAAGAACATACTAGTGATAAGCCTATATTTAATCAAATCGTCAGCTTACGTGATAGTTATAAACCGGCTTAGTTACTGTCTGCCAAACTCTTGAAGATGCAATGCTCAGATTAGAGTTACCAGCTAATATTGAGCAATTGCATCGCGCTGATACTTTATCAGTATCGAATTTAGGCGGGCTGCTATTGGCTGCTGAACGCGCAACAAATAATTATTAGCTGGCTTTATCTATCAGAAAACCAGACAGGCAAGCTCAACGATACATCTAAGGGAGTGTAAAGAGATTATGGTTAAAAAATCGATCAATCTAGCACTGCAAGGTGGCGGTTCTCATGGCGCCTTTACCTGGGGCGTACTGGACTACTTCATGGAAGATGGTCGAGTCAGTGTAGAAGGTATTACTGGGACGAGTGCTGGTGCTATGAATGCAGCAGTATTAGCACAAGGCTATATGGATGGTGGCGCAGATGGTGCACGTGAGGCGCTTGAGCAGTTTTGGCGCCAAGTGGCATACATGGGCAGAATGAGCCCTATTAAGCGCAGCCCTTTGAGTATTCTGACAGGTAGATGGGATGTGGATGACTCACCGGCTTACCTAATGCTTGATCTATTTAGTCGAGTTGCTTCGCCTTATGACACCAACCCGCTGAATATTAACCCATTACGTGATTTGGTTGAGTCTACTATTGACTTTGAAAAGGTCAGAGCATGTAATGAGTTAAAACTGTTTGTTGCGGCAACCAACGTGCATACGGGCAAAATAAAAGTATTCAACCGTGAAGAGCTAACCGCAGACATGATCTTAGCTTCGGCATGTTTACCGTCTTATTTCCAAGCCGTTGAAATTGATGGCGTACCCTATTGGGACGGTGGTTATGTTGGCAACCCACCTCTGTATCCCTTGTTTCGCACCACTAAGTCTAAGGATATTGCCATCGTTCAAATTAACCCAGTTGAACGCAATGAAACCCCGAAAAGTGCCATAGAAATACAGAATCGCATTAATGAGATTTCGTTCAATTCATCTTTGCTAAGAGAGTTGCGAGCTATCGAGTTTGTGACCCGTCAGTTACGTGAGAACAATCTGGATAGAGAACGTTATTCTGAAGTATTCGTGCACCGTATTGAAGCCACTGAGCAAATCAATCCATTGTCAGCGTCTAGTAAAATAAATTCCGAATGGGCATTTTTAACCCACCTGCGCGATATCGGTCGTGAGTCTGCCAAGGCTTTCCTTGATAAGCACTATGCAACTCTAGGTAAAGATTCTACTCTGGATTTGCGTAATGAATTTTTATAAACGAATGATGTATAAGCTATAGCTCTAATATTATAGATTAAACTCAACAATAGTAGTTTGCAATTGTGCCCGTTTCTAGTACGCTAGAGATGGGCTTTTTTATGAATAAATATGAATTTTAATAGTAGATGTTGAGGGCATTAGAATGGCAAAGTTTTTAAACAGTAGTGGTACAACCTATCATTTAGAAGAATTGATTAAAAATGCTTCTGATAGATTGATTATTATTAGCCCGTATTTAAAGCTTAATGAGCGTATTAAAGAGCTACTAGAGGACCGTAACCGTCTCAAAATCGATATTAGAATTGTTTATGGCAAAAATGACTTACACCCTGAAGAGATAAATTGGCTCAAAAATCTAACCTTTATTCGTACCAGCTTTTGTAAAAACTTACATGCTAAGTGCTATCTCAATGAAAACGAATGCATTATTACCAGTTTGAACCTTTATGAGTTTAGCCAAGTAAATAATAATGAAATGGGGGTACTGATTTACCGTAACGAAGACACTAAGCTCTATGCCGATACTTATGAGGAAGCCCAACGCATCATTCGTATCAGTGATGAAGTGCGGATGTCACTTGAAAAGGTGACCGAATCGGATGGTGGGGTTGATAGTACAGCCACTACTAATAATACAACGGTTGGCACTAATGCAACTGCAAAATCCATTACGGAATCAGCGCAGCCTACTTACTCTAAGCTGACGACTGCGAAACTTGCTAAAGAGCTAGGTTTTAAGACTCAAGAATTAAATGATAAGTTGCTGGCAGTTGGGTATTTACAAGAACAAGAAGGTGAATTGGTATTAACAGACACTGGGCGTGCCGCTGGCGGTACAAGCAAGCGCGGTAAGTTTGGCGAGTTTTGCTTGTGGGATTCAGGAATGGTTGTTTAACCATTCCTGAATTGATACTAAATTATCATTAGGACAATAATAATGCTCAATCTAATTATGGGTCAAAAAGCCAAGTTCACTGAGGTTGGTGTTATGCAGCAGTTTACATTGATTGCAGAGCTAACAGCAGGCGCTACCGTTATTGATGTGGCTTGCTTTGGTTTGAGTGGGCAGCAGAAGTTAATAAATGATGATTATATGACCTTTTATAACCAGCCAAGAACGCCTTGTGGCGCTATCAGTTGGCAGTCAACAGCGACTCAACAGCGCTTCGATATTGATCTCAGTAAACTACCAGATTCCGTAGATTATTTGGTATTGACGGCAACAATCGATGGTCAAGCGACCATGCGTGAGCTTGGTGCTAGTAGCGTGACGTTAGAGCAAGCAGGGCAGATATTAGCAACTTATCAATTTGACGGTAGTGCATTTGATAGTGAGCGCGCCATGATGTTGTTTCAAGTCTATCGTAAAAATAATATTTGGCGTATTAACGCCATTGGACAAGGTTTTAACGGTGGTTTAGATGCATTGGTGACCCATTTCGGTGGGGATGTCGCAGATGAGCCTACTGATCAATTATCTACTATAAATACTACCTCTGCCGCACCGTTGGTTAATGCGACAAAAACAGAGCAGCCAACGGCTGTTAGTCTGAAAAAGGTCATCTTAGACAAACCTGGTAGTGAACATCGAATTAACCTCACGAAAGGCAGTCATGACTATCTAACAGTAGAAGCCATATGGATAGACAATGGTGATGCTAGTGCCGATAACGATGATTTAGATTTGCGTGTTGGAATATTGGCTCAGAGCAGTAAAGACATGAGCTATGTCCATGCTCCCAAGCAAATAGGCAACTTAAATAGCATGCCTTATGTGCATCATCAAGGTGATGTACAAGTCGCTAGTGCTAATGAGCCTGGAAAAGAGACGGTGTTGGTCAATCCTGCTATTGCTGAATATTATGGTGGTAAAGTTGCCTTGGTCTTTTCAGTATATTCTGCAGTTTCGAATGGTGTGGTGTCCATTGCTTCTTTACAGCCAAAAATGCGTATGCAGTATCAGGACCAAATTGTAGAATGTACCTTTAATATAAAGGCCTCACCCAAAGCCAAAAGTCGTTTTGTTTATACTTATGTGATTGGTATTGCCATTATTGATGAACAAGGTATTACCTTGCGGCACTCAGGCGAGACGAGCAAGCGCATGAGTGAGGCGACCCCTAAACTCACATGGAAAGCCGATACCGTTCAATTGAAAATGGATGGTGCCGCTATGTTTAAATCTTAACAACCATTAAGCTCTCTACTTAGTGATAAATGGAATAATCGAATTACAATCCGTCACAAGACATTCGTAACCAGTTTGTTAATATAAAATAGGATTCTTACTGACGTTAGCCGAGTTATTAGTTAATAGCCGAGCGCGTCAATGATAATAACAGAGCGCAAGGATACTTTTTAGTGTTAGCGCTCATCAATATAAACAAGGAATTAGGTATGGCACATTTACGTCTAGGTGATACTGCACCAAACTTTGACGCGAGCACCACAGAAGGCGATATAAATTTCCACGAGTGGGCAGGGGATAGCTGGGTTGTTTTCTTCTCACATCCTGCAGACTATACTCCAGTATGTACGACTGAGCTTGGACGCACCGCAGCATTAGGTGGTGAGTTCCAAAAACGTAATGTCAAACCTATCGCATTGTCGGTTGATGGCTTAGAAGATCATAAAGGTTGGGTGAGTGATATCGAAGAAACCCAAGGCACTGCTGTCAACTTCCCTATCATTGCTGATCCTGATCGCAAAGTCGCGAATCTTTACGACATGATTCATCCAAATGCTGATAATACGGCAACGGTCAGAAGTGTGTTTATTATCGATCCTAACAAAAAAGTACGCTTAACGCTTACTTATCCTGCCAGCTGTGGACGTAACTTTGATGAGATTGTTCGTGTTATTGATGCGATGCAATTGTCTGATGAGTATAACGTTGCAACACCTGTTGACTGGCAAGAAGGCGACGACGTTATCATTCCGCCAAGCGTGAAAAACGAAGATATTGCTGCTAATTATCCTAAAGGTCATACCGAAATTAAGCCTTATTTGCGTACGACACCTGCGCCTAATAAATAAATAGCATGTTTATAGATAAGTAAGATTAATTAAAGCCTCATAACTTAAAGTTATGGGGCTTTTTATTATTCTTTTGACAAGCACTAATAAGGCTTTGCTATGATGACTGGAGTAGGCTATAACTATTGTACAGATTATCGATAAAAATGATCTGTATACATGAATGTAACAACCACAATAAAGCGTATCAGCGCTGAGACGCTGCTTGATTATCCTTACAGGGAGTTTGCCATGAAAAAATTATATGTAACCCGTACTGCCCCTAACCCGCGTAAAGCCCTTATTTTGTTAGCATCGAAAGGTATTGATGTTGATGATATGGACGATATCGATGTAATAGATATCGACTTTGCCGCTAATGAACAGATGTCAGATGCTTTTACCCAAATGAACCCGATGCAAACAGTACCGGTATTAACGTTGGATGATGGTACGGTACTCAATGACTCACAAGCAGTGTGTGAGTATCTAGATCGAGTATATGGTGAGCGCTCAGTAATGGGTAACGATGTGGTACAACGTGCGCAAGTCTGTTCTATGCGCCGTATTGCTGAATTTGAAGTACTGTACAACTTAATGTTGGCATTTCAGCACAGTCATCCCTTAAAGGCTCAGCGTGTTGAGCAAGTACCAGAATTTGTAGCGCCTTCTATCGCGCGTGCGGTTAAAGCGTTACCTTATTTTGAAAAAGCGTTGGAAGGCCATGACTATTTAGTAGGCGATCAACTTAGCTTTGCTGATATCGTATTATACTTGGGGTTAGATTTTGGCAAAATACTCAAGGTTAATCCTAATGAGCAAGGAGAAAACCTAGCGCGTTTTTATCAGATGATGAATGAGCGTTTTAGTATCAAAAAAATTGCTAAGGCAAAATCTACACAAGCTAGCGATTAGATAAAGGTTTTTTACAGGTATTGAACTCATCCGATATTTAGTGAGGGACAGTTGAGAAATCAGCTGTCCATTATTTTTTTGAAAATATGAAGTATTAACAAACTACTGTCTAGCGGACTTCAAAGGTTTCATGCAATAAAACTAAACATTTTATTACATAAGACAATATGGTCAAGTCTATAGTAGTTATACTAATTTTATATTCGCCATACCGACTTGAATACTAGAAATACTCACGATTTAAGACAGAAAAACTTAATTAAAGGAATGTTTATTGCAAGACTACTTTGATAAAGCAGAGCTAGTATTTTGAATGGTCGTAAATAGGCTGTCTATAAGTTAGATTGAGCAACCGAAACGCTATATTTATAGTGCAATCTCGTTAAAAAAATACATTGAAGAAAGAAATTTTAGGTGAGTGCCCTAAGAGAGATGCAACATGGTAAGTGCAAATTTAAAACCAACTCTAAAAACATTATTATTGCCAAGCCTACTAATAGCTAGTTTGGCTTTAGTGGCATGTAATAATGCTTCAACTAGTAATGAGCCTAATGCAGAGGGTACGACTATCAATACTACTGCCCAATCGTCATCTGCCCCTGAAATTTTGAGCGCCGAAGACAAGTTGATTGCTAATCTTGCCCGCTATCGTTGGACATTGGTAACTGCAACCGATGAAAGTAACCAACCAGTAACGTCGTTAATGGACATAAATGAGCAAGTTGTTCTGAGCTTCAGCAAGTATCAAGGTCAGAATAGTATTAGCTATAGTGTTGGTTGTAATACAATAAATGCTGCTTATCAACTGCAAGATAACATGTTGATGACCGAAGATGGTATGAGTACCAAAATGCTATGTGATGATTTAAATATAGCTGAAAATGAACTAAATGAGTTTATGCAGGGAGAGAGTCAAATAAACTTGGCAGATGGTACACCGCCGACCCTTACTCAGGTTGCTAGCAATAATACAACTTTGGTTTGGAGAGGTAAAATGACGGCGCAGGCAAAATATAATAGCAAAGGTGAAACTATATTTTGGGCAGTGAGTGCAAAAACTACACCTTGTGCTGATGATAGTACACAAGCTTGTTTACAAATAAAACCCATCACTTACGATGATCAAGGTATAAAGACTAACGAGGGTGAATGGACGGATTTCATGGGTAGTATTGATGGTTATGAACATGATGGTAAGCATAATGAAATACTACGTTTACAGCGTCATAAGCTCAAGGCTGACGACGCTTCAAATGCAGAATACGCTTATGTACTAGATATGGTTATCAAAAGTTCAGTTGTTAACTAAATAGCAGTGTGCTAAAAGAGAAACACTTCAATAAAAAAACACGCGCCATTTGGACACGTGTTTTTTATGGTCATGTATTTTAACGTAAATTGCCTAAATCTTCTTCCGTTAGGCGCCAACGGCCTTTTTTCTTAGAACCGCCGCGTCCACGCATCGAGCTGTTGAGTAGTAGTTTATTCATAGAGTGACTTGAATGCGCATGACAGATAGCGCAGGCAAGCCCATCAGCAGCATCTTGTTGTGGTACCACATCTAAAGACAATATACGGCAGACCATCTCTTGCACTTGCTCTTTGGCAGCAGCACCATAACCACATACGGCTTGTTTGATCTGACGGGCCGTATATTCTGACACTTCTAAGTCTAATGCTACCATTGCTGCAATGGCAGCACCTCGTGCTTGCCCAAGTTTGAGCGCAGAATCAGGGTTTTCTGCCATAAATACTTGCTCAATAGCAGTATAAATCGGCTCATCAGCATACTTCAGATGATGCTGAGTGATGCGAGTTAAGCCGTTGAAAATACGTTTAAGGCGTTCAGGCATCTCTTTGGTGTCAGTACGAATGGTGCCTGCATCAATATAGGTTAACTTATCGCCTGTTTGTTGAACGATGCCATAACCCGTCATACGTGAGCCAGGATCAATTCCTATAATAATTGCCATAGTATTCCGTTTTACTTTCATTTTATTTTATGGCTTAAAAATCAGCCTTAAGTTTGATAGTATAGCAATCAATCCCCATATACATCATATGTTAGCCATTTTAATTTCATGGCGCTCAATTTTTTAGTTTTTATTTGATAGGACGACGCCTTATGGGTCAGATAGTTGGTATTGCCATCGTTTGGTTTATTATCGAGATGCTCTTGTGGTATTTGCTTGCTCAATTTATGAGTGGCTGGGTGGTATTTATGTGGTTCATTATTGCCGCTGTCATTGGTATCTCTCTGATTCGTAAGGGTATGGTTGCCCTTAATCCAATGGCGCAGCAAATGAAAGCTGGGGGTATGATGAACCCCGCGATGCGTCCGCAAGAATCTACTATGCTAAAGAGTGTTGCTATGGCAGCAGCTGGTATTTTGCTATTGATTCCAGGAGTTATTAGCGATCTATTGGCATTGCTTGTGGTGTTGCCACCAGTACAAAAGAAGCTTAAAGATATGGCTAATAACTATGTTATGAACAATCAGCAAAAAATGATGGAGATGATGGCCAAACAGATGGGTGGGCAAATGGGCGGGGGTCAAAATCCGTTTGGTAGTATGGGTGGTCAAAACCCGTTTGGCGGTGCAGGAGGCATGAATGGGCAAAACCCATTCGGGCAACAACAGCAGAATTCGTTCGGTGACACCTTTAAACAACATACCACTGTCGATGGTACTGCAAAAACCATTCCGAAAGATGTGAAGAAAATCACCAAATCTGCCAATGATGAATAATAGATTGTTTTATAGTCAAACATAAAAAAGCCCCTTTCGTCGATGACAAAAGGGGCTTTTAATGGTCGTAACCGAATATAACAACCAGAGTGCCGCCGTAAAATGGTGACCCATGAACCGTGAAGTTCAGGGCGGATGCGTCATTACCTCGGCAGGTTTCCTGATACACCGCAAGCGGTGCAGGCATACACAATGAAGCAATAGATAGCACATCCAGGTAAAGCATTATCGGCTCAGGGAATAAACATCTACTAGCCAACACTCTAGAATAATTTTATCTTAACTAATGGAATACCTGATTGCAAGTCTGATTTACAGATTAATACTTTGCATCAATAATTGTTTTACTTATTAAGGGTGCCATATTGGAAAAAATGGCTTAGAAATTGTGTAAATTAGTTAAAAAATGTCGAGTTTTCAGCTATTTTGAGATATGTGTTAATATAGAGTGCTTTCAACACCCTAATACAAAATTATAGGCGTTCATTCACTTGAGGAGCGGTAATATATGACCAGTAACCAGCAGCCATTAGAATCTATTGATGACAATCAGGCGCAGCTTAATAGTAAGCAAGGCAGCGTGCAAAATAAAAAAACACCGCACGTTTTGATGATATTGGATGGCTTTGGGCATCGTGAAGATGAGAAAGATAATGCTATTGCTGCCGCAAACATGCCAAACCTTGATAAGATTTATCAGCAGTATCCGCATGGGTTGATATCGGCTTCGGGAGAAGACGTTGGGTTGCCAGACGGTCAATTCGGCAATTCAGAAGTAGGGCATATGAACCTAGGTGCTGGTCGTGTCCTTTACCAAGATTCAACTCGGATCTCAAATGAGCTTGCCAACCGCGAATTTTATAAAAATGAAGCGTTAGTTGACGCTGTAAAAGCTGCAAACGAGCTTGGCGGTAATGTACACATTATGGGATTGTTATCTGATGGTGGCGTGCATTCAAATCAAGACCATATCGAAGCGATGTGCCACTCTGCACTGGTTCATGGGGCCAAAAATGTCTTTGTCCATTGTTTTTTAGATGGTCGTGACACACCGCCTAAATCTGCTGACAAATATATCAATCGTCTACGCGATCATATTAATAAACTGAATGCTCACTATGAGGGTGGCCGAGTACAAATTGCTAGTATCATCGGGCGCTATTATGCGATGGATCGTGATAATCGTTGGGATCGTGTCCAAAAAGCCTATGAGCTAATCACTGAGGGTAAGGCTGATCGTCTAGCAACGCGTGCAGATGGCGCAGTGCAGGCAGCTTATAAAGCACGTGAGACCGATGAGTTTATCAGCCCGACGACTGTAATTGGACGTGATGAGGTGCCATATACGGTCGAAGATAATGATGCGCTAATCTTTATGAATTTCCGTGCTGACCGTGCTCGCGAGCTTGCGCAAGCATTTGTACTACCAGATCATGAGTTCTCGGGTTTTGCTCGTCATAAGCAACCAAAACTTGCTGCTTTTGTGATGTTGACTAAATATTCAGATATCTTGGCAGATAATGCTAAAACCAGTATTGCTTATTATCCGACGTCATTGACCAATACATTAGGCGAGTATTTGCAGGATCAAGGCAAAACTCAGCTACGTATCGCCGAGACTGAAAAATATGCACATGTTACTTTCTTTTTTAGTGGTGGCCGTGAAGCAGAATACGAAGGTGAAGAACGTATTTTAGTGCCATCGCCAGATGTAGCCACTTATGACTTGCAGCCTGAAATGAGCGCTCCTGAGGTGACTGATAAGCTGGTAGCTGCTATTGAGTCAGGCAAATACGATGTGCTCGTAGTAAATTATGCTAATGGTGACATGGTCGGCCATACTGGTATTTTTGATGCTGCTGTGCAAGCTGTAGAAGCACTCGATGTATGCGTTGGTCGGATTGAATCAGCGGTACGTGCAGCTGGTGGTGATATGCTAATCACTGCAGATCATGGTAACTGCGAGCAGATGCAAGACTACGAAAGCGGACAGGTACATACTCAACATACTACAGAACATGTGCCTCTAATTTATGTTGGTGAGCAAAACGTACGAGTACGTAATGGCGGTAAACTTAGTGATGTAGCACCTACCATCTTGGCATTGATGGATATTGAGCTACCAGCTGAGATGACAGGTAAAAGTTTGTTGATTCCCACATTATAGTTTCAAACAGTCACTATAGGTTCAATGATTAGGTTCGATAATTTTTATTAGCTGGCAAAAAGGGAGAGATAGCGCATATCTGTCCCTTTTTATTTGCAATAATATCCTATTTTTCAGTAGAGTCTTAATGCTATCTTATAGTCATCTAGCTCGTTTATATCAGTTAACTATTTTGTAATCAAACGACAATAATAAAGTTGTATGTGCTTTTTATTTTATGTGAGTCCTCTTATGCTTTTATCAGCCTCAAAACTATCGGTCGAACCAGTTAAATTAGGATGGACACAACGTGCGATCTTTAAGCCTGTGCTTAAGATTGGCTTGCTTGGGCTACTAGGGATAAGCAGTATCAATCTACACGCACAAGCAGCTAATGTGGAGCCTGCTGGTAAAGGTGCGACCAATGGTAATAGCCCTACAGCAGGCTTGCAACTTATTAGCTTAAATGTTGATGATGACCTGATGGATAGTGAAGCATCAGAATCGGGAATGCTGAGCGTCGCAGATGAAACAGATAGCTGGACAGATGATGATATAGATGCGTTAGGAGATAACGCCGTAGCAGATTTAGCGGATGATAACTTGACTGATATACCAGCCGAAGTCGCGCAAGTATCGTTAAATGCAATCTCTCCTGAAACCTTAAAAACTTTTGTCGCAGTAGTAGACTTAGTGCGCCGTCAATATGTTGATCCTGTCAATGATGAAGAGTTATTTGACAATGCGATGAGTGGTATGTTGACCAAGCTTGATAGTCATGCTGAGTTTTTGGATGCTGAAGCGTACGAGAACCTACGCGCATTTACCGAAGGCGATGTAGGAAATGTCGGTTTAAAGGCAGAGTATCAACCGGCCGAAGGGTATTGGGTTGTAACTGATATTGTAGATGAGTCGCCTGCCGATAAAAAAGGAATTACCGTTGGTGATTATATCCATCAAATCGGCCAGTTTAAAATTGATGGTGATAGACAGTCTAATGATGTTGAACAGCTGCTTAACGGCATTGCAGGTACGCAAGTCGATGTCACAGTTTCTAAAGCTGGCCGGCGCAAGCGTGTCATCACATTACAACGTAATAATACTCATCTGCAAACCATCGAGACGCGGCTTGTTGATGGAATTGCTGTTATTAAATTACCGGCTTTTCAAAACAATACACGTGAACGAATCCTGCAAAGCTTAACCAATCTTGATGCGCCTGTTACTGGAATACTGCTTGATTTACGTGATAATCCAGGTGGTGTATTAATCTCAGCGGTCAAAGTAGCCAGTTTGTTTATGAGTGATACTGATGTAGTACAGGTAAAGAGTAGACAAAGTAAGTTGCGTACCTTGTCCACGCAAGAGGCTGCACTACTTAAGCCTTTACCAGTAGTCATCTTGCAAAACCGCTATTCTGCTTCGGCAGCAGAAGTGTTGGCAAGCAGTCTACAGACACAGCAACGCGCAACCATCGTCGGCGAAGTAAGCTATGGCAAAGGTTCAGTACAATCGGTTATACCACTCAATAATGAGCAAGCAGTCAAGTTAACGGTAGCTCACTACTTGACAGCAACAGGAAAGAAGATTGATAAGATAGGCGTGCAGCCTGATGTGGCTTTATCTGGTAATGAGCGTACGTGGGAGCAGCAAGCACTTGATGTGTTGCGACAGCAAGTACGCTCTTCAGGGCTTCGCTTTGTAAAAAAAGATAATGTTGATATTGTCGCTGATAACGATAAAGAAAGTATCTAAAAAATATGAGGTATAACCTTAGTTAATTTTAATCAGTTAAGCTATTCTAAGTTATTGTCCTGATCTTCATCGATTTCAAGCTTTTTCATGCGATAGCGTAGAGAGCGGAAGGTAGTACCCAATAATTCAGCTGCCTGAGTCTTGTTCCAATCTGTCTGCTTAAGCGCTTTGATAATCAAGCGCTTTTCTTGATCTTGAAGATAGGCCTCTAGCCCTTTTTGGGGTAATTCAGCCTCAGACACACTAACTATTGAGGGCTGAGTATTTATATCATCAACAAATTGCTCTGGTTTACGGCGGTCTTGATTGTATACAGATGAAGTGCCGATATTATTAGATTTAGGAGTAGACATGCGGATAGCAGAGGAATAACTTTGGGTGTGAGTGCGATACGGATGTAAGTTATTAATTACCTGTCTGCTATTAACATTTCTGCTACTTTGTTTAGGAGAGCCTTTTGTCTGTAGAGGCATAGGTTTATCATTGACAGCGGATACAGCAGTCATATCTTCGTTACTGGTCATATCTTTAGGATTGGCTTCATCATCATAATTATCAGTGAGCTTAGGCAACCCCAAATGATCATCGTCTATGATTGTGGTTTCTGCTAACGTGACTGCGCGCTCCAATATATTGCGAAGCTCACGAACATTACCAGCAAATTCATGATGTTGGAGTCGCTCACAGGCATTTTCAGTGAGCTGTGCTGGAGTATCTAGTTGCCACTCTTCAGATATTAATGCTAAAAAATGCTTAGCGAGTAAAGGTATGTCATCGCGTCGCGTTTTAAGCGTGGGTAATTTAAGTTCGATAACGTTAATTCGATAATACAAATCTTGCCGAAAATCGCTATCTTTTACCAATTGATTCAAGTCTTTATGAGTGGCTGATAAAATACGAATGTCAACGGGAATCTCTTTGGTATCACCAATAGCACGTACCGTTTTTTCTTGAATAGCGCGTAATAGCTTAACTTGCATAGCGAGCGGTAAATCTGCAACTTCATCCAAAAATAGCGTACCACCGCTGGCTTGTTGAAACAAACCCTGCTTGTCTGCAACTGCACCGGTAAAACTGCCTTTCTTATGCCCAAAAAACTCTGATTCCATCAGCTCAGATGGAATTGCGCCACAGTTGACTGGTACAAAGCTACCATCACGGCGCGGACTTAAGTCATGAATGAGTCTGGCAACGACTTCTTTACCTGTACCAGAGTCACCGGATAAGAACACTGGCGCCTGTGAACGCGCTAGTTTGACAATGGTGGTTTTCAAGGTTTGCATCACGGCAGAATTACCGATTAGACGACTATCTAATAGCTGCTGCTCCGGCGTAATCTCATTGGTTGCTTGTGTGCTTTCGTCTTGATGGATGACTTTAAGTGCATTTTCGACCAGCTGTCGTAAACGAGGTAACTCAAGCGGCTTATTTACAAAGTCAAAAGCACCCATTTTAAGCGCTTCAATAGCCAGATCCATGCTGCCGTGTGCCGTAATCACAGCAACCGGCGTATTGGAGCTGCTACTAATCTGCTTCACCAGTTCTAGTCCTGAGCCATCGGGCAGCTGTAAATCAGTTAGACAAAAATCATAGTGGTTATTTTCCAGATAAGATTTTGCTTGTGACAGGCTATAGGCGACGTCACTTCTGATGCCCATTTTTGTTAGCGTGATTTGCATAAGTCGGCATAAATCTACTTCATCATCGACGACTAGCGCGATTGCTGTCATACATAACCTCATGTTTGTTCAATTGGTACAAGTTACTAAATAAACGCTCATATAAAGGGTTATCATCAATAAATAGAGAACCTTTAACCTTTTTTATCTTTATTAACTGTACAGGTTAACTATCTTGATCGATTATGGAAATCAATATTTTATCAGTGTGGGCGTTATTGAAAACTATTAATAATAGTCTCAAACATCCCAAGCATCTTCTGGGCAGGAGCCCAATGGTATAATCAATCGAAAACAGGTCTTTTCATGTTCGGCGACATACAGTAGCCGTGCATGATTGGCTTCGCTAAATGCTTGTGATAAATATAATCCCAGTCCGGTACCTGCTTTATCAGTAGTAAAAAATGGATCAAATAGGTGCTCTACATCAGTTTCAGCAACCTTATCACCTTCGTTTAAAACATCGATTATAACATCGTTCTGCACACAATATATCTCGACCTCAGCATAAGCGTGTGGATGCACAAGACCACAATAGCGCAAACCGTTGTTGATTAAATTAATGAGTATTTGCTCTAACTGATGGTTATCAAACTGTACCACGGGATGTGAATCATCACGTAAAAAAATATCATTACCGCGAAAATAATTTTCTAAAAATTGTGGCATCCATGTCGCAAGTTCTATTGTCTGTTTATTGGAACGTTGCTGACGTGATAGCTTTAATACGTCTTCAATAATACGATTAACACGCTTAGTCTGTGCAAATATCATCTTGTACAGCTCATTATTGCCATTTGTGTCGATGGCAGCTTGGTTTTTTATCAGTGAGGATGTGTTTTCGCCTACGTCACGGTTGTCGTCTATATCTTCTAGCAATAGCTGACTGGCCTGTGAGATAGCAGCAAGTGGATTACGAATCTCGTGAGCGATACTGGCCGTTAGCTGTCCTAAAGAAGCCAGTTTTAGCTGTTGAGCGTTGGCTTGTTCGCGACGCAAATCTTCAAACAATACCAGCTGGCTACTATCCTCTAAGGGAATGATTTGTACGCGCAGCTTGTTTGTAACAGAAGCGCTAGCTGCCTCAGGTAACTCATAAATAAAGTTTCTTGATTGATTGGCGGGAACAGAGAGGCAGCTATTGAGTAGGGCTCTATGTTGATGAGCCAAAGCCTGCTGAAAAGCATACAATGGATTATGATGATTCTTAAAATTACGCTGTTGTTGTCTGAGAGTAGACTTTGTATTATCGTTATTAGGGGGTGCTTTTCTAAATGGCGATGCTGGTATCTCAGAAATACCTAGAAGCTGGTAAGTTGCATGATTGGCTAAAACAATATGCTGCTGATCGATAACCATCACGCCATTAAGCATTTGGCTAATAACTTCTTGATTGATTGTATTAAGACGTTCTACTTCTTCTGCTTGCCGTGCTATAAATCGTTCGACATGTACTAAGCGCTGCGAGATCGACCAGCTCAAAAAACCAACGGCTAAAAAACTGGCTGACATTAATAAGGCGTCACCTAGGTTGGCTAGACTCATACTATTGGCAATCGCATGGAAAAATTGCTGATAAATGACGAATAAAATTGCTAGTAAAGTGATAATCAGGGCTTGTGAGCTGCGTAACAACATAAAGCTCGCTGCTACGACGACCATATATAGCATAGTCAATTGTAAGTCTGGCGCACCATTGGTATATAGCAGCAAACTTAAAACGATTATATCAATACCCAAACCAAATACTAACTGGCGTTGCAGCTGCTTGGTTGCCACCAAAAATAAACTCAGTAAAATCAGACTAAGAATGACATAAAACCCAAGGGCAGTTTGCTGCAATAAGCTTGGTAATAGCAGATTGGTATCTGCTTTGATATTGGCGTACACCATTAACAATAGAAACGCACTGACTACTAAACGATAACTATTATAAATTAGCCCAAGCTTGCGTAACTGTGATGCAGGTAGGGTATTGTCCTGCTTTAGAGATCGGACAACAGCGTTAATAGTTCTAGAAGCAGGTTTCATAAATGGACCGAAGGGAAGGAATAGATATAGATATATTAGTTAAAGAAGCAGACTAACCCTGAAATTAAGGTTGAATCAACCCATGACGAATGGCTAGATGAGTCAATTTAACATCACTATCAACACCGACTTTTTCATAGATACGGTAGCGATAAGTATTAATGGTTTTTACGCTTACGAATAATTGATCGGCAATTTGCTGTGGGCTTTGACAGTTGACTACCATCATGGCGACTTGTTTTTCACGATCGCTAAGCAAATCGAAAGGTGAGGAGGCATTATCTGATAATAATACTTCGGCCAACTGCTCTGCAACGTCATGGCTAAAATAACGCCCACCTTGGTATATTTTTTTGATACCACGTATCATCTCATCGAGTGGCGTACCCTTAGTAATGTAACCATTAACTCCAGCTTTGAGGAGCATTGATGGATACGGCTGCGCTGACATACTACTCACTGCCAATATTTTGATACCCATGTCCAATTGTACCAAACGCTTAGTCGCTTCAAGACCACCGATATTTGGCATGTTTACATCTAGTAGAACCACATCTGGACTGAGCTGCTTAGCCATTTTTAATGCCATATCACCGCTATCAGCTTCACCTACTACTTCAATATCTGCACTGTCAGACAGCATACGACTGATGCCCATTCGTACTAAATCGTGATCATCTACTACTAATACTCGAATCATAATTATACTCTTTACTATTTAATAGATTGAGGCGAATTAGGGATAGCCTAACATTGGTTAAGATTGGCTATGCTATAAATATATTACTTAACAGTGACTTATCCAATACAATACAATACAAGTACTTTATTTTATATCGATGTTGCTATTTATAATAATCTTGCTTTATAGTTACTTATCTATAGAATTACTTTGCAGTAATAATAAAACAAATATTTCTCTAATGTTAATCAATATTACATGAACCCAAAGCAACTGTAGTAATCTTCGTACATGTACAAAAAAATCTCATGAAGTCAGGCCGATACATTAAACTTAAATGCAAACCATGATACACTAAAAGTACAAAAACTCTATACGAGTGTCTACAAACACAATCAGAAACGCTACGTTTATCAATTGCATATGATAATCTGCAATTGACGCGATACCAACAGCAGGGGGAATAATGAAACATTTACCATTAACCAAACAGCAATTAGTCGCTGCCATGATTTCGTTAAGCTTAGGCAGTGCTGCACAAGCTGCGCTTAGTATTAATGGTAGCCCTGAGTCTAGCGCACGCGTCAGTTGGGGTGGGGCGGATAGCTTATCAGAAGCACGCAACATTATGTATAGCTCTAAAAGCTCTACTACTCCTATCAAAAAAGTGGATAACGGCTACGGCACTACTAATATTACTAATGCTAACAGTTATGGCAGTAGCAGTAACAGCTATAATAATACTTATAACACTACCTACCGTGGCGGTTTTGGTAGCAGCGATATGCTACCAATCAGCACAGACTCGCGTAGTGTCGCAGTCATAGATGTCGAGACTGGAAAGTCTATATACGAAAAAGATGCAGATATCGCGCGTCCTATGGCAAGTATTACTAAAGTAATGACAGCCATGGTTGTCTTAGATGCTGGTCTTGATATGCGTGAAGAAATTACGCTTGATCCAGAAGACTTTGTAGGTCCTAAGCGTGCAAGCTCACGTTTGAAATCAGGCGATCGCATGAATCGCGCTGAGATGCTACTCATGGCTTTGATGAAATCTGAAAATCCTGCCGCTAAAAGCCTAGCACGTAACTATCCAGGTGGCTATGATGCCTTTATGCGGGCGATGAACCGTAAAGCTCAAGAGTTGGGTATGACCACAGCATACTTTGGAGATCCAACAGGTCTTGATAAGCGTAATGTTGCATCATCAAATGACTTAGTAAAAATGGTACGTGCTGCGGGTAACTATGATGTTATTCGTCGTTTTTCTACTACCAAAAGCTACGACTTTTACGTTGCCAACTATTCAAGTGGTAACCGCACCTATAAAGCCAGCAATACGAGTAGCCTTGTGCGCTCAGGAGATTATCCAATTGGTATCTCTAAAACAGGTTTTATTAACGAAGCTGGTCGTTGTGTAGTTATGGAGACTCGTGTCAACAACCGCCCTGCTATTATCGTAATTTTAGGTGCTAACAGCTCGGCAACTCGTTGGGGTGATGCTAAGAATATTCTAACCAGCTTAGCCACACGCCGTACAGTATAAGATGTTTATCTAAACTACTGTAAACCATAGTTTGTAGACAAAAGAGGCTGTTATTTAATATAACAGTCTTTTTTTGGCTTAATTAAGCTTAAGGATGATTTATGACTGAACAATCAACTGTAACTTCAGAGCGAGCAGCGCCTATGCTGTATCTGCTTACTAATGATGATGAATTTGATTTGCTTTATGCTAAGTTAGAGGTAGCTCTAGCGACAGGCGTAATAGGGTTGCTACAAATCAGACGCAAGCAAGTATTGGCTCAGACTCATGGTCAAAAAAAGTTATATGACGAGGCGCTAAAGATAGTAGCACTAGCAAATCTATACGAAGTACCAGTAGTTATAAATGATGATATCGCTTTAGCAGTCAAGCTTGGAGTAGGGGTGCATCTTGGACAACAAGATGGTGCTATTAGTGAGGCTAAACAGCAATTGGAGTCTAATCAGATTATTGGCCGCACTTGTCATGGAGATGTAGCGTTAGTAGAAGAAGCAAGGTCTGCAGGCGCAACTTATGCGGCAATGGGTGCTATATTTGCATCATCTACTAAACCTAATGCCGACACTATCTCTCGTCAACAGCTTATAGATGGCTGCCAACAGACTATTCATAACGACATTGAACTTTGTGTCATTGGTGGTTTGACAGTCGAAAATATTGTTCAACTAAAAGGGTTACCCATCGCTTATATTGCGGTAGTTGGTGACATTTTAGACTTGCCAGTAGATTCAATTGCGCAGCGCTGTCAAGAGTGGCAACAGGCGCTTACCGATTGGTAAATACCTGCCCATAAGATTGATGATTTATGGTATATGGAGAAAACCTTACACAGCATGATCCATACACAGGGTAGCGTAAGGCAAGGCTTCTAAGCGCTTTTCTTCTATTGGTTTACCGCACACTTCACATTCACCATAAGTGCCGTTCTCGATACGACTCAGGGCATTCTCGACATAAACAAGACTTTGCCGTGCTTCAGCCATCAAATTTTTACGCATATCATTTTGACGATATGATATTGCCTGATCATCCCAATGTTCGTTCAAATCATCTTGTGGATGCTGGATATGATCTTCTATTTTATCAATGCGAGTTTCATACTCTTCTTTTAATTTTAGTAAATTTTGTTTGGCAACATCAAAGTCAATGCTCATTATAATCTCCTAATGGGTTATTGTTATTTTCTACCGAGTTATCATTTATCAAGTGATCGAAAGTCAGATAGTGCTTTATAGTAAAATGAACCGTTACTAAGTGCCACCACGAAATGTTAATGGGCTTCTAAAAAATATCTCTAAATTATGATGGTATCCTGAATAGCAGGCGCCAAATATTATGCATCTGAGATTTTTATTAAAAATTTACTGTAATACTTGTTTCTTGCCTAGAATGAGCAAGCTCTATTGTATAAACTACGGCTCATATGATATTGGCGGTTAATTTAACTTCATAAAACGATAGACAAAATAATCCATATAGCCTAGGAGCGGTAATGAATTTTTTACGTATGAGTGAGCTGACGTTAACGGACAAAGTAGTATTGATTCGTGAAGACCTAAATGTTCCTATCAAAGATGGTAAAGTGACAAGCGATGCACGTCTGCAGGCCAGCATGCCAACTATTAAAATGGCGTTAGATAAAGGGGCGGCAGTAATTGTATGCTCACATCTAGGACGTCCAACAGAAGGTGAACCTGAGTCCAAGTATTCTCTCGCTCCAGTTGCTGATTACTTGACAGACAAGCTGGCTGGGCAGATAAAAAAGCCTGTAATGCTTAATAATAATTATCTTGGTGAAGGCGTCACTATTAAAGCTGGTGAAGTGGTTTTATTGGAAAATGTCCGTTTCAATAAAGGTGAAAAAAAGAATGATGCTGGGCTGGCAGAAGCTTATGCAAGCTTGTGTGACGTGTTTGTGATGGACGCATTTGGTACTGCTCACCGTGCACAAGCCTCTACTGAAGGCGTGACTCAAGCAATGCGTCAAGCAGGTAAGACTGTGTGCGCCGGTCCATTGCTCGCAGCTGAACTCGATGCATTGAGTCTAGCACTTGAGACTCCAGCACAACCGATGTTAGCGATTGTTGGTGGCTCAAAAGTATCTACTAAACTTGAAGTTCTTCATAGCTTAGCAGAAGTTTGTACCCAAATCATCGTTGGTGGAGGTATTGCCAATACTTTCTTAGCCGCACAAGGTCATAGTGTAGGTGCATCGCTACATGAAGCTGATTTGGTCGATACTGCTCGTCAAATCATGACCAAGACTGATATTCTGCTGCCTGAATTTGTAGTCGTCGCTGATAAAAACGACATTGATTTTGATGACTTTGTAGGCTCATTGCAACAAGCGAAAGCTACTGTCAAAGCGGTAGATAATATTGGTGCCGATGATATGATATTGGACATTGCGCCGCAAAGTGCTAAACAATTAGCCAAGGCTATTATTGATGCTAAAACTATCCTTTGGAACGGTCCAGTTGGAGTGTTTGAAGTGGATGCTTTTGGTGCTGGTACTGAAATTTTGGCAACAGCAGTACAAGTTAGTAACGGGTTTTCGATAGCTGGCGGTGGTGATACTCTAGCTGCAATTGATAAATACCAAGTTGCTGATGGCGTAAGCTACATGTCTACAGGCGGCGGTGCATTTTTAGAATTTGTCGAAGGTAAAGTTTTGCCTGCGGTAGCTGCATTACAGGTTGAAGAAAAGAAATAGTTATTCGAAAAAAACAACAGTTCTTAAAAGTAACAGGATTATTACAGATTAATAACTAATTATTAATATAGGTAACAACAATAGTAACATTACGCGTACAAATGAAATCTGATATTTAAGGTAGGCTGTAGAGATATTGTCAGCTTAGGGTATACCAATGAGTATGCAGCGCTGACGATTGAGGATTATTATTAAGCAGTTATTATTTGTTAATATACTGAAAATTGTTATTGCATGTCTTATTTGCTATCTATAAAATAGCGCAATCATGTATTCTGACATGCACCATTTACAAGAGGTTTATTATGTTAAAACGTCATTTGTTACTTGCTAGCGTACTTGCTGGTACTTTTGCAGTCACTGCATGTAGCCAACAAACTGAAGACCAAACCGAAGCTGCTGTTGAGTCTGCTGGCGACGATGCCGCTGCTAACACTGAAGAAGCTGCTGCTAATACTGAAGCTGCTGCTCAAGAAGCTGAAGTTGCTGCTCAAGAAGCTGGTACTGAAGTTGCTGAGAGTGCTGAAACTGCTGGTGCTGCCGCTACAAATGCGCTAGAAAATACTGGTGATGCTATCGCTGAAGGTACTAACAAAGCTGTTGAAGGTACTGCTTCAGCTGTTGCTGATGGTGCTAACGCTGTTGCTGATGGCGCGAACGACATTGCTGTTGATGCAGAGCAACAATACTAAGCAAATTAGCAGCTAGTTTATTGATGGATTATTCATTGATAGGTAAGCCATTAAACTAGTAATTGCTTTATAAGCCTCCAGAATATTAAAAAGCCTTGATAATAATCAGGGCTTTTTTGCGTTTGCTATTTTAATTGTATCTTGCACAGTAGCTTAGCGTGGACGTTAACTGCTTATAGAACCTGCCAGACAGATAAATACTAATGCAACCGCTACGAGATGTAGGTAAATTTTGCTATAATCACCCCGCTATGATTTTGATTGCTATACATAGTTGTCATTATCTATACGCAAAGTCTATGTTTAATGCTAAATAACCATTAAGTCGACATTCACTTTTCGAAGCTAAATCTATTTTGTGACCTGCACATGCTTTTAGTAGCATGATGTTTTTGACAGTATTCAATAATAGTATCATTTTTTAAAAACCAACCAGAGAGCGTTTTATGGCCTTAATTTCGTTACGTCAACTTTTAGATCATGCTGCTGAGCACAACTATGGTGTTCCCGCATTTAACGTAAATAACTTAGAGCAGATGCGAGCGATTATGATGGCGGCGGATGCTTGTGATTCACCTGTCATTGTACAAGCCAGTGCCGGTGCACGCAGTTATGCAGGGTCAGCTTTTCTACGTCATTTAATTATTGCTGCTATTGAAGAATGGCCACATATCCCAGTTGTCATGCACCAAGATCATGGTATGTCACCAGCTATTTGCCAACGCTCAATCCAGCTTGGATTTTCATCAGTAATGATGGACGGCTCTTTAGGTGAAGATGGTAAAACGCCAATGGACTATGACTATAATGCTAGCGTTACGCGCGAAGTAGTCAAACTTGCACATGCTTGTGGTGTGTCTGTAGAAGGGGAAATTGGTTGCCTGGGCAGTCTCGAGACAGGTATGGCTGGTGAAGAAGACGGTTCTGGTGCAAAGGGAATTCTCGATCATGAGCAGCTGCTGACCAGTGCTGACGAAGCTGAGCAGTTCGTAAAAGACACCAATGTCGATGCTTTGGCGATTGCGATTGGTACCAGTCATGGTGCTTATAAATTCACGCGTCCACCAACAGGCGATATCTTATCTATTGAGCGGGTGAAAGAGATTCACGCGCGTATTCCTAATACGCATCTTGTCATGCATGGTTCTTCATCAGTACCGCAAGAATGGTTAAAAGTAATCAATGAGCACGGCGGTGATATTGGCGAAACCTACGGCGTGCCAGTTGAGCAAATCGTTGAAGCGATCAAGCATGGTGTACGTAAGGTAAATATCGATACTGATTTACGTTTGGCATCGACTGGTGCTATCCGTCAATTTTTAGCAGAGAATCCTAGCGAGTTTGATCCACGTAAATATTTCAAAGCTTCTATGGTGGCGATGTCAGATATCTGTACCAATCGCTTTGAAGCCTTCGGTTCTGCTGGACAAGCGCATAAGATTCGTCCGATTAGCCTTGAAGGCATGGTTGATTTTTATCAGTAAGCGAACCTAATAAATAGTTTGGCTTAGGCTTCGTTTAAAGGGCATTAGGAATACTGTTTAGAATAATGCCTTTTGAGCGAAAGTCGCTTATTCGATTGTTAATGACAGGTGATGGATTATGATTGGACTGATTACTGGACAGGTACAATATTTAATGGCACCAACAGCTTGTATCATGACCACCTCCGGTGTAGGTTATGATATTGAGCTACCATTGCCATCATTTTGTCAGCTGCAGGTAGAGCAGCAAGCAAGTATTTGGACGCATTTTCATGTGCGTGAAGATGCTCAGCTGCTGTACGGGTTTATAGATCGTAAAGAGCGTGATGTCTTTCGGCAACTCATTAAAATTAATGGTGTTGGTGCTAAAATGGCGCTAGCGATGCTATCTGCTATGTCAGCGGCTGAGTTAAAAATGCATGTCGAGCAGGACTCGGAGGTGGCACTTACTCGTATACCGGGTATCGGTAAAAAAACGGCACAACGATTATTAATTGAGCTTAAAGATAAGCTGAAAAATATCGAAGTCGATAATAGTAATTTAGAGTTTGCTATTCAGCCAGTTGCTGTATCTCACGAAGGCAGTATCATTGCCGAAGTGGAAGGCGCATTGATAAGCTTGGGTTATAAAGAAAAAGAAGCTCAGCAAGCGATTAAAGCTGCTAAAAGTAATGGTGATGTTTTTGCTGACACGCAAGGCTTATTAAAGGCGACCCTGCAGCAATTATCTGGTTTCTAAGCTAATTTGTTCAGATTTAATATTATTATAGTTAATCTATAAACACTTTTAAGTAAGCGACACTAGTTGTCGCTTACTTTTGTTTTAATGCTTAGTTTAAGACGTTTTGCATGACTTATCCGCTAGGTTTGGTTATGCTGTTTATTTTCTTAATATAATGATAAAACCTATGATGCAAGACCGCTTAATTAATCCGCTACAAGGAGCAGATGATGCTCCGGATAGCAATATTCGCCCTGCATTGCTGTCTGAATATATTGGTCAGCCGGTCGTGCGTGAGCAGATGGAAGTCTTTATTGGTGCAGCGCGAGGTCGTGATGAAGCGCTGGATCACACTTTAATTTTTGGTCCACCCGGCTTGGGTAAGACTACGCTTGCCAATATTATTGCTCGCGAAATGGGCGGTAATCTACGTTCAACATCAGGGCCTGTGCTTGAGCGTCCAGGTGATTTGGCGGCCATGCTGACCAATTTAGAAGCGGGTGATGTGTTATTTATCGATGAAATTCACCGTTTGAGTTCGGTCATCGAAGAGATACTTTATCCAGCAATGGAAGATTTTCAGCTCGATATTATGATTGGCGAAGGGCCTGCAGCACGCTCTATCAAGCTTGATCTGCCACCGTTTACTTTGGTTGCGGCAACCACACGAGCAGGATTATTGACCTCGCCATTACGGGATCGCTTCGGTATCGTTCAGCGTCTTGAGTTTTATAATATTGCTGATTTGACGACCATTGTTACTAGAGCCGCGCGTCTAATGCGGGTGCCAATGAGTGGAGATGGCGCTATCGAGATTGCCCGTCGTGCTCGAGGTACACCAAGGATTGCTAACCGTTTGCTACGTCGAGTCCGTGACTATGCTGAAGTAAGAGGAGATGGTAGTATAGATGGGATGATTGCTGCCAGTGCACTTGATATGTTAGCGGTTGATAGACGCGGTCTAGATCATCTTGATAGACGTTATATTGAAATCTTGCATGAACGTTTTGATGGTGGTCCAGCTGGCGTTGAAGCGATAGCGGCAGCGATGGCCGAAGATCGTGGCACACTTGAAGATGTGATTGAGCCATATTTGATTCAGCAAGGCTATGTATTACGCACAGCGCGTGGTCGCGTATTAACGCAAATGGCGATTGATCAGATGTAATGATTAATTAGATGTAATATAGTTAATTTGGCTTGCTCAATTAAAAATGCGCCTACTTTATCAATTTAAAGTAGGCGCATTTTTTTGTCCTAGTTTATTTATGCTTCTACTACTTCTTGTGTTTCTACTATTAAAGGTTGAGGCCATATTTTACCGGGATTCAGGATGTTATTGGGATCAAGAGCGGATTTTATGGCTTGCATTAGCGGTATGGCGTTGCCGTGTTCTTGATCCATATATTTCTGCTTACCTTGCCCGATTCCATGCTCACCAGTGCAGGTGCCATCCATCTCGATAGCGCGCGTGGCTAGACGTCCGATGATATCTTCAGCCTTTGCAACCTCTACTGGATCATCGGCATTAACCAGTAATAAGACATGGAAATTGCCATCGCCGACATGACCGACCATAGGGCCAATCATTCCAGCGTCTTCTATATCTTTTGCGGTGGCGCTGACGCATTCAGCTAAGCGTGAAATAGGAACACAAGCATCAGTAGACAGAGCTTTGGCTTCTGGGCGTAGAGCTGAGCTGGCATGATAAGCATTATGCCGCGCTTGCCACAGACGTTTACGCTCAGCTTCATTGGTATCCCAGACAAAGTCCGTACCACCGAACTCTTCAATAATATCGTTAAAAGTTTGTGCCTGTTCGCGTACGCCTGCTTCAGTACCATGAAACTCTATAAATAACGTTGGCGTCTCAAGTAAATCAAGGTTTGCGTACTGATTACAGGCTTTTATCTGCAAGGCATCAAGTAATTCAATCCGCGCGATAGGCAGGCACATCTGGATGGTGAGCATCACGGCCTGACAGGCGTCTTCAATCGTTGGAAAATGACAGAGTCCGCTACCGATACTTTCACTAAGCCCAAACAGTTTGAGCGTGACTTCAGTGACGATACCAAGCGTACCTTCAGAGCCTATCATCAAGCGTGTCAAGTCATAACCTGCGGCAGACTTTTTAGCACGCGTGCCTGTTCGAACAATCTCTCCACTCGCCGTAACGACTTCAAGCGCGAGCACTACATCTTTCATCGTGCCATAGCGTACTGCGTTAGTGCCTGAGGCGCGGGTCGCAACCATACCACCAATACTAGCATTGGCACCTGGGTCTATAGGGAAGAATAAGCCTGTATCACGTAAATAATGATTCAGCTGCTCACGCGTGACCCCAGGCTGTACGGTAACGGTCAAATCTTCATTATTGACTTGCAAAATAGCATCCAGCGCATGCATATCGATAGAGAGTCCACCATAAGGGGCGTTTAATTGTCCCTCAAGTGAAGAGCCAATACCAAAAGCAATCACTGGCATTTTATGTTGATTGCAAATCGCTACCGCTTTAGCAACGTCATGTTTATCATGAGCAGTTAACACAGCATCTGGTGGCTGGTTAGCAAGCCATGTCATCGTATGTCCATGTTGTTCACGTACAGTCAGATTGACACTGAGCTGCTCACCAAACTGAGCTTGTAGCTCAGCAATAGCCGCGCTGTGATCCGGTTTAGTCGGTGTGGTATTAACTTGAGAGTGGGGCATAGATAATCCCTATCAATAGAGCAGATTGAATTAAATAAGGTTTTGAATAAGAGATATTAAAATCAGCTAAGCAAGCAAGCCAGCTAAGCAAATAAGCTGAGACGAATGCTCAATAGCTGAGTAACCGCATACTCATGCTATAAGCATACGTCTAATGAGCTATGGTTGTATACGAGAATATTTTTTTAATAGCTCTAAGCTAAGATGCATAGCTTTAAGCTAGGATGCGCCAAACAACTGCTAGCATTGCCAAAATATAAAAGACAGGTGACAACCAGCCGACTACTTGCGTTGCAATGGCGATAAATAGCCCAAATCCTGCTAATGCTAACCAGTCACGGCGGCGATCATTGAGCATATCTGCGCGTATCTGCTGAATCTCACGTAACTGACTGTCTTGACGTGAGCCTTGTGAAGCTAGACTTTGCAGACCTTGATCTAGTAGTTTTGGAATATCAGTACTGGATAATAAAATCTCTGGTAGCTGGGCGCGGAGCTGTTGGAAATTGCGCATAGGGTCAAGCTGTTCTTTAATCCAGCTGCTCAGGATAGGCTTAGCCAGTGACCAAATATCCAAATCTGGATATAAATCACGACCAAGGCCTTCAACATGTACCAATGTTTTCAAAAGTAGCATAAGCTGAGGCGGGATGCTCATATGATGGCGACGGGCAATATCTAAAATTTGCATCAAGACGCCAGCAAAATCGATCTCATTGATAGATTTCTGCAGCATTGGGCCAACGGTGCGCTTCATGTCACGCATCAAGGCATGTTTATCAGTATTCGGTGGGATCCATCCAGCACGGCTGACGATATCAACCATAGCAGTGAAGTTGTTGTTCATTACTGCTAACAGCATGCGCGCTACAATAAGTTGATCATCTTTTGATAAAGTGCCCATAATGGCGCAATCAAGACCAATATAGCGGGGCTCATGGCCGAGATTGACCGCTTGCGTATGACTGCCTAGCGTCTTAACAGGCGGGGTCTCTACGAATACATTACCCGGATGCATATCGGCATGAAAGAAGTTATCACGAAAGACTTGGGTGAAAAATATCGTGAGGCCTTTTTCTGCTAATGCTGCTCGATCATAGCCTAGCTGATCAAATATATGAATTTGTGAGATCGGTACGCCTTGAATGCGCTCCATGACCATGACGTTTTTGGCCGCGTCATAAACCTCAGGTACATACATTAATGCAGAACCCAAAAAATTGTTACGCATTTGGGTAGTGTTATCTGCCTCTAAAGTTAAATCCAGCTCGTTGAGCATGACTTGCCGATAGTCTTCAACGATATCGATGATATGTATCGCACGTGCCGCTTCAATTCGCGCCGATGCCCAATTAGCAAGTTCACGCAGCAGCTCAAAATCTGAAATGATGGTAGTGCGGATATCAGGGCGGACGACTTTTACCACGACTTCACGGCCATCTGTCAGTGCAGCGGTATGCACTTGAGCAATGGAGGCAGCAGCTAAGGGCTTGACATCAAAGCGCGCAAATAGAGCCTCAATAGACTGACCAAGACCATGTTTTGTATCTTGAATTTGAGCGATGGCAGTATCAGCGTCAAAGGGTTTTACTTTATCTTGCAATTGAACAAGTTGTTCGATAATTTCAGGTGGCACTAAATCGCGACGAGTAGAGAGGAGCTGACCGAGTTTTAAAAATAGCGTACCCATATCCTCTAGCGCATATTTCACCGCATTTGGCTGGTGATTTTTGCCCCAAGCAGCTGGATGCATACGAATTAAGCGCACAAGAGGCTGTAATTGCGGAGACTCTTCAACGGTAAAATGAGTATCTATGCGGTAGCTTGCAGCGATACGCCAAAGCTCAAGTAAACGGGCGCGATGAGATAATAGCATGGGTGATAATTACTCTAAATAGTTACTCTAAATAATAAGGCCAGATAAGGATACAGATGGGTAAATGAGGCAAGATAAATCATGCTCATCTATTGGTTAAGCGTGCTTGCTCAGCTTTAATCGCTGCTAGCCGTGCCTCTTCGCGCTCGACATCAGCCCGCAGCTTAAGGATTTGCTGTTTGAGACTATCCGCTTCTGCTTTTTCGGCAGGGTCAGGGGCGCTATTGCCCGCCACATCATTTGCCCAATCACTCACATCATCAAAGGCACGCTTGGCAGTATGGCGAAAGCTGCCTTTAAGATGAGATATAAGTAGCTGTAACTGGCTGGCCATTGGTTTGCCAATGAAAGGCTCGAGCTGACCGGCGATATCAGGATCAAATCCAGCAACCAGTTGTTTGAGCTGCATCAAAACCTGGTAGTCGCCATCAATGGGCAGATTGCCTTCAGCGCCGCGCATCAAGTTGAGTAGCTGTGCAGGATTTTCAACGTTGATAGTGCAGTCTGGGCTACTATGACCAATACGCCCCATATGTATATCTGCTTGCTGACGCTCGTCAGAATTTCTGCCAACGCTTTGTCCACGTGGTTCAAACACACTATTAGCAGTAATAGGCTCAAAACGCAGATGCTCATGGTTGAATAGAATATCTAATTGTATCTTAGGCATCACCATATTTAACCGCAGCACTTTACCAGCAAGCGGTACAAGACCAGCTTGAGTAATCTCATCGCTAGCAATAGCCATATTAATGAGCTTTTCGGCACTTGCCAAAAGTAATACCGTTAGCATAATACTCTCACATATTTAAAATGATTATAGTCATGTTGCAGCATTGTCAGCACTGGTTTTAGTGTTGAGTTCTATTGAACAGCATTTGCTATGCCTTAAAACCTCTATGCACAGCAACAATACCGGCCGTTAAATTATGGTAATCACAATTTTCAAAGCCAGCTTGTTCCATCATTTGCTTCAAAGTTTGCTGGTCAGGATGCATACGAATTGACTCTGCTAAGTACTGATAGCTTTCAGCATCGTTAGCCACAAGCTTGCCCATAAGAGGTAAGGCAGTAAAAGAGTACAAATCATAAGCTTTAGATAACGGCTCAAAGATAGGCTTTGAGAACTCTAAAATTAATAAACGACCGCCTGGCTTTAGTACACGGTACATTGAACGTAATGCCGAATCTTTATCGGTGACATTGCGTAGACCGAAGCTGATCGTCAATAAATCAAAGCTCTCATCTTCGAATGGAGCAAGCGTTTCGGCATTGGCAAGGACGAAGTCAACGTTGTTGCAACCAGCGTTAATCAAGCGCTCACGACCAACTTCAAGCATGGCTGCGTTGATATCTGATAAGACCACATGACCATTACGACCGACTTCGCGGCTAAAGACTTTGGCCAAATCACCAGTACCACCAGCAATATCGAGTACATGCTGACCAGCACGTACGCCAGACAAGCTAATGGCAAAGCGCTTCCAAAGACGATGAATACCAAAAGACATCAAATCGTTCATGATGTCGTATTTTTTGGCAACCGAAGTGAACACGTCAGCCACGCGCGCTTGTTTTTCAGCTTTATTAACAGTTTTATAACCGAAGTGAGTCTCTTCTGCACCATCGGTATCAGGCGTATGTGGGTTATTAATATCATCACGTTGGTTAAAGGCAGCTTGCTTTGCCGCTTGTGTATTTGAGGACTGCGCTGAAGTTTTACTCATTTCATTATTGTTTGGCATAGTAGTTTGCTGACCTTGCGGCGTTCCTGTCGGTAAATCTTGTACTTGCGTGAAGTCGCTATTATTGGTATTTGCTGTGACTGTACTATTTGATACTGAATTATTAATCGATGTATTGTGAGTAGGGTTCTGGCGAGCTTGAGCCTTCGAGCTAATGTTTTTAGTATGAGCAATACTATCTTTGACTAATTTATCTTGGATATGGCCGTTTGTAGTGAACTTGTGATTGGTCTTTTTTAAGGTGTCGGTCATAGAATTATCCTGTGGCTTATTTTTATGTCTATTTGGTAGTGACAATTATTTAATAATAATTATTATCTTTCCAAATGTAAAAGCATTTTGCTAGCACTTAAATGATCAATAGTTATTGACCAATATTGTGCGCGCAAAATGCCCAATTCAGTGCCTATTTTAGCCTATGATACAGCAAATACGTCAACGTTGCCGTCACTATCAGTATTGTGAACTTGATCGATAATTTTCAGTTCGCGCTCGCAGAATGGTTCAATAAAACTAGCCACACTTTTGAGAGGTTTCATCGCTGTAAAACCTGCATCGATAAAGTCGTATAACGGCTGATAGCCACGACTATATGCCGTGCCTTTAGCAAAAGAAAAAGCCTTACGTAACATAAATGAGTTGAGATATTTGTCGGTACGGTAACAGACTTCTTTAAGATTGTTAATCTGAACACGGCGTTCATCTGCTTCATTAACAGCGCGGTAAGCTTTAAGCATATTCTCTTCATTGACTGGTAGATCTTGCTCTATCAACCATTGCGCCAAGTGCATATCCAGTTCAATCGCTAAAATAGCTGCCTGTACCGCCATAGTACCAGTCTCTAAGACGGACTCTTTGGCAAGTCGCTCAAGCTTTTTCGCTTTTGGAAGAATACGCTCTAGTTGTTTGGCCAATAGCTTAAACTCCTCACCTCCATATAATTTAGTGAGAAAATAGCTTGCCATTGGCTTGTTGTTTGGCTGCTCAAATAGCTCTGAATGGGTGCGTTGAATACGCGCACGTTGCCATGCTTGTACGTCATTAAGCTTAGCATGTAATGCTTCATCATCGTGATAAGGTAATGCCCAATAACGCGTTAAATGCTGTTGTAATTCAGATAAAGCAGACATAGCAATCCGTCCTGTATAGGTAAATGTGTATTTTTTAAATGGAAATGGCTTTTATTTTAAAGTTATAAATAGTCGTAAATAGCATCGCTAACGTAATATATTACCTTAAAAGAAATTAACGCAGAATACAAATGTCAAACTGTTACATAGCACTGTTATTTCCTGCTCAAACGGATGCTATTATTATTAAACAGTAATAATTAATAAAAGCGCTTATAAAAATAAAATGGAATTAAAATATGTCTAATAATAAACAAGACCCTGTTCAGCATAAAGAGCAATCTAAAGATCAGAAGCTAAAAGCAGTAAACAATCAAATGAGCAAGCAAGTGATAGATCAGCGTTTGACTCTCAATCCATTGAGTCAGTTTTTGATGGATAAGGATGGGCTTAGGTTGGCATTGGTGACTGCACAATACGCCTTGCGAGCGACCCGACAACAAACGCCGCCAACCGTCAATAAACCAACTGGATTGCTGGTGCTCGTCAATGGGATGGAGCAGGCAGGCAAGGGCACTGCCGTCAAGCAATTGCGACAATGGGTCGATCCGCGATTATTAAAAGTTGAAGCAACGATTGGTCACCCGCCTCTCAAATACCAACCTATTTGGCAAGCTCATACAAAGGCCATGCCGCGTCATGGTGATGTCATGGTTTATTTTGGCAACTGGTATGCTGACCTGCTATATAACGTGATGCATATGGCAACCGTAGCCATTCAGGATGAGGATATTAAAAAATCAACGCGTAATAAAAGTAAACATTCCAAAGATAAGTGCTCTAAGCATAAAGCTATTAACTACAATGATTCAGATAAACATCAAATGCTACCTATTGCTAAATGGCAAGATTATTTGCAGCAGCAGCTGATTAAGTTGCAGATATTTGAGCGTGATCTAGCGGCGAACCAAACCAAGATACTTAAATGCTGGTTTCATGTTGATGTGGATACCTTGCAGGCACGTCTAAAGGATAAAGAGGCCGACCCACAGTTTTTATATCAAATTGATTGGAGTGATACCGAGATATTAGCGCAGTTTAATCATGTTGCAGCTGCGTTATTAAGGCAACAAGATGACTGGGTAATTATTGATGGTAGTGATAAGTCGCAGGCCGCTACTGAATTTTGTCATGAAGTATTGCAAGCTATGCAGATGGCGCTTGCGAGTAGCGTGCCTGCAGATGATGACAAGACTGACGAAATTACCGATGGAATGGCTGATAAACCCACTAATGCTAACGAAAACAACACTAATAACATTAATAACAACAGCGAAAATAGCGATAACAGCAATCAGAACTTTGCATCTAAAAACCCTGAATCTAGGAACTTTGTACCTGTCAAGATACCTGAGAAGCTTATAGATATTGATGATCCAGATGTGGATAAGTCAGACTATAATAAGCAACTTTTGAAGAAGCAGGCCAAGCTTGCAGAGTTACTACGTGCACGCGAGGGTCGTCATGTGGTATTTGCCTTTGAAGGAATGGATGCTGCTGGCAAGGGCGGCGCTATCAAAAGGCTGGTTGCACCACTCGATCCACGTGAGTACCAAGTTTATAATATTGGCGCACCGATGTTATATGAGTTGCAGCACCCATATTTGTGGCGATTTTGGACGAGTCTGCCAAATGAGCAGACTGATCGTATAAGCCGTATCGCTATCTTTGATCGTACTTGGTATGGACGAGTATTGGTGGAGCGTGTCGAGGCGTTAACAGACGAGGCAGTTTGGCAGCGAGCCTATAATGAAATTAATCGTTTTGAAGCAGACCTAACAGTAGCAGGAACGATTGTTATAAAGTACTGGCTTGCTATAGATAAAGAAGAGCAGTTAAAACGTTTTGAAGATCGCCGCGAGACCCCGCATAAGCAATTTAAACTAACTGATGATGATTGGCGCAACCGTGATAAATGGTCAGACTATGTGCAGGCAGCGGCTGATATGCTGGCACGTACTAATACAATCGATACACCATGGTGCGTGATTGCAACTAATGAAAAGCGTCGTGCGCGTTTAGAGGTACTAGACCATGCTATTTCACAACTAAAATCCCGCTCATAGATATTACATTAAGTACGATAGTATTATTGCAAATCAATTGAAAAGTGATTGAGTTTAAAACATTTTGATATTAATACTTCATATGTTTTCTTTGACAATTCACTGTGAATATTGATAATAGGGCCAACAATAACTGAAGACTCTATATACTCTTATTTAGCCTAAGCAAAAATAAGGCATTATAAAGACAGCTGATGCAAATATCTTCGGTTACAAATCTTATAGTATCAGTATGCATTATGTTCAATTATTTAATATAATAGGCACGTGCTCGCAATGGCTGAATAAGCAATCTGCTAATTTCAGCGCAAAGTTATATTACAAATGGGTTATTAGCCTTATTTAATAGCAATAATTAAGTTGTTAAAATTGACAGTATCATGAACATAGCTATCATGAGTGAATATTTAAGCCGCAAGATGCTTTAATCAAATGATTTAGCGTTATACCTTGCGGCTTAGTAGTATGTTAGACGCTCTAATTTCTATCGCACGTTTATAACGTGAAAAAGTCAATATAATGACAAAAAATCGATAAAAATCTACAAGCCAATAAATTTCTAAAAAAGTACTTAAAGCAGTGCTTCAAAACAGTATTCAAAAGAACCATGTCGCGCATATGATGTTATGACTTTAATCCTCCTCTGACATAGATAGTGTTATGCGTTGCAATGTTATCAATCGCAAGTATTTTCAATCAGCTTACGCAAGGCGTATTAATTTATGGGTATTAGCAGCAGTTCTACAGAGCCGACCAAACCAGTTGGCAATATGAGAATCAATCTATTTTTTGCTATTTTACTGATTGCGATGACCAGCTATTTTTTATGGTGGGGATTCGATTACACCCTGCGTCAACAGACAACGCTATTCATTGTTGCGACGGCTTTTGGTGTCTTCATGGCATTCAATATCGGTGGTAATGATGTCGCCAACTCTTTTGGTACCTCAGTAGGTTCTGGCACCTTGACTATCCCGCAAGCGTTATGTGTGGCAGCGATATTTGAAGTGTCGGGGGCAGTACTTGCTGGTGGTGAAGTGACCGATACTATTCGAAGCGGAATTGTCGATTTAGATGGTCTGAGTGTCACGCCCAATCAGTTCATCTATGTCATGCTTTCAGCTTTGATTGCTGCTGCATTTTGGCTGTTGTTTGCTACGCGTAAAGGCTTACCAGTTTCAACGACGCACTCCATTATCGGTGGGGTTGTTGGTAGTTCCATTGTCCTTGGCATCACTCTGGGCGGTACTGAGATGGCGCTATCAACGGTAGATTGGGGAACCGTTGGAACTATTGCTATCTCTTGGGTATTGTCGCCGCTACTAGGTGGTGTTCTGTCCTACCTCCTATATGGACGGATTAAGAAAAACATCATTGAATATAATGATAAAACAGAGGCGCACATTGCGACACTCAAAGGCAACAAAAAAACCTTAAAGCAAAATCATAAAAAGTTTTTAGACGCTCTAACAGAATCAGAGCAACTCGCTTATACTTCAGCGATGTTACGTGACCAAGAAATCTACAAAGATGATGATTGTATCGTTGAAGAATTAGAAACCGATTATTATAAACGGCTTTATGAAATTGAAAACGAGCGCAGTAACCTTGACACGCTAAAAGCACTCAAACAATGGGTACCTATTATTGCCGCTGCAGGTGGCGCAGTAATGACTTCTCTAGTCGTCTTTAAAGGCTTGAAAAACGTCAATAACGGCTTGACGACCCTGCAGGGTTTTTTAATCATGGGGATGATAGCGGCGTTGGTGTGGCTCGCGACCTTTATCTATACCAAGAGTATCCGTGGTAAACATAAAGAAGACTTGACCAAAGCGACGTTTATTATGTTTAGCTGGATGCAGGTCTTTACCGCATCAGCCTTTGCATTTAGTCATGGTTCAAATGATATCGCTAACGCTGTCGGTCCATTTGCAGCGATCATGGATGTGATTCGTACTAATAGCATTTCCACAGAAGCTGCGGTACCACCTGCTGTGATGCTGACCTTTGGTGTGGCACTTATTGTTGGTCTTTGGTTCATTGGTAAAGAAGTTATCCAAACAGTGGGTACAAATTTGGCAAAAATGCATCCTGCTTCTGGTTTCTCAGCTGAATTGGCTGCCGCTGCTGTAGTTATGGGTGCATCGACGATGGGTCTGCCAGTATCGAGCACCCATACCTTAGTAGGTGCGGTACTGGGTATTGGTATTGTTAATAGAGATACCAACTGGAAACTCATGAAGCCGATTGGTCTGGCTTGGATCGTTACTCTTCCTGCAGCGGCTTCAATGTCTGCAATCAGTTATATCGTATTGGTCAACATCTTTTAATGCTAAGGTTGTAAAGTTGGTAAATCAGACTTTATGAGTTAGGTAAACACAATAAAAAACGCTTATCCGTATTTTGCAGATAAGCGTTTTTTTGTATTCAAGTTAAAGCTGAGTATTTAGAGCGTGACATCAATTAGCCATTTTAAGCCTCACGATCTAGATGATCACATACCCTAGATTTAAGCAGTACCGAATTGCTGGCGTTTTTTGGCAAAGAAGCGATCTAAGCGCTCCATAGCGTCTTCTAAATCATGCAGGTTGGGCAAGAACACCACGCGGAAATGATCAGGTGCATCCCAGTTAAAGCCAGTACCTTGCACCATTAATACTTTTTCCTCTAGTAGCAGCTCCATCATAAACTGCATGTCATCCTCTATAGGATAAACGGCAGGATCCATCTTTGGAAAGCAGTAAAATGCGCCTTGAGGCATGGTGCAAGAAATGCCTTTGATAGCATTAAGACGTGAAACAGCCATTTCGCGTTGCTTATGTAAACGTCCTTTTTCTGAAGTTAATTCTTTCATACTTTGATAGCCACCCATCGCGGTCTGAATTGCATACTGTCCTGTGACGTTTGAGCATAGGCGCATGGACGCAAGCATGTCCAAGCCTTCAATAAAATCGCTGGCATGTTGTTTTTTACCAGAAACCATCATCCAGCCAGCGCGAAAGCCTGCAATCCGATGCGATTTAGATAGTCCGTTATACGATAAAATAAGAACCTCATCAGACAAGGTGCTCATTGGCGTATGCACCATGTCGTCATAAAGCACGCGATCATAAATCTCATCTGCCATAATGACCAAGTCATGCTCAATGGCAACTTCAATGATTTGTTTGAGGACTTCATCTGAATAAAGCGCACCCGTAGGGTTATTAGGATTGATGACGACAATGCCTTTGGTCTTGCTAGTAATCTTTGATTTGATATCTTCAATATCAGGATGCCAGTTGTCTTCTTCATTACAGCGATAATGCACTGCTGTACCGCCAGCGAGATTGGTTGCTGCTGTCCATAATGGATAATCTGGCATCGGAATCAAAACCTCATCACCATCATTCATCAACGCCTGCATAGTCATGACGATCAGCTCAGAAACGCCATTACCTAAATAGACATCACGCACGTCTACGGCAGATAGCAGGCCTTTTGATTGGTAATATTGCAGTACAGCTTTACGTGCCGAAAAAATACCTTGCGAGTCTGAATATCCAGTGGCTTCAGGCAAGTTCATTGCTACATCACGCAGGATTTCATGTGGTGCGCTAAGTCCGAAGGGAGCAGGGTTACCAATGTTTAGTTTTAAAATACGCTGACCTTCTGCTTCCATCTTAGTCGCTGTTTGTAGCAATGGTCCACGGATGTCGTAGCAAACGTTTTGTAATTTAGTAGATTTTTTTAGTGATGTCATAGTATTACTACCTGTAGTTATTTTATTTTTTGAGTCTGCTTGCTGGTCTGTTGATTGTATTGCGCTGTTAGCTTGCTTACTGACAGTTTTTTCTTGTGAATTATAAGATGGCTGATGACTGGCTTGAGTATCTAATAGGCTAGCTGGTCTATCGTTGTTAATGGTGTCTTGATTCTTGTCGTCATTCTTTAGGTCGCCACGAAGTAAGTAACCTTCGCTACATCCCAAGATACGTGCGAGAGTTGGCAGTTTGGATGAGACGATACCGTTAGTGCCACGCTCCCAATTGGAGATCGCGCCGCGACTAACTTTTGCACCAGCTTCAGTCATCGCTTGAGCCAATTGCTCAGCAGTAAGACCCTTATCTCGACGCAACTGTACTAAACGTTCGGCTTGTGTCAGCTTGTCCTTAGTATCACTCATAATCGTCCCAGCCTTCTATTTTGTTAGAGCTGTTTTAATGACTCTAATTAGGTGTTTTTAATAAATTAAGATTTTAATTGGTATGGAATTATATTTTCACTGTGTCTATTGCAAGATATTATTGCATTATTTACATGGATGCAAGTTTTTTAACAATTGATAATGCAAGTTATTCTTGCATTAAGTTAAGTGAGAATGTAATGGTAGTTTCAATAAGATTATAAATATCATCATAGCTAACATAGAAATTAGTAATCTGCATTAAATAAACTGGAAATGACACAGGTTCTAATCGTCACATAGGGTTGTTATATTCTTTATAATCATGATGTTATTAAAGTTTTAACTAGCTTATTAGTGTTTACCTCACAGCTCGCATTTCTACGTGTAGATTTGGTAAATGTAGAGAAGGATTTATTGTGTAATCATGGTGAATTGCTATATCTTATTTATTTACTATGCTGAGTACTACACACATACATACATTAACAAATACGGGCAGCGGGTTTTAGATACTTGCCTTGAATAACTGGCTTATAACCAACAGATAAAGAACGTTAGATTAGTCTCTTAAAGTGTTCGCAATAGTACTTTATTAACAGACTAGATAATGATTGGCAGACTAGATAATAAATACTCAAATTAAGGATAAACCATGCAAGACAATCAACTTAGCAAAGAAGAGATCAGCCAGTTAACTGAAGCTGACTGGAAAGAACGCCTGAGCGCCGATGAATATCACGTAATGCGCGAGAAGGGTACAGAACGTCCATTTACTGGCGTTTACAATGATACTGAGGATAAAGGTATCTATCGTTGTAAAGGCTGCGGTGCTAATTTGTTTGACTCTGCGAGCAAGTTTGATGCTAGCTGCGGTTGGCCAAGTTTCGATCAAGGGATCGATAACAGTGCTATTGAAGAGCATGTTGATAATTCATTGGGCATGACTCGTACAGAAGTCACATGTAGCAACTGCGGTGCACATTTAGGTCACGTATTCCCAGATGGGCCAAGTGAAACGACAGGCATGCGCTATTGCATCAACTCAGTTGCTATCGATTTGGACGAAGCAGACAAGTAGAATAAGTACTGTTAAGACGACTACATTTTGCACCATTCAAGTAAGTGATTAAAACAAGGATAGCTGATGAGCACTATTTATGATTTTACGGCTGAGCGTGTAGATGGTACGCAGCAAGCGTTTTCTGACTACCAAGATAAAGTGTTGCTACTGGTCAATACTGCTAGCAAGTGTGGCTTTACGCCTCAGTTCGAGGGTCTAGAAGCACTTTACCAGCAGTATAAAGATCAGGGGCTAATGATCATCGGTTTTCCTTGTAATCAATTTGGTAGTCAAGATCCAGGCACTAATGACGAAATTGGTGCGTTCTGTCAAAAGAACTATGGCGTGACCTTTCCTATGATGGCCAAGATAGATGTCAATGGTGACCATGCTCATCCTATCTTTGAATGGCTAAAAGAGCAAAAGGGTGGGGTACTCACAGATGGTATCAAATGGAACTTTACTAAGTTTTTAATCGGTCATAATGGACAGGTAATCGATCGCTATGCACCAACGACCAAGCCTGAATCAATGAAAGCTGATATCGAGCATGCATTAGTAGCCGCTAAATAGTCTGAATAACTAAAATAGCTTCATATTTGTAAAAATATAAAGCCAATTAAAACAATTGCTTGTCGAATTATTAAGTGATAATGCAAAAAATATGGAATAAAAGGTCAAATACTATTTGACAGCCAGTTGTAAATCTATATAATACACACCCACAGCAAGGGGCTTTAATTAATAAGTTCTGAGTTGTAGAAATTGTCGTTAAGATATTTCGATATTAACTAGAGCGTGACTACTTTAGTTAATAAAAGCTTTAGAAAATTCTATTTAAAGAATTTTCTCTTGTAGTAAGATATAGGAAACGAGTTTTATAGAATTTTCAGATACGAAAATTCTCTTGCGCTCGGATGAAGCAGTGCTTCATTTATTCCTCGCTCAGGGTGATTAGCTCAGTTGGTAGAGCGTCTGCCTTACACGCAGAATGTCGGCGGTTCGAATCCGTCATCACCCACCACTTATTAGCAAGTGGACCTGTAGAAAGGTTAGATGCTAAAACGACCTAAGCAGCGGTAGTTCAGTTGGTTAGAATACCGGCCTGTCACGCCGGGGGTCGCGGGTTCGAGTCCCGTCCGCTGCGCCATATTTAAAACGAATTTAGACTCTCGAGTTTATCCAAGTTTTGCCCCAAGTATTCATTTACTTGGGGTTTTTTTGTGCTTGATTACTTTGTATAAAATATTGATTTATAAGATTATTTTTTTTATAACTTAATACTTGTCAAAAACTTCTCTCTTGTTATATTCAGTATGTTTTCTCAAAAATGATTTTGTTGTTTTTTATCTTATTAGAGGATTATATTGGCAGATTATGTGATAAAAGATGGTGAAATATTGATATGTATTTATTAACTAAATGTTTTTAGTTATAGCTTATATCGAAAAATTCAGCTTGCGTCGTCTTTGCAAGAAGGTTACTGTTATAGATAATTTATGTATGCCGTTGCTAATTTTCATCTAAATATATCCATATATGCGGATATATTTATCAGATTGTAATAATTGTTCCTCATGCGTCTGACAAAAGTATTTTAGTCAACTGAGCTTATAATAATAATTTTAAATCCAGTGTCGGATTTATTCGGCAGTGAACCAATGATCCATGCTTTTGCAATGTGTAAAAAAACAATTGTACTAAACATCTAAATGGAGAAATTGAAATGATTGAGAATAACAAACCTACCTCAGACAAGAAGTATCCCAAATCCACAGAATATAAAGGACGGAAAATTAAGTTTTCTGATCTGCCAAGCTCTGACCTACCAAGCTCTGACCTAAAGGACAAGGCGGCACTTGAAGTCGAGAAACACATCGATAAAAGCCAAAAGCACTTACGGAAATTAAAGGTTGAAATCGATGACAAAGCATTTGAAGTCGTAGAGTTAAATGAAGGGATATTTGAGTCCGGTTTACTGCCGTATTCTTCGTACTCATCGCCGGTTGAGTTGGCACAAGACGTGATTGACTACATAACAGAATTTAAAAAATAAACTCTCTTAAAAATACAGTTTATCAAAATTCACACTGCCTGGACCTTTGCTTCAAGCATCTAATTCCAAGCATCTTATAAAGGAATTGTCACTCATGACTTGTAGAAAAAATGTGAATGCTCTGACGACAGAGGAAAAGGCAGCTTTCATCACCGCTATTAAACTTATGAAGGCCGAGGAGTACGTGTACGTCGACAACCCAAACGATGAACCACACGTACGTGCCAGATATCCTAATATAACCAACACCTATGACAAGTATGTACTCGACCATCATATCGCTATGTATACAGGGACCCCAGGAGGGTGGGGGAATGGTTTTTTGACTCGCAATGCAGTGTACCGTGGTCCAGCGTTTTTGCCATGGCAACGTGAGTTTATACGCCGTTTCGAGCTGGACTTGGACAGATTGGTGCCCGGGGTGACTTTGCCATATTGGGACTGGGCGTCAGATGCGGCGGACCCTATGAATGCGGCGGTCTGGACGAATGACCTTATGGGCGGTAACGGATCTGGCGCGAGTAGAGTGGTTCGAAGTGGTCCATTTGCTTATGATGATGCAGATCCAGATAACAGTTGGGTTATTATTAATTATCTTGGACTACCCGACGGCGGATTGGTTCGGAATTTTGGCTCGCGCCGTAACACTCCGAACTTGCCCACTCAAGCGGACATTGACGAAATACAGCAGATTTCCACATATGATAGCGGTAATTTTGATACTAGTAGCGTGGGTTATCGCGGCGCAAACGAAGGCCGCATACCTGTCAATGGAAAAACACCTCCGCCTAGTAATACCCATGCTCTCGTACATGAATGGATAGCTGGCTCTATGATGCTTGGCACGTCGCCCAATGACCCGGTGTTTTTTCTGCATCATTGCTTTGTGGATAAATTGTGGGCTGATTGGCAAGCGCTGCATCCAACAGTACCTTATGTACCGGGCAACACGGCAAGCAATAATCTTAACGGTCACCGCTTGAATGACAATCTTGTTGGTTTGGGTACGCTGATATCTGCAACGTTGGATCACCATGCTATGGGGTACTCATATGATACGGATACGCCGCCTATAGTGACCCCGGTCAACACGACGTTAGTATTTAACGACACCCCTGTGGGTAGCACCGCTGTGCAGGCTGTAACTTTTAACATTAGCACCCCAACTCCTGATAACAGTTTTTGTAGAGATTTGATATTCACTATCACAGCCGGCCCGACAGGCACGGGGTTCGGAACTCCTAACGGCGATAGGGTCGTCGTTAATAGAGACAATACGAATACGGCGCAGGTTTGGTTTTCTTACACGGCTACCAGTGACACTGATCCAGTTACGGGAGAAGCAGAAATTACCAGTGTGCAAACAGGGCAGACGTGGCACATTAGTTTGTCTGCCAACACTATAGCTGTCAATACCACTAGAAAGAGTGTGAATGCTCTGACGACAGAGGAAAAGGCAGATCTCATTACCGCGATTAAGCTCATGAAGGCCGAAGAGTACGTGTACGTTAATAATCCAAACGATCCAGCACACGTACGTACCAGATATCCTAATATAACCAACACCTATGACAAGTATGTACTTGACCACCATATCGCTATGTACACGGCAACACCAGGAGGTTGGGGAGGGGATTTCATGAACCGCAATGCGGCGCATCGCGGTCCATCATTTTTGCCATGGCATCGTGCGTTTCTACGTCGATTTGAGATGGACTTGGCCAGATTGGTACCTGGGGTAACTTTGCCGTATTGGGACTGGGCAACAGATGCAGCAGATCCTATGAATGCGGCTGTCTGGGCGAATGATCTTATGGGCGGCAATGGATCTGGCGCGAATAGAGTGGTTCAAAATGGCCCATTTGCTTATGATGCAGCAGACATAGAGAATAGCTGGGTTATCATTAATTATTTTGGACTACCTGACGGCGGATTGGTTCGAGATTTTGGCAGTAGTACTCCGAATTTGCCCACTCAAGCGGACATTGACGCAATCCAGCAGATCTCCACTTATGACAGCGCTGCTTTTAATCAAGCCAGTGTGGGTTATCGCGGTGCGAACGAAGGACGTCTGCCTGTCAACGGAAAAACACCTCCGCCCTCCAATATGCATAACCTCGTACATGAATGGGTAGCTGGCTCTATGATGCCTGGCACGTCACCCAATGATCCGATCTTCTTTCTGCATCATTGCTTTGTGGATAAAATATGGGCTGATTGGCAGGCGCTGCATCCAACAGTGCCCTATGCACCCAATGACACGGCAAGTAATAATCTCAATAGACACCGCTTAAGCGATGAGCTTTTTGGTTTGAGTACGCTGGTATCTGAGACGCTAGATCATCAAGCTATGGGATACTCGTATGATACGGATAGTATTCCATAGTGACATTGGTCAATAAGCGTCAATGTTTAACGACACGGCTGTAAGTGGTACAGCCGTGTAATCTGAAAATTTTAATATCAGTGCACTCAATTATGACGCTGATAGCTTCGTTACTGATATATAAAAAGCCAAAGGGACGACATAGATTGTCTCTTTGGCTTTTTATGGCTTAGCTTTTATAGCTTAGTATTAAGAGTTAGATAATTCTTACTTTTCAATCAGTGTATTTTTCATTGTAAACCTCTTTTCATCTAACATAGTGCCAATTAGTATAGTGCCAATTAACGTAGTACCAATGAGCAAGTATCTAATTAATCCATCGACATATAATCCATTACATATGAATGTAGCCTTGACTCATTCTAATCATCATATTTTTACTTAAACAACATTAATCTACTATTAGATTTTCACTTTATATTTGTAAGCACTTCTAAAAATTACATTTAAAAAGAATTATAAGAAATCCTATTAACTAAAATTTAGTTATTGAGTATATTTGTAATTATGAATATATCAAAAAACTAAGTCGAGTTTAGCTTAACTAACAATACTTCTTAAGATATTAATGCAACTCTTATAACCATTTGGAGGCTGGGCATTAGGTGTTCGACCCTCTTTTTCTGCTGCAAATTCTAAAAAACATCAAATCAAATATGGATGGATTTTATCGTCAGGATGCTAATCAAAATCTCTATAGATGGAATCTCATGGGTTTGACAACTCAAATTAGACTGTGTATAGATAAAGGTGATAAACCATTGATGTGATGGATAATTTCCAAGCATTAGTACATTTATTTTGTGTGTTTGGTAATCATTTCTACATCTGCTCGTGCTGCTGACTTTCAGTTGTGATGTCTGCCGCAATGTAAGGCTAAACCAAATAATCGTAATAAATATCTGGCTAATGGAGAAATTAAGATGAATGAGGACAACAAACATACCCCAGACGAAAAGTATCCCAAATCCATAGAGTATAAAGGACGGAAAATTACCTTTTCTAAACTGCCAAACTCTGACAAAAGCCAAAAGATTTTACAGATCTTAAAGGTTGAAGTAGATGACAAAGCGTTTAGAGTCTTAGAGTTCCATGATGGATTATTCGAGTCCGGTTTAACGCCGTATTCTTCATACTCATCACCGATTGAGTTGGTACAAGACGTGATTGATAACATACCGGATTTCAGACAATAACCTATTTGATATACACAGTTTATGCAAATTCACAATGCCTGGACCTTTGCTCATAGTCATTCATTTCAAGCATCTAATTCCAAGCATCTAATAAAGGAATTGTCACTCATGACTTGTAGAAAAAACGTGAATTCTCTGACGACAGAGGAAAAGGCCGCTCTCATTAGCGCTATTAAACTCATGAAGGCTGAGTTATACGAATATGTTGACGATGAAAATGATGCAGCACACGTACGCGCCTTATACCCTTTAATAAACAATACCTATGACAAATATGTACTTGACCATTATATGGTCGCGAACTGGGCAACACCGGGGGGTTGGGGTTGGGTTGAAGATGAGGAAGACGCTGACATGCCCATGATTCGAAATGGAGCACATCGCGGTCCAGCGTTTTTGCCATGGCACCGTGCGTTTATACGCCAGTTCGAGCTAGACTTGGACAGATTGGTACCTGGGGTGACATTGCCATATTGGGACTGGGCATCAGATGCAGCGGACCCCATGAATGCGGCTGTTTGGGCGAATGATCTTATGGGCAGCAATGGATCTGGCGCAAATAACATTGTTCAAAGTGGTCCATTCAGGGCAGACATCTGGGATATCGTTGAAGTTGACGTTGGCGTTGATTTTAGTGAACTGAATCTGGAAAATCCACAGGTTCGAATTGATGGAGATCTGGTTCGGCGGTTTGGCCTTAGCTCTAGGGCTCCGAACTTGCCCACTCAGGATCATGTTGACGAAATTCAGGGAATAACGCCATATGACAGCGCTAATTTTAATAGGAATAGCGATGGTTATCGCGCCGCGAACGAAGGACGTATGGCTCTTGCAAGCGGGTTCCCAAGCACATTATCCAATACTCATAACCGCGTACATGAATGGATAGGGGGTTCTATGTTTCCTTCCACATCTCCCAATGATCCGGTCTTCTTTCTACATCATTGCTTTGTGGATAAACTGTGGGCTGATTGGCAAGCGCTGCATCCAACAGTGCCTTATGTACCTAGCGACACAGCAAGCGATGATCTTGAGGGTCACCGCTTGAGCGACACGCTCTTTGGTTTAGGGGCGCTGGTATCCGCGACGCTGGATCATCATGCTATGGGATACTCATATGATACGGATACGCCACCTATAGTGACACCTATCAACACGACGTTAGTGTTTAACGACACGCCTGTGGGTCGAATAGCGGTGCGGGCTGCAACTTTTAACATAAGTCCTCCCAGTCCTGACAACAGTTTTTGTAGAGAACTAATCTTTACTATCACGGCCGGTCCAACGGGCACAGGGTTTGGAACGCCTGACCCTGACTTCGATAGGGTCGTCGTTAATAGAGACAGTACTAATGTGGCACAGGTTTGGTTTTCGTACACGGCAACCAGTGTCGGTGATTCAGTTACGGGAACTGCGCAAGTTACCTGTGTGCAAACAGGACAGACTTGGTCAATTGATTTGTCTGCCAACACTATCGCTAAACCAACGGTCGCCACCGTTTTAGTGCTGGATAAATCTGGTAGCATGGCTTGGGGCGCAGGCGATGGTCGGTCGCGTATTGAAGTGCTCAAGGATAGCGCGCCTGTATTCGTTGAGCTATTGGGTGACGAGGACGGTATTGGTGTGGTGTATTTCGACAATGATGCGACTCCGGGAACTCCGATCGAGGTTGCGGGCGCATTAGGGAGTGGCTCTGGGCGTATAGCTGCGAATGAAGCCATCACAGATCAACCATCACCTCCTGGCGGTTCAACGTCTATTGGTAGTGGGATTGAGTTGGCAAGTAGCGAGTTAGCTGATTTAGCATCTGGTAGCTATACTCATACTGCTATGGTGGTGCTAACGGATGGTCATGAAAACCGATCGCCTTACATTAGCCAACTTATAGATGATGGCATCATCAATGACAGTGTCTTTGCTATTGGCTTGGGAACGGCGCCGCAGATCCGCCCTGCTGCTTTGGAAGCATTGACTGGTAGTACAAATGGTTACGTCTTAATGACCGGTACTTTGGATACTGATGACTACTTTACGCTTCAAAAATACTTCTTGCAGATATTGTCAGGGGTTAAAAATACGGAGGTAGTGATGGATCCCGAGGGTTGGATTCAACCTGACCGTGAGATACGTATTCCGTTTGATCTTAACGAAGCAGATATCACAGCGGATGCAATCTTGTTGACGGGAGACGTTCTACCAGATGTTTTTCACTATGTGCTTGAAACCCCGAGTGGCAAAATTATCGATCCAAGCATTGCCAATGCTTCTGTTGAGTTAGCGTTTTCAGCAAATAAACATGTGCAGTTTTATCGCATGACTTTGCCGACCGCTGTTGCAGGTTTCGAAGAACGTGAAGGTCAATGGCTTGCAGTCCTTAATCTGAATGAAAAAGTATTCGCTAAATACTTAGCCAGCCTCGAAAATGACCGTGAAAAATACGATGAGGTCAAAACACACGGGCTACGCTATTCTTTCAATGTGCATTCTAGTTCTGATCTACGCCTTAGAGCGCAGCTTGAGCAGGCTACCCGAGAACCAGGTGGCATGATAACGTTATCAGCACAATTAACCCAATACGAGCGCCCCTTGGACAATAGTGCGTCTGTCCGAGCGGAGTTGGAAAGACCTAACGGCACTAAAGCAAACCTAATCCTATCGGAGGTTGAGCCTAGTGTTTTTAACGTCGCATTCAATGCAGGGTCAGCCGGTGTCTATAAGCTGCGAGTTTTGGCTAAAGGAAAGTCAATACAAAACAGCCCTTTTACAAGGGAACAGCTCTTAAGTGCTTCTGTCTGGATAGGCGGTGATGATCCGTTGCCGAGCAGTAGCATGGATGGACGTGAACAGCAACTCTGCCATCTGCTCATGTGTTTGCTAGAGAAAGATAGTATTCGCAGCTTTCTCAAACGACAAAAGATCGAGCCCGAAGAGGTGAGCGAATGCCTCAAGAAAGTTTGTGAAGATGACGATAAACCAGAGTTTTGATCTGACATCGCCAGAAATAAACAATTGGCCAACATCTTACTCGCCTTTTCTGAGAGCACAGATCTAATAGCAAAGTTGCTTAAAGCTATGAAAAGTATGTTGTAGTGTTATAGACATATAAAAAGCCAAAGGGATGAAATAATTTTTCCCTTTGGTTTTTAATTTAACGTATAAATGATCTTCAGAAACTTCTATTCATAGAAAACTCTATACCATTATTTAGATAATTAGCTGATACAACTACTTCGGTCTCAAGTATTCGTTTATTCGGGTTTTTTTGTGTGCTCTTAATTTGTAACATCGAAATGTTAGATTAAAGACACGTTTACGTAATAGTTATTAGCTTATAGAACCTGATTTCTGATAAAGTAAGATTTGCAGGCTTTTACTCTTCATTAGTTTACTAATGATAATCTGTCCTCATTTGGTATTAAACCCTTACAAATAACAATGGTTTATTACCAACATAAGATAACTATCACGAGATAACTATGTTATATTCTGAAAAAAGAATACAGCTGTACACTAATTATTCATTAACGAACAAGGAAGTTTTTTATGCCAAAATCAAATATGTCAGATAAAAAAGTTGCTTTAGTAACCGGCGCGCTTGGTGGCATCGGTACGGCTATTTGTGAAAAGTTAGTGGCTAGTGGCTACCATGTTATTGCAACTTTAAGTAAAGACGATCCAGAACGTACGAAGAAGTGGTGCGATGACAATGGATTTGACTCGAGTAACTTTGAGTTTCTGGCTGTTGATGTGAGTAATCACGAAACCGCGATGGCAGCGATTCAACAGACAATTGATAAGTATGACAGTATTTACGCCTTGATAAATGGGGCAGGTATTACTCGTGATAGTAGCTTCAAAAAAATGAGCTTTGCGCAGTGGAAGGAGGTAATTGATACCAACTTGACGTCTCTTTATACCATTGTTCATCCAGTTTTTGTAAAAATGCTAGAACAAAAAACAGGCCGCATTGTCAATATCAGCTCGATAAATGGTTTACGTGGTCAGTATGGACAGACGAACTATTCGGCCGCTAAAGCAGGTATTATTGGATTTACTAAGGCTCTAGCATATGAAGGTGCTACTTCTTCAGTTACCGCCAATGTCGTCGCTCCCGGTTATACATATACGCCCATGGTAGAAAGTGTACCTGAACATATCATGGATAAAATCAAAGAAACTATACCAATGAATCGTTTAGCTAGTGCAAATGAAATCGCTGCTGCTTGTATGTATCTTATTAGTGATGACGCAATATTCGTCACAGGTGAAACCATATCAGTTAATGGTGGTCAATATATGTCTTAACTCTAATGTTAAATAAATTATATTTGTTACATTACTAAATAATGTCACAAACTTAATAACATTATAATGTTTTCTTAACAACCAACACGCATAATTCTTTTAGCCATCAATCCCCGGAGTAGTAATATGTCACAGCAAACCCCTCAAGATTATATGAATCAGTTTAACGAGAGCGCAAAAAAAATGTTCGAGCCTTGGACAAAGCTAAATCAATCATTCGATACACGGAGTAATAATATGTCACAACAGACCCCGCAAGATTACGTGAACCAGTTCAATGAGAGTACACAGAAAATGTTCGAGCCTTGGACAAAGCTAAACCAAGCTTTTTTGAAAAATGCTGAAATGATGACCGAGTTTTCACTTAATACTATTAAGACCTACGCAGAAATGGGTCTAGAGAATATGCGTCAAGTTTCAGAAATAGACTCTCCAGAAGCTGCCAAAGACTTTAGCAGCAAGCAAGCAGAAATGCTTAATACAATTAGTCAAAAAATGCTATCAGATGCTCAGCGCATGACAGAGCTTGGCAGTAATATGCATGATGACGTTATGAAAGTTTTGGGTGAAGTTCAGGGTCAAACCAGTGAAAAAATGCAGGAAAATATGCAAAAAACTGCTGACCAAGCAACCAAGACAGGTCAAGAATACGCAGCAAATATGAATAAGATGGCTGAGCAGTTTAGTGAGCAAGCCACAAAGGCTGCAAAAACTGCTACCGGCACAAATACACAAGCAGATACCAAATCAGATACTAAAGCCGATACTAAAGCCGATACTAAAGCTGATGCTAATACAAATTCCAATGCTAAGACAAATGCAAAGACTGGTACTAGTAATACTAGCAGCACTGGAAAATCAACAAATAAGTAATTGTAATTACTAATGAATTTAATTATCTTATTAGTAGTTAATAATGAGATATCATGTAATTATCACACCTAAAAGGTGGGTTAGATAGCTCTATCCCATCTTTTTTCTATTGTGTTAGCAGTGTAAAGTTATTGTGCTTGCACTTTCGTACAAATTAGATGTAGTTTATAGCTAGATATCGTTTATAAACAGGAACATGGGTAAAGATATGGATAATCAGCAGTCCGATAGGGATAACCAGCAGTCCGATGAACAATCAAACAAGTCATCGCACGAGTCAAATACACAAGATAATCAAAATAACCAAGACAACACTAATGATGCCTTTAATTTTAGTGGCTTTGGTCAACAATATTTAGATCAGTTAAACCAAGTTAGTCAATTCAACCAATCTTTATTTAATCAATCTTTATTTAATCAATCTGGTCAAACTTCAAATCCATTTGAAGCCAATATGAAGCTATGGCAAGATTCAATGAAGAGTTTTGGCAACTTTATGATGCCGAATGCTACTGGAAACGCGGGTTCTCAGAAACCAGACTCATGGCAAAATGATCAAAATACTGACAACGATGCGGGTGACTTTAACGAATCGACCCAAAAGTTATTTAGCGAAATGTTAAAACGAGTCGGTCAGGACGATAATATAAGCCAGTCCCTAATGCTTAATTTGATAGACGGATGGCAGCAGTTCAATACTGGCGTCACAGACAAAAGCCCCACTGTGTTAATTGAACAGCAAACAAATCTGTGGAAACAGCAGTTCCAACTGTATCAAAACACCCTAATGAAGGGATCAGAAAATCAACCACAACCTCTCGTTACCCCAGAAAAAGGCGATAGACGCTTTGAAGATGATGAATGGACCAACAATCCTGTTTTTGACTTGCTAAAACAAAGTTATCTGCTAACGGTTAACGGCATGATGGACACCATTGATAATACTGAAGGTGTTGATGAAAAAACTCGCCAGCGTTTATCCTTTTTTACTCGTCAATGGCTAAATGCAATGGCACCAAGTAACTTCTTATGGAGTAATCCTGAAATACTGCGATTGACCATGGAGTCAAAGGGACAGAATCTAGTAAGGGGACTCAAGCAGCTAACAGAAGACATGGAAAAAAGCTCTAAAATGCTGAGCATTCGCATGACTGATAATGATGCTTTTAAGCTGGGTGAAAACATCGCCACGACGACGGGCAAAGTGGTGTTCCGCAATCGGTTGTTTGAGTTGATACAATATAATCCAACTACAGCCAAAGTTAATAAACGCCCTTTATTGATTGTACCGCCATGGATTAATAAGTTTTATATCATGGATTTAAAAGAGAAAAACTCATATATCCGTTGGGCACTTAATGAAGGTCATAGTGTATTTGTTATGTCGTGGGCCAATCCAACGCGGGCTTATAAAGACGTCGATATGAAAGACTATATGCACGAAGGGTTGCTGACTGCTTTAGATGTCATTAAAGAGATTACTGATGAGCCGGATGCCAACGTCATCGGTTATTGCATCGGCGGTATGTTACTGGCGTTGACGCTGTCTTGGTTAACTGAAAATGAGCAGGCAGATCGTATTGCTAGTGCTACTTTCTGGGCCACGATATTTGACTTTAGCGATCCTGGGGATTTAGGCGTATTTATTGATGAACGTACGGTGAGTGCTCTTGAACAAGAAGGAGATCAACAAGGTGTATTCGACGGACGATTAATGGGCGCCGCCTTTAGTCTGTTACGTGAAAACAGCCTTTATTGGAATTATTATGTGCAAAATTACCTAAAAGGTGAGCGTCCTATTCCTTTTGATCTCTTATATTGGAACTCTGATGCCACCAACGTGACGGCCGCATTGCACAGTTTTGTACTACGTGAGCTGTACCTAGCTAATAAGATGATTAAAAAAGGCGAACTAGAATATGACGGTGTGAAGATTGATTTGTCAAAAGTGACTATCCCAACCTATGTCGTGGCAACATTGCAAGATCATATCGCCAAATGGAAAGGGAGCTACGCGTCTACACAAGTGCTCGGTGGAGATGTTACTTTTGTACTCGGTGAGTCAGGACATATCGCTGGCATTATTAACCCGCCAACGGGAAAATACGGCTTTTATATACATGAAGATTATGTCGCCGATCCTGATGAATGGTATGCCAAAGCAGAAAAACAGGATAAGAGCTGGTGGCTGCATTGGGGAGAGTGGATCAAGAAGCACAGCGCAGGCGAAGTAGATAGCAGACAACCGGGTGTGAAGCACACAGGTAAAGAGTGGCAGGTAATATGTGATGCTCCGGGAGAATATGTACACGTTAGAGCGGATGAAGCTTTACGCCCGATTAACACCTAATTGACAGTTCTTATATTTTGGTTAATAGCTAACTTTACCGGATAGTAAATAGGGGCGGTATACAGCTCCTATTGAACTTAAGACTTAGTATCAAGATTTCAGTATCGAGATTCAGTATTAAAATCAATATATACAATGTATGAAAAAACATGATCGTTAACTCAAAATTGGAACCAGCTATGTCAGACATTATTGAAGAAAATATTGAAAATCCAGACAAAGCCGAAGTATGGTTAAGTCGTAGCAACCCACATCATAGAGCTACAGGTTTGATACCAAACTTTCAAGATATGGTAAACCATCAATTTTACAAAAATGAAAGTACCTTAGACGAACTCAACCTACAAAATCACTATAGGACAGATAGTGCTGGTTTGTTAATAGAAGTTACTTGTAAACATCTACAACAAAATCATCAACAAATTCAAGAAAACATACGGACACTGAGTCAAGACAAGAATGCCATCATGAACAGTTGGCAAAAGACGTATACCCCAAAAAGGCTATGGCAAGAATGGTTAAGCTACAGCACTGACAGTAGTAAACGATTTCTACAAACGGTCGACGTACTCAAGGAGCGTGGCGATATTTTTCTTGAGCATGAGCTGGCTGGCTGTCCACCGGTTTTAGATTATGATTATCAAGTAATCATGGATGCAAGCAAGTTTGAACGCCCGTGCAACTATGTCTTACTGAGAATAGAGCCGCCTGAAGGGATTGTCACCAATGACAATGAACGCCCTTATATTATTATCGATCCTAGAGCTGGGCATGGTGCTGGTATCGGCGGCTTTAAACATGAGAGTCAAGTCGGTGTCGCACTTAATCAGGGGCATCCTGTATATTTTGTGGCGTTTAAGCGTCTACCAGAGCCGACGCAAACCATTGCCGATATTACTTATGCAGAAGGAAAGTTCGTCCGTGAGGTAGAAAAGAGACATCCAAATGCAGAGTCACCAGTAATCATTGGTAACTGTCAGGGTGGATGGGCGGCGCTCATTTTAGCCGCAACCAATCCAGACATTAAAGGCCCTATCGTCTTAAATGGTGCGCCTATCTCAGCTTGGAGCGGAGAGGTTGGGATCAATCCAATGCGTTACAAAGCAGGTGTCAACGGTGGCACTTGGCTATCCATGCTTAGTGCTGATATGAATAACGGGGTGTTCGATGGGGCAGCACTGGTCGATAATTTTGAAAAAATGACCCCCTATCGCAACTATGTGGGAAAATATTACGATCTGTACAAAAACCCACAGGCTAATCGTCAGCGCTTTCTTGATTTTGAACGCTGGTGGGGTGGATTTTTCTTGATGAATGATAAAGAAATTCAGTGGATTGTAGAAAATATCTTTATTGGTAATCGTCTTGCTCGCAATACCGCACAGCTAGAAAAAGGGACAAATATTGACCTGCGTAATGTCAAAGCACCGATTATAGCTTTTGCCTCACGTGGTGATGATATTACTCCTCCACAACAGGCATTAACGTGGATTTTGGATGCTTATAGTGATGAGAGAGATGTTGAAGTATGCGGTCAACGTATCATCTATATGATTCATGAACAAGTAGGTCATTTGGGTATCTTTGTGAGCTCAAAAATAGCCAACCATGAACATACAGGTATTGCCTCGATAATGGATATGATCGAAGTTTTACCTCCTGGACTCTATGAGTTGGATATTGACCGTATTGAAGGATCTGGGCAAGAAAAAACGTTTACCGTTGATTTGAAGCGTCGTACTTTTGAAGATTTAAGTCAGGCGATAGGGGATAATCGAACGGATGAAGAGTTATTTAAGGCAGTACATCGCTATTCGATGACTCAAACCCAAGCTTATGAGCATAATTTGCGCCCACTAGTGAAGGCTATGAGCAATGAGACTTCTGCTCAATTTATGCGTACTATGCACCCACTGAGACTGCAAAGAAGCATATGGAGTAGTAAAAATCCGCTAGCAGTAGCTGCCTGTAATTTGAGTAAAGCAATTACTACTACAACCGATCATCAACAAAGTGAAGACTTCGTTCCTACACAAAAAACTCAAAAAACGCATCAGCCTTCTGATGTTTATGCCAGAGTAAAACTGCCAGCTATTGAATCTATGCAACAGGATAATCTTTTCTTGCAAGTAGAAAAAATGTTTATGGATAGTGTTAGAGTGACGCTAGACTTTTGGAGAGATTGGCAAGGTAGGTACACAGAGAGTATGTTCTTTGGCATTTGGTCAATGCCTTGGTTTCGTGAGTATGGAGAATCAGTAGGCTCACGCCGTCTTTTGAATAAAGACGAATTGCATGAATTGCCGAAGGTAGAGGAGGCACTGACCAAAATCGCTGAAGGTGGTTTTAATGAGGCGGTTGTGCGTATGATGATCCTATGCAATATTGTTGCTGATAATAATATAGACCGTGACCAGCTGATGCGTTTGACCGAAGTGCTTACTGAGCAAGAACCATTTACTCACTTGTCGCATGCTGATTTGGCGGCTATGATACATACTCAGACGCTTATCGTTCGTTTTGCTGAAGATGCCTCTATTAAATCTTTAAGCACACTAATCGAGACTAAGCCAGAACGCATCGACGCCTTCAAATTGGTTTACTATGTGGTTGGCAATAAATCAGAAGACAAGAACCCTGATACCTTGTCAATGATGAATGATATTAAAACAGTATTAGATTTGACGGATGCTGATATCAAGTAGTAGTTTTCACAAGCACAAAAACCTCAAGTATTCGTTTACTTGGGGTTTTTTTGTCTGTTAATTTATTTAATAACACCAAGAGTTTTATGAATAAGTCGTTAATATGCCAAATATCTAGGCAAGATTTAAAAATAGCTTCTTTTACTACTTTTGGTAGTGTGCTATTAATATAAGTTAAATAACAACCTATGAATAAATATTATCAATGGATAAGGCTTAATATTATCCATAATTTTCTATCATAAAATGGACAAAACATGGAATATAACAATATAGCTAGACAGTCGCTAGGCTTCTTCCCAACACCATTAATTGAACTCACCAGATTGAGTAAAGAACTTGCTGGCCCTAAGATTTTCATGAAAAGAGATGACAATACAGGACTAGCACTAGGCGGTAACAAAACCCGCAAGCTTGAGTTTATCATCGGTGATGCGCTTGCCAAAGGCGCAGATACGATTATTACCGCAGGTGCTGCACAATCAAACCATTGTCGCCAAACGGCAGCCGCTGCAGCGAGCTTGGGTCTTGAATGTCATTTGGTGTTAGGAGGAGAAGAGCCTGAGCAAGTAAGTGGCAATCTGTTGCTGGATAAAATATTCGGTTGTCATATTCATTGGGCAGGAGCCAACCGTAAAGGTGAAGACATTCCTAAAATCGTTGAGCAATTAACCAAAGCAGGCAGGAATGTCTATGTGGTGCCTTATGGTGGCTCAAGCGAGCTAGGTGCTTTAGCATTTGTAGAAGCCTTTAAAGAGCTAGAGTCGCAACGTGAAAGCATCAACGAAACATTTACTCATATCGTCTTTGCCTCCAGCTCTGGTGGCACACAAGCAGGCTTAATGCTTGGTAATAGAATATTCAACTCGCCTTATAAGATAGTAGGTATCAACATTGATAAAGGCGAAACCGATAAAGTGCCATTTGATCAATATACTATCTCTCTTGCTAACAGTACGGCAAAACTCATCAATGCAGATTACGAGTTTTCAGAGTCTGATTTAATTCTTAATTCTGATTATGTTGGCGAGGGTTATGGAGTGGTTGGCACACTCGAAAATGAAGCCATTGAGTTGACGGCGCAAACAGAAGGAATATTATTAGATCCTGTTTATACGGGTCGTGCGATGGGCGGGCTCATAGATATGATTCGTACGGGAAAAATTAAGAAAACCGACCGTGTTTTATTTTGGCATACTGGCGGTGCGCCTGCCTTATTTGCCTATTCAAGTGATTTGGATGTCACTCAAAGACACTAATAAAACTACGTTTAAACTTTAAAAAAAGAGGCTGTCCATGATTATGAGAATAATCTTAGGCAGCCTTTTTAGTATGCGAATGCTCATCTATTTACTATAGTCGATACTAAATAAAATGGATACGTTATTTGATAACACGAAACTGGTATAAATTTTTCTGGCTTGCTGTGCCTACGCAGATAGATGCTGCTAAAAATTCATACCAGTAGTCCTGTATCTTGTTATCATCGCTTGTCTATTTATGATAACTGCTCGCGACCATGTGGCGTATTAAAGTCAATATAAGGACCGACAGGTACGATGCCAGTTGGATTAATATTGGCATGACTGGTGTAATAATGGCCCTTGATATGATCCATATTTACGGTCTCGGCTATACCCAGTACTTGGTATAAGTCTCGCAGGTAGCCCCAAAGGCTAGGGTAGTCGACGATACGGCGCAGGTTACATTTAAAATGACCTACATAAACGGCATCGAAACGCACAAGCGTGGTAAAAAAACGCCAATCAGCTTCAGTAATGGTATTACCGACCAAATAACGCTGGTCTTTCAAACGCTTCTCTAGTACATCTAGCGCATCAAATAGCTCATTAACGGCTTCTTCGTAAGCTTCTTGCGTGGTTGCAAAGCCAGATTTGTAAACCCCATTATTTACAGCAGAATATACAAACGCATTAACCTCGTCGATCTGCGCTAATAGCTCTGACGGTATAAAGTCACCTGATAGCGCACCAACCTCATCGAAGGCTGAATTGAACATACGAATGATTTCGGATGACTCATTACTGACGATAGTGTTGGTTTTTTTGTCCCATAGGATAGGAACGGTGACGCGTCCTGTATAATCTGATTTTGCCCTAGTGTATATCTCATAAGCGTAGTTAGCGTGCGAGATAGGGTCAGCAATTACTCCAGCGCCATCTGCAAACGTCCAGCCGTGATCACCCATATAAGGATGAACGACAGATAGTGAAATCATATCTTCCAAACCTTTGAGCTTACGATAAATGGTCGTACGATGTGCCCAAGGGCAGGCCAAAGACACATATAAATGATAGCGATTAGGCTCGGCTTTGAAGCCGCCTACACCTGTTGGTCCTGCGCTACCATCTTTAGTAATCCAATTTCTAAAGCCTGACTCTTCACGTTTAAAATGACCACCACTAGCGTCGGTATCGTACCATTTGTCCTGCCATTTGCCATCGACTAATAAGCCCATACCGATCTCCCATTTATTTTGATTTAAGTATTAATTTTTAATTTAAGTTCGAATTAAAAACGACTATAACGAGGATTGATAAAGATAGGTGATAGTTCAGCTTGAGTATCTATTAAAAAAGGTATGCAAAGAGGGACTGTATTCTTATGATTTTGTAGTTATGGCAAAGCGTTCGTCTCTATCTTAATTAATCTTACCGTTATCAATCTTACCGTTATACTGTCATTACAGTTTATTAGTTATTTAGAAGTAGATAAATAGCCATAATCACAAATCAAAGTTCTTATTTGAAGAACAATGATGAAACGGATAAATTGTTTTCATTTTTACGCTATGTAAGCCATTTAGTGAGGCTTACAGTGAGTTGAAGGCGTATCTTTGGGCGGGAAGCCGAAGTGTTTTTTGTAGATACGCGAAAAGTAACTTTGATCGGTAAAGCCAACCTGATAGCCAACTTCTGCAACAGAGCTACAATTGGCCTTGGTTAATAGCTTGTTGGCGGCTAGCAGTCTGGTTAGTTTGACCCATTCCGAAAACGAGTAAGGCAGGTCTTGAAATAAAAGATGTATATAGCGCTCAGAGATATGACAAGATTGCGAGACTAGCTTGGGAGAAATCTGGGGGTTGGCCAAGTTAAAATGGATAAAGTTTTCAATACGTTGTAGGTGAGCTGCTTTTATCGTTGAGACTTGGCTGTCTGCTAGAGACATGGCGGGTCGATGCAGAGTATGTATGATTAAATCTAGTAGTTGTTGTTCTAGTAATTGCGACTCTACAGATGATAATTCAAAATTAGTGGCTAAGTGCAGGGCATGATTGATTTGATGATTAAGTAGTCTGCCAGAGCCTTTTTCAGTAGTGATAGGCTGGGCAAAATATTGCTCTATCAAACGCTGATGGTTTTCTAATTTAGCGATAGGCACTTTTAGGACTTGTAGCTTTACAGTTTCAGAGTGGTAAAATTGATAAGGTTCGTGAGACAGCTCGATAAAGAATTGACCTGGGTGACAAGTTAACTGCCGTTTTTGTTGTTGGAAACATACTGAGCCATTGAGCGGAAACGTAAGCAAAATACTATCGCTAGCCTTGGATAAATCCTGACCACTACGCTGATAATGGACGGAATCAGCAACATAGTCTGAGATACCCATTTGATCCAAAACTGCTTGTTGAATTTGTCCAGTGAACTGATTGGGTCTTTTGACTTGCACTTTTAAGTCAAAATAGGTTTCATTAACAACATGTTGCCAACCGTTTGCATTAAGCAGCGGTTTACTTTCTGATTGAAGCCCCTGAGTACTATTGATTTGCTCAAAACGTTTTTTGTTTACTACTTGACTATGTTCCATTTGCATTCATCCTTAAATGCTAGGTAATAAATTTACAGCTCTTTATTCTTTCTCCACTTGTTTTTCAGATTTATCTTAACACAAACGATAAATACCCTTCTCCCATAAAGAGAGAAAGGCGAAGGTTTAACTAATACCTATAAAGAGTATTATATTCACATTATTAAATTTTACTCAACTTATATGTTCCAGATTGATGCAAATCAGCTTGCCAATTAGGTTTAATCACAATAGTTGTGGTCGGCTCTTCAATCAAAGCTGGACCAGTAACGACTGCTCCTGCGCCCAATTTGTTGCCATCATAAATAGGCGTTTGAATCCACTGGTAAGTATGATCATGTATCATCTGGCGCTCATCCACTTTAGCACTTTCTACAGATCCAACTTGAGCATCTAGCGTCGGTAGCTCAGGTTTAACCACTTTACCAATGATTGAAACTTCTACGTTCACAAGCTCTACAGCACTATCTCGTTCATCATAAGTATATAATTCTTTATGACGCTTATGAAAGGCTTGTAGGATACCTGCGGCAGCATTACTATCTATGTTGCCGTTTGGCACGATGACATTGCATTCATGGACTTGTCCAACATAGCGCATCTCCATAGCGCGTTCAACTTCTATATCGTCGTCACTAAATCCGTCCTCTTTAAGCTTTTCAATACCATCTTTCTCTAGCCTTATAAGAGTAGCATTCAAAGCTTCGAGGTTAGCATCTGCGGACATAATCATAATCTGAGTGGCTAGATATGAGTATTTGACATCAGAGATAATCTGGCCAAAAGCACATAGGCAAGAGGCTGACTTGGGCACAAGTATGGTATTAATACCCATCTCTTCTGCTAAAGGAATAATGTGCATACCAGCAGCACCGCCTGCACAGACTAAGGCAAAGTCGCGAGGGTCATAGCCTTTTTCGATAGTGATGCGGCGAATACCATTGGCCATATTTTGATTGACAATAGTGCTGATGCCATAAGCCGCATGCGGCAAATCAATATCTAATGGGCGAGCGATATGCTCTTCGATAGCAGCCCTTGCTTTGTCTTCATCTAAGGTGACAATACCGCCTAATACCGCGCCAGGACGCAGATAACCCAGAATCAAGTTGGCATCGGTGACCGTCGGTAGCGTGCCACCTTTACCATAACACGCAGGACCTGGGGTCGCGCCTGCACTTTGTGGTCCTACCTCTAGCATGCCAAAGGTATTGATATGGCCGATAGAGCCACCACCTGCACCTAAGGTTTCGACATGAATCATAGGTACGCCAATACGATTTCGTAAAAAATCAATATCACGATTCAGACTGGTTTTGCCGTCTTTTGCTAACGTAATATCAAACGAGGTACCACCCATATCGACAGTAATCACATTATTGATACCGAAAGGTTCAGCGATATACAATCCAGCTTGCGGGGCAGAAGCAGGTCCTGAGTTAATGGCGTTAACCGCACGCTCCTTCATCACTTCGCCCAATGCAAGACCGCCATTAGATTGGAAGTAACGTACCGGTTGATCAGCGCCCAGCTGTTTGAAGTAGTCATCAATCTTATAGACATAAGAGGACATAATCGGACTCAAATAAGCATTAACTAGAGTCGTCGAGGTGCGCGTATACTCTTTAATTTGCGGATAGACCTCACTGCCGCAGCATACAAATGCATCAGGCATGTGCTGCTGTACCAGCTCTTTTGCACGCTGTTCGTGCTTGGTATCGCGTATTGACCACACAAAAGAGATGGCCACACTTTTGATATTTTGGCGTTTAAGCTCTTCTATCGCTTCTAGAATATCGTCTTCATTGAGCTCTTCACGCTCGGTACCATCTGCCAGTATCCGCCCGCGAATAGGGAAGCGCAAATCTCGCGGTGCTATCTGCGGTGCTGGGGGATAGCTGGCATCATAACGGTGGCCTTCTTCTTTATGACCCAGACGAATCTCGATACTGTCTTCATGTCCTTTAGTACAGAGTAATCCTACTTTTACGCCTTTCATTTGAATCAGAGCATTCAGGGCAACAGTCGTACCGTTAATACATAAGTCACAAGCTTGGATAATATCTGTGATTGAGCGATTAAACTTCTCTGAAATTTGTTGCAGCCCGTTAGCAATCGCTTTGGTACCATCTTCAGGGGTAGAAGGGGCTTTAAACAGATGTATGTCTCCGCCTTTTTCAGCCAACACGAAATCGGTAAAAGTACCACCAGCATCTACGCCTAAACGAAATTCATAACTCATAAGTCATCCTTAAACTTCTTTATATAATATGTAGAGTCAATACATCCCTGTATTAACTATGCCGCTTCTGCACGTAAGGCTTTAGTGGCTTTTTCATCGAGTTGCAAGGTCTCGCTATCGATAACGACACCGTACTCCTTGGCAGCAGCATTTATAGAGACAATGCCTTCTATAACGTCACGTAGCACCGCTTTAGGTTCACGCTCAAAAGAGCTACCAAAACCACCGCCACCAGGGTTGGTATTACGCGCGCGTTCTCCAGCCTTTATCTCAATCACGGTATTATGAAGATGTAAGTCAGTCTGGCCGCCTTCACGGAACACTTCTAACTTGCCTAACTTAAGCTCTGGTGAGATTTGCTCAGCACCGCCTGCACCCATGGTTGGGATATGACGTCCTTCACCGAAAGCAACAACCGTCATGGTATGATCCAGTGGCTCAACTTCCCAAACCGTACCGCAGCCGCCACGCAGTCGCCCAGCACCGCCACTGTCTTCTGCCAATCCATACTTATGAATGACGATAGGGTATTGGTATTCTAATAACTCAATATCACCTGAGCTTAATGCGCCAAAGCAACATAAAGGCCCGCAAGCATGCCATCCATCCATTTGCTGAGTGGCTCCTGCACCTGAAATAATTGACGCAAGTACCATGGTGACATATTGCTCGCCCGTTTTTGGATCAATACCAGCGATGTTAACCCCTGAGGAATGTCCCCATGATGCCGTTACGCGCTCAGGTGCGGCGTCCTCTAATGCTTTACGAACCGCATCTGTCAGCGTCTCCATGGGTGTGGTGGTACAGTTCACATGAGGTGCGGGCTCTTTGGCATTACATAGCGTGCCATGCTCACCTAAATCTACTGTGACACAGCGATACAGACCTTCGTTGTAAGGAGGGTCTACTTGAGCGAACATCATGAGGCCAAGCAGGACGCCTGACATCGAGTTACCAGCATAAGAGTTAATAAAGTAAGGCACTTGTGGCGGACTGCCTATCTTGATATGGACATCACTGCCTTTGATAGTAATGTCAGCAGTGATGGTCAAATCGCCAAGACCATGTCCTGAATCTTCCAGAATGGCCTCGCCATGATAATCACCATCATTCAGTGATTCGATAAGCGAGCGCATATGCCTATCAGCCATGTTCTTTAGCTCTTCGATAGCTGCACGAACCGTCTCTACACCATATTTGTCTAGCAAGGCAATCATGTTGCGCTCACCAACCGCGCAAGCACCGTACTGGGCATTCAAATCGCCTTCTTGATTGCGACGTGACCGCATATTGCTATGAATTAGGTTGATAACGTCGTTACGTCTAACGCCTTTTTCCCATATTTTAATCGGCGGAATGCGTAATCCTTCGGCATAAATCTCTTTGGCGTCTGGGTTATATCCAGCAGGGACAGGGCCACCAATATCGGTGACATGACCTTTACATACGGTCCAAAATACCAATTCACCTTCATAAAATACGGGCTTATACATACAACAATCTAAAATATGACTGCCCATGACGACAGGATCATTGTGATAAATAATATCGCCTTCATGGATATCATCACCATAAAATCCTGCCACCGCTTTCATGGCTGGCATCAATGAGCCTAAATGGATAGGAATATCTTGACCTTGCAGTATCATCTCAGGTAGATGATCAAACAGCGCATTACTATAATCGTGAGCTAGGTTAAACACACTAGAGCGTGCTGTTTTTTCTAAGGTAAGTGTCATCTCGCGCTGCGCGGTTTCTAACGCGCCACGAACAACGGATAAGGTGATAGGATCGAGGGTCGTGGTTGAAGCGGTGGTCGAGGTGTTTTTAGCTTGATTCATGATTCACTCCTTGTAATCTTATTATCGCACTGACTTTACTATAGCAACGCGCACTGTAAATAAATGGATTGTGCAGGTACAGTATTTGACTGTGAGCGCACTTTTTATCTCGTTTATTTAGCCAGTCGTTGTTTTTGGTGAGAGTTGTAAAACGTGTTGCTGAGTTTTGGGCATCAATATAGCGTATAGGACAGTCGCCGTAATAAAGGTTAAGGTCGCATACCAATTAACCCAACTGCCGCCCAGATTCATTAGTACGATTCCGACGATTGAGGCTGCTATCCAAGCGACCAATCCTGACTTATCAAATGCTGGCAAGCGCTGCGGGTCGATGACGGGAACAGCACCAAAGATGTCTTCTCGTTTAGGATAAAGAATATGGGTTAGGGCAATAGCCACCCAAGCCACCACAAACACGCCTTGATAAGCCAGCGCTTGTAATAAATAGCTAAATACATCGAGTAGCATAAGAACGAAAATAAAGGTACCAATCAATAATGCACCAACGAATTTTGGAATCTTAATATTGATAGTATCTTTGAGGAAGGCCTGTAAATTGGTCGTCGCTAATAAGTAGTTGGCCGTATTAATACGAGTTTGAGTAATGACCACAAAGATGAGGCCAAACACACCCATTAATTTTACCAGTCCTAAAGTGATGGACACCTCGGATAACGCGCCTTCTAATGGAATAGTGCTCACTAAGTAAATTCCTGCCAATCCGCTTAAGAAAAAAGCGACGATATAGAAGGGGATACCGAAATTGAACCAAGATAAGAATTTACTGTCTTCTTGCTTGCCATAACGCGCATAATCAAAGGTATACATCATCAATACCCATATGCCCATGTAATATACGGCAACGTTCCACCAGCCAAAAGGCAGTGCTTCTTCAGGTCCTAAAGACAGCCAAGCACTACTATAACCATACTCATTGGTCGCCATAACGACCGCCGCAATGAGTCCGATAATATAAAACGGCAAGAGCACACCATTTAGTTTGTCTAGCCAGTTTTGTACACTGCCCATAATCATAGGCACACTATAAGCCACCACGATTAAAGCGGCGATCCAGTAAGGGACAGAGGGGTAAGTTTGGCTAAAGGTGACGGCAATGACAGAGCCTTCAAATACCGCGTAATACATAGCCGTGGCAAAAAATATGAGTGTCGCCAAAGCTGCGCCTTTGTGACCGAATAATACGCGAGAAAACAAAGCCACTGACATGCCTGTACGAATGGCATAGCGAGTGATGATTCCATTGATAATCCCGTAAGCGACGCAGCTTATCAATAAGCCGATAATAGCGTTCTTAGTTCCATAATTCTCTGCCATCGCAATACCAATGACCAGATAGAACATGGCGCTACAAACGCCCCACCACGCCATGGTTAAAGAGCCTTTGGTAGCTCGATCTTCGTTTGACACTAACTCTTGGTTAGGATCAGAAGGGGTGGCAGAAATGTCATGCCCTTTATTCTTTGGTTGTATTACACCCGCCATATCACACTCCTTATGATAGTCTATTGGTTGTACCGTCGTCATAATCGTCTATCGACTAAACATAATTAGTTGCAAAGACTTTTGATTCGTTGACAGTAGCCACACCATGCCTTTTACGTCCTGTAAAAAGATGCTATTCCTACAATATCTCTATAACTAAAAAGATAAATGTAGTCATTTAACTATAGACAATACTTTAAGAAATAAAATGACTGGAGATGCAGTATTTTTGATTGAGGGTGCAGGTTTGTTAGAATTTATCGGTTGGTGGTTTTTGTTCACTTCCACCTAGCCACATCTGTAATAGTTATTTATAGTACTATCAGTGAATATAATTAGCTCGATCACCATAACCAACACCACCGTAATAATTATTAAAAATAGGGCTTAAAAAAGATGGATACCTTAAATATCCTATACTTAGTAGGGGCATTGTTAATTTTCGCCAGTATTATGGCAAGTACGCTATCTGCACGCTTAGGCGTTCCATTGTTGTTGTTGTTTTTAGCAGTAGGCATGTTGGCGGGCGAGCAGGGTATTTTGGGGATTGAGTTTTCACAATATAACATTGCCAACTTCGTCGGGCAGGCAGCCTTAGCTTGTATCCTGCTAGACGGTGGATTACGCACCTCTTTTAAGTCATTTCGAGTCGGTCTAAAGCCTGCGGTCACTCTAGCAACTTGGGGCGTACTTGCTACCGTCATGGTGCTAGGGGTCTTTGTTACTTGGTTGCTCGATGTTGATTGGCGCTTTGGTTTGCTAATGGCAGCGATCGTTGGTTCGACCGATGCGGCAGCAGTGTTTTCTCTATTACGTAATGGCGGCGTCAAGCTCAATGATCGGGTACAAGCTACGCTCGAATTAGAGTCAGGTGCCAACGATCCTTTGGCTATCTTATTGGTTACGGGTCTAATTGCTCTAAATGTAGATCCTGCTGGGCAGACGGTATTCGGATTTTTAGGTTTACTATTACAGCAGTTAAGCTTTGGCCTAGGAATGGGCTTACTCTTTGGTTATCTACTATCTAGGCTACTACCCAAAGTTCTTTTGGCAGAGGGCATGTATGCAATTTTGATACTATCTGCTGGCTTGTCAGTCTTTGCGGCTACCAATTTAATTGGCGGTAGTGGCTTTTTGGCCGTCTACCTCACTGGTGTGCTAATCGGCAACCATAAGGTACGCTCAACTGAGCATGTCATGCGAGTGATGGATAGCTTTGCATGGTTATCGCAAGCGGTGCTTTTCGTCGTTTTAGGACTATTAGTCACCCCATCTAACGTCATCAATGTCTGGCATTATTCAGTGGCAATTGCAGCCTTTATGATTTTGGTTGCCCGTCCTATTGCCGTCTATACCAGTGTTAAGCCTTTTAAGTTTAAAGACAGAGAGATCGGTTTTATCTCTTGGGTTGGTTTGCGCGGTGCTGTCCCTATTACCCTTGCTATTTTGCCAGTCATGGCGGGGATAGATGGTGCCTTTATGCTGTTCGATATTGCATTTGGGGTGGTGGTCTTATCGTTGATTTTACAAGGAACGACCATTCCTATCATGGCGAATTTATTTAAGGTGCGTATTCCGACTAATAAAGATCCAAAAGAAGAGCATGAAGTTTGGGTGTCAGACAAGGCAGGTATCACCTTATATAAGTTTGAAGTTCAATCAGGGGCGTTTGCTATCGGTCGTCATCCTAAAGGTATCTCTAACCGGGTGAGTCCTGATGAGATTAGTATTTTTGCGCTAGTGCGCGGACAACAAATCGTCATTGTCGATGAAAATACCAAGCTAAAATTTGGTGATAGTGTCTGGTACGCCATGAGGGGAAACCATGCCAGTAAAATTGCTAAGATTTTTAATGACACAACGTTAGACCGTAAAGCTATTGATGACTTTTACGGAGATTGGTTATTATCGCCCAGTGTCAAACTTGGAGATTTACCATTTTTTACGGGCGTTATAGCATCCGAAACCCTCGCAGATAAACTCAAGTCTAAAGCTGACGACCAATCAATAAATATGTGGCAGCAGACCGTTGCTGAGTATGTTAAAGAAAATTTAGAAACTGCTCCAGTGTCGGGTGATACCGTCGCGATAAATGACGAATGGTCGTTGGTTATTAAGGAAGTCGATGACAAAGGAGCATTGAGAACCATTGGTTTAAAACACCAAGAATTGCCAACGGTGGTCTAATGCGATAGTCAACTTGGCTACTGTTAAAAAAACGAAACTATGAAGCATTAAGTCATGAAAAGTCAGGCCATGTCTGATAAAGGATAATGCTCCTGAACGTACTTGATACACAACTCATAAAAGGCTTGCGCTGGCGGTGAGACGGTTTTATTGGCCAATTTAAAGATACCAATTTGTCTGTTTAAAGTCGGTTCAAGTAAATCAATCCAAACAAGCTCAGGCTCATTAGAGGGGAAGGCAAGCTTGGGCAAAGTCGTGATACCAAGGTCATTGCGTAATAGTGAAAATAAGGAAGTAATGTTTTCGACCGTATAGCGTGCATTGCGATTGAGCACCTCAGCTGGCGTGTTCTCAAGTAACCGGCAAGTGCCGTTATAAATAAAAGGCTGCGTGACTAGCTGTTGCCATTTAAGCCCTTTTTTTCGTTGATTTTTTAGCTGGCTATTTAATTGGTTTAACGAATTGCTCTTTAAGCAAACGACGCCTATTGGGTCCGAGATGAGCGGGGTAAAATCTATATCCGCCTGATCCATACTGGTACAGTTGCCCAATGCCAAGTCTACCTCTCCTGCCAATAGTCGATTGGCTACACCAACAGAATTATCATCTATTAATACAATTTCGATATCAGGATATTTTTTCGAGTACTCAACCAACACGCTAGGCAACAGCTTAGTCACCAGCGATGGCACGCTGGCAATTCTTATTTTACCTTTATCGCCAGACGCAGATGCTTTGAGATCATCTTCTAGTGCTTTATAAATGGTGAGGAACTGCTCAATCTTCGGCAAACAGGCTTCGCCAAAAGAGGTGAGCGTGGCCTTATTACCACTTTCAAATAAACGCTGACCAAGCGTCTTTTCTAATTCTTTGATAGAGGCTGACAAAGCTGCTTGCGAACGATTGGCTCGATCAGCTGCGGCACGAAAGCCACCTTCTTCTACCACAAATAAAAAATGCCGTAATTGCTGTAATTTCATATTCTCTACTGCCTAAATCTATTCATTAATGATACATCTTCTATGATAGATTAAATCTATCAATATTAATATTTAATTAGTTAGATTTGTCATTATTAACAAGGTAGCATGGATGCAATATAGCAATACAGGCTATCAAGTAAATAATTGATGCCACCATCTATTTAAGGAATATCACCACATGACAACTCACACCGCCAAGCAACCTGTTAAAACCTCACTTTACGCTTCTAAGTCACCGTTAGAGTGGGCGATTACTAATAATGGCACGCTGTATACTGCGCAGATTCCTATCGATGAGAACGGTGAAGTGGTTGCAGGTGGTATTGAAGCGCAAATTCGGCAAACGCTAGATAATCTAAAACATACTTTGGAATGTGCCAATGTCGGCATGGATTCGGTATTGCAAGTGCTTATTTATGTGACGGATCGCGAGTATCTCAAAACCGTTAATCAAGTCTACGCTGAATACTTTGAAGCACCATACCCAAACAGAGCCGCTCTTGTTATCTCAGGACTTGCTCGTGAAGAGATGCTGGTAGAGCTGGTCGTTTATGCTGCTGTGCCTTAGGTTCTGAGAGTCGGTAATCACTAAATTTTTAATTCAATATAAGCTGTTGTAGGCTGTGGCTTTAGCCCAGCTCAAGACTTTGCACAATCACAATGCTGGGCTAAAGCCACAGCCTACGCTCTAAATTTTCGTTAAGGAATATCTTATGTTAACTCAAGCCCTCAAACAAGACCCAACTAAATCACTTTATATCAATGGTGAATGGCAAGCGGGCGCTGATACCATCGCCAATATCAACCCATCTGATACCAGCGAAACCATTGGTGAGTTCGCGCAAGCCAGTCAGGATCAAGTAAAAGACGCCATTGCCGCTGCGCGTCAGGCCCAGCCTAAATGGGAAGCGACGCCACTTGAAAAGAAGCAGTCTATCTTGCAAGCGATTGGTGATGAGATGATTGCCCGCTGTGATGAGCTAGGTACTTTGTTGTCACGTGAAGAAGGCAAACCTTTTCTAGAGGGTCGCGGTGAAATTTATCGTGCTGGTCAGTTCTTTCATTATTATGCCGCTGAAGTGTTACGTCAAATGGGCGATCTTGCTGACTCAGTACGTCCTGGGGTCAAAGTCGAAGTCACCCGTGAAGCCGTCGGTGTAGTCGTTATTATCTCTCCTTGGAACTTTCCAACTGCAACTGCTGTATGGAAAATCGCGCCAGCTTTAGCCTTTGGTAACAGCGTTATTTGGAAGCCTGCGAACCTAACTCCTGCCAGTGCGGTCGCGTTAGCGGAAATTATTCACCGTCAAGGTATGCCTGAAGGTACGTTTAACCTGCTATTGGGTGGCGGCTCTAGCGTCGGTGATGCGCTCATCAATTCTAAAGACATAGATGCGGTCAGCTTTACGGGTTCTGTACCAACAGGGCGCAAAGTTGCTGCTGCTACGGCACCGAACTTTATCCGCTGCCAGCTTGAGATGGGTAGTAAAAACGCCTTGGTCATCGCTGATGATGCCGATATGCAAGTTGCTATTGATGCGGCGGTTGCTGGTGCGTTTGGTGGTTCAGGACAAAAATGTACCGCTTCGTCGCGTTTGATTGTTATGGACAGTATCCATGATGCTTTCGTCGAAGGTGTGGTCGCAAAAATGAAAACTTTAAAAGTCGGTCATGCGCTTGATGACGGTATCTTTATGGGGCCTGTAGTTGATGACAAGCAACTGGCGTCAAACATGGATTGGATCGAAAAAGCCAAACAAGCGGGAGCCAATTTAGCCTTCGGTGGTGAGCGTTTAGAGATGCCACATGATGGCTACTATATGTCGCCGACCTTGTTTACTGAAACCGATAACAGCTGGGATATCAACCAAGAAGAAGTGTTTGCTCCGCTCGCTTGTGTCATGCGCGTCAAGAATTTAGAAGAAGCGATTGCGATGACCAATGATACCCGTTTTGGTTTGACTGGCGGCATCATCACTCAAAGCTTGCGTAGCAGCGCAATGTTTAAAGAGCAAGTACAAGCTGGCTGCGTGATGGTCAATTTAGCGACTGCTGGTACTGATTACCATGTACCGTTTGGTGGTCGTAAACAGTCGAGCTTTGGCCCGCGTGAGCAAGGTCAATACGCTAAAGAATTCTATACCATCGTCAAGACTGCTTATCAAAAAGCGTATTAATTTGTATTAAAAATCGTATTTGTAAAAGCATAAAAAGGGAATTGATATGTACCAAGATCATATCGTCATTGACGGATTACAGTATAGCCATTGGGATCGCGACTACTTCAAGATGCTAAAAGATAGTGGTATCAATGCGGTACATGCCACCTTGGTCTATCACGAAGATGCGCGTCAGACCATGACTCGCTTTGCTGAATGGCACGCGCGCTTTGAGCAAAACAGCGATTTGATTTTGCCCGTGTATTCGGTTGACGATATCAAAACCGCAAAAGCACAAGGCAAAGTTGGTATCTTTTTTGGGGCACAAAACTGCTCACCAATTGATGACGAAATTGGCCTAATTAGCGTCATGCGCCGTTTAGGTCTACTGATTATGCAGCTGACTTATAACAACCAAAGCTTATTGGCAACCGGTTGTTACGAGCAGAATGATAGTGGCATTACGCGTTTTGGTCAGCAAGCCATCAAAGAGATGAATCGCGTCGGGATGATTATCGATATGTCGCACAGCGCTGAGCAATCAACGCTTGAGGCGATAGAAGCGTCATCGCGTCCAATATGTATCAGTCATGCCAATCCGACTACTGCACATGATGCCCTGCGTAATAAATCGGATACAGTCATTAGCGCCTTAACCAAGGCGGGCGGGCTATTAGGTTTTAGTTTATATCCGTTCCATTTGCCCAATGGCAGTGATTGTACGCTTGATGATTTCTGCACCATGATTGCCAATTGCGCTGATAAATACGGTGTCGAGCATTTAGCGATTGGTAGTGATTTATGTCTCAATCAGCCGCAAGCGGTGCTCGAATGGATGCGCAATGGACGTTGGTCAAAAGTGATGGATTATGGTGAAGGCAATGCTAATAATTCAGGTTGGCCGGATACCTTGCCTTGGTTTGCAGGCAAGGATGGTATGGAAAATATCTATAACGGTCTACTCAAGCATGGCTTTAATGAAAGTGATGCTGGAAAAGTTATTGGACAAAACTGGTTTGATTTTTTAGAGCAAGGTTTAAAGCCTTTGGCTTAAAGATTGATGCTTTAAAACTAATCTTTTAAAAGCTCACTCTTAAAAAGGCTCATTTTTTAGATCTAAGCTTTGCAAGCTATCACTCGAAAGCGCTATAAGACGATCTACGTTTTATAGCGTTAAACCCCTTTTCAGATAGACAAAATAGTGAGACCGTTTGGATATATCCAAATTGATATACCCCTGATTTAAATAACGCAACGTTAGCATATGGAGCCACATCATGGCCGATTTAAAGGGATTTAACAACGATGAGCAAGGACGCTCAAGCCCTAACAAAACAGAGGGCGCCTTGACTCATGTAGAGGGCCCTTCCGATACTTTAGGACTTAAAAACCCAGCGTTTTGGTACAGTGGTGGTTTTTTGGTCGCTTTCGTTTTGATGGCTATCTTTGCAGAAGCGCAGTTGGCAACGCTAGTCAATGCAGGCTTTGTTTGGTCGGCTAAAATCTTTGGCCCTTTTTGGCAAATACTGCTTTTAGCAACCTTTGTGATTGCGTTAGCGGTTGCAGCTGGCCGCACTGGACGTGTCATTCTAGGTAATCTACCTGTGCCTGAAATGGATAATTTTAAATGGATGGCTATTCTATTTTGTACGCTGCTGGCTGGTGGCGGGGTCTTTTGGGCAGCCGCTGAACCTATCGCTCATTTTGTCTCAGCACCTCCTCTATACGGTGAGTCACCAGACTTGCAACAACGAGCGTTTAATGCGTTATCTCAATCATTTATGCATTGGGGCTTTTTGGCGTGGTCGATTGTGGGTAGCTTGACGGCTATTGTGGTGATGCATTTGCATTACGATAAAGGCCTACCGCTTAAGCCGCGTACGCTACTATATCCTATGTTTGGCGAGCGGGTGCTTACCGGTCAGACTGGTGCTATCATCGATGCCTGCTGTATCGTTGCCGTCGCTGCTGGCACTATCGGCCCCATTGGCTTTTTGGGCTTGCAGACCAGCTATGCTTTGAATGAACTCTTTGGTATTCCTGATACTTTTGTCACTCAGCTGATTATTATTATCTTTGCTATTGCTCTTTATACCATTTCAGCCATTAGTGGCCTGGCTCGCGGCATGCAATTACTCAGTCGCTTCAACGTCATATTAGCAGTAGCGCTAATGCTATTTATTCTAATTTTTGGACCTACCAGTTTTATCACTAATGGCTACATTCAAGGCGTAGGCACGATGGTTCAAAACTTCATTCCGATGGCAACTTTTCGCGGTGATGAAGGTTGGCTTGGTGGCTGGACGGTATTCTTTTGGGGTTGGTTCCTAGGCTATGGTCCAATGATGGCTATCTTTATTGCTCGTATCTCACGTGGTCGTACCATTCGCCAGCTGATCACAACCGTTTGTATTATTGCGCCACTCGTTACTTGCTTTTGGTTCACTGTGGTTGGTGGTTCAGGCTTGGCGTTTGAGATTGCCAATCCGGGTAGCGTGAGCGCAGCATTTGAAGGCTTTAACTTGCCGGGTGCTTTATTAGCGATCACGCAGCAATTGCCGTTTCCTTTGATTGTATCCATTCTATTTTTGATTCTAACCACTGTCTTTATCGTAACTACTGGTGACTCGATGACTTATACCATCAGTGTCGTTATCAGTGGCGAGCACGAACCAAACGCTATGATTCGTACATTTTGGGGCGTTATGATGGGGGTTACCGCTATTGTTTTAATCTCGCTTGGTTCAGGTGGCGTGACCGCATTGCAATCATTTATCGTGATTACGGCGGTGCCTGTATCCTTTATTCTATTGCCGTCTTTATGGAATGGTCCACAAATCGCTCAGCAAATGGCCCGCGAGCAAGATCTATATCGTCCGAACCGAGTTGAGGTCAATCATCGATTAGCGGAAGAGAAGCTCGCTAAACAAAAGATTATGGGAGAAAAATAGACCATTAGTCAACTATCATAATTAGTAATTTATATATAACATATTGATTATGATAGGGATTTTTTAGTAGTTTGGTTGAAATTGTTCGTTAAAACAGTTAGCCAGTTAATTGGTCTGACACATTATGTAAGGTAGTGGCATTATGAATTTGGTTCACGCAAGCAATGAGAGCATTGACGTAGCGACACTGTCTTTACGCAGCCCCGATGTGGTTATGAATGCTGAACGGCTGGGCGCCATGCACCAGACGCGTATCAGCTTTGTGCGCACATTATTGCGTAAAATTGATAGAGAAAAATGGACGCTAAGCACGCATCTTTGGGATTTGGATGACAATGGTTATGGACAAGCGATCTACCGTCTGCAAACCCCTGAGCATACTTATCATCTGGTGGTATTCTGTAATGAGCTGGCCGATGATGAGCGTAATGATCGAGTTATCGCTCAAAAATGGGACGTCACCTTCGGTCTGGTCTTTGGTGAAATAGGTCAAGAGCTACTTGATAATCTCAAAGCTAATGTGCCGCTGCAAGAAGCAGGTCGTAACTCCAATATGGTGATGGTGCTGGCACGAGCGAACAAGAGCGTGCGGGTCTTTGATCATATCGTTAGATTCTTAGCTGATGGCAAGCAGCCAGACCTTGAGGTACTTGCGCAAGTTGGCTATATCTTGCGTACCACGGCAGTCTATGGCAATGGCAAATTTGGCATCTATGATTTTAAGCCCTTAGATCATAGCGAAGACTTTAATCAGTCATTTCGTGCGCAGATGTGTGCAGTTTATCTATTGCGCGAATTTAGCCTTGATTGGGTCGATTTTTTAGCCAAGAAAAAAGGCGGTAGCAAAGCGGTCGCGCTCCATCCAGAGATTAAGCGTTATCTCGGTATCGGTAATGCCACGGGTCTGGGTATGGCGCCATATTTGATTAACCATCCTTGCGTCGTTGATCAGTGGCTCACCACTCGTGAAGAAGCCGTGCAAGCGACTTTGGTCTGCGATATTGAAGCTGAAAAGACTGAGTACTTTGAAAGCTTACTTAAGCGTGCCATTCAGCACTTTACCGAAATCGTTACCATCAATGAGCAGCAAGCTGCGTTAAACACGACCGTCGTTACAGAGTTGACGTCATTACAAAGTAATTTGATGACAACGATTAAAGACTACAAGACATGGGCAAAGTTTCTACAAGCTCATGATTATTTAAGTTTTGAGAGCCAAGAAGTTATCATCTCTTGCTTGATGGAGCTATATCCTGAACGTGTGGATTCGTTTCAAGAAAAGGTCAACGCCGATGAAAACTTAATACTACCTAAAGGCAAAGTGATTCAAGATTTGCTTAACGTATTAGAATCACGTTATCAATGGGCGATTACTATTGATTTTAATGAGCCTGAAAATAGCTATTGGTTTTGGTATCGATCGGTGGATAAAGAAGAGCCACGCATGGGCGTACGCGGACAAGAGCCCGGTGATGATCGAGAGCTGTCATTAGACATCGCACGGCAAGCAAAAAATCTGTATTTAGCATTACAGCAAGCCGATCCACAGCAGCTCATATCTGAGTTTATGTTAAGCAAACCTAAGTACCGCTCTATCGCTCGCCGCGTATGGAACATGGGCCATAAAAAAATGGGCGATATCCAGATGAATGTCTTACATAAGAATGCACCGCCGATGCATCTGCTACGCTGTAAGCTATCGATGTTTGGCGCAACTAAGTTCGATCCTAGATCTGATCGCTGGGTGCGAATTACTTTATTCCAAGGTGCGCCTTTATTTGCAGAAGTACATAGTGATGAATGGCTGTTTCCTTTATTGCCTGACTTGTCTACAAAGAGTTTGTCTACAGAAAACTCGCCTACCCAAAAACTGTCCATACAAGACTCAGCCATTACTAAGGAGGTTTAAGACATGATTGTATCGCATAATGAAATCGTAGCAATGGTGTATAAAGCCTTTACTGGTATGCACCGTGAAGTAGGCGAAGCTGATGTGATCGCCTCTATGGTGGCTGAGTTAGAAATGGCTGGTTTGGACGGTGTATGTCACTTTAATAATGCCAGCCCATATATCTTAACTGAGCAAGATATGCCCATTGATATCATCCATCAAGAGACTGGCGCGATTCGCTTTGATCTACATGGCAGTAGTTTGATTTGTCACTTGCCTGCCATAATGGACTATGCACTAGAAAAGATGGGCGATTTGGATCATTTTCAGATTTACTTAATGAACTGTCATAATCGCTGGTTGGCTTATAGTGAGTTGGTCAAGCTTGCTGATAATGGCATTGCTTGTTTGGCAAAGTGGGATAATGGCACAGTGCCCAAGCATACCTTGTTAACCTTAAACCAAGGCTTTGTCTATCCTGATTTATACTTTTTTAATGAACCACAAGACAATTACAATACCAACGATATGATCATTGAGCTGGCTACTGCTAACTTCGATATTGAGCAAGAAATCGAGCATTTCGATCATAAAATATCGACGGATGAGCTATTTGCAACGCATCAGCGCTCATGGAAGGAAGGTATCCATGTCGATGATGAACAGTGGGCAATACTCAAAAAAACAGCGGCCGCTATACTGGTAGAAAATAGCGAGGCGTCAAGCAAAGGCGCGGGCGGGGTGTAGATTTTATAGCCTTTAACACTTTTAAAACTTAGGTTCTAAAGTTTGAGCCTCTTGTACACACCCTATCTAAAAACTAAGATTGCGTTAATCAGTTTTACCCTAAGTATTTATTTACTTAGGGTTTTTTTATGTTTAATGCTTTTATGAATGTTAGGTAGGTTTGTTAGTATAAATACTTTTTTGGGACACAGTACAGAGGCTATTAATTTTACTAAAACTGTAATAAGCTAATTTTTCCCTTATAAATATAAATATTTGTAAATATATTAATGCTTAGACTGACTAATATTATAATTTCAAAATTGAGTTTAAATCTCTAATAGATTTTAGTAAAGTCAATAGAGACATGCCTATCGACGGTCTCAACTGGTTCTTTGATCACGCGGAAACTATCTCACAACGCAATGTTGATCGTATCGCGGAGCTTGGCGGTGGTATTGCGGTACAGCATCGTATGGCCTATCAAGGTGAGTACTTTGCTGAGCGTTATGGTACGGCTGCTGCTGCCAACACGCCGCCAGTTAAGCAAATGCTCGATAGTGGTGTCAACGTATCTGCCGGTACCGATGCAACGCGTGTCGCTTCTTATAATCCATGGGTGTCTTTAGCATGGCTTATCACTGGCAAAACTGTTGGCGGTATGAAACTGTATGATCAAGACAATTTGGTTGATCGCGAAACGGCACTGCGTATGTGGACCGAAAAAGTCGCTTGGTTCTCTAATCAAGTAGGCGAACGTGGTCGCATTGAAGTGGGACATTTGGCTGACTTTATTGTGCCAAGTAAAGACTTTTTTAGCGTGGCAGAAAATTAAATTCCATATTTGACTTCGAATATGACGGTGGTTGGCGGAAAAGTCGTTTATGCTGATGGCGAGTTCTCTGATCATGATACGCCGCTACCGCCTGCGATTCCGGACTGGTCACCAGTCAATCAATATGGTGGCTATGGTGCATGGGGCGAACCTGAAGGTGCGGGTAAAAATTTCCTAGAGCCATTGATGAATCAAGCAGCGATGTCTTGTGGTTGTGCCAGCGCTTGTACGCTGCACGGTCATAACCATGCTAAAGCTTGGACTTCGAAAGCGCCAGTATCTAATTTTAAAGATTTCTTTGGTGCCTTTGGTTGCTCTTGTTGGGCAGTGTAACCCAGTTTAGTTGATAGCCTGACTTGTTTATTGACATTAGAAACCCGCTAAATTATTTTTAGCGGGCTTTTTACTGTGTGTTGTGCACTGTTAAAAGCTATTTTGTCAAAAGTTAGATTGTCAAAAGCTTTAAGTCATCACTTATCAGCACTTTTGATTTATTATTTGTTGAATTATTTCAATATGTCTGTATTATTGGACATATGGAAATAATGAATGCTATCGCAAGCTTCGCTGCGCTCTCTCAAGATACTCGCCTTAAAGCCTTTAGGTTGCTTGTCAGCCAAGAGCCTGAGGGTTTACCTGCGGGCGAAATAGCCCGTCAACTGTCTGTGCCGCATAACACTATGTCGGCGCATTTATCGGTGTTGGCACGAGCAGGGTGGGTGGTCTCAAAACGCCAAAGCCGGCAGATAATCTATCGTGCGTCACTCAGCCACATGGAGGCTGTTGTTCAGTTTTTATTGCAAGATTGCTGTGCAGGCCATCCAGAATTGTGCGTGTCGCTTATAGACAGTTTGAGCGGATGTGAGACTGCTAAACCTAATAATCAAGACAGTCCTTAAAACAACCACTAAGCCAATAACTGATTCAATAATTATCTCTCAATAAATAAATTTTTAATAAACGTCTTCTGAACAAATAGATTCTTAATAACCATACCCAAAAAATAGGTGAGATTGCTATGAAACCATTAATTTTTCATAATCCTAACTGCGGTACTTCTCGTAATACTTTAGCCATCATGAAGGCATCAGGTGAGCAGCCAGAAGTGGTGGAATATCTGAAAAACCCGCCAAGCCGTGATTACTTAGTAGAGCTATTGGCAAAAATGAATATCTCGCCAAGAGAGTTGCTACGCAGTAAAGAAGCCATCAATGATGAGTTGAGCTTAGACAATCCTGAGTTATCTGATGATCAAATTATCGATGCAATGATTGCCCATCCTATTTTAATCAACCGTCCTATCGTGGTCACAGATAAAGGCGCAGCGCTATGCCGACCTTCAGAGCGAGTGTTTGAATTGTTAGAAAATCCAGTGAGCAGCTTTACTAAAGAAGATGGAGAGGTTCTATATCATGGTCAAGGTTAATACATGTCAACCTGATGTAGATGACTTAGCCAATCTAGATGACTTGCCTAATATTGATGCCAGTAAATTACAACCGATTGATATTGAGTCATTGATTGCGCCAAATGACCCACGTCATCCGCCTAAGATACTAGTGCTATACGGGTCGTTACGTGAGCGCTCATTTTCTAGACTGGCGGCTGAAGAGGCAAGCCGACTATTGCTTTGGTATGGCTGTGAGGTACGGATTTTTAATCCATCGGGGTTGCCGCTGCCTGATGATGCTGATAGCGATCATCCAAAGGTACAAGAGCTGCGCGAGCTGGCGCAGTGGTCAGAAGGCATGCTGTGGGTGAGTCCAGAGCGTCACGGCAGCATTACCAGTATTATGAAAGCACAAATCGATTGGATTCCGTTATCACTGGGCGGCGTACGACCAACTCAAGGCAAAACTTTAGCGGTGATGCAAGTGAGCGGTGGCAGCCAAAGCTTTAATACCGTCAATCAGCTGCGTATTCTTGGGCGTTGGATGCGCATGATTACGATCCCAAATCAATCGTCTATCCCGAAAGCTTTTTCAGAATTTAATGACGATAGCCGCATGGACAAGTCACCCTTGTATCTGCGCCTCGTTGATGTCTGTGAGGAGCTGGTGAAGTTTACTTGGCTCACTCGTGGACGCTCAGCCTATCTGACTGATCGCTATTCAGAACGGGTCGAAAACGCTGAAGCAGTATCGCAACGTGTCAATCAAAAATCGATCTAATCTTCTATATATTAAGTCGGCTAAACCAAATCGGCTAAACCAATTCGGTTAAAACAAGCCGGTTAAAAAAGTCAGTTCAAATAAGGTTGCTCCATGCTCGCATTAATTATCTTTATCGTGACTTTAGTTTTGGTGATATGGCAGCCTAAAGGATTGGGCATTGGTTGGAGCGCGATGGGCGGTGCATTGGTCGCCTTAGCTTTTGGTGTGGTGCATTTATCTGATGTTGGTATCGTCTGGGACATTGTTTGGGATGCAACCTTTACTTTTGTGGCGCTTATCATCATCTCAATTATATTAGATAAAGCGGGATTCTTTGGTTGGGCGGCACTACATGTAGCCAGGCTTGGCAATGGGCAAGGGCGGTTATTATTTCCCATGATTGTGATATTGGGCGCGTTTATCTCCGCGTTTTTTGCCAATGATGGCGCTGCATTACTCCTGACACCGATTGTCATCGCTATCTTGCTACGGCTTAAGTTTTCACCGCCATCGGCATTGGCTTTTATCATAGCGACGGGCTTTATTGCTGATACTGCAAGTTTGCCACTAGTGACTTCTAATCTGGTCAATATCGTTAGCGCCAATTATTTTGATATTGGCTTTGGACGTTATGCGGCAGTCATGGTGCCGGTCAATATCGTTTCTGTCATCGCGACATTAGCAGTGCTATGGGTGGTCTATGCGCGCCAAATTCCAAAACACTATTCTATTGCCAGTCTTAGTGCACCCGCATCCGCTATTGAAGATCCGTTGGTTTTTAGGGCAGCTTTTCCGCTATTAGCATTACTACTTGTTGTTTATTTTGCGACTGAATCACTAGGTATTCCTATCTCCTTCGTCACTGGCGCTGCTGCGCTGGTGCTGATGGCTATTGCAGGGCGCTGGTGGCAGGGTGGTCGGGGTGCTGTTATTTCTGTATCTGATGTTGTACGTAAAGCGCCTTGGCAAATCGTGTTGTTTTCAATCGGTATGTACTTGGTGGTTTATGGGTTGGGTAATGCAGGGTTAACGGCTTATGGTGCCCAAATACTTAACTGGTTAGGGCAGCAGGGCAATGTCATCGCTACAGTAGGGACTGGATTTCTTTCAGCGATCGTGGCTTCTATCATGAATAATATGCCATCTACCTTAGTAGGTGCACTGGCTATTGATAGCGCGCAAATACCCGCAGCGACTCGCGAGCTGATGATTTATGCTAATGTGATTGGCAATGATTTGGGACCGAAGTTTACGCCCATCGGTAGCCTTGCGACATTATTATGGCTACATGTATTGGCGGAGAAGGACTATAAAATCAGCTGGGGGCAGTATATGAAAATCGGGCTGCTCATCACACCGCCAGTATTATTAGCCACGCTGTTGGCCTTGGTATTTTGGTTGCCGATGCTACCGAGTTATTGAAATTAGTTTTAATTATCCGTTGACTCTTATCTATATATCGGGATATTATGATTTATGAATATTGAAAATGTAATCTCCGCCCTTAACAACCCTATGCGGCGCAAAATTCTTGAATGGTTGAAAGATAGGTCGAACTTTCCGCCTTCGCTACCAGAGCATGCTGATTTGGACGGTGTTTGTGTTGCGTACATTCAAGAAAAAGCAGGGTTGTCACAATCGACAATCTCAACCTATATGAGTCTTTTAAAGCAGGCTGGTTTGGTCATTGCTGAGCGTCATGGACAATGGACCTTTTATCGACGCAATGAGGTCAATATCCAAGCGTTCATTGATGAGGTTGAGAAAGAGTTGTTAAAGCCTTAATCATTAACATAAGTAATTAGCATATAGGTAAATCACTTTAAAACCGATACAGCGCTACTGGGATGAATTTTTCGCAGCCTCTGTGTTAACAGCAAGCAAGGAAAATTTATACCAGTAACATGTGGCTATTAACGTATCTATTCTATTTCGTACTGATAAAACTAAAGACAATGCATTTAACAGAACCACAGTATTTAACAGACACTTAATATCTAAATATTTCGATATAACGATGGAGAAAGTCGATGAAACAATTACAGACTAAGCATGAACTTTCAAGTTCAGCCAATGTATTAGCCGCTTCACTTGAACTGCCGTGTGGTATGACGCTCAAGAACCGATTAGCAAAGGCCGCAATGTCAGACTCACTTGGTGATGGAAAAGGCAACGCCACTACAGCACAGTCACGGCTCTATGAGCGCTGGGCGGAAGGCGGTGCAGCCTTGTCTCTGATTGGCGAAGTACAGGGCGATCCTCGACATCCTGAAAAACCTGGCAATCTAGTATTAGGACCAACTACTGATCAAAACGCATTGCAATCTTTGGCACGTCGAGGATCTAACGATGGAGCGCATATTTGGCCGCAACTCGGACATGCTGGAGCGTTATCCTATTTGCCTGTCAGTCGGCCTAAGGGTCCATCTGCGTTAGACCTTGAAGGATTGAAGTGTGAGAGCATGTCAGTCGAAGATATTAAGGAGTTACCAAGTATCTACGCAAAGGCTGCGTTAATTGCCAAGGATGCAGGATTTGGTGGTGTGCAGATTCATGCTGGACATGGCTTCCTTTTGAGTCAGTTTTTATCTCCGTTATTCAATCGACGTACGGATGAATATGGCGGATCAATCAAGTCGAGATTTCGCATTGTTCAAGAGATTATAGATACGGTTCGGCAAGCTGTTGGAGACGCGTTTCCGATTGGTATTAAAATCAATTCAACCGATAAGTTGGAAGGTGGATTGACGGAAGACGACGCTATGGAGATGGTTCGATTGCTTGATCAGACGTCTATTGATCTAATCGATATCAGTGGCGGAACTTATTTTCCAGGGGCAGTTGCAAGCTCAGACAGTAATTCAGGTACTGGGCCTTATTTCCTTGATTTTGCAAGCCGTGCGAAAAAAATAACTGCGATTCCAATCATGGCGACTGGTGGCTTTAAGTCACGTCAGCAAGCAATTGATGCTGTCGAAAGCGGTGCTGTAGACATGGTAAGTATAGGACGTGCTATGGCGCTTAATCCACATCTTGCACATGATTGGCTAAGTATTGATGGGGGCGATCCAGAGTTTCCAAGATTCGATACCAATCCTCCAGGCGGTGTGACTGCTTGGTATTCGATGCGACTGACAGCACTTGCAGAAGATAAGGAGGATGAATTCAATTTGAATCTCGAATCTGCTATGAGCATATATGACAAGCGTGATGCAGAACGCTGTGAGGGCTGGTGTAAAACCTTTGATTACTTAAGAGAATAAACTTGGAACCTCTAACTTTGAGTGCTACAAAATTACCTCAACTTGGAAGTAATAATCATCTTTGATAGTAATGCTGACTTTGCCGTTATGGGCGTTGACGATAGCTTGCACAATGGATAATCCCAGACCTGATCCTGCATGCATAGTTGTCGTTCTATGATGACGATGGAAGCGCTCAAATAATTTGTTCGCCTCAGTTTGAGTCAAGGGTTCGTCCAAGCGATTGGTGATGGTTATTTTTAAAGGTGATGGTTTAGAGGTTTGTTTTATTGTTTGCCCTAGATTTTGGATGTCATTGTTTTTCACATTGTTTTTTACACTGCTTTCCACACCGTTTTTTACATTAGATTTTGCGCTATTTACCACGTGATGAGGGGCGATAGAAGTAGTGGCAATCGCAGATGCTGCAATAGTAATTACGCTATCACTAGCCGCATAATAGATGGCATTTGACATTAGATTGGCAAACAATCTTTGCAATAAGCCTTCATCGCCTAGCACTGTGCCAAAGCTGCCCGTTTTTTCAAAAGTTATCTCACGATCTTCCGCTATCATTTCATAGTAGGAGATAAGCTTTGTGATTAGTGACTCGGTATCGACAACGTTGAGTTGGGAGTCATAAAGCCCTTTTTGAGTTTTAGCTAGCAGGAGCATGTTATTAATCAGCGCAGATAATTGCTCAAGCGTGTCATGCTGATGATGCAATTGCTCGATATATTCATTCGTATTCCTAGTCTTGCTAAGCATGACCTGAGTCTGAGTGCCAAGAGTTGCCAACGGGGTACGCAGCTCATGCGCGATGTTATCCGAGAAGCGCGATAGTGATTCAAAGTTACCCTCAAGCTTACTCATCATTAAGTTGTAAGACTCAGCAAGCGGTCGTAGCTCGCGCGGCATATCACTAACGATGACTCGTTCATCCAGCTTTTCAGGGTTGATGCCCTTCATCTTTTGTACGATAGTAGATAAAGGCGCAAAACCCCAGTAGACACTTAATGCTGCGACTGACACCAATAGCAGGGTAATCGCTATCAATATCATACTGAGCTGGCGGTTAAACTGTAATAAATACTGATGATGGACATCAATAGGCAGGGCGATAAGCGCGAGCATTTGATTGTCTTGAATGATAACTGCTCGGTAACTTCTATTATTTATCTCTATGACAAACTGCTGTTCGTGATGGTCTTGCCATAGAGATGACAGGTTAAAATCTGTGGGCAATTCATCGGCAAAACTACTAGGAGTGCTAGACAATAAGCGTCCGTTTTTATCGGCTACGAGCGTCTTTAGATCGTAGTCTAGCCAAGAGGAATGCAGGTGGTCAGCTCCAATTGGTGCTGGCGCTTGTGCTGGTAAAGTGGGCGAGTTCAGCGAAGTTGATGAAGATATTGAAGAGGGTAAAGTTGGAGAAGCCGTTTCTTCGTCGAGATGGGTTACTCGCTTGCGTAGATTAAAGGCGGCGTGAGTAATAATCTCTGAATCCATTTGCTCAAAGTGACCATTTACAGAGCGCTGAACCCAAATGTAAATAACGATTTGAGAGATAACAACGAATATCGTCAGTAAAAAAATTGTCCGCCATAGCAGGGGTAAGCGTCGATTTTCGAAGTTATATTTCATTTTATTTGGCTTCAGTGCTATTGATGGCAACGCTATTCATTGCATTGTCATTGATTGTAGCGCTATCAGTATTCGTATCCGAAGTATTTAAGGCATCCAATCGATAACCCATCCCGCGCACGGTATGAATCAGCTTTATAGCAAACTCGTCATCGATTTTTAGTCGCAGACGTCTTATAGCGACGTCAATGACATTGGTATCACTATCAAAATTCATATCCCATACTTGCGATGCGATGACGGAGCGCGGCAATACCTCACCTTGGCGTTCTAACAAAAACTGCAATAGGGAGAACTCTTTTGCAGTCAGCTTAATGGCGCTGTCGCCTCTATATACGGTGCGCTTGGCAATGTCCATTTTTAGATCTGCTAACTCCATAATAGTACTTTTATAATCAGATTGATTGGCACGGCGCAACAGACTTTTTATCCTGACTATTAATTCTGCAAAGGCGAAAGGCTTGGTTAGATAATCATCTCCGCCGATTTCAATACCTTTGATTTTATCACTCAAATCATCTTTTGCAGTCAAAAATAAGACGGGCGTATGCTTCCCAGCAGCGCGGTAATTGCGTATCAACTCAAAGCCACTGACATCAGGTAGCATCACATCCATTAACACCACGCTGAACTCATCTGTCATCAAGGCATGATAGCCGTCTAGACCAGTCGTATGGTGGTCAACGATGAAGCCAGCCTCGGTTAGCCCCTTTTTTATATACTCTCCAAGCTTTATCTCATCTTCTACCAGTAATACTTTCATAGCCTATCCTTTTTAATGATATTTCTTATATTAATAGCACTTCTTATATTAATAGCGTTTCTTACCACACTTTAATAATTCGTAGCTTGACAGAAGATGCTTGATATAACTGCGCGGGCAAAAAACATAGGTGCCGCCGTGAGTTTTAGCATTTGGTCTTATTGGAGAGTATGACAAGATTGATTTATTTCTAACAAACATGTCATGTATTCGTCATTAAGCTGTCAGTGTCAATTTAGTATCCTTAATCAACGCTAAATAGAAAGCTTTGTCTGCTAGAGATGGCCTTTAGAAGATAAAGTTAACTTCTATAAATAGCTTCACTAACAAACATTCTACTTGAATGCCCAATTATTTATTTTTGAGAGTATTATATGAAAAATTATGGTCTAAAAAGTGCAGCTTTATTATCATTGTCGATGCTTATTGGCATGTCAGCAGCAAATGCTCATACTACCAACCTAAGTGCTTCAATTATCAACAACTGCGATGCGGTTACTAAGTTTGCAAAAAACGCTGATCACAATGATGCGCAAATATCTGATGCTCAAATGAAAAGCTATGTCGATGCCAGAGTAGCCTGTCAGGTTCAGCATCAAGATCAACATCTGCAAGCTGAAAAGTATTTTGTAGACCAGTACGGTAAGGATCGCGACAGTAATGCTAAGGCAATACTAAAGGATTACGTTCAGCATTAAAATCTATAGATGCGAAGATGACAGAATTGTCATCTTAGTGTCATCTGTCAGTCAGAATGAGTAAGTTATCATTTAAACTGATTTAATAGCCTTAGTCTTTGACAACTTTAAGTGACAATATATTCTTTAAGTTTCAATACATTAAAGCTGCATTCAACCCAAACCTACGCTTTATAAGCTGTTAATCAAATCAAACAAGGAATTAATTATGTCACTATTCAAATCAATGCCTAAATCAATCATCGTTACTGCTGTTGCTCTAGTCGTTTCAACGTCTGCTATGGCACATGATCCAAAAATGCATGCTGAAAAGGATCAAATGAACTGTGAAAAGATGGAAAAGCATGTGCAAATGATGGGCAAAATGGATCATAGCAAAATGGATATGAATGACCCTGCTATGAAAGCAATGATGGCTAATATGGGCAAAATGAAACAAATGTACCAAAAACACTGTGTGAGCAGTGACAGTAAGTCTTAAGAATTTCAAATCTAGTCCTGTTAAATATACATCACTATTAGGCAGTTTTATTAAATAAGCAGTTTTGTTAAATGATAGTGATGTATTAACAAAAATGGATTTTTAGGATAAGTATATGAAATTTTTATTGGGGGCACTTTTTACTGTTGTTGTCGCAATTGCTGGTATTTTCATTGTCGTTATCAGTGGCGTCTCAAATGTTGGGGCCGATCAAGAGCATAGTCCTATGGTCTACAATTTCTTGGAGACAGCTCGTAATCGTTCTATAGAAAACGCGAGTAAAGATATCATCGTTCCAGATTTAGAACAGGTGGACATGATTAGCACTGGTGGCGCGGATTACAAAGATATGTGTGCAGGCTGTCATTTGTCTCCTGGGGTAGAAAAGACTGATTTCAGCGAGAGTCTATATCCTAAACCGCCTAACTTTACCAAGACTGATGTTGTTGAACGTTATCAGACGGAAGCGGGTGCACAACAAAGTTTTTGGGCGATTAAACATGGCATCATGGCATCTGGAATGCCAGCATGGGGAGCTTCTCATGATGACGATAGGATGTGGGCAATGGTTGCTTTTATTAGATCATTACCTGAATTGAATGAAAGTCAGTACACCATGCTAACGACTAGGTTAGACGACGATATGTTGGATATGTCATTTGATGGCAATATGGATATGTCGGGCGATGAATCTGGAATGCAGCATTAATTATTTTCAATATTATGGTTTTTAGTATCGTGGTTTTAGTACATGGGTTTTAACACATAGTTTTTGATGTCAAGAATGCAGTACCGAATAGTGCTGCGCTTAACATTTTATAATAGGCCTATGCTACTTTAGATGCAGGGTAAAGTATTTAGAATATCAAATATGTAAACAAACGCTTAGGAGTGGCTTTATGAGACGCTATACCAATATATTTCCTAGTGAACACAACCGGTTATCTGGTCGTGTTCTTTTAGTGATGGTGACATCTTCACTATTATTAGCGGCTTGTAGCCAATCAAATACGAGCGCTTCTGATTCAAAGCCTGTACAACCTGAGCCAACGGTTGCTACACAAACGGCTCAGGTAGTAGAACCACAAGCTGAGCTTACAGCGGTGACGGCTCCTTTGATAAACCAATCAGAGCTTCTTAAAAACGTTTCTGCCACTGTTTATAAAGATGCCAATTGTGGCTGTTGTAAAGAATGGGTAGGTTATGCAGAAGATAATGGTCTAAACGCAACGGCAAACGATGTTGCAGACTTGTCTTTATTCAAAGAGCGTTATGGCGTACCGCCGCAAATGCAGTCTTGCCATACCGCAGTCACCACCGATGGTTATGTCTTTGAAGGCCATGTCCCCGCCAAGCACATGGCCCAATTCTTAAAAAATCCGCCTAGCGATGCTATCGGTCTTGCCGTACCCGGTATGCCAGTCGGTAGCCCTGGTATGGAGTATCAAAACCAATTTATGCCGTATCAAATTATGCAAATCAACAAAGACGGTACGACAAGCGTTTATGCTGATGTTGAGTCGCCGCAGCAGCAATTGTAGTTTTGGTTTGAATAGAGTTAACCACCATCTCGCAGATTAAGTTAGGTCATCATTATGAATAATAAAAACATGCTTAACCGTCGACGTTTTTTGACAGGGTCATCTACGCTACTTGGCGCGTCTATGTTATCGACGTTACCAACCATTGCCAATAGTGCGTTGGGTGCAAATCAAAAAAACGCCGTCATTAACAGTGATAAACCCGAGCATAAAGTACCCATACTGACAGGCAAAGAGTTTGATCTTTATGTCAGCAAAAAACCCATTATTGTTAATGGAAAATCAAGCACGGCGACACTCATTAATAACTCATTACCAGCGCCGACGCTAAAAATGCGTGAGGGTGATACGGTAGTGATACGCGTCCATAACCAGATGAATGAGTCAACCTCTATCCATTGGCATGGTCTGCTAGTGCCGTTTGAAATGGATGGCGTGCCAGGTATTAGTTTTGATGGTATCCCAGCGAATAGCACCTTTACGTATAAATTTACGCTAAAACAATCTGGCACTTATTGGTATCACTCGCACACTGGATTCCAAGAACAAACTGGTATGCGCGGGGCGATTGTCATTGAACCGAAAGGACGCGAACGCCATCCTATCGAGGAAGACCATGTCATTTTACTCAGTGATTGGACGCACCGTGACCCACACAACTTACTGAAACTATTAAAGCAACGGGCCGACTTTGATAATTATCATTTGCCAGATTTCAAGAAGCTGCTGTCCGATATTGCCGCAACAGATCTAAAAGCTGCTTTTGATAAGCGCAAAATGTGGAATCAGATGCGGATGATGCCGACAGATTTTACTGATCTGTCCGGTGAAAAGACCTTTACCTATTTGATGAATGGTAAAACGACAGCGGCTAACTGGACGCAACTTGTCAAGGCTGGACAGCCGGTCAAACTACGTTTTATTAATGGTTCAGCGCAGACGATATTTGATGTACGCATCCCCGGCTTAAAAATGAAAGTCGTCGCGACGGATGGGATTGATGTCAGTCCTGTCGATATCGATGATTTCCGTATTGGGGTGGCCGAGACTTATGATGTCATCGTGACGCCGACTAAAGACGCGCATACCATATTTGCTCAAAACATAGATCGGTCAGGCTACGTTGCGACAACGCTTGCGACCAAAAAAGGCGCTCGTCCTGCGATACCTGCTATGGACAAAATCGAATGGCTGACGATGGCCGACATGATGGGTGCTATGGGCGCTGATGGCTATAAAGCCAAGCATGCTAAGACAGAATATGACTTTAAGTCCGATATGCGCGTTGATAGTCCGCGTATGAACCTTGATGACCCTGGTATTAATCTACGTAACATTGATAGAAAGGTTTTGAATTATAGTCAGTTGCGCTCTGTCGGCGATGAGATAATGGCAGAGCAGCGCAAACCCACCAGAGAGATTGAAATACATCTGACGGGAAACATGGAGCGCTATATTTGGGCTCTAGACGGGGTTATGTTCAAAGATGCCGCACCGGTCAATATTAAGCCCAACGAGCGCGTACGTATTACCTTAGTCAATGACACCATGATGAATCATCCCATGCATTTGCATGGTATGTGGAGCGATCTGCGGATGCCTTCAGGTGAGTTTCAAGTACGTAAGCATACGATAATGGTACAGCCTGCACAAAAGATAAGCTTTGATGTCACCGGAGAAGCTGGCAGATGGGCATGGCATTGTCACTTGCTCTATCACATGGAAGCAGGGATGTTTAGAGAAGTTGCCGTTGTTTAATAAACCTTCGAATATGAGCCTTATTATGAAAATATATAAAGTAGGTCTACCGTTTATTGGCATGTCATCTTTGATGTTATTAATGTCACCTTTAGCAAATGCTGCTGAGATGTCGCACATGGATCATGGCAGTATGGACATGTCTGGTATGGATATGTCAGATATGGACCATAGTGGCATGGATATGTCGGGCAATATGTCAGATATGGACCATAGTGGCATGGATATGTCAGGCGATATGTCAGATATGAATCATAGTGGCATGGATATGTCGGGCGATATGTCAGATATGGATCATAGCGGCATGGATATGTCGGGCGATATGTCTGATATGGATCACAGTGGCATGGATATGTCAGGCGATATGTCTGATATGGATCACAGTGGCATGGATATGTCGGGCGATATGTCAGGTATGGATCATAGTGGCATGGATATGTCGGGCATGGATCATGGCAGTATGGACATGTCAGGGATGCAAGGTGGCGAAGCACCAGCCGATGCTCGAAGCCCTGACTACTCGAACGGTGTTCCCTATGGTCGCTTTGGTAAGCCTGTGATGATGGGTAGCTTACCGTTATGGGGCGTATCAGTAGACGATCTGGGCTATCAGTTCGAGGAGGATCAAATCAATTATGAGTTTGATACGTGGTACGGTACAGACAGCAACCGCGTAACGCTACGTAGCGAAGGTAGTATCCAAACTAAAGACGATAAAGAAATTGATAGTTTAACCTCACTCGCTTACTGGAAGCCACTTAGTATTTTTTGGAATGGGGAAGCCGGTGTTGCTTATGATACCGAAAATGATAAATCTGCCGTGATGGCTGGTATTGCAGGCACTGCACCTTACTTCATCGAAACCGATGCTAGAGCTTATTTATATACTGATGGGCAAGTTCGTCTAGATCTAGGTGCAGAGTACGAGTGGCGCTTAGATCAACATTGGGTAGTGATTCCAGAAGTAGAGCTGACGGCATTTAGCAAAGATGATACGGATAACCATATTACTAAAGGCTTTAATGAGTTTGGGGCTGACGTTAGGCTTACTTACGAGATGTTAAGTCGTCAGCTCGCACCTTATGTGGGTATCAGCTATGAGACCGCTTTAGGCAACGCAAGAGATTTGCGACGTCAAGAAGACGAAGCTGTTGATTCTAGTAGCGTTACAGCTGGTGTGAAATTTTGGTTCTAGTGTTAACCATGTAAGCAAAAAACAGTTTATAACACTAGCTCCAAAAAAAGGCACCTCTTCATTTAGGTGCCTTTTTTACTAAATTAAGGACAAGAATATGAATAACCATATGGATAATAAACAGAAGCAAATGAACCCCTATGTGAAGTTCACCCTGATGATTTTAACATCGACAGTGGTGATGTTTATCATGATGTATTTTAATACTTATCAATGGGATCACGTTTATTTTAGCGAAACCAGAGCTTATATGGCGTTATATATGGGCGCTATGATGGCTATTATCATGCTCGCCTTTATGACCAATATGTATAAAAAGATTAAGGTCAACCTAATGGTTTATGGAATTAGCGTCGTGCTATTTGCCTTTGGTCTATGGGGCGTTAGATCACAACAAACTGTCGATCAAGTGGATTGGATGCAAGCGATGATACCGCATCACTCGATTGCTATTTTAACCAGTTCACGTGCTGATATCGAAGATCCGCGTGTACGTCAGCTTGCTGATGACATTATCGAAGCCCAAAAGCGTGAAATCGATGAGATGCAGCAACTTATTGATGAGTTGGAATAAACAGTCGTAAATTTTGAGCATTTCATATTAGGTGTCATTAAGTAAGCAGCCTATTGAAAGGTATACGTTCACACGCCAGTACTATATCATTACTTATACTAAGGAAATAACAAATAAGGAGTACTTATAATGGTTATTATGATGCACGGTATGATGAATGGGCCTATGGATGGCATGATGAATGGATCGATGATGCATGGTATGAGCTGGGGAATGATGGTTGTCTGTTTAGTATTTGCCCTACTGTTTTTTGCCATATTAGTATTAGTAATTATGTCGCTGCTCAAATATCTGCGTAAACGAGATTGAGTCTTACGCTTAACTAAGTTGTTAAGCGTGTAAAGCAAGAGTAGAGACAACGGCTATTAGCGGTTGATATAAATGATTCAAGATCTCTACTCATGGTCTTCAAGGAGTGGTTTTATGAAACATATTGACGATACAAAGTCTATAGAAGGTGGACAGTACGATAAAGTACCTGCTGGCTATAGTGGCACAATCTATACCTGCCCAATGCATCCCGAAGTCCGAGATATTGAGGATAGTGGCTGTCCAATATGCAACATGGCACTCAAACCTGAAGACCAAGTTGTTAAAGAGGTCGCTGATTCCAAAGACAATGAAGACAGTCATGCGCATTGTCATGGTACGGATACTACTGATAATAGTGCTGAGGTAAAGTCTATCAAAGGCAGCAAGTACGACAAAGTACCCGAAAATTATAACGGTACGGTCTATATTTGTCCTATGCATCCAGAAGTTAGAGATGTTGAAAAGAGCGACTGTCCGATATGCGGTATGTTCCTTAAACCTGAAGACCAAATTGTTAAAGAGGTCGTTGATTCCAAAGACAATGAAGACAGTCATGCGCATTGTCATGGCACAAAAACTACTACTAACAGCACCGATGTAAAATCTATCAAAGGCGGGAAATACGACAAAGTACCAGACGATTATAAGGGTACAGTCTATATCTGCCCGATGCATCCCGAAGTCCGAGACGTTGAAAATAGTGGCTGTCCAATATGCGGCATGGCACTTGAACCAGAAACGGTTACTATTGGCGAAGAAGATACGTCTGAGCTTGACGATATGACCCGTCGATTTTGGGTTTGTACCGTACTCACCATACCGCTATTTTTATACGCGATGAGCGATATGTTCGGGATAAACTTAGATAATATTGGTCAATATGATATCTCAGGCCCCGTCTCGCAGTGGTTGCAATTAGCGCTTGCTACTCCCGTTGTACTGTGGGGCGCCGCGCCGTTCTTCGTTCGAGGCTGGCAGTCTATAAAAAGCCGCAATCTAAATATGTTTACTTTGATTGCGATAGGCGTAGGCGCTGCTTATATTTTTAGTATTATCGCGACCTTTTTCCCGCATATTTTTCCAGACAGTTTCAGAGATAGCGCTGGTCAAGTCGGTGTGTATTATGAAGCGGCAGCTGTCATCGTAACCTTGGTGCTACTTGGTCAAGTGCTGGAGCTAAAAGCCAGAAGTCAGACCTCGGGCGCAATCCGTGCTTTACTTGAGCTCGCACCGCCGACTGCAAGACGTGTCGATGAAAACGGCAACGAAGTCGAAGTCTCACTTGATGAAGTCATCAGTGGTGACCAGCTAAGAGTTAGACCTGGAGAGAAGCTGCCAGTAGACGGTACTGTGCTCGATGGTAATAGCAATGTTGACGAATCAATGGTTACGGGCGAACCCATTCCTGTCTCAAAAGTGCAAGGTGATACGGTCACCGGCGGTACGGTGAACGGCACTGGCACGCTATTGGTCGAAGCGGTCAATGTCGGAGCAGATTCGGTATTATCCAAAATTGTGCAAATGGTCGCCGAAGCCCAGCGCAGCCGTGCCCCTATCCAGCGCCTAGTAGACCAAGTAGCGGGTTGGTTTGTGCCCATTGTCATTGTCAGCTCTATCATAACCTTTATTGTATGGGCGACATTCGGACCTGAGCCGGCTATGGCCTATGCACTGGTCAACGCTATCGCGGTACTCATTATCGCTTGTCCTTGTGCGCTCGGACTTGCAACGCCGATGTCAATCATGGTCGGTACGGGAAAAGGCGCACAAAATGGCGTACTGATCAAAAACGCCGAAGCACTAGAGACGATGGAAAAGGTTGACACTATTGTCGTTGATAAGACTGGAACGCTCACCGCTGGTAAGCCCGAGCTTACCGCAATTGATGCGCTCGCAGGTCAAGATGAAGACGAGTTCCTCGCACTGGTAGCGGCAGTAGAAAGCGCGAGCGAGCATCCTTTAGCAGAAGCTATCGTGAGAGCCGCGCAAGATAGATCACTCATTATTCCTAAAGCTACTGACTTTAATTCGACCACCGGTGAGGGCGTACAAGCCGTAGTCAATGGTAAAAAAGTCGCTATTGGTAACTCAAAGCTTATGGAGAGTTTAAACAGCTTCGATCAGGATTTATCTACTAAAGCCGACGTCCGTAGAAAGGACGGTGAAACGGTAATGTTCGTGGCGATAGATAGTAAAGCTGCTGGTATTATTTCAGTTGCTGATCCTATTAAACCAAGCACCAAAGAAGCTATTTCACTGCTTCATGACGCGGGACTAAAAGTCGTTATGCTAACGGGCGATAACGAAAAAACCGCGCAGGCAGTCGCCAATAAATTAGGTATCGATGAAGTCCATGCCGACGTCTCGCCAGAGGACAAAAACCGCATCGTTAAAGAGATGCAAGACAGCGGTAAATTGGTGGCGATGGCAGGTGACGGTATTAACGACGCGCCCGCACTAGCGCAAGCGAATGTCGGCATTGCTATGGGTACCGGCACTGATGTGGCGATGGAGAGTGCAGGGATTACCCTACTAAAAGGTGATTTGATGGGTATTGCAAAAGCCTATAAGCTTAGCCACGCAACTATGCGCAATATCAGACAGAACCTGTTCTTCGCCTTCATTTACAATGCGCTTGGTGTTCCAATTGCCGCAGGTGTGCTCTATCCCGTATTTGGGCTTCTTCTTAGTCCTATGATAGCAGCGGCAGCTATGAGCTTATCGTCAGTATCGGTGATTGGTAACGCGCTGAGATTGCGTCGTTTGGAGCTGTGATAGGCGCTCATACTAAAGCTTGGTCATAGACCTGTTTAAGCTCACTAAATTTAGCTGCTTGTTCTAGGTGGTTTAAGGTAGTGAGCTTCATCGAATTTCTAAAGGGGCGGTGTGGCACGCGAATTATCGCATCTTTCAGCGTTAACGGCTTACCTAACTCAAATAAGTAATAATCCTCAGCAGAGTTTGAAAGGCTACCAGCCTGAGTGATGGTGATTTTGTTTCTTGCTAACGTAATGACATTTTTGATAGGCCAAAGCATGGTAATTTGCTTGCTATTGGTATTTTGCTCAGATGTGATTGCCAATGCCAAATAGCGTATTTCATTCACAATGTGTTGTTTGTATTTACCTAAAAATGTACTTTGAGGCAGATGATACCAAGTAGCCAATCCATTTTTAAAATTATCAAAATAGGCCGAATAGCGTCCTTTCCCCCCTCCCAAAGCAATAGTCATAATCAGATCAGGATATAGCACTTGCTCCATACCTGAATAGGGAATACGTGCAGCATCTTGTAGATAAAGACTCTCTTCAAGATTATGGGTATGTTGTATTAGTTTATCTGCGTGAGAGTCGTAGTCGTTTACTCGGTAAGCTACAGCGGTACTATTTACAGCACTGCTATTTTTGATTTCGCTGCTATTTTTGCCACTATTATCCGTTGGGTTAGTAGCAAGGTTATTCCCCAATTGCTGACGCAAAAAACTCAATAGCCAATAATGCCCATTATTACTATTTGAATCTGTTTTAAAGGGGCTTGGCAGTAATGCGAATGCACCAATCCCGACCTCGTTGATCTCATTAAGATAAGGATTCGTAGTAACTGCTTGATTAAAGTAACCGGGATATAAAGCAAAAGCACCGAATACTGGACGGCTTTTTTGGAATTCAGTCGTATCTTTGCTTTCTTTATCCTTTGTCAGACGAATTAAAGCATCACGGTAACGGTGCATCTGATTTATCGCATCATCTGGCACGTAGTCGGTAGTATCGATATTTATATCAGTATCATCGTAGCGATTTTTAATGGTCTTAATACGGTACTTAGCGTCAAATAACCAAATAAAGCGCTTGTTGCTAGGTTTAGGTAGCGTTATCTCTAATACAATATCAGGCTTCTGGCTGATGAGATATGAGCGAATATCTGCCCCTGCTTTAGTGAAAATTGGCTCGTGAGCGAGCCTTGCTGTAACCCCATCGCTACGCTTAAATTCAAATGCACCAGCGAAGCCATCCTTTAACTGATATTCAAAAAAGTCATTCAACTTTAGTGACTGTTTTTCAGTAGTTATTTCTTCAAAGCCAAGCTCATCTAGCAAGATGTTTCTGAGGGTTAAAAAACACCACACCTCATAAATTTCAGCGACCGACTTCATAGAGATATTAGATTGATTGTCAAAGACATCTAGGTAAAATTTTAACTCTTGCCAAATTCGATATACCGAGCTGTAGCCGACCTTTTGCTGCAATACCAATGACTCGTGGTTACGTCCATTATAAGCACCGACATCAGTCATAAAGCCTTGTTTCAGGGTTTTCTGTAGAGGCTGTTGCCAGTGGTGTAGCTCATCTAAAAACGTGTTAGACAGCCGTTGTTTATCCGGTGCTGCGTTGTTTCGTCTAAGCTTATGTTCAAAGTCAGCCAGTCGCTTCTTGGAGGTAGAGACCACCATCTTAACAAAGCGGTTCTCTGGCGTGTCTACGCTCAGCTGTTTTTTGGTGACTTGATAGCGCTTTTCATACAGACCATTAGCGAAATCTTCTTTTATTTTTGCACCCAGTCGCGCTGGCAGCTTGCCTTTTAGTCGTGATGCCTTGTTATAAGAGGTGTGTGCTTGCAGGCGGCTATGCGGTGCTTGGTTTATGACTTTAAGACCTTGCTCAAGTTGGCTACGCAGATGGCTAAAATTAGCTAACCATAACAATGGAAAGTAGTTACGCTGTTGGCTGTTCGCGGCATCCTGCTCGGTTTTTTCTACTAAGCTAAAGCGCCATAGCGGAAAGACGCTATCAATCGACCGATACATCGCTGGCAAGTCATCGTGCAAGCTCATCTTGGTGGGCAGCACTTCAAAGGCAATATGGCTTTGATGGGTTTGACCGTTTGTGACATATTCGAGAGGAAGGCGCATCCAGCCGACATGATTAGAGGTGTTAATAGATCCTGTCAAACGTGCTGGTATTGAGCGATGTGCTTCAACGAAGCGAAAGCTTTCATTTACTAAATGACTGCGATGGGTTAAATAAGCGTTTTCAGTTTTCGCTTGTTCATCAAAGCCCTTTTTATCAAAAAATACCCATTCAAATTGATATTGGATATTTTCAAAGAAGATAGGCTCATTAATCTCAATTTGGTTAAGCAGCGTAGACTGGTTAATTGCATCATCTATGTCGATTCGCTGACCCATAAAGGTAGCATCAATGATAGATAATGGCGGAGAAAAGCGGATAACGGGTATCTGGTAATGAGTAAGGTCATTAGGCGCATGGTGTGCTTGGCGTTTTTCTACAGTTGCCTGATAAGCAGCTTGCCGTTTGCTAATATCGCTACACCAAATGGACAGCTCAAAATCAGGAGTTTGTATCCGTAACAGTTCTGGCATTATTGCTCCATTAATTTTGCTGTATCAGTGCTAAATGCCAAAGGCTAAGAGCAGCTACTCAGTTTAGATGTGCTTACGCATTTTAGCGATTAAGGCCAGAAACTGGTGAATCCTGAACGCTCTAAACGTCCTTTCATCCATGCCAGTTTAGCTCTACTGCGACAAGTGATACGCAATACTTTATCATCCTCTTCTGCTACTAACTTCTCGCGATATAAGTCAGGACGAGCATTAGAAGAATTCTTTGATTCATGCCAAATATCAGTAAGCTCTCGTGCTAATACGAGCGATAGCTCATCAAACAATGAATCGTTGTTAGTAGTACTATTATGAATAGTCAGTTTATCGTGATCACCTTCGATACGTGGTAATACCTTACACATCAAGAAGTCATCCCATACCGCTTTTAGCTGCTGCTCATCTGTAGGTTGGGTACTAATCACTGCTAGCAATAGCTCGTTGAGTGCTCTAAAAGCCAGTTGGAATGGAGTATTGTCCAATACCTGATTAATTGCCTTTAAAAACTCGATACTTTTGCGACCGTCACTATCTATCACTGGTAGATCGTCAACAGTGGCGTGAGAATAAATAGGATAGCTAAGGATGTTATGAGTGACCTCTGACTTAAAGAAATGATCAAAGTTATTGGGGAAAAACTCACCAAAATCAAAACTTAAGGCACGATCGATAACTTTGCGTGAGAAGCCATGGGTAGTCTCATCCATATTTACCGTACCAGCGACGATTAGATTAAAGGGTAGGCTTAAACCATGCTCACAAAACAATTCCCACTCTCTATCGTATTTACTATCTATAAAACCCAAATCGCTACGCAGTTTGTTTGTGTCCGCTAATTGTTTAATAGTTGCTGATTTCAAAAGAGGATCACAGCAATAATCAAATTGCTCAGCATCCCATTGCCATACGCGTGTCTCTAACACTGATAAATAATCAGCAAAATACTGCTCAACAGGCGCTAAGTTCATCTCATCTAAGCATAGCCAATAGGGCAGTACTCTATCTAATTGAGCTTTATCGCCAGTCACAGTGAGCCTTGTATCAAGGCCGTTAGAGTCACTGACGCTTAGCTTAAGCCCAGCATCGATAATCGCCCGCCACGACTTAGCAATGAATTGCAGCACATCAGTGGTGATATATTCAGCGTTACCATCTCCACCCAAGCGTGATATATAACCCAATATGTCACTAGGCTCATGCCAATCAGGGCGTACGGAAGTTAGGCAGTAAGTATCGCTAAGGCTACCTGTGAGTTTGGCTTGCTCACGGACAAAGCGAGTTTTACCAGTGCCAGAGATACCAGCTAGGAGTAGGAAGGGTTTGGATAGGGGAGTTACATCATCAGGGAGAGATTTTTGCTTTTTTTGGAGAGGTTTAGTTCTTTCTTCTGGCTTATTCATAGTAAATTTCTGCAACTCTACTTCAATATCTAAGGTTTCTATCTTCCGATAATAAAACAATAGCTTTCGTAGATCTTGCTTTAAAGATTCACTGTCTAGCTCTACATCTAGGCTATAGTACTTAGCAACGATATTTGCAGTCTCATAAGACTTACCTAGTGGTGTATTCGCATTTAAATCTATTCTTTGCTCGCCCCAGTCTTTTAATTCAGGAAACTTTTCAAGTATATACTTCTTAATAAGCTCTGCCCTGATATCAGCTTTAACTTTACCTAGCTCTTCCTTAGGTGTTGTTGTACCTTGGTTTAAAGATAAGTAAAAACCTAAGCCATCGGTACTGAATAAGTACACAGGGTATATACCATCTTGGATTGCTGTCGTTATTTTGGGATTAAGTATTGCAAGCCATGGAATATTAGCCCAATTTCCAGCTCCCACGCTAGCTTTTATTAAATAGTTATTATCAAAATCTTTAACGATAGCTGCTATTTCTTCTTTTAAGTCGTTTCTCAAAAAGTTGGCGGTTGGATGGTTTGTAAAAGACTCATTAGTTGCTTGAACCCAACTAGAAGTAAATTTCTTTAATTTTTCTGCAAGGTTCATGTCAGCCATTTATTCATCCAAAAGGTCAGCTTAAGTTTGTTGATTAGTGTACACAATACTAATAAGTTAGGCCAGATAAGGTAATAGATTCTGTATCGTGAGAATATAAAAACTATTGATCTCAGTTATTTTTCTAATCTATATAGTCTAAGCAATTAACCAAATATTAATATTTCTCAGAGTTTGTGCTGAGCTAAAGCCTCAGCCTACGGACTAATCGTTTATAGCGTAGCTTTTTACCAAAGTAGGCTGTATATCTAAAAGCGTCTGAATAAGGGATAATACCCATTATGGATTCTGCGACACTATAATGGCTAAAACGAGCCAAAACTTATAGTAACAGACATTCAATATCGCAAACTCATATAACAAGGCAGTTCTGAATGACCAATAATAACCCATACAATCTTGTGCCCCTGCAACCTACTGGCAGAAACGAAGAAGACAATGTAAATACCTATTCTCCTGACGACATGATAACCATATACGAGCAACAGTTTCTCACGCAAGTACCCGAAGACAAACTAACCGAGTTTTTGCCAGCGCTAAAAGCCTTTTATGATATCGATGATAATACTTTAGATATCAGCGCGGTTATTTTTGACGCCATCGCTGATTTTTGTATTATCTATAATCATAAGGTAAAAGTAGGAGATTATCAGATATTAGGAAATTTAGTAGAAGAGCAGATTGAAGTAGATGAAGACGATGCAGACGATGAAAATAGTGATAGCCAAGCCTACACGATAGACTGTATGCGTACTTTCTTTATCAATGATGTAGAGCTGCCTTATCACTTTAATGTATTCATCCAAGGCGAGGGTTACTCTACTTTAACCGAAAGAGATACGTTGTTAGAAAAAATATATTGGTTCGTCAATGCTGGGTTTGATGAGCACCTATTAGGTAATCCTGAGGATGTCGTAAGCTTAGAGTCTATCAACGAAGAGCTAGCCAGTTTGGGTATCAGAGAGATGGATCTGACCACCATCTATGAATTAGTTGATTATGTTGAAGATAGTATCATAGATGATGACATGGTAGATGCGCTAAATAAGCTAATAGATGACGCTGAGTAGGTTTGATTTTAGTCGTAGGGTACATTGCACGTACTCTACGAGCCAGAGCCAATATATCGTGAGTTTTTTGAGCAATTTTATAAACTAATACGCAAAAAAATACCGCTAACCATAAATCGTTAGCGGTATTTTAGTATTGGTACCGGTGGTCAGTACCTAACTAGTATATTAAAATACTGATTTTAAAGAGTTTAATTTTAAAAAATATTAGTAGTGTACACTACAGTGTACATCAAGTAGTCAGTTGAGCTAATACACAGTCATTTAATTACTAACAACACAAAATAAAAAACATTTTATATTTTTTTGTAATGCTATTGCAAAGCTTAAGATGGCTCCCCATTATAGTAGCTCACTGTAGTTTAAAGTCACATAATATTATGTGTTAGCTAAACTATGTTATTAAAGTAGGCTATAAACATAACTACTAAAATTGTTGGAACTTGACGTAAGTCATCTTATATTATTGGAAGTACTAGAGGTTATTTTGTAGTGACTAGTTAAAAGGCAGTCACCTATGAAATCGAACGATATAGAGCAAATTACAATCCGAATCAATGATGTTGTAAAAATGACATCTTTAAGCAAATCCACTATATGGAGATGGGTAAAAGAGGATAAATTCCCTAAACCATCAAAGTATACTTCTACTATTACTGTCTGGCGTTATGACGAAATCCTGTCATGGATAGATAGTAAAATACCTCGGTCAGATAACGTATAACAAGTACATTCGCATTGATAAACTTACTTGTTATACACAAATTACAATGTACAAAGCTACCACAGACGGCTATATGCTTACTGTGGTTTTGTCGTGTCTGATTTTTATAATGACACCTTAGCTTCATAGTAATACTTTACTTTTGTGTTATTTTTAACATAGATATTAAGTGTTGTGTTTACAAGTACTAAGTCATAAACAATTTGATTGGTATTGTAGGACATAATGAAATGATTGATTATATAAAATGTAATTTAGAGTGTGACCATAGCTCCATGGGTATAGGCAGTAATTTTATAGCTAAGGTCTCTTTAGCTCAGTTAACGGATAATACAGATACTACTTACGGTTTTTATACTGGACTTGAAGTCAAAGGTAAACACAACAGTAAAATTAGAATTAGAACGTTAGGTGACAAAGCTAATAACAGGATTGAAATTGAAGGTAATTTAGCTAAGTTTTTACAGGGTCATAATTTATTTGGAATCAATGACCCTGTTAAGTTAATTAGTTTAACTATTGAACAGCTTATAATTAACAATTTAGGTTTAAAACCTACTAAAACACAGCTTGAAGATATTAATAATGGCTTTGTTAAGATAACAAAAATTGATATCAATCGTAACTTCCATTTACCATCTAAAACTGAAGCAGATAAATGGATTGTTGAGGCTAAGGATGGCATGACGATGAATTACTATGGGCACGTCAAGCAGTACAACAGCACTCTGTATTTTGGTAAAGGTGAAAAGACTAAAGAGCTTAAGTTTTATGCTAAGGGTAGTGAGATTGTAGATAATAAGAGTCTAGCAGAGAGCATACAAACACCTCAGTTATTAGAGTATGCCAACAAGATGTTAAGGTTTGAAGTCAGACTTAATAGTAAGTGGCTACGTGAAAAAGAATTAAGCTATGCACGCAATTGGAATGAAGAGCTAGTAGAGTCTTTGCTTGACGAATCATTGTCTAGAATAGTATTAACAGGCAATATGCAATTGAGTGATAAAAAACTATTAGATTTAAAGTCTACTCTTGCAAGCACATATTATAAGTGGGTAGAGGGGTACTGTCTTAAAGATTGCTTGAAACCTAGTACGTATCATAAACATAAAAGAGAGCTGTTAAAGCATGGCATAGACATAACTATCGTGTTACCTAAATTTAAAAAGCCTACTTTAGATTTAGCTGAGGTTTTAACTGATAACGTCATAGGTATACCAGAGTGGGCGTATGAGCAAAAGCTAGTTGCTTTGTAGTTTAATAAGGTTGCTTATATAAGTTTAAGGTATTTAAGGTAGTAATATGTTTTTAGTGCTACTCAAAATAGTACATCTTCAGTTTTATATATTACTACCTTTTTGTCCGTATTTTTATAAAAGCTAACATTATAGTTTGCACCGCTGATGCTATGACTTATAAGTTTACTGTCTTTATCTTCAGGTTTACTAATCTCGACGAACGTATAAACGTCATTGAAGTACAATAGTCTATAATCTTGAAGACCATCGTAATCCTCAGCTATTTTTTGTTCTAAATGATTGTAATTATCTATGTAGTAAGGAACTCGTATAGATAAATATATCAATATCAAGAACTTAGCTAATGCTACAATGAACATTAAAATGCCTGCTAAAATTGCAAAAATATTAATTATAATATACAGAATTTTGATATTAACTTTTAAAAAAATGACATCGATTTTAAAATCATCATTTGTGTTAACTATATAATATAGATTCAGCAATAATATCCGTAGTAATACATAATTTAGATAGGTTGCTACTGGCAGCATTAAAACAACTAACCATAATATTCCATTAATAGTATCCATGTTTGTAAAATTTGCAAGACCATCCATTACAAAAAATATAGTTATAGATGCAGATATAAAACTAAAGTACTTCTCATTGAATCCAAAAATCTCACCGTTCTCTATTCTTTTATAGCGAGACTTCAACGCTGACTCAAAAAATAGAAATTTGTGAGAAATTAGATACATTAACGTGTATGTTCCAAACACTAGTAAAACTAACGCACCGTCCGAAATTAACTGACTTACAGAGAAGAATCTTATATAAGATAAATCAATTACAGCCAATTCTATTATTTGAATAAAAGCACCTATAGCAGTTATCCATACTAAAACAGTAGACGTATTCTCTTTAGACCATTCGAAAACATTGACTAGATTGCTCAACTTCATAGCTCTAGAAACATTGGACAGTATATTTTCTTTGTTAGAAGTATCTATACTAATAGGTTCAACTTCCATCAGGGTAGTAGCAGTGCTTTCAACACTATCATTATTTAAGATGTCGTTTAATCTTGACTCTTCACTCATAAGGTAACCTTAAAACCCGAAGCACAAAAAATAGTAGAGAGTACCTCAAATTTTGTATAAGTACATAAATTCAAACTAAATGGCAGTTACACAAAATACGAGATATTCTATCTTTTTTAAGAGGTTATAAGCCAGTTACTTATTTTTAGAAAAGGCTCAGCGTTTAAAAAGCTCATATAGGCTTAAGCCGCTCTCAATGGTTTTTTGCAAATCACTCTGACCATTACCTTGTCTATCCGTATTACTTTTGCGTCCATTACCTTCACCATAACGTCCGTTACGGTTTTCACCTAAACCAAAATCTGTTAGTACATATTCATCCTCACCTGTATATTCACCTATTGATGGTACAGGAGCCCTTTTTTGTTCAGGCTTTATATACACCTCCCTATCACGAAAATCACGCCTTAATTGTACTAAAAGACTATCATCACTGTATTCATTAGCACATGGGTTTTTTAAACGCTCTAAACTATTATAATTACTAGCCTTACCTCCCATTTTTTTATATTCTGCAAAAGAATGGTTTCTAAGCCAGATTGCAAGATTTATATCTTTCTTTATAGTGTTTATAGCCTCATTAACCTGATGGGTCGGTCTCATTCCTTCATATTGTTCTAAGGACTCTTCATTTGCTTCAATAGCTAAATTGCTTGTACTAACACTGCTTACATGATTGTAGAACTTATACTCGGTTGTGTCTTTGCATGATGTATCTGCCAGTGCGGTACTGCTTATAAAAAATAATAATAAAAGTGCTTTTTTCATATGATGCCCTTAATGATTAATTATTTAAATTTAGCAAAAACACCTGCTATTCAGGTTATCCTAACTATAGCTACCTTTGAATAGGTAATCATTATTATACTAGAAAAATGTCGACTTTTACTATAAGCACTGTATTTTAAATGGCTATTATTTTGCGTACAAAAAGTCAAAATAAAACCAACATTATAAGTTATTGTGAGATAAACACTCTAATACATCAGTTATTAACTGCTTTGATAAACGACTAGGCATATTATATGGTGGAAAATGTAGTTGATGTTGTACCTCAGCATGAACGTCATTTAAGTTTATAAAAAACTCTACGCTATCTATAAATTTGTGTTGTTCTGCTAATGGTACTGGATAGCCGATAACATCACTAATTCGCTTAAACATAGCTTTGTTATCAGATAGGTAGTACTTTTTAATTATGACTACGAGAGCTTGCTCATGGCACGAGAAGTCAATATCGGTATTATCATCTATCTCACTGGCATAAAAGTCTTCTACGATAGATTCAAGGGTTATATAGCCACTAAAATCTATAGGTTTAGAGCTTGGCAAGTCCCACCATCGTTTAAAACGGTAATAAGGTAGATGTTGTAAGCCGTAGTTATTAAGAATTTGTCTAACTGCAAAATAAACATTTTTGTTATATCTACTAACATCATTCAATAATACATGCTCCTAAAGCTGTCTAACTAATTAATAGTAAGGTCAAGGTAAGCCGATTTAATACTTGTCTTTAAAGCTTGCATAGACATTTTCATCTACATAATCTAAATCAACAATCATCATTTCGTCATTACACAACCAATTTAGGTGATAGTTAATATCAATACCTAAGTTCGTGTTGCTATGAGTATCTTCAAGGTAATCTATCTCCCATGAGTCAGGAAGATTAACTAACGTCCTTTTTGCTGTCGCGACAGATGACGTATTATTATCGACAATAATGACACGTACAGTATTAGTATTAATTATTGGAAATGATAAACGCATCTCATTAGGTATAAAAGTGTTATTAGTAACTGATTCTTTAGGGTATATACATGGTTCTATTAATAGACTAGGTAGCCCATACTGATGAGCAAAGTGATTTGCAAACCATGCTCCCAAACCGTCTCCTGCTAGCACTAAACAATCATAATTATTAAGATGATATTGAATTAAATCATTATAAACATCAAATATATTTTGAAAATTATGGCGATAGTTAACTGTCTGACATAGCTTTTGTTTACGCTTGATTGAGGTAAATTTGTCATTTTGATTATTTGCATCTAATCCATGAAAAAATAATACAAATGAATTTGGATTTTTAATAATATCTAACATTTTTATGTCCCTTTATTAACGTAGCGTTGTTTAATTTTTATATTGAGATATTAAGAATTGACTAGAGTTAGTCGTGGCGTGTTTTTACTATTACTACGCTGGCTAGATAAGGTACATTGCCTATATATGAACAAGCATAATATTGCTTGTACAGACGTTAAAAAAGGGAGTACATCATATGTATCAAACGATAGCTACAACAACTGTAGCGTAATATTAGGTGGGTTTAAAAGCATGGTTTAAGTAACTACATACATACAATAAATTAAGATTTTGCTTTTAATAACATCTCTAATATTGCATCGTCACCAAGCTCATTAATTAAAGCTTGGATTTGGTTAGAGGTATCATGCGCTCTGAACCCATACTTAAACTGCTCAGTGTCTTTGCATGTCCTCAAAGCATCTAGATAGTCTGCCCAGTTTTGCATCATCTCCGCACGCTCATCATAGTATTGGAATCTCCCATAAGCGTTTCCGTTAGGGTCTTTAGTAGTATGTCCCAAAGCCATTTCAATAATATGGACAGGATACTTCAAGTTTCCTTCTAAGATGGTTCTAGCAGTGGCTCTAAAGCCATGCACACAATGTATGTCTTTATACCCTAAATCTTTTAGACACTTATTAGCAGTATTCTCTGATATGAAATTTAGCTTGGCAGTTTTGCTATAAAAAACATACTCCGTAAGTCCATTAATTTCATACTGTTCTTTTAAAATACCAATTGCTTGTCTTGGCAAAGGTACAATCATCTCATTAACCATGTTTGACTTACCTTGTCCTTTTAATGGGTTTAAATTCCAACGCCCATTTATTAAGTCTAAGTCAGTCCATTTCATGCGTCTTAAATCACCATTACGTACATAAAGCATCGATAGTAGGCGTAAAGAATTAAGTGTGTTTAACTCGGCATTTAGTGTTTCAATCTTGCGTAATAATTGAGCTAAATCGCTAGGTTCAACAACAGCAGGTCTGTTACCGTAAGCGTAACTTAAAAGCTGACTTTTAATTGATGAAACTGGGTTAGTTTTACAAAACCCTCTAGCACTAGCGTATATAAAAATATCACTAGCAATACCAGCACACCGTTCAGCCTTTTCCGTAGGCAAACCTTTACTGTTCAACGAGTTATTTTGTATGTCTGTTAGTACCTCAAGCATCTTAGTAGACTCTATCGTATCGATAGGAACTCCACCAATATACGAACATACAAGCTCAACATTCCTTCTCTTACGCACTAAGGTATTTTCTTTTTGTTTAAATTTTAATGACTCAAAGTGTTCCCAAGCAAAGTTTTCAAAAGTATTTTTACTTTGCTTTAAATTAGTCTCTTTATTTTTTTTACGATAGGCTTGCGGGTCAATTTGTTGACTAAGCAAATCTTCATTTTCCCGCCATAACTCACACGCACGAGCAAATGTGACACTTGGATATACTCCAAGAGACATATTTTTTTGTTTTTTTGAGTGGGGGGAGTTATAACGGTAAAGCCATGATTTTGTATTATTAGGTTTAACTCTTAGATTGAGCTTAGGAAAGTTTTTTACAGAGACTAGGTATTCTTTGTCTTCTGATTTATGGCTACTGATACTTCTATCTGAGGTTATAGGCTTGCGCTTGCTCATGCTAAGTCTCCCAAGTGTACATATAGCTATAGTGTACATTAGAGTGTACATTATATACAGAGATTGGGAGGGACATGATGCGACAATATGATACGCTAGATACAGCAAAGCCCTCTATAATAAAGGGCTTTGAGATTACATGACACTGTGTAGAACTAGGTATTGGTACCGGTGGTCGGACTTGAACCGACACGCTTTTAAAGGCAACGGATTTTGAATCCGTCATGTCTACCAATTCCATCACACCGGCGTGTTAGGTGATAAAGTCTGTTTAAAAACTAAACATTATCGAATTGGGCTACAGGGTTAACTGTATAGGCTGCGTATTATAACAGCCTATTTTTAGCCGTCAAGAATTATTTATGATAATTGCGTATTAATTAACTCAGTACTAATTAACTTACCCGACAAAGGCACGTTCAACCGCATAATCTGCCTGTACGCCCATGCGTGGTGAGACAGTAAGACCGAAGTCATCTAAAATCGCTGAAACTTCCGCATTGAATGGCATGCTACCGCAAATCATCACACGGTCATCTTCTTTATTCATCGGTGGTAAACCAATATCTTCAAACAGTTTGCCTGATTTCATCAAATCAGTGACACGCCCAGTATTTCTAAACTCTTCACGCGTGACAGTCGGATAGTAGATGAACTTTTCGCGGTACCATTCGCCAAAGATTTCATCATTTGGCAGCTCATTTTCGAACATATCTTGATAAGCCAAATCATCGATGTAACGTACGCCATGTACCAAAATGATTTTATCAAAGCGTTCATAAACTTCAGGGTCACGCGCTAATGCTAAGAACGGCGCAAGTCCAGTACCAGTTGATAGCATATAAAGGTGTTTACCTGGCAATAAATCGTCAAGCACTAATGTACCTGTCGGTTTTTTACTGACCAATAGCTCGTCACCAACTTTGATATGCTGCAAGCGTGAAGTTAATGGGCCGTCTTGAACCTTGATAGAAAAGAATTCTAGATGCTCTTCATAGTTAGGGCTAGCAATCGAGTAAGCGCGTAGTAATGGTCTGCCATCGATAGCGAGACCAATCATCGCAAACTCACCATTACGAAAACGTAAACCGTCATCGCGCGTGGTTTTGATGCTAAATAGAGCGTCATTCCAGTGATGAACCTCTGTGACCGTTTCGGTGCGAAGTTTTGACATAAAGTCCTCGTTAATAGATTACTGACTACATTATTAGGTTTAAATGAGTATTAAATTAAAATTTTCAACGGTGGATTCAATATTCTAAAAGTACCTGCTGTTTTTAATCATTATCAAAATAATTACAAAGACAGTTATAAAGTATGAAGATATTTATAAAGACAGCTATCGTAACTGCTCATGATCTAAAGTATTAAACCTATTAGGCTTATTAAACTTGGGCGTTATGAGTCCAATAGCATCATGAGTCAAGCAAACAGGCTGTGTTATAAATCACTATTTTAACATTATTATGAAGCGTTATAAGGGGGTGAAAATGCCTGTAAAGTCTATGTATAGATACGCTAGCATATGAATGCAAGCGATTCTCAACAAATTCCACGCTCATAATACCAAACTTTAAAATAAAAATCCGCTAAGTGGCTCTGAGCGGGCATGATAAAATAGAATATCGTTAGTAAATAATTTTGTATGATTGGATGAGACTGTTTTATAGTCAGTCTGTTTTATTATATGAATATGTTTTAAATAGACAAATTGTCACTATTGACAAGTTTTTTTGGAGAGTTTTTATGTCAGGTGACAATGTGCTAGAGGACAATGCGTTAGAGGGCAGTGTGTCAGAAGGCTATCACCATGCGCCAATTATTGGCTATCATCGTGCGCCACTATCACAGAAGTTTGGGGCGCCAAGACAGCCAAATTTGGTGGCACTGACTAGCGTGATTGAAATGCTAGCGCCTTACGATACACCAGCGGCATTTGTCGGATTAGAAGCGTTTAGTCATATTTGGCTTAGCTGGCAGTTTCATCATAACTATATAAATAAAAACGGCCATGTAAATAAAGCGGATAGCAATTTTCGTGCGCAAGTACGACCACCACGGCTAGGCGGTAATGAGAAGATAGGCGTGTTTGCCAGTCGTAGTATGTATCGACCTTCAGGTTTAGGGCTGTCTGTGGTTAAACTTGAACGGGTTGAGGTAGTAGAAGGTCGCGTATTACTTATCATTAGCGGTGCTGATATGATTGATGGTACGCCAATTATCGATATCAAACCCTATGTGGCTTATAGCGATGCTGTTGATGATGCAGAGAGTGGCTTTGCGCCAACTGCACCAACACTGCTGGATGTGACAATGACTGAATCTGCTTACAAGCAGTTTATGACTCTGATTAATGTAGAGCAGGTTAATGTAGAGCAATCTGATAAAGCTAATAATAAAAATAATAACACAAATAGTGGTACGGAAAATGCTGCATTACTTTTTATAAATTCAATGAATTTAACAAACTTAACAAATTCGCTAAACTCAAGAGATGGGCTTGTCCACAAGGTGCAAAAGCAATTGCTGGAATCTGATATCGACTCTATAAAAGCCTTAATCGCGCAAGATCCACGTCCAGCCTATCGCCGTACGGAGATAAATACACCTTTTATCATGCGCTATAAGTCTGTGGATGTGAGTTTTCAGTTGATAGAATCAGGGCAGCTACAAATAATGGCAGTTGTAGAAGTGAATGAGACCTTGTAGGGTGCTTTTTAAGCACCACTTACCGATAATAAAAGAAGAAAAATATGTCCGCTCAGCAGTATTCGATAGTGATTGATTTACGTTGGTGTCTTGATGAACTATTGGCAGATAGGGTGATTGACCAGCGTGGCTATAATTTGGTGATTACCAGTCGCCGTGATAAGGCGCAGCATCCGCTACTGACGATTAGTGAGTTCGGCTTGCCTAATGGTCATGCGCTTGATAATAAGCCTGAGAATAAACTAACGCTAGCATGGCTCAACCAATGGCTGGCAGCCAAAGCAGATATGCCAATCGTGCGTATTGATCCGTTAAAGGTTGATGTGCCGGCAGTGACGCAGCTGATGTCTTTTGAGTATGCGCGCTCGCAGCATATTTTGCCAATTGAAGTTACGTTAGATGAGGTGGTCATCGGTACCGATCAGCCGTTTTATACGGATTGGCACTCAAATATCGAAAAAATCATCAAATCTAAAAGCTATCGTACGGTCTATATTAATCCTGAGCAGATTAATCGTTATCGGCAAGAGTTCTATCAAGTCACGCAAGCGATTGCCGGGGCGAATAGTATCCATAAGCGTGCGGCAGCTGATGTTACCAATGTTGAAGCCTTATTACAACTGGGCGACAATACCAATCCAGATGCCAACGATCAACATATCGTCAAAGTCGTCGATTGGTTGCTGCAGTATGCCTTTGAGCAGCGCGCGAGTGATATTCATTTAGAGCCGCGCCGTGAGACGGGCAAAGTACGCTTTCGAATTGATGGCGTATTGCATACTGTTTATGAGATGCCACTCGCGATTATAGTAGCGGTGACCGCACGTATTAAAATTTTAGGACGTCTTAATGTTGCAGAAAAGCGCAAACCGCAAGATGGTCGCCTAAAAACGCGTACGCATAATGGGATGGAAACCGAGCTGCGTCTTTCTACCATGCCGACTGCCTTTGGCGAAAAGCTGGTCATGCGTGTATTTGACCCAGAAGTATTGGTGCGCTCGTTTGCTCAGCTTGGTTTGTCGGGTAAGCAGCTTGAGACTTGGCATGAGCTGACGGTACATCCAAACGGCATTATTTTGGTCACCGGTCCGACGGGTTCTGGTAAAACTACCACCTTATACAGTACGCTTAAGCAGCTAGCGACGGAGCAGGTCAACGTCTGTACTATCGAAGATCCTATTGAGATGATTGAGCCAGCCTTTAACCAAATGCAGGTCAATGCAGGCGTGGATTTGCACTTCGCTGATGGTATTCGCTCCTTGATGCGTCAAGACCCAGACATCATTATGGTCGGTGAGATTCGAGATGCTGAAACTGCTAATATGGCAGTGCAGGCATCCTTAACTGGACACTTGGTACTCTCGACTTTGCATACCAATGATGCGCCCAGTTCAATCACTCGCTTACACGATTTAGGGATTCAGCCGTTTTTGACTTCGGCAACTATCTTGGGCGTGATGGCGCAGCGCTTGTTACGTACATTATGTCCGCATTGCAAGCAAGCAGCTGATGTTACGCCAGATAGCGAGATAGCTATCCAGTGGCAGGAGTTGGTACAGCCTTGGCGCGCTGCTGTGCCAGCACAAATTTATACGGCGCAGGGCTGTGAGCACTGTCGCCATACAGGTTATCAAGGCCGTGTCGGTCTGTACGAGATCATGCCATTGTCGAATGAACTAAAAAAGCTGGTAGCCGCCGATGCCAATTTGGATACGCTCAAACAACAAGCGTACCGAGAAGGCGTGCAACCACTGCGTCTATCTGGGGCAAAGCGTATCAGTGAAGGGGTGACAACTATAGAAGAGGTGATGCGCGTGGTGCCACTTAATTGACTATAATGGTTTAAGCTATATTCAGCGCTCCCAGCGTACATTTTGGCGAATGATTTTTGCAGGTGTACCCGCAACCATACAGTTTGGCGTCTTAACGGGTTTATTGACAAAAGCACCTGCAGCGATGATACAACCGCTAGCGATAGTGACGTTTTTAGAAATGGTTACATTGGCAGCAATCCAGATGTGATCTCCTAAGACCACATCAGCATGAGCATCATTCAGTCTTACATTAGAGTCTATATCGTAGACCTTATGGACGTCAGTCGCCCGAATTTCGATGCCGCGCGATATCATGCAAGCTTTACCGATGGTCACGCTCTTATCACGAGCTAAAATATAACAATCTATGGCAGTGGTACGCTCACCGATATGAATGTGCAAATGATTGCCAACGATTAATAATTGACCAGAAAATTTGACATTTTCTGCGATAGTTATTTGATTGTGACTACCATTGATATCGATTTTTAACTTATTAAATTGTCCATGTTCACCAATGGTGATTTGATTATCATGACCTTTACGAATGGTAATGACTGAATTACCAATAATACGGGTATCTTTAGCAATATCGATGTGATTATCATGTCCGTTGTCCTGCAATAAGAACCGTTGCTTGTACAAATACTTAGGTAGCAGAGTCTTTATAATAGGGGGCAGGGTAACGGTTTTTTTATGATTCATAATGATAGGGCTTTTAAAAGGTAAATGAAGGATGCGACGTTTTTGCTAGTGACACGCCATTATTAGCGTAGTATTTTTATGACGTTTTAACCATATCTATATCATCAGTAAATCCAATTTGAATGTTATAAACAGCTAACCTGATAGTTTACTGTTAAAGACCCCTTGAAAACAGTGCTAATTAGAGCAATAAATGTTCAACAGACCCTACACTTATTAATTTTTATTAACGAGATTGTTTATGTTTACTGATACTCATTGCCATCTAAACCGGTTAGATTTAACGAAGTATGACGGTCAGTTGTCCGGTGCAATTGCCGCCATGAAAGAAGCCAATGTCACGCGTGCGATGGCGATTATGTGTGATTTTGCTGAATACGATGAGATTGCCAATATCGTCAGCACCTACGGTGATGAGACCTTAAATTTAGGCATGAGCGTCGGTATCCATCCTTGTGAAGATATTGGCGTATTGCAATCAGCGACGGTCGAGCGTTTGCTAGAGACCGCTGATGCTGAGCACGTCTGGGCAATAGGCGAGACGGGGCTGGACTATTACTGGTCAACAGAAAATAAGAAAGAGCAACAAGCAAGCCTTGCGCGTCATATCCATGCCAGCCAACGCTTGAAGAAACCCCTAGTCGTACATATGCGTGATGCTAAAGAGGATACTATCGATATCTTAAAAGCGGAAGGTGCAGAACATGGCATTATTCACTGCTTTACCGAAGATTGGGACACGGCAAAACGTGCGCTGGATTTAGGGTTTTATATCTCATTCTCAGGTATTGTTAGCTTTAAGAGCGCGCAAAATATTAAAGAGGCTGCGCAAAATATGCCTAGGGATAGAATATTGATTGAGACTGATAGTCCGTATCTAGCTCCTGTGCCAAAACGTGGCCGACCTAATGAGCCAGCATATGTTCCTTATGTCGCTAGCTGTATTGCCGATATGTATGGCTGTAGTAGCGATGAAGTCGGTGCACTGACTGCAAAAAACTTTGAAAATTTACTGGCACAGTATCATTAAAATCGTTATGCTATGACCAGTCAGTCATTAATTGTATAGTCCTATTACTGCGTAAAGAGCTATTAAGCTCTAAAACGTAAGCTTATGATTATCAATGACTATTAAGCAAACGTAAGCAATGTAAGCATAGCCACTATTTATATCATAGTCCCTTATAGCCCTTTATAGTCTTCGTGCAGTTCTCATACCGTCATTGCCGACTCACTATCTATCGCACTGTCATAGCAATAGGGTCATATGCTTAGTCTTGTCAGGTTTTAGGAGAGGTTATGAGTCGTCAACATCAGTTTAAAGCTCGCGAAGAGAATATCTTAGCGATGGCTGAACAATTATTACTTGAGTCAGGCGACGGTGATATCACTTTAGACAGTTTGGCCGATCAATTGGATTTGGCAAAAGGTACGCTATATAAGCATTTTTCGAGTAAAGATGAGCTTTATTTACGTATTATCATTCGTTATGAAGAGCAACTTTTTGAGATAAATCGTATTGATGATTGCCCGTCAGCAGGGATTGCGCGAATGATATTTCAGCAACTGTTCAATCCCCAAAAAGCCATGCTGCTCAATCAAATAGAGGAACGTTTGGCTGCTTCGGTGACCGGTCTCAACCGTCTATTCGGTGAGCTATACGATATTCGCCGCCAGCGTATGAAGCGTTTGCTCGATATAATCAGTATTTATCTAAAAGATGAGCGTAGCAGCTTAAGCACCCGTGATTATCTGTCCTCCATTTGGGCGATGGGTCAAGGTGGAGCAGGACTGTTGAATTCCAGTTTCTATCAGCGTTATTTAGGTCGTCGTGATACTTTACGTTATGTTTTTGTGCAGCAAATGCTTGAATTGCCCAGTCATTACCCAGCTGATGAGATAGATCAACATGCACTGGATGAGGACATGCAAGAGTTGGTTGAGCAAATTGAAACTGAATCAGAAGAACATCGTAATGCGACTTACTGATAGGGTGTACTTTTACTGATAGCATAGATTAAGATTGGTAGGTTGTAAAAATTCCTCTTATAATTTTTAAAAGTAACTTGCCAATTTTTAATCATGTTGATTCGATTTTTTTATGACTCTACTGAAAAACGACCTAGGTTTCTAATAATTACTTCTTACTCCCATTCTACGTATTATATTGTTGATAGTAGGTACATCATGCCGATCACTGCCAAGACTCAGTCCAGCTCAGTGGTCGAGCACGCTTTTTGCCCCGCAGAAAGTAAGCTAACTAATCTAAATAATGACACAGCTATAAAATTCAGTCATCGCTGTTGTCAGACTCCTAAGCATTTTCAAGAAAGCTGTTCGCAAAAAAACCATCATCAAGTACTTTCTAATCAAGTACTTCCCACAAAGTTCGCATTATCAAACTTACCGCGTTCGCAGACAGGCTTTACCTTGGTTGAAATCATGGTAGTCATGGTTATCTTGTCTATATTCGCTGGCATGATTGCTATGTCAGTCGGTAGTAGTGAATCCAGAAAAAACCGCGCCTTTTATGAGCATCTTACTGACTCATTAAGTTATGTCAGACTACTGGCAGCTGAGCGTATGCAGCCGATGGGATTAAGCTTGCAAGCAAATAAGCAAGGTCAAGTGACGCCCGTCATTATGAGTTTATCAAACCCTTATATCAGCTATCAGACCCAATCAGTAACGCCAAGTAACGGCGATAGTACGCCCAAAAACTCAATGGAGTTGTCTGCAGACTTGTCCGGTATGTCAGGGGCTAATGGAGAAAGCCAACCAACGCCTAGCTGGGAGCTGGAATCGGAAGTCACGTTGCCAGAAATGCCAGCTGGGGTCAGCTTAAGTATCCAAAGTCTGCAGGCGAATAATGCGTCAGGGCTAGAGTCTACCCAAACTTTACAGCCTTGGTTCAATGGGCAAGCAGTGCCGCAGGTATTGTGGTTTGGTACTGGGCAGGCAACTCCTGTTACGATTGAGGTGCGTCATCAGTCGCGATTAGTCGGAGAAGTCATCACTATTATGCCGGATGGCAGTATGACGATAGGGCAGGGGCTGTAGCAGATGACGAAGAAATATAATTATAAGTACAAACCAACAACACATATTAAAAATCGTAGCGCATATCAAATTCCATTTTCAAAGCGTGAGGGTGGGTTTACACTGATTGAAGTGATGGTGGCACTCGCCATATTAGCAGTGGTCGCCGTTGCCGCTAGCCGTGCCAGTAGTGCATATCTGAACTCGGTTGAGGTATTACGTACGCGTACGCTTGCACACTTTGTGGCACAAAACGCCGCGGCTGATTTGCGGATTCAAGAGTCGTGGTTGACGGCCAATAGCACGCAAACGATGGATGCCCAAGGCCGCGCGTGGCAAGTAGCCATGACTGTCAATAGCACTTTGACGCCAGCGTTAAAGGAAGTGAATATCAGTGTTGCCCCTATTATCGATGGGCAAGTGCGCTCAGCGGTAACGGATATCAATGTGATCCTAGGCAATGCAGAGCAAGACGTCGGTAGTTTAGATTTGGGTAGCTTAAATCCAAATGGAGGCAACCCGTGAGGCAGCAGCGCGGCTTTACCTTACTTGAGCTCATGGTAGCGATGGCGATATTTGCGATGCTTGCGGTCGCAGGGTGGCAAGTATTTGATGGGGTCAACCGTGCCCGCGAACGGGCGCAGTTTCATGCCGATCAGCTCGCGGTCTTACAGTATGCTTATCTGCAATTACAACAAGATATGGGTCAAGTCATTGCTTATCAAGCACCTTCTACGCAAAATAGTAGCGCGAACGGCTCCAACCTGAACGCCAATACCAATGGCAACACTAATAGCAATGATACTAATAGCGCTCAAGACTCTATAGCTGCTGAACCCTTTATGAGCTTAGATGGTGAGCAGCTTAGCTTTGTGCGTTTTGCTGATCCTGATCCACGCTACCAAACCAGTCCAAGCTTGCAGCGTGTTGACTATATCTTTGCAGATGAGCGTCTTATCCGTCGACAATACAACAGTATCCAAGGTGGGGCTGATAGCGTCAGCTTAGATATGGTGCTTCTTAACGGTGTTACAGCAGGGCGCTGGCAGGCCTACCTACCTGAGGTGAGTAATAATTTCCCTAGCGCAGATAACCAATTTGGTAATAATGAGAACAATAATAGCGATAACTCTGCTATTGACGAGACGGAGACTATCTTACTTCCTAAAGGAGTAGGGATGAGTTTTACTTATCAAGATATGCCGATTACATGGCAATGGGCGCTTGCGCCGCAACCTCTACCAAATAATAGCAATAGCGCTGCTGGTAATGAGAATAACAACGGCAATAATGAAAATAACTCTGATAACATGACAAATGGTCAATAATAGGAGGCGCTTATGACAATGACAGCAGACTCCCAGCGCGGTGTGGCACTATTGACCATTTTACTTTTGGTTGTCAGTATTACAGTAGTAGCAGGTGCAATGCTTGCTAGTCAGAAAATCGCCATTCGCCGCAGTGGCTTATTGTTTAATCAAGATCAACTACTACAAGACATCGAGGCCGGTCAGCAGTTAGCAATTACCATTATTCGCGCTGATGATAAGCTGAATGATACCGATAGCGCACAAGATATTTGGGCACAGCCGATGCCGCCTTATACTTTAGGGGTGCATAGCATCACTATGGAGCTACGTGATGAGGCTAGCCGCTTTAACATCAATAATCTTTATCATGATGGCACAGCCGATACCAATGCATTAGCGGTGTTTCAGCGTTTATTGACACAGTTAAATCTAGAGCCTGAAATTGCTATTGCGGTGCTTGATTGGCAAGATGCAGACAACGAAGTCTATAACGATGGCGGTGATGAGAGTGTCTTATATAGCCAGTCAGCAAGTAGCAGTGCCAATAAAACTCTGCCCAATCAGCCATTGGTTAGTATAGACCAGCTCCAAGAAGTACGCGGGGTCAGCGCTGAGACCTTGGCAATCTTACGACCGTATATTACCGCAGTGCCTTACTTTTTACCTATCAATGTCAATACGGCAAGCCCTGTATTGCTCGCTGCGCTGATGGATGAGGTGACCCCAAAACAAATGCAAACGCTGACAGATCTGCGTGCACAACAAGTATTAGCATCTGTTGATGATCTATGGCAATTGCCACCGTTTATTAGTATGGGCACTGAAGAGCGTAAAGGAATGGAATCATTATTAGCGGTGGATACTCGAGCATTCAGAGCTCTTATCACCGCCACTGATAGCACCGGTGTAGGTGCAGCATGGCAACGTTTTGCGACAGTATTAATTAGCAAAACGAGCGCTAGCAGCGACGATGATAGGGATGATAATAACAATGGCAACAATAACAATGCTAGTGAAAGCAATAATAATGAGGCTAAGACAGTAGAAGTAATATCACAGCGCTTATGGACATTCCGTCCTAGCTTTTAATGACTAATACCATTAATGAGAAGCAGCTAATGCATTATCAATCATTTAATGCACTATCAATCATTAAGCTGAGTTTCTTCGCTCGATTTCCAGTTATAAGCACCATAAAATAGCATTTGTGCTTGACGGGTACAATTGTGTAGCATCAGCTGTTTTTTATCTTCAATTTCTGCTGAATCAACTTCATCGTCATGCTCTTCAGAATAAGTCAGCTCTAACCAATCGATAATCCAAGAGAAAAACATATTAACCCCCGCCTCAGCGAGCAACCGGCGGTCATAAGCATTGATATGAGTAAAAGCAGGCTGTAAAGCTAGATCTTCTCCTAGTATTTTCCCATGCATCTTTATCAGATCGCTAATAGCTTTACGGACAGCTTCTGAGCCACCAAAGCGTTCACTGACCAAAAACTGCCAATAACGTGGCTGCGCGCTCACGGTTTGTAAAAATAGCTGAATACTCTTGGCAATCTGACGATCAAAACTGCGTTTACGGCCAATCTGTAGGCCATCACGCAACGTAGCAAGCGTACCACCTAACTCTTCAACAACTAATGCCTCGCCCAACGATTCCATACCATCAAAATGGCGATAAAATGCGGTCGGCACCACGCCAACCTCACGAGTTACTTGTCTAAGACTGATAGAGCTAAAAGATTGCCCAGTGATACATAAGTCTAGCACTGCATTAAAAAATGCGCGCCGAGTTTGAAGCTTTTTTTGTTCGCGACTGCTCATAATATTTCAAAATTACCTAATAGATGTTTATCATACTCATTTCAACGCAAAAATACGAATGAAATCCCTAGTTATGATGGATAAGATGGGTATTGGATGGTGAATTTACTAGACCATCGTACCCCAATGACCTTGCAACTCCTGCGCCAACCTATAAGCTTCATGATCGTTCATGCCAGTAATAAAATCTAAAATATTTAGAATGTTATGATAAATATTATCGGATAGTACCCGCCGATGCTCATCAAGATGCGGCTGTAGCAAGCTTAAGAGGCGCTGCTGCTCAAACGGTTTTGGTGCGTCCGCAAGGGCTGTCCAAGCCAGTGGCATAAATGCATCAAGGAGACGATGCAAGCATTGATTGGCCATCAGCTCCATACGTACTTTACTGGGATGATTAAATATTTGTTCGCGGGCCAACTGCTTGGCTTGGGTAATGCCATTTTGTACAGTGGGCTCGCAATGATTAAATAAGCTACCTGTGAGTGTGCCAGCAAGCATAGCACTAGAGTTGGCAACAAAGGCATCGGTTACCGTATTAACCAAGCGCATCATGGCCCGAGCACGTAGAGCTGCTAGCTGTTGTCTGACGGAAACTTGCGGTGGCAAAGCGATAGGCAATGCAATGGTATCAGAGCGTTCACCGATCAGCTCATAAAGGATGGCTGCTACATCGCTATAACTCAGCATGTTTAGATGAATACCATCCTCTAAGTCTATCAATGCATAGCAAATATCGTCTGCCGCTTCGAGTAGATAAGCGAGTGGATGACGCGCAAAGCCATCATGCTGCTGCGAGCGCGGCAAATGCAAACAGTCTGCCAATTGCTCCAACTGCGCAGCTTCACTATAAAAGCAGCCAAATTTTTGTACTTTGGTCGTCGATAAGTTTTTGTTAACATCCTCATTCTTCTGGTCGCTGTTTATTGAATTGCTATGCGTTGCTAGCCACGGATACTTCATAAACGCGCCCAAAGTTGCGCAGGTCAGACGCATACCGCCCTTATCTGGATGATGCTCATTACGCGCTAGCAGTCGAAACCCTTGTGCATTACCTTCGTAAGCCAGCAAGTCCAATTGCTCATTGCTGCTTAAACGCTGCAAGATTGCTTGACGATCAGGATGAGTAAACCAATCACGGATAGCATACTCACCAGCGTGACCGAAAGGTGGGTTGCCGATATCATGGGCGAGGCATGCTGCTTGTACAATCACCCCGACATCAGCTGGCGACACGCCTGCTGGTAGTCCGTTATCCAGTTTGTCATGCAATTTTTCTGCTGCCATTATCCCTAGCGAGCGTCCAATACAAGAAACCTCCAGTGAATGAGTCAAGCGTGTATGGATACCCAATTGATTGGTTAGTGGATGAACTTGGGTTTTTTGATTCAGCTGACGAAAAGAATGTGAGAACACCAAGCGATCATAGTCCTTATGAAAGGAGGAGCGAGCACTATCTTGGATAGGTGCTTTTTTTACACTGCCTAAACGCTGTGCGGTAAATAATTGCGCCCAATGATCGGCTGGAGTCTGTGGCTTCTTAAAATGAGCTACCATAATCTATAATCCATTATTTATTATCGTTTTTGAAATATGCATTGTAAAAATGTGTGATATTTTTCAGCGCTGGTTAAATCAGTATAATAAAAAAAGCCAGCACAAAGGCTGACTTTTGGTTGTTCTATGCTAAGACTATGTAAGCAAGGTATTAAGTAAGCGAAATACTTAAACCATCAGAAGGCTTATACGTTAAAGCGGAAATGCATCACATCGCCATCTTGTACGATATAAGTTTTACCCTCTAGACGTGATTTGCCTGCAGCAGCTGCGCCTTTTTCGCCATTGTATTCAATAAAGTCATCATAAGCGATTACTTCAGCGCGAATAAAACCACGCTCAAAGTCTGTATGAATCACGCCAGCTGCTTGAGGAGCTGTAGCACCTACTTCAACGGTCCAAGCGCGTACTTCTTTAACGCCTGCAGTAAAGTAAGTCTGCATATCAAGCAAATCATAACCACCGCGAATCACTTGATCTAAACCAGCCTCTTCCATATTCATCTCGGCCAGAAAGTCTTTTTTATCATCTTCATCAAGCTGTGCGATTTCAGATTCAATTTGGTTGCATAGAGCGATAACGATAGAATCTTCGCCAGTGGCATAGTTGCGCACGGCATCTAGATAAGGATTGTTCTCAAAACCATCTTCGCTGACATTAGCGATATACATAGTTGGTTTCAAGGTAATTAAACCATAACTTCTAATAAGCTTTTGCTCATCTCTGTCAAGATTGGCGGCGCGCGCGGCTTTACCTTCTGCTAATAATGGTTCGATTTTTTTGAACACATCAAGCATGGCCCCAGCATCTTTATCACCACTTTTGGCTTTTTTGGTTAAGTTAAATACCGCGCGCTCAACGGCTTCGAGATCAGCGAGTGCCAATTCAGTATTGATGGTTTCGATATCATCAATAGGGCTGACGCGACCATCGACGTGTACGACGTTGTCATCATCGAAACAACGTACCACGTGAGCAATCGCATCGGTCTCACGGATATTGGCTAGGAACTGGTTGCCCATGCCTTCGCCTTTTGAAGCACCAGCGACCAGACCAGCGATATCGACAAACTCCATCGTCGTTGGCAATACACGTTCAGGATTGACGATGTCAGCCAATTTCTTTAGGCGTGGATCTGGTACTGGCACGATACCAGTGTTGGGATCTTTGGTACAAAATGGAAAGTTTTCAGCGGCGATTCCCGCTTTAGTTAAGGCATTAAATAAAGTGGACTTACCCACGTTTGGTAGGCCGACGATGCCGCAGTTAAAACCCATAGTAGTTTCTCAATATAGTAATAAGACTGAATCCAACTCTTAAGCTAGTTTAGGCTATGGTTTTAGCCCAGCATTTTGCTTTCGCAAAGATTTAAGCTGAGCTAAAACGGTAGCCTATGATAATGATAGCTAGAAAGCTAAGAGTCAGATAGTTAATTGGTTTAATATGAAATAAAAATTGGCGCTATTGTAGCAAAAATTACCTGCCAACGGGCGTATAGATGTGCTAATTTTACTTCAACTCAACCACTCCAATCATGACACCCATCTCTTTTTTATCGTGTTTATCGATACTGGGTGCATATAATGCCGAAGCAATCCCGCCATCTAAAAATAGTGCATTCGGACAGCTTAAGTCATTTTTAAACAGCGATGCAAACTGATAAAACGTCACAGGCTCATTACTATTAACGAGACGTATACTGCCATCACTGCAAACACCTGCACCATTACGAAACTTGATTGAGTTGCTATCAGAGTTAAACTGCGGGTGTATCTCATCGTTGATGACTAGCATCGGCCCTGATTGCGTGGCATACCAAGGCTTAGCTTCGTCATTCTTAATCTGTTCATCTAAAGCGTTGCTTTCGGTAATTTGTACATTGCCAGATTTATCCCACCACATGACCCCATTAGGCAGTAAATGGAAATTGCCACCACCTTCGTTTAGGTTTAAGGCGCGAATCTCTTTACCTTTAATGACTGTATAACCAATCGGCGCGTAACTTTCGTTATACATGCCTGCATTCATAGCAAAATTAAGCGTTTGGTTAGTTGGTAATGTCGCTAATAAGTTATCAAAAGTAAGCAATGGCTGCGTATCGCTGGGCTGTTGCCAAAAAAGCTGTAGTGAATAACGTTCGCTATTTAACGCGTCAGCGTTAACGCTACAAATACTATAAGTAAATGGCGTATCTTGCGACTGACATGACCAGTTTTCTGTGTCGCTGTCAGACGCATCAGCGCCTATTGGTTGGCAAGCACTGACGCTTAACGCTAGCAGTGCTAATGATAAGGGTAAGGCAAAAACGAAACTTGGCATCAATTACTTATCTTTTGTAATATGGATATAATTTATAGACTTTTATTGCTGAGCACTTTTTAGCTACTGTTCAATCGCTAGTAGATGGAAATTCGCGAAAAGTATTGTTGACGTTGCCGATTAACTGTCCACCGCCAGTGATGCTAGCAAAGTTCCCAAGGCTCTGTTCCGTTGATGTGGTGGTTTCTCTACCTTTATCTCGTGAATCTTTATTATAAGCAATTAGGGCATCGTTATTTGCTAAAAAGCTATCAGGATTTGCCATGACCCACATCTGATTAAACACGTCCGCGCGGGCGCTACTATTAAGTAGGGCGCCTCTATCAGTGAAATAAAAGAATTTCGATAAAAGTTTTATCTGCCCGTCATCTAGACGACGCGCAATATGATAAGGCTGCAACTGACTCGGATGTTGTAGACCAACGGCACCGACGATATTAGAAAGTGATTTGAGCGTATTCTTATGAAAGCTTGCGACGCGCTCAGCTTTACTAGGCACATCGAGCGCCTTTTGACGATAGGGGTCTTGGGTCGCAACGCCTGTCGGGCAGGTGTTGGTATGACAAGAGCGCGACTGAATACAGCCAACGGCAAACATAAAGCCACGTGCTGAGTTACACCAATCTGCACCCAGTGCGATTAGGCGAGCAATGTCGAAGCCGGATACGATCTTACCACTGACGCCAAGCTTGATTTTGTCACGGATGCCAGCGCCAACTAAGGTGTTGTGTACCAATAAAAACCCTTCAACCATTGGCATGCCAACGTTATCCATAAATTCAACTGGTGCTGCGCCTGTGCCGCCTTCTGCGCCATCAATGACAATAAAGTCAGGATAGTTATCAGCTTCTATCATGGCTTTGACAATCGCCATAAACTGCCAAGGCTGTCCAATACATAGCTTAAAGCCGACTGGTTTGCCGCCCGACAACTCACGTAGCTGCTGCCAAAAAGTAACTAGCTCGCGCGGAGTGCTAAATGCCGTATGGGAAGAGGGCGAGACGCAATCTTGACCAGTAGGCACTTGACGCGTATCAGCAATCTCTTGGGTGATTTTTTCCGCTGGCAACACGCCACCTTTACCAGGCTTCGCCCCTTGAGATAGCTTAATCTCAATCATTTTTACTTGAGGGTCGACGGCTTTTTCGGCAAAAGACTGTGGATCAAAATTGCCATCATCATCACGGCAACCAAAATAACCGGTACCCAACTCCCAAATCAAATCACCACCGAATTTACGGTGATAGGGGCTAATCGCACCTTCACCGGTATCATGGGTGAATCCGCCCATCTTAGCGCCTTGATTAAGCGCCATAATGGCGTTGGCAGATAAGCTCCCAAAGCTCATCGCTGAGATATTGAATACTGACATATCATGCGGCTGCTGACAACGTTCGCTACCGACCATGATGCGAAAATCTTGGTTTTCTAGAGGCTGGCTGACCGCCGACTGCAAAAACCATTCTTTACCGGGCGTATATAAATTATCCAACGTACCAAAGGCATTGGTATCACTGACGTTCTTGGCGCGTTGATAAACAAGGGCGCGCTGCTGGCGTGAAAACGGCACTTGCTCTTTATCGTTTTCTAACAAATACTGACGAATCTCAGGACGAAAGTCTTCAAGTACGTAGCGAATATGCCCCGCCACTGGATAGTTTCTCAAGATGGCATGCTTTGACTGTATGACGTCATAAATCCCCAAACATACCCCAAACCCGCCAAGAATAATCAGCCACCAATTCATCAATAATAGCCCTGCTAAAAACAGCAAGACAGCAGCGGCAAAAGTGCTGTAACGTAACAGCACACCGACTAAATAAGGCGAATTGGTTTTGGGTTCTGGGTTTAGATTGGTACGAGATTGGGGCATAACAACGCTCAACAGTAATATGTAAAGATTAAAAAGGCGAAGATGATTGAAAGAGAAAGTAGGTCAAAAGTCCACTCTTTTATCATCATTATCAAACACAGATAACGCGCTCAGATTTATCGCCTACATCATACACATATGATATCACTGCATAACGGTATTTGAGTAACAATGTGCTAATACTAGTATTCTGACATTGATATTATTAGGTGGTTTTAACAGATAACCTGCACCAATGTTTTATCGCCATCAATGGCTTTAAACTTATTATAAATTACAATCTACGCACAGCCTTCTCCCAACCTTAATGCAGACTCAAAGCCGATACTGATGCTGGTCACGACATTATTATCGACTTGATATTTAGTGCCAATTTTTTGCTCACTGCTTTGACCATTATCTTCATACCAATAGTAGAGAATAATATTCTCGTTTGGATTGCCGTAAGGGCTGTCTTCGACTTCAGGTTGTTGTCCTTGATGCTTAGCGTATAGTTGTTCAAGACTGTCACCTACCATAACCCCATAAGCAGATAAGATGTCTGTACTTGATGTACCTATTTCAACCACAGTATTGTCGATGATTATATAACCAGCAGCAGGATGAGCAGTGCTCTGAGCGCCGAAACAGCCGTCTAAATTTTCAGTGTTTTGAGTCAATATCTGTGGGTTAAAGTCAGAACCGAGCTTTATATTGTCGAAGCTGTTTTTAGTAAACGAACCAGAAGGTGTGATATCAGTAGTAGTGCGGTCATCGACCTTAACTTTGGTATCTATATCGGTGATAGTATCTGGCGGTGGCGCACAGCTGGTTAAACCTAAGAGTAGAGCGGTCATCACTACTATCATTCGGTGCGAGCTAGCATATAGAGTCATCGTTATATCCTTATTCACTAACATCAGTTACCAACGTCATATTCTGTAATCACAGTCAGATCCGTAGTGACATCAATTTGATAGTTATAAGTATGTTTTTCACATTAATAATACCATTAGTATCGCTATCTGACTGAGCAGTAAAGTAATAGCGTAATAGTTAAAAAGTGTTGAACACAGGCTCATATTTTTTATCAGTGATTTCTTATATTATAAGCACCATTTCCAATCCGCTCAGCCAATTCCTGCAACTTAGGCACAATTACCGCTGCATAGTCGTCGCTTTGCCAATTAGCACTCGGAACGCTGGCATTGAGTGAATAGGCATACTGTCCAGTGGCAACATCAAATACCCCAACGGCTACTGCTAATATATCACTAGAAAACTCGCCGTCAGACAACGTATAACTGTACTTCTTATAATATTCTGCTGACTGATTTAACGCTGTTTGCGCATGGCTATAATCTGTGTCAGATAAATTATTTTGCAAGTGAGAGCTAATGACCGCTTGTCTGGTTGGTAAGCTTGCCGCATAGAACGCACGTCCAATAGCGGTTCGTGCGACGGGTACCGCTGAGCCTACTTGTAGATTCACGGATAGGCGAGCAGGGCTACGGCAGCAAGCTAAGTAGCGCATTTCACCTTCGATTTCTGTCGCCAAGTTTACTGAGACTTCATTTTGAGCAGCAAACTGACGGAGTAATGGCTCGGCAAACGCGACCACATCATGACGACTCCATGCCGTCGCACTTAGTCGTACCGCGCTACTACCCAATTCATACTGACCGTGTATCGTCGTACGCAAAAACCCAAGCGTAGTTAAGGTATAAATTAAGCGTGTAACAGTCGCCTTTGGCAGTTCTGTCATTTGACATAATTGCTGGTGACTTAGCTGATCTTGATGTTCAAATGCAGCAAGTAGGGTTAAGCCACGGCCAAGGGCAGTGACGAATTGCCGATCATCTTCCTCTTTGCTTTGAATAAGCGTCGCACCCATTCGATCTAGTAAAGGCATAGTTGCTAGTGATTTTCTTATCATTTTTTGACCATATATATTTAAAAGGGTTTACAAGAAGAATAAATTTTGCTTAAATGGTTTATATTATGAAACTAAGTTTCGCACAGCGGAACATGTAAGTCAATTACTAGTTGCATTAACCAAATCAATCATTATCGTCGGTCAGGATGACTGACACAAAGGAGATCCACATGGCAACATCTACTCGCCCAAGTTTTGATTGGGAAGATCCTTTTTTATTACGTGGTCAGTTAACCGATGAAGAGCGTATGGTCAATGACAGCTCACGTCAGTTTTTTCAAAAAGAGCTAATGCCTGGCATTATTGAAGCCAATCGCCATGAGAACTTTGATCGCAACATTATGCGCCAAATGGGCGAGATGGGCTTGCTTGGTGTGACGATCGAGGGTTACGGCTGTGCTGGCTTGTCAAGCGTAGCTTATGGTTTGATTGCCAAAGAAGTTGAAGCAGTAGATTCTGGTTATCGTTCAGCGATGAGTGTGCAGTCAAGTTTGGTTATGCATCCTATCCATGCCTACGGTACTGAAGAGCAAAGAGAGAAGTACCTACCTAAGCTTGCAACTGGCGAGTATGTCGGTTGTTTTGGTCTGACCGAGCCAGATTCAGGTTCAGATCCTGCGTCAATGTCGACCCGTGCGCGCGCTGTCGACGGCGGTTATGAGCTGACTGGTAATAAGATGTGGATTACCAACAGTCCTATCGCTGATGTGTTTGTCGTTTGGGCAAAAGATGATGCAGGCGACATTCGTGGCTTTATCTTAGATAAAGGTATGAAAGGCTTATCAGCACCGAAGATCGAAGGTAAGTTCTCACTTCGTGCTTCAGTCACTGGTGAAATCGTCATGGATAAAGTATTTGTCCCTGAAGCCAATGCCTTCCCAGATATCCGTGGTCTTAAAGGTCCATTTGGCTGTTTAAACAAAGCCCGTTATGGTATCGCATGGGGTGCAATGGGCGCAGCTGAGTTTTGCTGGAAAGGCGCACGTCAGTACACGCTAGATCGTAAGCAGTTTGGACGTCCACTAGCAGCGACACAGTTGGTACAGTTAAAGCTTGCTAATATGCAAACTGAGATTGCTCTTGGTTTACAAGCGGCACTACGTGTAGGTCGTTTGATGGACGAAGACAATGCAGCGCCTGAGATGATTTCACTGATTAAGCGTAATAACTGTGGCAAGGCACTAGATATCGCTCGTGTTTCTCGTGATATGCACGGTGGTAATGGTATCTCTGATGAGTTCCATATCATTCGCCATGTTATGAACTTAGAAGCGGTCAATACTTATGAGGGTACGCATGATATCCATGCCCTTATCCTAGGTCGTTCGCAGACTGGCATTCAAGCGTTTTATTAATCTAAAGCATTCAATAGTTTTTGATTAAAGTACAACTCAGTATAGATTTTCAACGACTAACGTACGTTACTGTTTAGCCTTTAATATAGCGCTTAACATTAGCGTGCGTTTTTTTATAAGTTGAAATAATGGTATATGAGCAAGCTTAAAATAATAGATATCTCAATGTTTCTAAAAGGTAAGGGAATATCATGAGTACAACATTACAACCTTCTAATGCACAAGTCGATATCGATAATGCACCTCAGGCAGCATTACAGGGTATCAAGGTATTAGATTTATCGAGAGTATTGGCAGGTCCATCTTGTACGCAAGTTTTAGCAGATCTTGGGGCGGAAGTTATCAAGGTTGAACGTCCTGGCATCGGCGATGAAACTCGCCACTGGGCCCCGCCAAAATTCAGCGATGACACTTCTGCCTATTATGCGACTATTAACCGCAATAAAAAATCGCTCACCGTTGATATTACTAAACCTGCAGGACAAGTCATTATCAAGCAGTTAATCGCTGATAGCGATATCGTGGTGGAAAACTTTAAGGTTGGCGGTCTTAAGAAATATGGCTTGGATTACGATAGCTTGAAACAAGACAATCCGCGCCTGATTTATGCGTCATTGACAGGTTTTGGACAAACGGGACCAGATGCTAAGCGTCCAGGTTACGATTATATTATTCAGGGCTTATCAGGACTGATGAGTATCACTGGTCCTAGTGATGGTGAACCGCATAAGGTTGGCGTTGCCGTTGTCGATTTATTTGCAGGCTTGCAGCTCACGATTGGTATCCAAGCGGCACTATTAGCGCGTCAACATAACGGACTTGGGCAGCACGTTGATGTGGCGCTACTCGATAGTGCGCTGGCCATGTTAGCCAATGTCGGTATGAATCATTTAGCGTCAGGAACTGTACCGCCAAGACTGGGTAACCAGCATCCTAATATCGTGCCTTATCAAGTGTTTGCAGGTCAGAGTGAAGAGCATTTTATTTTAGCATGTGGTAATGACAGTCAATTTGCCAAACTTTGTGAAGTGCTAGGAGTCGATTGGCATACCGATATTCGTTTTATGACCAATCCTGCACGAGTGGCAGAGCGTGAATTGCTATGCGATGAGCTGGCTAAGAAATTTGCTGAGCATCCGCGTGCGTATTGGTTGGAGGTTTTAGATCAGGTAGGTATTCCGTGCGGTGCTATTCATAATATCGCTGAAGCCTTAGCAATGCCGCAAGCACAAGCACGTGAGATGATTGTTGATTTCGCCGCGCAAGGCAGTCCTGTAAAAGCACTTGGTAGTCCTATTAAGCTTTCAGGGTCTCCCGTCACTTATCGTACGCCGCCACCAAAATTAAGCGAGCATACTGACAGCACACTTGCAGATCTTGGTTATGATAGTGAGATGATAGCGAAGCTTAAAGCTGATGGAATTATTGTTTAGGATCTGTTGAACATTCAAATATTAGGACTGCTGATAGCTAAAATCGCACCAAACATCTCATCAAATCAGGCGTAAACCGATGATAATGTCGAGACCTTAGCTAGGTTTATAACAACGTTTGGAGTGATTTTAGCATCAGTCTTTCAGGGCATGGCTATTTTTTGCCAATACATGGCGAAATTGTCTAACCTAGAATGACTAGGCGTCAAAAATTTCACTGCGTATTGTCTAAAAAATAGCCACTGCCAGTACCACATTTGAATGTACAACAGACCCTAGTTAGAATTAGTCAAAATAGTAAACAGGAAGTTTCTGGATACTATTCTGAGGGTTCTGTTTTTTGAGGTATTTTGAATTTAAAAGCTTATAAATCAAGGCCTTTAGGTGAAAGCTGTTGGAACAACTAGGCTGGATGCGAAGGTATAAAGCCTAAGCGCTGTTCAATTTGTTTAGCTAATTCAATAAGGACGGCACTAACTTCGGCACGCTTAGATTCATACTCTACCTGCAAAAAGCTGACCGCCATGCCAGCGACTGCAGTGCCAGATGCGTTGCGAATATAAGTACCCAAGCAATACATACCCTCGCGTAGTTGCCCATCATCCAATGAGATACGACTGCTATGAATAGCGGTCAGCTCGTCGGATAGACTAGCAAAATTGTCTACACCATTTGGGGTTATTGGTTTAGGAAAGTCGCCTTCGTATAGTGTCTCGATGGTGTCCATAGATAAGGTTGAGAGCATAGCCTTGCCGGTCGCTGAAAATACCGCTGGTACGCGCACCCCAGCACGGAAGGTAAAACCGAGTGGGGCAGGCGCTTCATGACAGGCCAAAAATACGACCTCGCCTAAGTCTAGCTTGGATAGGGTGACAGTATGTTGTAGGAGCGCCGGATATTGTACGATTAGATCTTTAAATAACTGTATGACCCCCTGCTGCTGCTCATATTTGCCTGCCCAATACATTAAGTATGATCCTAGATGAAAGCGATTCTCAGTATCTTTATAAATGACATGCTTGGTCAGTAGACTTTGCAGAATATTATGAGTTGAGCTACGAGGAAGCTCTAATTCTTTAGCGATATGTGCTGCTGTTAAAGGCTGAGAGCTGGCCGTAATCAAGTCTAAAATCTGGAAGGTTTTATCTAATGCAGGAACGGCGGTCGAGCTCATAAGTAACCTATAAAAGTAAGTAGAAGTAGAAGGATATAAAAATAAAGCTTCAAATAGTCAGGAAAATGATAATAGGGGTTGCAAAGTGTATCCTATCATTCTTATAATGATGTCTCATATATAGAATTTATGTTCAGTATATTGAACAATGTAACAGTTATCAATAATTATTTATAGATAGAAAGTCGTATCCAAACGATGCCTTTATTTATTATTATAAACACGCAATCAGCCTAATCGACAAGGAGTGTCAACATGTCACAACTGCCACAGTCTACGCTAAAGCTATCAAACCCAGACCTACTCAAACAACATTGCTTGATTAAAGACGGATGGCATGCCGCCAGTGATGAGGCCGCTATTGAAGTGAGCAATCCTTTCAACGGCGAAGTCATTGGTACTATTCCAAGCCTGACGACCGATGATGTCAACGATGCGGTTGCTGCTTCTCATGAAGCGCAAATCACTTGGGCGGCCAAAACCCCAAAAGAGCGTGCTGAGCTACTACAAAAGTGGGCAGACCTTATCGATGCCAATAAAGAAGATTTGGCTATCATTATGACCGCCGAGCAAGGTAAGCCTTTAAACGAATCACGCGGTGAAGTTGGCTATGCCAATAGCTTTATCCGCTGGTTTGCCGAAGAAGGCAAGCGTGTTTACGGCGATGTTATCCCTGCCAATCAATCACAACTGCGCCATGTCATCTTAAAACAGCCCGTTGGTGTCTGCGCGGCTATCACGCCTTGGAACTTTCCAGCAGCGATGATTACTCGTAAAGCAGCGCCTGCATTAGCGGCAGGCTGTACGATGATTATCAAGCCTGCGACCGAGACCCCATTTTCTGCATTAGCGCTTGGCGCTTTGGCGGAGCAAGCTGGTATTCCGGCAGGCGTTATCCAAGTGGTCACTGGTAAATCGTCAACCATCGGCGATATCCTAACCGGTGATGCTCGCATTCATAAGCTATCATTCACAGGCTCTACCGAAGTAGGTCGTACTTTGATGGCTCAATGTGCACCAACTATCAAAAAACTGTCATTAGAGCTAGGTGGTAATGCGCCCTTCATCGTCTTTGATGATGCCGATCTTGAAAAAGCCGCTGAAGGCTTAATTGCTTCTAAATATCGTAACGCTGGTCAAACCTGTGTTTGCGCCAACCGTGTGTATGTTCAAGACAGTATTAAAGATGCATTTTTAGATGTATTTGTCAAAAAAGTGGCTGAGTTGAAAGTGGGTAACGGCTTGGAAGAGGGCGTTGATATTGGCCCTCTGATTAACAAAAAAGCGTTAGAAAAAGTGCAAGCACTACTCAAAGATGCATTAGATAAAGGCGCGACGCTCATTGCTGGAGGCAGCACTAACAGCGCATCGGAGCTGACCTACAATCCAACGGTCATCACTGATCTTAGTAGTGATATGGATATTGCTCACGAAGAAATCTTTGGTCCTATCGCAACTATCTTTACCTTTAAAGATGAAGAAGACGTCATTCGTAAGGCCAACGACACTATCTACGGCTTGGCCGCTTACTTCTATAGTGGCGACTATGCACGCTCATGGCGTGTGACTGAAGGCCTTGAGTACGGCATCATCGGCCATAATACGGGTTTAATTTCTACCGAAGTCGCACCATTTGGTGGCGTCAAGCAATCTGGATTTGGTCGTGAAGGATCAAAATATGGCATCGAAGAATATGTTGTAACCAAATACTGGTGCTCTGATATTAGCTAATAGCCTAGCTAACGGGTTCAATATTTAGTTTTAAGCCTTCAGTTGATCAAATAAGTTGTTCGATTGAAGGTTAATTAGATAAATCACTACTCAATAACCGCCACTTAATAACTGGCACTTATGTTAAAAATAAAGAAAAGGACATTTCTATGACTACTACCAATCAATCATTGTTTGAGCGCCGTAAAGCTGTTTTACCAACAGGACTTGGGGTTGCGTTTCCTATCTTTGCAGAAAAAGCAAAGAACTCAGAAGTTTGGGACGTTGAAGGCAATCGTTATATCGACTTCGTTGGTGGCATTTCAGTATTGAATACTGGTCACAGCCATCCAAAAATCACTCAGCGTGTGCATGAGCAACTAGATAAGTTCACCCATACTGCTGCGCAAATGATCAACTACGAATGCTACGTGGATCTTGCTGAAAAACTTTGTGAAAAAGCCCCTATCAGCGGTGAGAAAAAAGCTTTCTTCTTAACCACTGGTGCTGAAGCGGTTGAAAACTGTATCAAGATTGCACGTGCTAAAACGCGTCGTCCAGGTGTGATTTCTTTCGTTGGCGGTTGGCATGGTCGTACCTTAATGTGCATGAGCCTAACGGGTAAAGTATTGCCATACAAAAAGAACTTTGGTCCTATGCCAGGTCCTGTGTTTCATGCGCTATTCCCTGCTGAAGAGCTAAATGTTACAGAAGCTCAAGCACTGCATAGCCTTGAGATGATCTTCCAAGCGGATATTGATCCTAGTGAAGTGGCCGCGATGATTATCGAGCCAGTACAAGGCGAGGGTGGCTTCCATCAAGTAACGCCTTCATTTGCTAAATCTTTACGCGACATCTGTGATGAGCACGGCATCGTCCTAATTTTTGATGAAGTACAGTGTGGTTTTGCTAGAACAGGCACTTTATTTGCAAGTGAGCAGTTAGGCGTTGAGCCTGATTTGATGACCAGTGCCAAGAGCTTGGCTGGTGGTTATCCTATCTCTGCGGTCATTGGTCGTGCTGATATTATGGATGCCCCGCAAGTAGGCGGTTTGGGTGGTACTTATGCTGGCAACCCACTTGCTTGTGTAGCAGCGTTAGCAGTTATGGAGGTAATTGAAGAAGAAAACCTGCTTGAGCGTAGTGTGGAGATTGGCGACAAAATTGAAGCATTCTTAAAAGACTTAAATCTTAGCAGTATTGGTCATATCCGCCATAAAGGCGCGATGCTAGCTTTTGAGCTAATCGACAGCGAAGGCAAGCCTGATACTGATGCGACGGCTAACCTAAAAACCAAATCTTTCGAGCAAGGATTATTATTAGCATCTTGTGGAATGCACGGCAACGCCATTCGTGTGATGGTACCGCTAACAGTTGAAGATGAAGTCCTACAAGAAGGTCTTGATATCATTAAGGGTATTCTAACTGCTTAATTTTTATTAAGTCTTAGCTATTTTACATTAGACAATATATTATGCGTTGTAGCACTATTAGTTACACTTATTAGTTTAATTAAAATTTAAGATGTCAATGTAGTAGTCAAGGTCTACCTCGACTTCGGAGCATTAGCTCTGAGTATAAGCTCTGCAACGGCGTCTTGTAAATCAAGACGCCGTTGCTGTTTTTGGGATTTGAGAATCTCTAATACTCAAAAACGTTCGTTGGAGACGGTACTCAATAAGTACGTTATTTGAACAGAATAATAGGTAGGTTTAACCTATAAATCAAAGTCAGCTTAACCCTAAAAAGGTTAACACGGATGACACACGGACAAGGAGTAAATTATGTCTGGATTAAAGAAATCGTTGGGGACGTTCGATATTATTGCCCTAGCATTTGGTGCTATGGTAGGTTGGGGCTGGGTCGTCTTAGCTGGTGGCTGGATTTTATCTGCGGGCACATGGGGCGCTATGCTAGCGTTCTTAATTGGCGGTATAGCAGTGATACTGATTGGCGTTACTTACGCTGAGCTGGCATCATCAATGCCGATTACAGGCGGTGAGCATACTTATACCCACCGAGCATTGGGGGTCAATGTCTCTTTTATTTGCTCATGGAGTATTTTGTTTGGTTACTTCTCAGTAGTCGCATTTGAGGCAGTAGCCCTACCAACAGTCGTTGAATACTTTATACCCAATTATAACCAAGGTTACCTATGGACCATTGCCGGTTGGGAAGTTTATGCCACGTGGGTAGGCGTCGGTATGCTAGGGTCGGTCGTTGTAACTTGGCTTAATATTCGTGGTATGGAAGTCAGTGCTTGGTTCCAGAAGACAGCAGTATTAGGTATCTTGTTTGTTGGTACGCTGCTAATTATCGGTGCAATACTATACAATCCTGAGACTTCAAATGCAGTGCAATCGCCAGCCTTTATCGGTGGAGTCGGTGGCATGATGGCGGTTATCGTGATGGTACCGTTTATGTTTGTAGGCTTTGACGTTATTCCGCAAGCGGCAGAAGAGATTGATCTGACACGTCCTAATATTGGTAAGTTTTTGATAGTCTCTATCGTCGTTGCTGTGATGTGGTATGTGGGCATCGCATGGAGCGTTGGTACGACATTGCCACTTTTGCAAGCGGAAAACTCAACGCTTGCTACTGCTGATGCAATGACTAACGCATGGCAAGGCAAATGGGCAGGTATCTTACTAGTTATTGGCGGTGTACTCGGTATTCTATCTAGCTGGAATGCGTTCCTAATCGGTGGCAGTCGTTTACTATATGCCATGTCAAAAGCGCATATGTTGCCAGCATTCTTAGGTAAATTACATCCAAAATACAACACACCTGTTAATGCGATTTTACTGATTGGTGGTCTTGCAACGCTAGCGCCATTGTTCGGTCGCAAGATGCTGGTGTGGATCGTTGATGCAGGTGGTTTTGGTATTGTTATCGCTTATACCTGTGTTGCTATCTCGTTCTTAGTGCTACGCTACCGCGAGCCTGATATGGTACGCCCGTTTAGAGTACCAGCTGGAAAGCTGGTAGGCATAATCACAATTGTTTTATGTTTTGGCCTACTTATTCTATATATGCCAGGTATGCCTTCGGCGCTTATAGGTGTTGAGTGGTGGATCTTCCTTGGTTGGACAGTGTTAGGTATTGCATTGTATGGCTATGCATCAGTTAAATATCCAGGTCAAAGTGAAGCAATCATGTCAGAAGAATTACGTCAATTGAAGATTGTGAATCAGTTGTGGTTAAAAGACAATCCGCCCAAAAGATAATATTTTAGATAAAATATTATCTTCCAATAAAAAAGCCTAACATTGAATGTTAGGCTTTTTTTCTAAAAAATTAATTCATTAATTACGATTTATCACGAATTAACTTATAGTTTAAAAATTCAGTGATACCAAGGGTACCAAGCTCGCGACCAAAACCTGAGCGTTTGACGCCGCCGAATGGGGTATTGGCTTCAGAACCAGAAGGTGAGTTGATCGTAACCATACCGACTTCCAATTGCTCAGCGATCTCTGCTGCTAATGCTGAGTCTTGAGTCTGAATAGAAGCACCAAGACCAAATGGGACATCGTTGGCAATCTTGATAGCATGTGCAACATCACGCGCCTTGTAGATGACTGCGACAGGACCAAATAGCTCTTGGCTATAGACATCCATTGAATCATCAACGTCTGCAAGTACGGCAGGAGCAAACCAAGCACCGGGCTTGTCTTTGACAATGCCGCCTTCAACCAATACAGTTGCGCCCGCTTTAATAGCACCGTCTAACTGCTCTTGCAAATTCTCCGCTGCACTCTGTGATGACATCGGTCCAATAAACGTTTTCTGATCTAACGGATCAGACAAAGTCATTCCACGTACGGCATCGGTGAAGCCTTTTACAAACTGGTCATACACGCTTTCGACGATGATTAAGCGTTTAGCAGCATTACAAGCTTGTCCCGTGTTACCAAAGCGACCTTCGATTGCACCTTTAACGGCTTGCTCAATATCAGCATCTGCTGCAACGATAAAGGCATCAGAACCACCAAGCTCTAAAACGACCTTTTTAAGGGCGCCGCCCGCTATTTTGGCAACCGCTTGTCCTGCACGTTCAGAACCCGTCAACGATACACCTTGCACTCTGCTGTCTTCAATAATAGTCGCTGCTTGATCGTTGGTAGCAAAGATATTGTTATAAACGCCATCAGGTAAACCGGCGTCTTTTAGGATCTCAACAACGACTTCTGCGGTATTAGGACACTGCGGCGCATGCTTTAGGATAATGGTATTACCCGCTACCACGTTTGGTGCCACAAAGCGTGCTACCTGATAATGGGGGTAGTTCCATGGCATAATGCCAAATAATACGCCAACTGGTAGCTTTTCTACCGAGGCTGAGCCTTGATCTACATCAATGGTATTTGGTGCTAATAGCTGCTCAGCATTGTCCGCATAATAGCGATAAATTTCAGCAACTAGGCCAATTTCACCCTTTGCTTGGGCAACTGGCTTGCCCATTTCTGTAGCAACCCTATCTGCCAGCTCATCCTGACGATCAATATAGATGTCAGCGACTTTATTTAATATTGCACTACGTTCGCTAAGAGACGTTTTTTGCCAGTCTTGATAAGCCGTATCAGCTTGCTCAATAGCATTCTGAATATCTTGTTCGTTTGCAGTAGGGTAAGTGGCTTCAACTTCGCCAGTAGCTGGGTTGGTTACTTGATATTCGCTCATAAATATTCCTTAGGTTCAAAATCCATTTCTGGTTGTTATTTAAAAAGGTGCTTACTCTGTTAAATTAATTTAAATCTTAGAATAAAGTCTTAAACTAAACAGCCCTTAACAGGTTTGTTGTTAATTAATCACAATTTGGCTGCTGGTTGCTGCTGGGTAATACAATGTATATTACCGCCGCCAAAGACAATCTCTTTCGTCCGTACTCCCACTACCTGATGGCTAGGAAAGACTTTTTCAAGCTGCGCAATTGCTAAACTGTCATTAATATCATCATATTGCGGTACGATAATGGCATCATTACAGATTAAAAAATTGGCATACGAGGCGATGCATACATCACCTGTACGACGTGCTTTAGCATCATCAGACTGCTCAACGTCGTAATGTTCAGGCAAAGTTACGGGGTCTTTAGTACAACAAAGCTTATGAACTTTCAAACGTCTACCTTTAGCATCTGTCATAGCAGATAACTGCTGATATGCTTTTTGCGTAGCGTCAAAAAACGGATGACTAGGATCATCGGTAAATAAGCAAACCACTTCACCGGGGCGCGCAAAACAAGCAATATCATCAATATGGCCTGTGGTCTCTTCAGGATCAATACCGTCATCGATCCATAGCACTTTTTGAGCATTAAGATAAGCTTTAAGCTGGTCTTCAATTTGGCGCTCGGTAAGATGCGGATTACGCCCAGGACTGAGCAGACACATACGCGTAGTCAGTACTGTGCCTTCGCCATCGACATGAAAAGCGCCACCTTCCATCACAAAACCTTCAGTACGATAGCGTTTGATATCTAAATAATCGCATAGACGCGCAGCTAACTTATCATCATCATCCCAAGGTGCATAAAGACCGTCATAGTCTCCGCCCCATGCATTGAAAGTCCAATCACAGCCGCGTAGCTCACCTGCATCATTGATTAAAAAGGTTGGAACGATGTCACGCGCCCATGCATCATTGCTCGGCATGGAGATGACTTCGATATCATCAGGCAGGCTATCACGACATTGTTGATAGTCATTAAGGTTGACTAAAACTGCGACCTCACAAAAGCGTCTGATAGCCATAGCTACCGCTGCATAAGCTGCTTTAGCAGGTATAGCTTGCTGACGCCAGTTATCCGCTCGATAGGGCCATACCATCCATACTTTCTGTAATGGCTCAAATTCCGCTGGCATATAAAAGCCGTCATCGGACGGAGTTGAGTCTTGAATGAGTTCAGACATATGAGTCACCTTGTTAGCAGTAGTATTTTAAGAAACGATTTTGTATGGCCTATATCAGTCATAGTTTGACATTATTTGCAGTTTAGCCATGGGTAAGTAAAGTGCCATACATAGATGGACGACGATCGCGGAAAACACCCCACTGATGACGATCACTGGCAAGCTTATCCAAATCAAAGGTTGCGCTAATCACTTCAGTTTTATCTGCTGAGGCTTCTTCGATAATCTCACCTCTTCCATCAGTGATAAATGAGCTACCGTAGAACGCCATAACGCTATCAACGCCGTTCTGCGTTATCGTCTCGGAGCCGATACGATTAGACGCCACCACTGGCATTAGGTTGGCTGCTGCATGACCTTGCATACAACGCTGCCAATGGCCTTTTGAGTTGATACCCAATGTTGGCTCATCACCAATCGCTGTCGGGTAAAATAATATCTCAGCACCCATAAGTGCCATACTACGCGCGCATTCAGGGAACCACTGATCCCAGCAGATACCTACACCAATCTTGGCATATTTGGTCTCCCAAACCTTGAATCCAGTATCGCCTGGGGTAAAATAAAACTTTTCGGCGTAAGGAATACCATCTGGTATGTGGGTTTTACGATAAGTGCCCAGTATTTCGCCATCGGCATCAATCACGGTGACACTATTAAAAAAAGTATTACCTGATTTTTCATAAAAGCTAATCGGTAGTACCACTGCTAGCTCTTTGGCCAAGTTTCTAAAGTGTTTGATAGCAGCGTTGTCTGCTACTGAGGTAGCAAGCTTAAAATAATCGAAGTCATGAACTTGGCAAAAGTAGGGGGTCTCAAACAACTCTTGTAGCAAGATAATATTGGCGCCAGCCTTGGCAGCTTTAGTGACTAAATCAGTAGCGATATCAATATTTTGTTGTTTATCCCAGCTACAAGCCATCTGAGTGGTAGCAACGGTTACAGTGCGCATAATCTAATTCCTTTTATAGGCGGATAAGTAATGTCGGACAAAAAGATGATGTTGGACAGTTAATAATGGGCAACTACCAATCAGTAATTGCCCATGGTTTAACGGTTAATAATAACGCTAATCAATACTTAAGCCATCATATAACCTAAGCCTAAGAAGGTTACGACGGACAATACTGCACCAAGCATCGCATAGGGGAACTGCGTAAAGGCATGCTGCATCGGTGAACAGCCAGCTCCTTGTGCTGCTAGTAATGATGAATCACTAAAGAAACAAGCATGGCTACCAAATGAAGAGGCAGATAATAATGCGCCGATCATCAATGGTGTACTAACACCTAATGCTAATGAGATTGGAAATACAATTGGCATTGCTAGAACGTATAGACCCCAGCTTGACGAAGTCGCGAATGTTAAGAAAGCCATAACGGCAAAAATAACTGCTGGGAAAATTATAATAGTCATGTAAGGGGTAATGGCATCGATAACATAAGTTGTCATGCCAAGGCTATCATTGATTTCTTTCAAGAAGAAACCACCAATGACGGTTGAAAGTGGGTAAAGCATGACCTTAAAGCCTTTAAAGATAGCTTCAACTTGCGTATCAAAATTCAAGATGCCTTGTATCCAATAGATGATAACCGTTACAAAACAGGTAAATAATGCACCACGTAATAGATCAACCTCAAAATAAATCGTTGAGCCGATTAATAGGATCATAGGAAAGGCGAAGTTAAATATATTGGCCTTAAAAGAGAGCTTGCGTTTGGCTTGTACGTTAGAGACTAGCTGCTCTTCTACAAACGCTTCAGGAACAGGATTGCCAGCTTTGGCGCGTGCTTCCGCTTTTTTCATCGGACCCCAATCGCCTAAAATACCGTAGGCTACCAAAAAGACGATAAGGAGAGCAAACCACGCGTAGGCCATAAAGGGAATAGCACTAATATAGAGCGACAGCCCGCCACCTTCTACTGCGACATTATTTTCTTCTAATAAACCTGCAAAATAGACGGCCCACGTAGAAATAGGAACAATTACACACATCGGCGCAGCTGTTGAATCGACAATATAAGCAAGCTTCTCACGGGATACATTGTAGACATCAGTAAGTTTTTTGACAGACGTTGAGACTGCTAAACAGTTTAGATAATCATCAATGAAGACCACAACGCCCAAAGCAAATGTAGCCAATAGTGACTGTCTACGCGACTTGATTATTTTTTGTAGCCATTCGCTAAAGCCGTCTAAACAACCGCTAATCTCGAGCAATTGAATAAGACCACCCATTAGGCCACAAACTAAAACAATCCAGATAATAGTCTCATTACCTAGAACCATAGAAATATTGTCAGCAAAAGGTGAGACCAGATTGAAGGGATTAAGCATCACCAGACCAGCGACACAGCCCGCTATCATCGACTCAAATGGACGTCTAGAGATAATAGCAGTGACTAGTACTAGTAGCGTTGGTAGTAGTGATAAGGCGCCCCATGATTCAGATGCATCACGAGTGGTTGAGAGCCAAACAAAAGCAAGGTAAATGGCTATACCCACTACCAGCGTTAGAAAAACTCGCTTGTTATGATACTGTCCTTCAACAGCATCATTGAGCTTCATATTCATATTTACACTCCTTGTAAAACCTCATTGTTTTTGTAGAACAAAATTCGTTCTTTAATTAGTTCTTAATAGGAGTGGCGAATCGACTTCCTATCAAGCCCATCACAACACTCCATTGTTATGATGGTGTAATGTAACAACGATCCTCAAAATAAAGCTTTTAAAACTGGACTATTATCTATTAATAAACCCAGCCAGTCTACATGCCAGTACTATCTTTTAGGGCGTACCACCATGATCCCATCATAGAATAAGGAACCCTTAATGCACGGCCACCTGGGAAAGGTATCCACGGAATCTTGGTAAAAGTATCGAACTCTGCGGTCTTCCCATTAATAGCATCAGCTAGTATCTGTCCAAATAAATGTGATCCTGTTATACCATGGCCACTATAGCCATGAGCAAAAAATACTCGGTCATGTAGCTTACCTAGTTGTGGCACACGAGAAAAAGACAAGGCAAAATTACCACTCCATGCATAGTCTATTTTGACATCGCGCAACTCTGGAAAGATTTTATTCATATTAGGTCTGATCTTGGCAGTGATGTCGGCTGGGTCTTGACCACCGTAAACAGTACCGCCACCGAATAACATACGTTTGTCGGCAGAAAGACGGTAGTAATCAAGAATATAGCGTACATCTTCAACACAGACATCAGTTGGGAGTAGTTGGTCTGCTAGATCTCCTAAAGGTTCGGTAGCGATAATCTGAGTGGATACTGGCATAACACGGTCAGTCAGTTTTGGAATGACTTTATTTAAATAAGCATTGCCGCAAATAACCGCTTGCTTACAAGTAACCGTGCCAAACTCGGTAATAATTTTGATAGAGTCATCAGCATACTCAATATCAACCATGAGCGTATTTTCATAAATGATACCGCCGCCTTGTTCAACAGCAACAGCTTCACCAAGCGCAAGATTTAACGGGTGAAAATGCCCACCCGAGTGATCAATGACTCCGCCTACATAAGCATCTGTTTTTATATGCTCTTGAATACCATGCTTGTCTAACATCTCTCGATCATGCATACCATGGCTTTCCCACAGTGCATGCGTTTCTTGTAAATCTTTTAATTGACCGTTATTTAAAGCGGCAAAGATATTTTTTTCTTTTAGGTCACAGTCAATATTGTAGTCGCTGATGAAACGGCGAATGATTTTGCCACCGCGAGTCACTAGCTGACCGACAAAGTCTGCATTCTGTTGACCATAAGACTTTTTAATCTTTTGTAGACTAGCGTTGAGTCCGTTGACAATCTGACCGCCATTACGTCCTGATGCGCCCCAGCCAATCTGTGCCCCTTCAAGAACTACGACCTCGTGATCAGTCTCAACAAGATGTAATGCTGTTGATAAGCCACTATAGCCGCCACCAACCACACAAATCTCAGTTTGAATGTCGTTTTTCAAAGTAGGTCTGTCGGGCTTAGGATTACGACTGGCAGCATAATAACTATCAGGGTATTGACCTTTGTCTGAATAATGCGGGATATTGCGCTTGTTATTAGACTGAAGGTTTTGATCCATAGGCGGAGTAGCATTGCTATTTGACATATTAGACATCCTGTAAATAGGTGAGGTATTCAAGGTTAGTGACTTGCTGAGCAAAGCGCTTGGCTTCTTGCTTTTTGACTGCGATTAACAGCTCAATCATCTCGCTTGGGAATAAAGAGTCAATTAAATCGCTGCTTTCAAACTTACGGATGGCTGAGAGCCAATCTAAAGGCAAGGTTTTAAGCTCAGCTTCGTTATAAGTAATGCTGTTAATTGGTTCTGGAGCTTCAAGCTTGTTTTCGATGCCATATAACATGCCTGCTAAAACTGCGCTACAGACTAGATATGGGTTAGCATCTGCACCAGATACACGGTGCTCAATGCGGCGTGCTCTAGAATCGCCACCAGGGATACGAACTGCCGCTGTACGATTCTCATAACCCCATGAAATGTTGTTTGGTGCCAGTGTACCAGGGGTAAAACGGCGATAAGAGTTAACATGTGGGGCAAATAATAAGGTGCAATCTGACATAGTCTTTAGCAGACCTGCGACCGCATGACGTAACATGTCTGAGCCTTCATCTGACCCATCATCAAACACATTATTGCCGTCTTTATCAAGCAAGCTACAGTGGACATGAAAGCCATTGCCCGATTGTAGACCAAAAGGTTTTGCCATAAAGGTGGCAGTTAACTTGCGACGTGCAGCGACAGCTTTAACAACTTGTTTGAACAAAATAGCATCATCAGCTGCTTTTAACGGATCGTCAACGTGTAATAAATTAATCTCAAACTGACCGCAACCGTTCTCAGCTAAAGCTGCATCAACGGGAATATCAAGTTTTTCGCATTGAGCATAGACTTCATCTAAAAATTCATCGAATTGTAGCAAGTCATTGATACTTAAAATTGAGGTTTTATTTAATCTCAAACCGCTTTTTGGACGGATAGGTGGTTTTGGAGTTTCACCTTCAATGTAGTCAACCAGATAAAACTCAAGTTCAGTTGCCATCACTGGCGTGAGTCCAAGCGCTTTGAATTTTTTACTGATGTAATCTAAAACGTGTCTAGCATCACCGTAATAAGGCTCATTGTCTTCGGTATATAGCCAAACGGGTAGCAAGGATGATAGTGCACTAGTGTTAAGAAGTGGATATGCTGCGCGGCCTGTAGGACGGGCAATGGCATCTATATCACCATTACATTGAGATGACTCGATGACATCAGCGCCCCAAATATCGACTCCTAAGATTGACAAAGGTAATCGTATCGCACCGTTTTCTGCTTTTTCCATCTGATTAAAAGGGATGCGCTTACCACGAAGTAAGCCATTAATATCACCTGCTGCAACATATACATATTCGGTGTTGTTTGCAGATTCGACCATTCCATTGGTTGTCGTCATGTCTATAATTCCTATTAATTTTGATGATTTCTTGGGTTGTTGTTACTACGTTTTTAATAGCTGTCATTTATAACCTTTTAGTAGAGGTTATAAATGGTTTTAAATAAAACAGTGGCTATAAGTGATGCAAAAGATAAGAGCTGATTTACTTGCTACGAGTCATTATCAACGTTAATTAATTTATTTTTTACAATAATATTAACTACTTAACGTTATTTCATACCCACATTTATCAATTTGTTTAATGTATAAAATGAGTCTTTTGTCTTACTGATGTCCTCCAATATATGACTGAAATTTATATATGTCAATTTTTATTTAAAACTATTGAAAAGTAATTTATTACATTCATATTCATTAATGGATATTAATAATGAAGTTTATAGTTTACATTTTAGGAGTGAATATGTTAAATTTTAGTCCATGAGAAGCTCATACTAGGCTTTTAGGTTTAGATGTCACATTCAGGGAAGACTAACATGCATACTTTCAGACCAATTATCGCTATTGTCTCTTGTCACAAAATGGTTGATGGTCAGCCAGCACAAGCGGTTTATCAAAAATATATCGATGCAGTAAACTTCTATGGCGGTAATCCCATATTGCTGCCAAACACTGCTGCTGATAGTGAAAATTTTGATGCACTGCTAGAAATTGCTGATGGCATATTATTAACTGGCAGCTATAGTAACGTCGCACCGACACGCTATGGAGCAACGCATATTGAAGAAAAGCAAGATTTGGGTCGTGATGATCTCAGTTTTAAGCTGTTGGCATATGCTGATAAAACTGGCACGCCCTTATTAGCGGTTTGCCGAGGTTTACAAGAGATGAATGTCCATTTTGATGGAACGTTGCATCCAGATTGGCGTGACATAGATGGATTTTATGAGCCGCATTTAGAAGACAATACACAACCACTTGAAGTGCAGTATCAGCCGGTACATGACGTTATCATTCAGCCGAAGGGAAGGTTAGCGGCGTTTGGCAAAGAGTGGCATGTTAACTCGCTACACAAGCAAGCTATCAGTGAAGTAGGCGAGCGCTTATTTGTTGAAGCAATGGCCCCTGATGGGCTAGTAGAAGCTATAAGCTTAGTACAACATCCATTTATGATTGGTGTACAATGGCATCCTGAGTTAAATTATGCGCAAGATAACTTGTCCAAATTTCTATTCACGGAATTCATTCAATATGCCAGCAAAAAACTCTCTAGATAATATTACTGATACTGATACTGATACTGATACTGATACTGATACTGATACTGATACTGATACTGATACTGATATCGACGATGAATTGATACCTGACAAAGTGTCGGCAGTTCTCGAAACAGATGAACAACCAGAAGAAGATATTGGCAAAAAGATTAATCAGCTGCGCCTTGCTAAAGGTTACTCACAACGTAAACTAGCAAGGATGGCAGGACTGACCAATACTTCAATTAGTGCTATTGAACGCAATAAAGTTAGTCCAGCAGTCAATACATTAAAAGCAATATTAGAGGTGTTAGGTTCTGATCTCACCACCTTTTTTAGTGATGAATGGAAAGAGCCTAAGGCGAGAGTAGTGGTTACCCCTAAGGATTTGATTGAGCTCAGTGAATCTAATAGTAGAGTTTCACTCAAGCAGGTATATAACTGCAGCACAACAAAGAATCTAGGATTCCTGATTGAGACTTATCAACCGAATAGCTCTACTGAAGAGAAGATCGCTCATGAAGGAGAAGAGATTGGCACGGTCATCGAAGGCAAAATTCTTATCCGCATCGAAGAGACCACGTATTTGCTAAATCAGGGTGATAGCTATGTGATTGATACCATGAAGCCGCATACTTTTATCAATCCTAGCGCTACTGTCACTCGTATCGTTAGTGCGCATACACCAACGACTTATTAAATTAGAATCTTAGTAAATCTTGTTTAGTAGTATGTTATAGAGTGATATGTCGATAAATTTCGCTGTCTATTTTTATCGATTATTATCAACTTCCTTCTTATTCGTGTTGTCTGTCTTTTTGATAACTACCTTAGCGTCGCCCATCGCTTTTGGCGACTTTTTTAATAGCTCAACCTTAGTAACTTCTGGCTTTTTGTGAATAGATTCGATAACAGGTTTGTTAATAGCTTTCAGGTGCTTTTTAGATCTCTTTAATGAGTGAGCCTTCAATAGTGCTTGTTCTTCCGCTTGTAGCTCGTCATATAGACTTTGATAGACCTCAATCGTCTCTTTAATCATCTCACGCATGGTGAATTTATCTGTCATCTCAGGACGAGTGACGCTCTCTAGTTGACTTTTAACGACTTTGCACAGTGCTTGAGCACTGTATTTTTTGACCAATCCTTGTGGGTATAGAGGTTGCAAAATTTCACTAAATGCGGCTTGATCCCAACCTACTACTGGTGTGCCCAAATGAATCGCTTGTAGTGCATTAATACCAATAGATTCAGGCTCATTAGCAAGTGCCATCACGATATTTGCTGCTGATAACCACTCACGCATATCATTACGCTTACTGCCAACATAGGTGATGCGGTCCGCAAGCTCAAGAGCGTGAGTACGTTGCCGAAAATCCTCGTGTGCTACATCGCCATCTCTATGATCTTCGTCCATTATAATCGCGTGAATATTGGGAAATTGTTCCTGCAAATTTCCCAAAATATCAATCAGCCATTCTTGACCATACTCATTACCGATTACCGTTGGGAATACCAGCCACTTTTTATGTTCAAGCTCAGGGTATTCTGCAAAAGTCCGTCGTAACCAGTATACGGATGGGTTATGGCGATACGGATAACGACGCGTATCAACACCGCGGTAAATGCGTTTGATTACTTTAGAGTCGATATCTTCGCGTTGTAGTCCTTTTCTTAAATAATTCGTCACACTGTCTGATACCGTAATAATGGTATCGACATCGAGTAACGCTTGTGAGTATTTATTAATAGAATAAAAGCCATACATGGTTGAGACTAATTTTGGCCGACGTTTTACGCGTGCGCGACGTAAGGCTAAATGTAATATCCAAGCAGGCGTGCGTGAATGCACATGGATAATATCAGGATTGTATTGTTCAATAAGATGACGTAACGGTGCGACCTGTAATAAGGATAACCACGACTTTTTATACATATGTAGCTGATGGTATATATTGCCATCACGCTCTAAACGTTTGACCAAATCGTTATCATCATTAGCGCTAGAGATAATAATGGAGGTATGTCCATTTTTGACCAAGGCACGCCCAAGATGAAAAATACCGCGTTCGGATTCATCATGCTTTAAAGACGACAGTAAGCGCATAACTTTCATAATAGCGTTGGTCACCAGTTAAAATATCAAGCTGCTATTGTCAGTTAAAAGCGCTAAAAACTCAACCATGAAGGCTAATTAGAGGTTACAAATAATTTTAGCAGTTATGTTTTTATAATAAATGTAATTATAGAATGTTTGATCAAAAGTCAGCGCCGTTTTTGCAGGTGCTCAGCATTAGGCAATACTTGTTTTTCACTTAAATATTTCCAGTAGCGCTGCGGTAAATATTGCTTATGCAAACGCGGGTTTTTACGCTCTTTGATATTGACGTTGGTAAAGTAACCTTGCCAAAATTTCTGATAGCGCTGTTCATCCTCACTATGAATACTGGCAGGATTACGTAGTACGGCATCATCAAGGTCAGTAATGGTCTGCAAGGCTGCAGGGCGCGAAGGTGTACTTTGGCTCTTGTCATAATAAATACCATAACCACGAGCCAAATCATAAATCGCCCAGTGCTGATCTTGGTAACGCTGCCGAAAATGCTCACCAATCAAGGGCAAAACATTAAAATCAGGCTCAACGCGAGCAAAGTAGATATCATCAGTCGTATGCTCAAAACGCACAAACGCTTCCATGCGATGCTTCTCACGACCGACAGACTTTACCGTCTGTACCAACTCCAGCACATCTAAATTACCCAAATCTTCCATAATATGACGGATAGGGTAATCAATAGCGTATTTAATCACCTGAAATAAAGTGGTGCCGATGTTGTCTTTTTCAGACAAAAATCCCCATAAAATATTGCGCATACCTGAACGACCTAATATCTTATTCATTTTTATCAGTACGCGTTCGGCTTTATCTTCATCAATACTAACATTAGCTGCTTGAGCTATTAGTGAAGGTACGTAACAGTCCTGAGCGGTCAGTTGTAACGATTCATCGTCTTGTAATCGGTTGGCATATACGTAAAACACGGCGCTTAGCCAACCCTCAAAACTTGGCTCATAAAGCACAATACTGGGCGTTAAGTGACCGATAGCGTACGTTGTGTGTTGCGCAAGTTGCGACATCGTCTATCCTAAGATAACATTTAGAATGTAGTGGCTTATTTTATAAATAATTTTTAACACTATATTTAAAATAATGCCAACTGCCCACTGCGCTGATCTTTAAACTTGGTCTGCGTTTGGGCAAGTACATATTGGCGGAAGTTGTCACGCGTTAAATGCGCAAGGTGCTCGTTTTTACCTGTAGTAGCAATGAAGTATTTGGCACGATTGACCGCTGCGCCCATCTTTTTTAAATGATAAAGCGTTAACTGATTAAACTTGCGTGCCTTCACTATCTTTTTAGCCGTCTTAGTACCGATACCTGGAATGCGCACAATCATCTCGTAGCTCGCCGTTTGAATATTGACGGGAAAGTGTTCGCGATGGCGAATAGCCCAAGCCAGTTTTGGATCGCAATCTAAATCTAAAAATGGTGATTCAGGTTCAACAATTTCATGTGCGCCAAAACCATAAAAACGCATCAGCCAATCGGCTTGATATAGGCGGTTTTCACGTACCATCGGTACTGGTGTGCCAATCTCTGGCAGGCGACTATCGGATAGCATTGGTACGTAACCAGAATAGTAAACGCGCTTAAGGTCATACTGTTTATAAAAATGACTCGATAACTGAATCACCTGTAAGTCGGTTTCGTTACTAGCACCGACTATCATCTGGCTGGTTTGACCAGCAGGTACAAACTTAGGGGCTTTTTTATGAGTTTTACGGCTTTCACGAATAGTGATGATTTCTTCTTTTACCGTTTCCATCGGTGCTTTTAATTGCTCGTGCGACTTCTCTGGTGCGAGCAAAGCTAGACCAGACTTGGTGGGAATCTCGATATTAACGCTGAGACGGTCTGCATATAATCCAGCTTCTAACAGTAATTCTTTTGAAGCGCCCGGAATGGCTTTTAAGTGAATATAACCGTTAAAGCGCTCACGGGTACGTAATATCTTAGCGACTTCTACCAAGCGCTCCATCGTATGGTCGCCACTTTTAAAGATACCTGAGCTAAGAAACAGCCCTTCGATATAGTTACGACGATAAAACTGCATGGTTAGATCAACGACTTCCTCGACACTAAAAGCCGCGCGCGGGGTGTCATTGCTTTTGCGGGAGGTGCAGTACGCGCAATCATAGATACAGTGATTGGTCAGCAGAATTTTAAGCAAGCTGACACAGCGACCATCTTCGGTATAGCTGTGACAGATACCTGTTGCTGAGGCGTCACCGAGACCACCGCCTTGGTTTTTGCGAGTGCCAGCGGATGAGGAGCAAGAGACATCATACTTAGCGGCATCCGCTAAAATGTTGAGCTTACCTTGCAGTCGTTCATAATTGATGGTTGCCATAAGTGGTAGTTACCAATGAATTAATGAAAGACTATTTTATCAAATTTGTAGTTAAGTCATTGTATTTATAGGATTATTTATAAAACAACACGACAGGTAGTGTCGTACTGAAAATAAATGATATTACTGGTAAAAACTGCTCAAATGATTGTATGAAAAATTAATTAAAAAATTTCACCAACTAAAAAAGGCCTTGCCAACTAGAAAACTAGCCCGCAAGACCTTTTATCAACTTTAGTATTTATTAAGTAACAATACTCTAGAATCTAACTTTTATTGTACCTTGGCGCGTATAACCACGGTTTGGGGAGTATTGGCATCAAGATTGACCAAATTCCATTTTAGACCAGAATAGTTCTCTTGAACCACAACGGTGTTGCCAACTTGTTGAATGGTTTGATAGCTGTCACCGCCAGTAGTAGCGAGCGTCGGTAGTGGGCTATTTAGCGATACTAATTTGACGCCAGTTGGTAATGAAACCATGGCATTAATATCATTCACCGGTTGTGCAGTAGTATTAGTATAAGTGGTGTGATATTCAATGACATCACCGGGTGCAACATGATTAGCAGGCACCGCAAGCTCACGACCATCACTGTTTTTTAGAATTTTCATAATTTTGGTTTGCGCGCCAACGATATCAGGCGTACTAAAAGTCGGTTTTAATTGCAAGGTATCCAAAGATGTCGTTGCAGAGACTATTTGGCTGGTCATCGGTTGGCTGCTAATCACTTGGGTCGTTGCTGTTTGATTGATAACAGGCAGCGATACATTGGTAGCGACAGGCAGCACTTGGGCCACTGTATTTACAGGAGTGGTCAACACACCTGCTCGGGTAACTTGGTTGGTCACCGGTATGGTATTGAGGGGTATGGTATTAACTGGGACTGTAGTGATAGTTGTACTGCCCTGAGTAGTGCCTTGATGAATAGTATAACGTGGCACATTAGAGATTTGAGTGACTGCAAACGGTAGGCCGTCTTGCATCGTAATACTATTAGGCGTGGCAGTGATGGTAGCGGTTTTGCCATCAGAGTACTGCTCAACGACGGTAGTACTACCAGTCGTAGGCTGGCTAATCACAATTTCAGGAGCAGCATTTGCTGTAGAAGTAGCAAGAATACAACCAGTAAGAACACCAATAATAGCAGTGCTAATGCACACCGGTTGAGTTTTGTTAAGTGTTTTTGGCATATTAAGATTGATGGTCATAACAGAGTCCTTTCAGATAATGATAAATGAAGCTAAGATAATTAAATACATAGATATAAAAAACCCTCGTGGGTTGACAATCTAAATCATGTCAACCCACGAGGGTAGGAACCTTAATGGAAACCAGCAATTCGACCGACACCATTTACAAGATACGTATTAATTTAAACCCAAACAATTATGCACTAAAAAAATTATATTAGAAAAGCACAATTGTGTAATTTATAAAATGTTAAGTAGCTTTCAGAAGATTCTATAGTCAGTAGCTGTAACTATCTATACTAACCGTAGATGATTTTCATCACTTCATACTCAACCACACCTTTTGGTGTTTCAATACGGGCTTCATCACCTTCAAACTTACCAATAAGACCACGAGCGATAGGCGAGTTGACAGAGATTTTGCCTGCTTTAAAGTCAGCCTCGTCATCACCAACGATCTGGTAATGTTTTTCTTCTTCAGTTTCCATGTTTTCAATAACGACAGTAACGCCAAATACTACACGACCTTCTTGTTTTAAAGTCGCAGTATCAATCACTTGTGCTCCGCCAAGTTTTGCTTCGATATCACGAATACGTGCTTCACAAAACCCTTGCTGCTCACGGGCGGCATGGTATTCAGCGTTCTCTTTTAGGTCACCGTGTTCGCGAGCTTCAGCAATAGAAGCAGTGATGCGCGGACGGTCGATACTTTTTAACTGTTTTAATTCGGCTTCTAAAGCCGCATGTCCTTGCGGAGTCATGGGATAACGTTGCATGTTTTTTTCCTTAAACCAATAACATCACACCACCTCATAAGAGATGGTGTCAGCGTTATTGCAATGAATGTGAATATAAAAAAGGCAGTGTTTGCGTTATGTGATCATTAAATCGTCAATTAATTTATTGGTTTATTCAGTAGCTCACGATAAGCTTACGTAATAAAAAGCATAGTCGCAGGTAGGCCACTATGCTTTTTAAAATGATTACGACATTAAGGTTGCGACTATAATTCTAAACACTGTAATTTTGAACTAAGAACTATGTGTTAAGTCGTCATTACTATTATGCTTAATCTACTGAAGTTATTCAACCAAGTCAATAGACTTTGCTTGCTCATGCAAATCTTGTAGCTTATACACATCAAACGGTAAGTCGATAGCATAAGATTTACAGACTGCATCTGCTGCACCTAAGGTAGTAACGTAGAATACTTTACCTTGTAGCGCACTACGGCGAATAGAGAATGAATCCTCTTGCGCCTGTTTGCCTTCGGTCGTATTGATAATAAGGTCAATCTTGCCGTTTTTCAAGGCATCAACGATATGCGGGCGACCTTCAGTGACTTTGTTGATTTTCTTACATTCAATACCGTTATCGCTCAGTACTTTTTGCGTACCAGTGGTAGCGACAATGTTAAAGCCAAATTCGACCAGCTGACGAGCGATGGGAGTGACTTGTTCTTTATCGCTATCACGTACCGAGATAAAGACCGTTTTGGTTTCGCCTTCAGTTGGTAAGCCAGGCAAGCGCTCATTGCTACCGATAACCGCTTTATAGAAGGCTTCGCCAAAGGTTTTGCCAACGCCCATGACTTCACCAGTTGATTTCATCTCAGGGCTCAAGATTGGATCGACGCCAGGGAATTTAGCAAATGGGAATACCGCTTCTTTTACGGCATAAAATGCAGGAACAATCTCTTTAGTAAAGCCTTGATCTTTTAGCGAGGTTCCAGCCATACAGCGCGCAGCAATTTGTGCTAATGACGTACCGATACATTTGGAGACAAAAGGCACGGTACGGGCAGCACGAGGGTTGACCTCAAGAATATAAACCGTTTCACCTTTTACCGCGAACTGTACGTTCATCAGACCGATAACGCCAAGCTCTTTTGCCATGGCAACGGTTTGAGCGCGCATCACGTCACATAATTCTTTAGATAGTGAGTAAGGTGGTAATGAACACGCTGAGTCACCAGAGTGTACGCCCGCCTGTTCAATATGCTGCATGATACCGCCAATCACCACGTCAGTACCATCGCAGACACAGTCAACATCGACTTCGATGGCATCATCCAAAAAGCGATCTAACAATACAGGCGCTTCGTTTGAAGCTTGTACCGCTGTGCGCAAGTAATGTCTGAGCTCGTCTTCGTTATAGACGATTTCCATCGCACGGCCACCTAAGACGTATGATGGGCGCACTACCAATGGATAACCAACGTCTTTTGCTTTAACCAAGCCGTCTTCCAAACTAGTCGCTAGCGCGTTTGAAGGTTGAATGAGGTCTAATTGATGAATCATATGCTGGAAGCGCTCACGGTCTTCAGCACGATCAATGGCGTCAGGGCTAGTACCAATGATTTTCACGCCAGCAGATTCTAAAGCGCGGGCAAGTTTCAATGGCGTTTGACCACCGAATTGTACGATAACGCCATCAGGATTTTCGATACGCACAATCTCAAGCACGTCTTCTAAGGTAATTGGTTCAAAGTATAAACGGTCTGACGTGTCATAATCGGTTGAAACCGTTTCAGGGTTACAGTTAACCATGATGGTCTCATAACCATCTTCGCGCATCGCAAGGGCAGCGTGTACACAGCAATAGTCAAACTCGATGCCTTGACCGATACGGTTTGGACCGCCGCCGATCACCATGATTTTCTTATTATCAGTCGGGTTAGCTTCACATTCGCTGTCGTACGTTGAGTACATATAAGCGGTGCTAGTCGCAAATTCTGCAGCACAAGTATCGACGCGCTTATAGACGGGGTAAACGTTTAAATCCCAGCGTTTCGTACGTAGCTGCTTTTGTGAGACGCCAAGTAGTTTCGCCAAACGTAAATCTGATAAACCTTTACGTTTAAAGTTACGCAAATTCTGTTCGGTTAGGCCACCAAAGCCTAGAGTTTTAACTTGTGCTTCGGTTTTAACGATGTCTTCGATTTGCACCAAGAACCATGGGTCGATTTTGGTAAAGTTGAATACTTCATCGACGCTCATCCCAACGCGGAAAGCATCTGCGACATAATAGATGCGCTCAGGAGTAGGGATGGTCAAGCGATTGGTAATCTCGCTACGGGCTTTCTCAACGCTGACTTTTGATAAATCAATTTGCTCATCAAAACCATCATTGCCTGTTTCCATGCCGCGTAATGCTTTTTGCATTGATTCTTGGAAGTTACGGCCAATCGCCATCACTTCGCCGACTGATTTCATCTGCGTCGATAGGATATTGTCCGCTTGCGGGAATTTTTCAAAGTTAAATCTCGGTATCTTAGTAACAACATAATCAAGCGCAGGCTCAAAACTCGCTGGCGTTTTGCCGCCAGTGATGTCGTTTTGCAATTCGTCTAGCGTATAACCAACGGCTAATTTTGCCGCGATTTTCGCAATCGGGAAGCCAGTGGCTTTTGATGCTAATGCTGATGAGCGTGATACGCGCGGGTTCATCTCGATGACGACCATACGACCCGTGTCAGGGTTGATACCGAACTGGACGTTTGAGCCGCCTGTTTCCACACCAATCTCACGCAGTACGGCTAATGAAGCATTACGCATGATTTGGTATTCTTTGTCGGTCAAGGTTTGTGCTGGTGCAACCGTGATCGAATCGCCAGTGTGTACGCCCATTGGGTCAAAGTTTTCAATGGCACAGATGATGATGCAGTTGTCGTTTTTGTCACGAACCACTTCCATCTCATATTCTTTCCAACCGATTAATGATTCATCGATAAGTAATTGATGGTTCGGCGATAAGTCAAAACCGCGCTCACAAATCTCGATAAATTCGTCACGGTTATAGGCGATACCGCCGCCTGATCCGCCCATGGTAAATGAGGGACGAATGATACAGGGATAGCCCATTTTTTCTTGGGTCGCAAAAGCTTCTTCCATGGTCTCAGCCGTTTCAGCACGTGGGCATTCAAGGCCGATACGCTTCATGGCTTTATCAAATAAGTTACGGTCTTCTGCCATCTCAATCGAGTCTTTGGTCGCGCCAATTAGCTCGCAATTGTATTTGGTCAATACGCCGTGCTTGTCTAATTCTAGGGCGCAGTTTAGTGCAGTCTGTCCGCCCATCGTTGGTAAGATAGCATCAGGACGCTCTTTGGCAATGATTTGTTCAACCGTCTGCCAAGTAATCGGCTCGATATAGGTTGCGTCAGCCATGACAGGGTCGGTCATGATGGTCGCAGGGTTTGAGTTGACCAAGATGACGCGGTAGCCTTCTTCTTTTAGCGCTTTACACGCCTGCGCGCCTGAATAGTCAAACTCACATGCTTGACCGATGACGATAGGGCCTGCGCCAATGATAAGAATGCTTTTTATGTCGGTACGTTTTGGCATAGTTAGGGCTACCTTCGTTTGGGTGATATTTTGAGTAATCTGGATTTTAACGATATTTTAAATAACGCTTATCGTGTTTGGTATGCTGCAGCTTAAACCACCGTTAGTGATTCAAGCTTAATGCTTTTTATTTGCTTGCGGTTAATCATGGATAACTTAAGCTTTCGCTGCTGCCATCATTTCTGCAAACTTATCGAATAGTGGCGCGGCATCATGTGGGCCAGGACTGGCTTCTGGGTGACCTTGGAAGCTAAAGACTGGTTTATTGGTCAGCTCAATTCCTTGGTTGGTACCGTCAAATAATGAACGATGGGTAGATTTAACGTTATCTGGTAACGTATCTTCGTCAACTGCAAAACCATGGTTTTGACTGGTAATCATGACCGTACCAGTGGCTAAATCTTGTACTGGATGGTTAGCACCATGATGTCCAGTTTTCATTTTAATGGTGTTTGCACCGCTGGCAAGACCAATCAGCTGATGACCTAGGCAAATACCAAAAGTTGGAATCTCTGTTTGTTCAATGATATGACGTACCGCGTCGATAGCGTAATCACAGGCAGCAGGGTCACCAGGGCCATTTGATAAGAAAATACCGTCTGGGTTCATCGCGAGCACGTCTGCGATAGGCGTTTGCGCTGGGACAACGGTGACATGACAGCCACGGTCTACTAGCATACGCAAGATATTGGTTTTGCTACCGAAGTCGTAGGCAACAACGTTAAATTTTGCTTCAACATGCGTACCCAAATGCTTAAAAAAGCCGCCCGTGCCGCTGTCATGACTACCAGGCACGTCACGGTTGAGTAAGGTGTCTGATAAATCCCAGCTACCCGCTTTCCATTCAAAGGTCGTCGGCGTACAGCATTCTTTTGCCAAGTCCATGCCTTCAATACCAGCAAATTCTTGCGCCAATTTAATCGCTTGCTGCTCGTCGTCGCTGCTAATCGTTGCGCCGTTAGAGGCCGTCATGATACAACCGTTCTGAGCGCCTTTATCACGTAGTAGGCGGGTCAACTGGCGCGTATCAATTTCAGCGATGGCAACGGTATCGTGGTTCTGTAGATAATCGCTTAATGATTCAGAGTTGCGGAAGTTTGAAGTAACCAGCGTTGCATCACGAATGATAAGGCCTTCTGCCCATACTTGATGTCCATTACCAGACTCGACATCTTCAGCGTTGGTACCAGTATTGCCAATGTGCGGATAGGTTAGAGTCACTAGCTGGCGGGCGTAGCTTGGGTCGGTCAGGATTTCTTGATACCCTGTCATGGCTGTATTAAAGACCACCTCACCGACACGATGACCTTCACTACCGATACTAACACCGCGAAAAATCGTACCGTCTGCTAGTGCCAAAATTGCTTGTATTTCTGCCGATGAATTCAAGGGTTGCCTCCGCTATTATTTGTGAGTGCCACGATAATGTGATGGTTCAAATATTGACCTATAATCGCTATCTATACTGTTATAACTGCCGTCAAAACCAGAATAAAAAAGGCTAAAGCCAAAATTTTTCCACAAAAAAGCGAGAAGACATTATTGATGGAAACTACAAAACTCACTAGGTAGTGAATAGGTAACTTGCATCATGTCCGCTCGCTTAGGCACAGATTTTGCGCATTATATACAATATACGCCGATATAGCCAGCCGATTTTCTAGGTTAATGGCTACACTATAAATTAACTACTAAAACGGCTGGATTTTAATATATAGCTTTGCAACAATGGATGGCACTCAATTATATCTACTAAATAATAAAGTTAACACGTACAACTAAAACAAGGATTCGTTATGATTTATCAATATTTAGACAAAGTGCCTGAGTTTGCTAGTCCTTTTAACGGGTGGGTCGCAGATTCAGCGCGCGTCATCGGTGATGTTTATTTGGGTCATCAAGCCAGCGTTTGGTTTGGTGCTGTGCTGCGCGGTGACAATGAGCGCATTCATATTGGTGATTACAGCAACGTGCAAGAAAACAGCGTCATTCATACCGATGAAGGCATTGATGTCAAAATCGGTAATCATGTCACTATTGGTCATTTAGCCATGTTACATGGCTGCGAAGTGGGTGATAATAGTCTCATTGGCATTGGCGCAGTTATTTTAAATAATGCCAAAATTGGTAAAAATTGCATCATTGGTGCTAAAGCCTTAGTCACTGAAGGCAAAGAGATTCCAGATAATTCGCTCGTGATGGGCGCACCGGCAAAAGTGGTCAAAACTCTGACTGATGAGCAAGCGGCTATGATAAAAGAGTCTGCTATGCATTATGCGGCGCGTTGCCAGAAGTTTAAAACTGGTCTAAAAGAGATTAAGCAGCCAGAATAAGATAACTTTAACAACACTGAGTTAATAGCGATAAAAAGCATAGTGAGTTCAATATAAAAAAGATACAGCGGGACTGGGATGCTTAGTTTTTAATGTTGGTTTTTGCATCCTCTGTCGGCGTCGGCACAGTAAGCCAGAAAAACTTATACCAGTCCCGCGTCATAACCTAACGTATCCATTTTATTTAGTATCGGCTATATCAACCAATTCAACGATATAAAAATATCTTAACCAACACTTATTTTCAATGAGTAATTTAATATGAGCACCATAAACATCGACACTGCTTCCGTAGCACGTACCCTAGCGTTATTTGACTTAGACCACACTTTACTCGATGTCGATAGCGATTACCTATGGGGCGAATATATCGTCAAGCATGACCTCGTTGATGAAGCCGAATATCGTACTGCCAACCAAAAGTTTTATCAAGACTATATCGAAGGCACACTTGATGCGACGGAGTATAATGAATTTGTCGCGCAGTTTTTGAGCAGTTTGCCGATGGATAGACTGCATGAATTGCGCGAGGATTATATTAAAAGTGAAATCGAGCCTCATATTCGTCCAAAAGCGATGGAAGTACTGTGTCAGCACATTGAGCAAGGTCATGATGTTGTGATTATTTCTGCGACCAATGACTTTGTGGTGTCTGCTATTGCTGAACGGTTTGGCATTACAGAGGCCAATGTGCTTGCCACACCGCTTGAAATCAAAGATAAGCGCTATACTGGCAAATTGACTGATAAGCCAAACTTCCAAGCTGGCAAGATTTATCATCTTGATAAATGGCTTGATAAGCAGCAAATAGCAGGGGTTAAGTTTGAGAAAACTTACGCGTATTCAGACTCCAAAAATGACATCCCATTATTAAATTGGGCGGATATTGCTATTTGTGTCTCACCTGATGATGCACTGCATGCGCATGCGCTTGCCCATCGCTGGGCAGTAGAGGATTGGTCGATTTAGGCTGTGTAATGCTCCTTAATATAAACACTGTTTAATACAAAGGCAGTAATAATTAGCCAAACATGGTGTGCCAATCTCATTTAATATAACGCCATATCAGTAAGATACAATCAATCCATTATAAAATAAATACAGTGTTACTGGGATAAATTTTGCGCAGCCTCTGTCAGCGTAGACACAGCAAGCAAGTAAGATTTATACCAGTGACACGTTATAATGTTTGTACTCTTTTTATTTAAGATTAACTATATTTAATATTAACGAAACAGGAAAACCTATGGAAATCAATCCGTATCAAGAACAAATCAAAGATCTATCTGAGCGTGGACAGGACTTGCGGAGGTATCTTTGACTTCGATGGTAAGCAAGAACGCTTAGAAGAAGTCAATTTAGAACTAGAAAACCCTGAGCTATGGAATGATCCAGAGCGTGCCACCAAGATTAATAAAGAAAAAAGCCAGCTTGATGGGGTCATTGACGTAGTCGTCTCGCTTGAGACCACCTTAGAAGATGCGTCTGCCATGCTGGAGCTGGCGGTAGAGGCAGAAGACGAATCGTTGCTTGCTGATGTACAAGCCGAGCTCGACGATGCGGAAAAGCGCGTTGCGGACTTAGAGTTTCGTCGCATGTTTAGCGGTGAGATGGATCCAAATAACTGCTACTTGGATATTCAATCGGGCAGCGGCGGCACAGAAGCGCAAGATTGGGCAGAAATGCTGCTGCGTATGTATACGCGCTGGGCAGAAGCGCATGGTTTCAAAGTTGAAGTGATTGAAGTATCATCAGGTAGCGTCGCTGGTATCAAATCGGCCACGATTGAGATTAAGGGTGACTATGCTTTTGGCTGGTTACGTACCGAAATTGGTGTGCATCGCCTAGTCCGTAAATCGCCATTTGATAGTAATAATGGCCGTCATACCTCATTTGCGGCCGTTTTTGTCTCGCCTGAAATTGATGATAATATTGAGATTGATATCAATCCAGCGGATTTGCGTATCGATACTTATCGCTCATCGGGCGCAGGTGGTCAGCACGTTAACACCACCGATTCTGCCGTACGTATCACCCACGAACCAAGTGGCGTGGTAGTGACTTGTCAGAACGAGCGTAGCCAACATGGTAACAAAGCCACGGCGATGAAAATGCTACGTGCTAAGCTTTATGAGCTTGAGATGCAAAAACGTATGGAATCTCAGCAAGCGGTTGAAGATGGTAAATCTGATGTCGGTTGGGGCAGTCAAATCCGCTCTTATGTACTCGATGATTCACGTATCAAAGACTTACGTACCGGCGTTGAGACCTTTAACACGGGTGCGGTGCTAGATGGTGATCTCGATCAATTTATCGAGGCAAGCCTAAAAGCGGGATTATAAAGATATCTTTTAGGATTTAAATAAACTAGAAATTAAACAAAACTACTTAAGGAAAAGTTATGCTAAGCGTTAATAATTATTTTGATGACAAAGTAACTTCTATTGCTTTTCAGACGGCGACTAAGCCAGCTACTGTCGGTGTCATGAGCATTGGTGAATATGAGTTTGGTACCAGCGAATTTGAAACCATGACAGTCGTTAGTGGGGCGTTGATTGTAAAGCTACCAGAAAGTGATGAATGGCAAACCTTTAATGCTGGCGAGCAATTTACTATTGAAGCCAATAAGAAGTTTAATGTCAAAGTTGAAGTAGAAACCGCTTATTTATGTACTTATGGTAAATAGTGGCTTTTAACTTATAGACATATTAGCTAAATTAACGCCAAGTGTTTAACGCTTGGCGTTTTTTTTATAAATGTTTTTTGAATTAGGTATGATTCATAAAATATTTGGCAATCGTTATAAGTTTTTACGATACTGCACCATATCAGTTTGGGTGGCAATTACATCATATAGTTTGCGCGCGGTGGTATTTCCTTCTTGAGTTGTCCAATAAACACGATTGCAATTTTTCTTATTAGCAAATTCATATACCTGTTCAATCAGTGCACGTCCTACACCTTGCCCACGAACAGATTCACTAACATACAGATCCTCTAAATAACAACACTCGGTCGTATTCCAAGTATTGAGATGTAGCACCACATGCGTGATACCTACCAAAGTATCGTCTTGCCAAGCTCCAAAGCCATAAATCGGTGCGTTATTATCAAGTAGTTTGTGCCACGTTGTATTAGTCGTACTCAGTGGCAAACTGGTTTCATAAAATGCCAAATAACGTTGCCACAAGTCTAACCAACTATCGTAATCAGTATTGGATAATGTAGCGGTTTTTATCGAAATATTTTTTGTCATATTTGGCTCACTCTTAATGGATATTTAACGTTAGACGAATTTTATAACTTTCGTAGCAGTTTAGGGTCTGTTGAACATTCAAATATTAGGACTGCTGATAGCTAAAATCACCCCAAACATCTTATCAAATCAGGCGTAAACCGACGATAATGTCGAGACCTTAGCTAGGTTTATAACAACGTTTGGGGTGGTTTTAGCATCAGCCTTTCAGGGCAGGGCTATTTTTTGCCAATACATGGCGAAATTGTCTAACCTAGAATGACTAGGCGTCAAAAATTTCACTGCGTATTGTCTAAAAAATAGCCACTGCCAGTACCACATTTGAATAATCAAACAGACCCTAATAAGTTAGATTTTACACAGCATTACACTTTATCTGTGGCAAGTAAACAGCAAAAATAATGACAGTTAATTATGCTAAAACAATAACTTTCAATAGGCGTACTGTTTTATGGCAAAGGCAAATCAGCAAGCAATTACAGAAGATACGCGTCATGATTACGAGCATTTAGCGCGCCGTGCCAATCTACGCTACGTGAGCGACGATGAACCTGGATTTACACGTAGACGTTGGGGGCGCGGGTTTACTTACCGTGATGCGACTGGCAAGACTGTGAAAGATAAAGCTTTGCGCAAGCGTTTTGATGCTTTAGTTATTCCACCGATGTGGTCAGAGGTTTGGATATGCCAAGATGACAAAGGCCATCTGCAATCAACGGGTCGCGATGACAAAGCACGCAAACAGTATTTGTATCATCCATCATGGAACAATATCCGTGATCAGGCTAAGTTTGATGCCATGATAGGTTTTGCAGAAGCCCTACCAAATCTACGCGCACAAGTCGAAAAAGATTTAGAAGCTGAGTCATTATCGCGTGAAAATGTACTGGCTGCAGTCGTCAAGTTGCTTGAGACTACTTTGATTCGTATTGGTAACAGCCGCTATGCTAAACTCAATAAAAGCTACGGCCTTAGCACTTTAAGAAGCAAACATGTCAGCGAAACAGACAAGGGTTTGGCTTTTGATTTTGTCGGTAAAAGTTCGAAGGAGCATCATATTGAACTGCAGGACGAGCGTTTAATTGACATTGTGCAGGCATGTAGTGAGCTGCCCGGTTATCAGATTTTCAAATATTTGGATGAAAATGGCGATAAGCAAGTTATTGATAGTGCAAATATTAATGACTATTTGCGGACGCATACTTGCGGCAACGATTGTGAAAGCAAGATGTATAGTGCAAAGGATTTTCGTACATGGATGGCGAGTGTGCTGGCGGCCAGCTACCTTTATGATGAATTGCAAACGTCAGTAGGCAAGGAGATACTGGCAAGTGCACCTGACAGCGACGAGCGCCAACAGCTCATTACGGATATGGTCAAAGATGTAGCGGATGAGCTAGGCAATACGCCCGCCGTGTGCCGAGCTTCCTATATTCATCCCGTCATTCTTGAGAAGTTTTTAGTGGGAGAATTTTTTGAGACTTATAAACAAGCACGTCGTGGACGCACTAAAGAATATCAACGCTGTGAAGAGAAAGCGTTACTTGGGTTTTTAAGTACATTAGAATGAATTTATAGCTGTTAGAAAGCTTGCATTTAATCGTAAAAATGATACGTTATGTATTGAAATAAACATAGAAATGCGTTACTAATAGGTTATATTAAATGTAAGAATAAGAGACGGTCTATAGGATATGACCGTTTTACTATTAGAACTAACATATATCCGATTTGACCCGTTGATCTCTATTTATAAATTGCTAAAGGATTAGCTCATGACTATCTCATCTTCAAATATCAATTCATCTCAAAACACTGCTTCGAATACTTCAAACACTCTAACAAGCTATGCTGATTATTATAATAATTTTGACATGGATGCGTTATTAACAGAAATCTTTGATGAGCATCTGGACGATCGGCTTAATGCTTATATGGCTTGCTGTGGCCGTCATGTGCGTGATGGTCGTGCTGATAATATCGCACTGGTACATGAAGATACTGCGGGCAATGTAACGCGTATGAGTTTTGGTGAATTAGATAAAGCCAGCGCACAGGTAGCCAGGTTATTACAGTCTTATGGTGTAAAAGTCGGTGACCAAGTAGCGACCATGCTACCGCGTACACCTGAGTTATTAATAGTTGTGTTAGCAACGTGGCGATTAGGGGCAGTTTATCAACCGTTATTTACCGCTTTTGGCTATGATTCAATCAAGTACCGAATGGATAAAGCCAATACCAAAGTCGTTTTTACCAATAAAGAGAATCGTAGCAAGTTTGAAGATTTGGCCGAGCAAACCAAAATGGTCTTAATTGGTAGTGCAGTTGATAGTAGGGCTTGGGGTGACGACAATTATGACGATATGATAGCAACACAGCCGCAAGCTATAGAACCAGTCTTGTTAGATACGGATGCGTCATTTTTGCAAATGTTTACCTCAGGAACGGTTGGCAAGTCAAAAGGCGTCAGTGTTCCATTAGCTGCGTTGCCAGCTTTTTATCTATATATGCGCTATGCAATTGATCTACGCCAGAGTGATAATTATTGGAATATGGCAGATCCAGGCTGGGCGTACGGTTTGTATTATGCGATTACCGGACCTCTATTATTAGGTGTCACGACTTATTTTAATGAAGCGGGGTTTGATGCTACCAATACGCGCGACTTTATGGTGCGTCATAAGATTACCAATTTGGCTTCTTCGCCAACGGCATTTCGCATGATGAAATCCAGCGGTGTCTTTGAAGAAATCTCCGAAAATAACTCTTCAAAATTATCATTGCGCTGTGCTAATTCAGCAGGTGAAACTTTGAATACTGAAGTAGTAAGCTGGATTGAAAGTCACTTAGGTTGCAAAGTCTGTGATCAGTATGGACAGACAGAGACCGGAATGACCTGCTGTGAGCATCATGCGTTAGAACATGAATGTCCCGTCGGCTCGATGGGCATGGCGTTACCAGGGCACACCCTCGTCGTATTGGGTGATGATATGCAAGTATTGCCTGATGGCGAGCAAGGCCAGCTGGCAGTTGTAGTCAGTCAATCGCCAGCGTTTTATTTCCGTGGTTATAGCTGGAACGAAAAACAGGCTTTCTTTGAAGATTATTATCTGACAGGAGATGTGGTTGAGCGCCATAGTGACGGCAGTTATTGGTTCTCAGGTCGTGATGATGACATCATTACTACGGCAGGTTACCGTGTCGGTCCAACTGATGTTGAAAACACTGTATTAGAACATGAGGCTGTTGCTGAATCGGCTGCCGTCGGTGTCCCTGACGAGGTGCGCGGACATAATATCAAATCTTATGTGGTGCTAAAAGATGGCATCGAAGGCAGTGACGAGATTGCCCAGCAAATTAAAGACTTGGTACGTAAGCGTTTATCGACCCATGCTTATCCACGCGAGATTGAGTTTGTTGCAGCATTACCAAAGACGCCAAGTGGTAAGATTCAACGCTTTTTATTACGAAGTCTGACTGCTGAATAAATAGGCTTAATTGTCAAAATTTTTAATGCTTTCAACTAAAAATACTAAATCTTAAATGGTTAAGGAATAATCATGCAAATTCAACAACACAGCTTTTTGGTTACCGGTGGTGCATCAGGATTGGGTGAGTCAGTCGTTCGTGCCATCGTTAGTGAAGGCGGCAAAGTCGTCATCGCTGATTTGAATGAGTCAACTGGACAAGCATTGGTCGATGAACTGGGTGACAATGCTCGCTTTGTACGCTGTGATGTTACCAGTGGCGAAGAGGTACAAGCGGCTGTTGATAAGGCCGAAAAAGAGTTTGGCGGTTTGCAAGGTTCAATTAACTGCGCAGGCATCGCTGTCGTACAAAAGCTACTCGATCGCGAAAACAATCCAGCGGACCTTGATGCCTTTAGTCGCGGGGTTAATATCAACCTTATTGGCTCTTTTAACGTGGCACGTTTGGTCGCGGCCTCCATTGCTAAGCGCATAGCGAATAACAGTGATACAGAGAGCGCCGCAGAGAAGAACGTCGATAATGGTGTCATTATCAATACTGCATCTATCGCTGCTTTTGATGGGCAAGTAGGACAGGCAAGCTATGCATCGTCCAAAGCTGGCGTGGTCGGTTTAACTTTGCCACTAGCGCGTGAGCTGGCACGTCATGGTATACGCGTCATGACTATCGCACCTGGGGTGTTTGCTACTCCAATGATGGAGACTATCCCTGAAAAAGCTCGTGAGCAGTTAGAGGCTGGCGTTCCTTATCCTAAGCGTTTGGGCAATCCAAATGAATTTGCCAAACTGGTCACTCACATTATTGATAATGCTTACCTTAATGGGGAAGTCATTCGCCTAGATGGCGCCATTCGTATGGTCTAACTTACTACCAGCTAGTTACAAAATATCTTTAACAATTAAGTCTTATTCATAAAATTTTCACAAAATTTGGCATAGCGCTTTGATACATTAGGCAGATTCATTATCAGATTGGTACATTGTGATTTAGTTCTCCAATAGCCAATCATAAGGATCAAAGCCTATGTCGTTTTCTCCCATGAATATCAGCAAACATTGTCTAATTATTTCTATTGGACTTGCGATTGCTGTCGTTAGTACAAGTGCGATAGCTCATATAAAAAAAGTATCGGTCGATACGCAAGCTCTCTTTCATAACCCCAAAGCCATTCCTAATACGGTAATTATTGATAAAGTCTTTGTCGATAAATCTGCGCGCACCCTACAATTACTCAGCAATAACGAAGTGATTAAATCCTATCGTATTGCGCTAGGAGATAGTCCAGTAGGTCATAAGCAGCAAGAAGGCGATCAGCGTACGCCAGTATGCATCTATAATTTAGATTATAGGAATGAAAATTCTATCGCCTATCGTTCTATCCATATCAGTTATCCTAATGCCGCTGACAAGGCTCAAGCTGAAGCGCTCGGCGTGAATCCTGGTGGGGATATTATGATTCATGGGCAAATGAATGGCTTTGGTCATCTAGCGTGGATTAACCAAAAACGCGACTGGACCGATGGTTGTATCGCTGTCGCCAACGATGAGATGGATGAGATTATGGATACCGTTGCGCTAGGCATTCCGATTGAAATAGTAGAGTGATGAGCAGTTTTGTTTTCTGTTGCATTAATAATGAACGTTAATTATAATTTTTCACTCTCAAGCACTAGGGCGTGTCCTCAATCTGAACGAACCTTTTTACCTATAAAAAGTGGGTTGAATATTATTACTAGGTTATAACAACACCGTATATCGTGGTAATAAGACCGTATATCAATTATGTTTTATGTTGCTAGTTTTCTTTTAATATTTCTATGCTATTGTCTATAATCGCTTATACGAATGTAAGGGGAAAACTGTGTTTGATAAATATACTCACCATGAGTATAGAAATGACATCCAAGGATTAAGAGCGGTAGGCGCCATTATTATTATGGTTTTCCATATATGGTTCAATAAGGTATCAGGCGGGGTTGATGTCTTTTTCGTCGTTTCTGGGTTTTTGATGGCTTCAATTGTATTGAAGGGTTATTTTTTAAACGGTACATTTAGCCCATTTCCTTTCTGGGGAGGGGTGATAAAGAGAGTGGCACCATCAGCATATATCGTGCTTGCAGCTACATTAATTGCTAGCTACTTTATTTCATCTCCAGTCCTTATATATACTGTGCTACATGAGATAATTGCCAGTGCCTTACATCTTGAAAACATACAACTGATTAGACTTTCTGTCGATTATCTATCTTCTGGTAGTCCGCCTAGTCCTGTACAACAGTTTTGGGCGCTATCTATCCAGATGCAGTTTTATGTGGTTTTCCCGCTAATTCTAATTCCTCTAGCTTATATCGCTAAGAAAAAACAAACCTCAGCGCCTTTATTTTTAGGAGTAATTTTCGTCATATTGGCGTCTTTTGCATATGCTACGGTGTTGGTTAAAGATGATCCAGCGATGAGTTACTTTAATCCGCTATCAAGAATTTGGGAGTTTTTCTTTGGATCACTCGCATTTCTTTTAATCTCAAATGCTAAAAAAATAAAATATAGACAAATATTGGGGGTTGTAGGTATTGCTCTGATTGTTGGTGGAGCTATATTGATTCCTAGAGGGGCAAGTTTTTCAGGTCCTGTATCATTAATTCCGGTACTGGGTGCAGTTTTTATTATCATGTCGGGCGTTGGCGGTAAGGGCGTAATAAACAACCTATTATCGAATAAATTCTTAGTGTTTTTAGGCGGTATATCTTTTACTATTTACCTTTGGCACTGGCCTATCTTAGTATTTTATAAAGAATATTTTGGTTATGAATCTGTTAGTCTGTTACAAGGACTAATGATTATGATTGCCTCTACAGTTTTGGCATACTTCACCAGTAAAAAAATAGAATCTCCTTTTAGAAAAATACCAAGAGAAAAAGTACTTGTTAACTTCTCAATCGGAGTCCTGTTTTTCTTACCGGTGATGGTAGCGGCTTTCGCATTTAGACATGAAGTAGTATCTACCACCGAAAGTGCAAAGACAGCGTTGGAAAGTAAGTCTGTTGAACCCTTTAAGGGCGACAGTATCTACGTAGAAGATCGAGCCTTCAAACCAGATCGCGATCGGCTGCTTACGATAAAACAAAGAGTTCCTGCTGCCTATGCTCCTGGCTGTAATCAATCTATGGATGGAGAGGAGGTCACTACTTGCGAATTTGGAGACCTGAGTTCTGATAAAGAAATTGTACTAGCAGGAGGATCTCATGCCGTACAATGGATTACAGCGCTAGATACCATTGGACAAGATAATAATTTTAAAGTTATCAATATGACTAAGGCCGGATGCCCTTTAGGAGCACTTGAAGAGTCGAATGAATCTTGTCAAAAATGGAACGAAGCCGCCATTGAAAAAATTATAGATATAAACCCTTATGCAGTCATTACAAACTCTACTAGAGTGAACTTAGAGAAAGGCGAATTTATTCCTCCATCATATGTTGATAGCTGGAAAGTGCTTGCTGATAACAAAATCGATGTTATCGGTATAAGAGATAATCCACGTTTCGACTTTGATGTACCGGACTGTCTACATAGGAATAGAAACGGGTCAGACGCAGATGCTTGTACCATAGATCGTGCAGATGCTTTACTACCGACTGATCCTACTTTAGAGTATCAAGACATTATTACGGGCATTGATATGTCAGATATGTTCTGTACCGCCGAAAAATGTCTGACTACTTTTTCTGAAAAAATAATGTACCGTGATGCTGAACATATCAGCATAGAGTATGCTCATTTTATAAAAGATAAATTTGAGGATAAGCTAAAAGGCGCATTATCCACTCTCAGTTAAATAGAGTTTATAGTCGTATATAAGCAAATCAAGATAGCACCAAAATTAGGAAGTAGGGTAATGGATATACGACAAGTATAACTGTTAGCCTACTTCCTTTTTTGCTTAAAAATATTGTCTTTTGTCTTGAGATTTTGCACTTGAAATATATTCTAAAAATACCAATTAATAGTCAATATTAATATCAATACTAGTGGTAAGGTTTAATCTTTGCAGAGGTTGTAATCAGTCTGTCTTATGTATATACCAGAAAGTCATTATCTATTATTGACACGGTATACTTTTTAGTTGAAATACAATTCAACATACCGCATATATATAACAGTTGAACAAAAGGGTTACACTATAAATCCACTACAAAGACTATTGATAAATACTAATTATAAAAGGTGAGAATATGAGGTTTGAAAAATTTACGCAGAAGCTACAGGCCGCCATTCAAGAGGCGCAAAGTCTAGCACTAGGTCGTGATAATACTGGGATTGATCCGGTGCATTTACTGGCAGTTTTATTACAGGATGAGTCTAACTTGTCTATCTGTCAGCAAGCAGGTGCATCTATTCCAGCATTAAAGAATGGCGTGGCGAAGGCATTGGACAATCAAGCTAAGATTGCTGAACCTACCGGTGATGTAAATCTAAATCCAAACGCAGTTAAAATTCTAAATTTGGCCGATCGCCAAGCGCAAAAAGCTGGTGATGATTTTATTGCAACAGAATGGGTTATATTGGCACTGGCTGAACAAGGCGAGACCAAAAAAATATTTGAAAGTGCAGGAGTGACTGCTGCTAAGTTAAAAGTAGTAATCGAGCAGCTACGTGGTAATGAGAAGGTAGACAATCAAAACGCTGAAGATCAGCGTGATGCACTTAATAAGTATACGATTAATTTAACCGAGCAAGCAGAACTCGGTAAGCTTGATCCAGTCATTGGCCGTGATGAAGAGATTCGCCGTACCATTCAGGTACTGTCACGTCGTACTAAAAACAACCCTGTACTCATCGGTGAGCCGGGTGTTGGTAAGACTGCTATTGTCGAAGGACTGGCGCAAAAAATCATCAATGGTGATGTACCAGAAGGTCTACGCCGCAAAGAAGTGCTATCGTTAGATTTAGGCGCATTGATAGCTGGTGCAAAATTCCGTGGCGAGTTTGAAGAGCGTCTCAAAAGTGTGCTTAGTGATTTAGCCAAGCAAGAAGGTAATGTCATCTTATTCATTGATGAGCTGCATACCATGGTTGGGGCGGGTAAATCGGAAGGTGCGATGGATGCAGGTAACATGTTAAAACCTGCGCTGGCACGTGGTGAGCTACATTGCGTCGGTGCCACTACTTTGGATGAGTATCGTCAGTATATCGAAAAGGATGCGGCGCTTGAGCGTCGTTTCCAAAAAGTCTTGGTCGATGAGCCGACAGTTGAAGATACTATTGCTATTCTGCGTGGTCTCAAAGACCGTTATGAGCTGCATCATGGGGTCGTTATTCAAGATAGCGCTATCATTGCGGCTGCGCGTATGAGTCATCGCTATATTACTGATCGTAAACTGCCGGATAAGGCGATTGATCTCATTGACGAAGCAGCCAGTCGTCTGCGGATGGAGATGGACAGTAAGCCTGAGGCATTAGGTAAGCTCGATAGCCGTCTGATTCAGTTAAAAATGCAGCGCGAAGTGTTGAAAAACGAAGAAGATGCGGGTGCGAAAGCAGAGCTCAAAATACTAGATACACAGATTGAAGAAGTTGAAAAAGAGTCTGCTGACCTCAATGAGATTTGGCAGGCTGAAAAGGCTTTAGTTGAAGGTAGTAAACAACATAAAGAAAACTTGGATAAAGCACGTATTCAGCTAGAAAAAGCCTCGCGTGATGGCGATTATGCAGAAATGTCTCGATTACAATATGGTGTGATACCCGAACTTGAAAAACAAATTGCCGAGATTGATTTGGCTGAGCAAAAGGAGCAAGCAGGCGAGCCAATATCCGTCAAATTATTGCGGAATAAAGTAACTGACAATGAGGTTGCTGAAGTAGTCGCAGCGGCAACCGGTATTCCTGTCAGTAAAATGATGCAAGGTGAGCGCGATAAGATGCTGGCGATGGAAGACAAGCTCCACGAACGCGTCATTGGTCAAGATGAAGCAGTTGAGTCGGTTGCCAATGCGGTGCGCCGTAGTCGTGCAGGCTTATCTGACCCGAATCGTCCTTCTGGCTCGTTCTTATTCCTAGGGCCAACAGGTGTAGGTAAGACTGAGCTGACCAAATCATTAGCAAACTTCTTGTTTGATAGTGAAGATGCGATGGTGCGTATCGACATGAGTGAGTTCATGGAAAAGCACAGTGTCAGTCGCTTGGTAGGTGCGCCTCCTGGTTATGTCGGCTACGAAGAGGGTGGTACATTGACAGAAGCGGTACGCCGCAAGCCTTATAGTGTCGTGCTGTTCGATGAGGTAGAAAAAGCGCACCCTGATGTGTTCAATATCTTGTTGCAAGTATTGGACGATGGGCGCTTGACTGACTCGCAAGGTCGCGTAGTAGACTTTAAGAATACCGTTATCATCATGACCAGTAACTTGGGTTCACATAAAATCCAAGAAATGGTTGGCGACGATTACAAAGACATCAAAGCGGCAGTGATGGATTCAGTTGGCGAGCATTTCCGTCCTGAGTTTGTGAACCGTATTGATGAGATTGTAGTGTTCCATGCGCTGGGTCAAGAACAAATGGCCGGTATTGCTGATATTCAGCTAGAGCGTCTGCGCCATCGCTTGCAAGAGCGTGAGCTAGACATTACGCTATCTGATGAAGCAATGAGTCAGCTGGTCGCAGTTGGTTATGATCCTGTATACGGTGCGCGTCCGCTCAAGCGTGCTATCCAACAAGAGATTGAAAACCCGCTATCATTGAAATTGCTGGCAGGTGACTTTGTCGCGGGTGACATCATTAAAGTCGATGTTGGTCTAGATGATAAGCTGACTTTCGATAAACTTAGAATGAGCTAATAAAGTCAATTCAATGATCCTACATTAGGATATTAGTTTGGCAATAAACCAACCCCTTATTTGCAATAGCAGGTAAGGGGTTTTTCTATACAAAAACATAATCTGTACCAGAGCGTGCGTTATGCTTGTTATATTAGAGGAAAGCGGACTTAAAGGAATAATATTATGATAACGAATACTAAGCTTATAAAAGTACCTTTGACCATAATAGCGCTATTATTTAGCGCCTCTGCTTGCTCTAATCCATCTACAGTGAATACTGACACAGCCACTGTGCAATCAGAAGCGTCCGACAGCTCTGCTACCGAAATAAAAGCCGATGGCGACAAACCTGAATTCACGACTAAGACTCTAACCAGCTTTGATGAGCCATGGGCGATGACAGCGCTACCTAAAAGCGATAATGAGTCACGTAAACTACTAGTGACTCAAAAAGCAGGTGAGCTGTTTATTGTCGATACCGCAACAGGGAACAAGACAAAAGTAAACGATGTACCCAAGGTCGCTTATGGTGGGCAGGGGGGACTCGGTGATTTAATTCTTGCGCCAGACTTTGCTACTACCAACATGGCATATCTTAGCTACGTTGAAGCAGGAAGTGGCGTAGATAGCAATCAATTTGGGGCTAAGGTTATCAAAGCCAAACTTGCAGGATTAGATACTGATGCGCCAAGCTTGCAAGAGATTACGCCAATTTGGCAGCAAACGCCAAAAGTTAAAGGTCAAGGCCATTATAGCCATCGTTTACTATTCTCTCCTGATGGACAGTACTTATATATCAGCTCAGGTGAACGTCAGAAAAAAGACCCTGCACAAGATATGACGGTCAATTTGGGCAAGATAATACGGCTAAACGCTGATGGCTCTGTAGCAAAAGACAATCCATTTGTAGGCAATGCTAACGATATCGCCTCGCAGTTTTGGACGATAGGTCATCGTAACGTACTCGGTATGACGTTTGATGATAGTGGTAGACTCTGGGCGCACGAGATGGGTCCAAAAGGCGGTGATGAATTTAACCTGATTAAAAAAGGTAGCAATTATGGTTGGCCTATCGTCTCTAATGGGCGTAACTATTCAGGCACTGATATTCCTGATCATAATACTCGTCATGAATTTGAAGCGCCTAAAATCACTTGGACACCAGTGATATCACCGTCTTCTATGAGTATATATTCTTCTGGTACTCAAAACGATTTTCCAGCATGGCAAAGCAGTGCACTTATCAGTGGTCTATCATCCAAAGCATTAATAGTGGTAAGTTTGGATGAAAATGACGCAGCTCATGAACGTTACCGTTATGATATGGGTGAGCGTATTCGTAGCGTGCTGGCAGTAGATGGAGAAGTATGGCTACTAGAAGATGGTGATAATGGTAAGTTGCTAAAATTGCTACTTAAATAGGGTGATTGCATTAGACAGCATTGATAGATGACTTGATTAATTATCCTACATCTCAACCTCACATTTGTACGAAATGTGAGGTTTTTTAACATTTGACTATTAAGAATATTGAGTAAAAATATTGGTTTTTTTAAATCAATTTGCATTAGAGCGAGCGGTTTATCTGACGATACATTGGCATTAAGACAAACTTAGTAGTAGTTAAACAGAGAGATAACAGTAGTATTTTTATTGAGTTTTATTTTGTAATTAATTGATAATTAAGGATTAGTTTGTTAAGGTTACATTCCTTAGATTACGAGATTTTAACCCATGAACGAAGTAAAAGTAGAAAGATTGGGTCCATTCCCAAGGGTTAATAAGCCTGTTTTTATTACCTCAGGTGTTTTAATTGTTGGTTTCATTATTTTTGGTGCTTTTTTCACTGAAACTGCATCCGCACTTTTTAGTTTTTTACAAAGTTTTATTGCTGATAAGTTTGGCTGGCTGTTCATTATATTAATGAACGTGGCATTAGTCTTTTGTATCTATCTAGCAGCGAGTCGCTACGGTGACATTCGTTTAGGTAAACAGACAGAGCGACCACAATATAGCCTTGTCTCTTGGATAGGTATGCTGTTCTCAGCAGGTATTGGTATTGGGCTGGTATACTGGGGCACAGCGGAGCCTTTGTACCATTTCATGGCACCACCAATGGGTGAAGCAGAAACGGTAGAAGCTGCCAAACAAGCGATGAATATCTCATTTGTACATTGGGGATTGCATGCTTGGGCAATTTATACCATCGTAGCGCTCTCCTTAGCTTATTTTCATTTTCGCCGTGGTCTGCCTCTATCCATTCGCTCAACACTATATCCATTATTGGGTCAAAGGATTTATGGCGGTTGGGGACATACTGTCGATATTTTGGCGGTATTTGGTACGATGTTTGGCGTCGTAACCTCGCTAGGTTTGGGGGTTATGCAGATCAACTCAGGCCTTGAGGGTTTGTTTGGCATACCAAACAGCTTACCTGTACAGTTTCTCATTATTGCCTTTGTGACTGCCTTAGCCTGCGTATCTCTTATGTTGGGTCTTGATAAAGGTATCAAGCGCTTAAGTGATATCAATATGGGCCTTACTGGTGTGCTGTTAGCCTTTATAGTGATTTTAGGTCCAACACTATTTATTTTTGATAGTTTCATTGAAAATATTGGTAACTATCTAATGTCTGTCATTCCATTAGGTTTTTGGGGTGAGGCTTACAGTAATACCGATTGGCAGTCGTCATGGACAATTTTCTATTGGGCATGGTGGGTAAGTTGGGCGCCATTTGTAGGTGTCTTTATTGCCCGTATTAGCCGTGGTCGTACCATCCGTGAGTTTGTATTGGGTGTACTATTAATTCCAATGACCATTTTATTCTTCTGGTTTACTGCCTTCGGTGGCGTTGCTATTCATATGGAGCTGTTGGCAGCTCTTGATCCAGCCTTGGTTAGTCCAGGATTGGTCGAAGCCGTACAAGCAGATACTGGTAGCGCAATCTTTAAATTGGTCGAGTACTATCCACTTACCAAACCTATTACTTTGTTAATCGTCATTATGATTGTACTTTGGTTTGTGACCTCATCAGACTCCGCAAGCTTTGTTATCGATATGTTGACGGCTGGTGGTGATACCAATCCACCAAAGATTCAGCGTTTATTTTGGGCAACGATGGAGGGTCTGATTGCGGCTATATTATTAGCAGCAGGTGGCTTAGGTGCACTGCAAGCAGCAGCTATTGTGGCAGGGCTACCGTTTGCCTTAGTGATATTTGTAATGATGTATGCACTTTTACGTGGTCTGGGTCGAGATCGTTTGATACTTTATCGCGCTCAACAACAATTTATTACTGACGAATCTGCGGATCATAACTCAGCCAATGAATTTATTGATGAAAAACTGCTAAAGGGACCACCTAAAATTGTAAAAGGTGACTAATTTTTAGTGTTTAAGTTCTAGTGATTAAGTTCTAGTGATTAAGTTCTAGTGATTAAGTTCTAGTGATTAAGTTCTAGTGATTAAGTTCTATAAGAAAGCCCAACTCTGTATGAGTTGGGCTTTTTTTTGAGAGCGAGTTTGTAATGATAAAGGCTTAACGATATATGTACTCTGAAGGTAGCTGTTTAATCATTCATATTTAAAATCAATACGTTACTTAAGCAAAAAATAAACTATAACTTAAATCAATAACTCCTTTTTTATTGCAAACTTTTTTTACAATAAAATCCCATTAAATTGATAATTGGGTAACATCTTGTTATGGTAGCAACCCCTTAGATTTTGGAAAGCATAATGAGCGAACTCAAAATTGGCCGTTTAGGGCCTTTTCCACGAGTAAACAAACCTGTATTTATTGCTTCAGCAGTACTGATCTTAGGTTTTATTATATTTGGTGCTTTGTTTCAAGAGCTGGCAAGTACTCTATTTAGTACCATGCAGACTTTTATTACCCAACGTTTTGGCTGGCTATTTGTCATACTGATGAACGTTGCCGTATTTTTATGCTTGTATTTAATATTTAGTAAATATGGTGATATCCGTTTAGGTCATCAGACCGAAACGCCGCAATACAGTTTGCCATCTTGGATTGGCATGTTGTTTTCAGCCGGTATTGGTATTGGCATTATGTATTGGGGTACAGCTGAGCCTGTTTATCACTTTATGTCACCGCCATTGGGCGAAGCGGAAACAGTAGAAGCTGCCAAACAAGCGATGAATATCTCCTTTTTACATTATGGGATTCACGCTTGGGCAATTTATGCTGTGGTTGCATTGTCATTAGCCTATTTTCATTTTCGCCGTGGCTTACCTCTCGCTATTCGTTCTAGCCTATATCCGATATTAGGTCAGAAGATTTATGGCAAATGGGGACATACTGTTGATACGTTGGCAGTATTTGGTACGATGTTTGGTGTGGTGACCACGTTAGGTTTTGGCGTGTTGCAGATTAACTCTGGATTAGAAGGGTTGTTTGGACTGCCTAATACAGTAACGATGCAAGTTATCTTAATCGCTTTGATTACTATGCTTGCGTGTGGCTCATTAATGATGGGTTTAGATAAAGGTATCAAGCGCTTAAGTGATACTAATATTATTTTGACATTTGTGTTGTTGGGCTTTGCCTTTATCATGGGTCCTACTCAATACATCATGGATAGTTTGGTAGAAAATACTGGTAACTATCTACAAAATCTTGTCCAGCTTGGTTTTTGGAGTGAGGCTTATAGCAAAGGTGATTGGCAGTCATCATGGACGATATTTTACTGGGCATGGTGGGTCAGTTGGTCACCATTTGTAGGCGTATTCATCGCCCGCATTAGCCGTGGTCGTACTATCCGTGAATTTTTGCTAGGTGTTTTATTTGTACCTATGATTATTCTGTTTTTCTGGTTCACGACCTTTGGTGGTGTGGCAGTAAATATGGAATTAATTGGTAATCCTGGATTTATCGAAGTAGTACAGAATGATTATGGTAGTGCTATCTTTAAGTTAATGGAGTTCTATCCATTTACCAAAGCGACTACGATGTTGATTGTCATTATGATTGTACTATGGTTTGTGACTTCATCAGATTCAGCCAGTTTTGTCATCGATATGTTGACGTCTGGCGGTGAAACCAACCCACCTAAAATTCAGCGTTTATTTTGGGCTATTCTGCAGGGTCTTGTTGCAGCTATCTTGTTGGCGGCTGGTGGCTTAGGTGCTCTACAGGCGGCAGCTATCGTCGCTGGATTTCCATTCGCTATCGTTGTCTTCGTCATGCTATACGCTATGTTGCGAGGGTTTAGTCGTGATGAGCTGATACTGTATCGAGCAGAACAACGATTTATCACTGATGAGTCAGTTCAGCATAATACGGCTAATGAATTCACTGATGAAGAGTTTTTAGAAGGCCCACCTGAAGTTGCCAAAGGTGACTAAAAAACAGCGTTAAATCTATGGTTGATAAAAGAAACCCCAGTCTCTTCGTAGACTGGGGTTTTACTTATTAAGCTAATTAATAAAGTAACGAATGTAAAAAAGCTATTCCAAAGAAGTACTTATAAACAAAAAATAATCCCAAAATTTTTAGGTTCGTTTCTTATATTAGAGTTAAGCATAACGACTTTATATTTGATAATTGATTGATATCTTGATATTGTGACGCTATTTTGTCTCTAGGAAGCTCTATGGATCATGTCAAAGTTGGCAGAGTGGGCCCTTTTCCACGGGTAAGTAAACCGGTTTTTTTAACCTCGGTAATTTTGATTACCTTATTTATTATCTTTGGCGCTTTTTTTAATGAACAAGCAGAAATAGTATTTGGCCAAGCAAAAGAATTTGTTTCTTTGCGCTTTGGCTGGTTCTTTATTGTGGTTATTAATGCCACCGTGATGATGAGTATCTATATGATATTTAGTCGTTACGGCGATATCAGGCTTGGTCATCAGACAGAAAAACCTGAATACAAATTGCTTTCTTGGATTGGCATGCTGTTCTCCGCCGGTATCGGAATCGGACTACTGTACTGGGGAACGGCTGAGCCGCTTTATCACTATATGGCACCGCCACTTGGTGAGGGAGAGACTGTCGCATCTGCTAAGCTTGCGATGAACATCTCATTCTTGCATTATGGTTTCCATGTGTGGGCATTGTATGGCATGGTCGCTTTGGCTTTGGCTTACTTTCACTATCGCCGTGGTTTGCCACTAGCTATTCGCTCAACGCTATATCCCATATTAGGTAAAAAGATATACGGTGGTTGGGGTCATACGGTCGATACGCTAGCGGTATTTGGTACGATGTTTGGGGTGGTGACCACCTTAGGTCTTGGGGTGTTACAGATTAACTCTGGTCTTGAGAGTGTATTCGGTATCCCTAACAATATTACCGTGCAGATTATCTTGATTGCATTTATCACTGTGCTGGCAGGATTGTCCTTGTTTATGGGACTAGATAAAGGTATCAAGCGCTTAAGCGATATCAATATCTTTCTGACTATTGTGCTATTGAGCTTTGTGATTATTTTGGGCCCTACGCAGTTTATTTTTAATAGCTTTGTAGAAAACATTGGTAATTATCTACATCAAGTGATTCCTTTAGGTACGTGGACAGAGTCTTATGAAGGTCAAGAAAACTGGCAGTCATCGTGGACTATTTTCTATTGGGCATGGTGGATTAGCTGGTCACCATTCGTTGGGGTATTCGTGGCCCGTATCTCTCGTGGTCGTACCATTCGTGAGTTCACGTTAGGGGTGTTATTAATCCCTATTACGATTTTGTTCTTATGGTTTACTGCTTTTGGTGGCTCAGCGGTACATATGGAGCTAATGGCTGCGGCTGATCCTAATATGGCAAGTCCTGGGCTGGTTGAGGCCGTTAGGGCAGATACTGGTAGTGCTATCTTTAAGCTGATGGAGTCTTATCCACTGACGACCGTATTCAACTTGCTGATTGTGCTGATGATTGTGCTTTGGTTCGTCACCTCATCAGATTCTGCTAGTTTTGTTATTGATATGCTGACCTCAGGTGGCGATACTGATCCACCAAAGATTCAGCGTCTATTCTGGGCAGGAACTGAAGGCGTCATTGCTGCAGTGCTATTAGCAGCAGGCGGGTTAGGGGCATTGCAGGCAGCTTCTATCGTGTCAGGTTTTCCCTTCGCTGTTGTGATACTAGTAATGATGTATTCTCTATTACGGGGTTTGAGTCGAGATCACTTGATCCTTTATCGTCAGCAGCAATGGTTTACGACTGAAGAGTCAGCAGAGCATAACTCAGCAAACGAGTTCCGCGATGAGGATCTGTTAGAGGGTCCGCCTGATATCGTTGTAAAACCTAACAAGTAAAAACCTAGTAAGTAAATAGACAGAATATCTTTAAAAAGCAATATTGATAAAAACCCCAACTGATATCAAGTTGGGGTTTTTTATTATTAGGATATTAAATGTTTTTGGTTCGAGCTATTGAAAGATTAGATACATTTGCCTGGTACATAACCTATTGCTGCAGTGGTGCCACAGGCTGAGCAGGCATTACCCGCCGTACGATAACTCACTACCGAACCAACTTTAGTAGTAACGCAAACAGGGTCATATTGCATAGTACACATGTTTTTCTCTGGGTTGTGAGGTGGGCACTTAGTAAACAAATTATCACTGGGTGCTGGTTGATTAGTGGCTGGTGTGTGAATCGGAGTGGTATCAGGCTCGGTACCACTCGGTATATTACTACAGCCTGCTAACGTCATTGCTACGGATATTCCTAGTAACGACAAGCATGAACGCCAAGATGTCCAAAAATTATTGTTAAACATAAGATGTCCTTATTTATTAGAGTCACGATTTATGAAGGTCGCAATTTATGAAAAATATAACGTCCTATTGTAGGGGATGAGCTAATAATCGGTTGCGTAGCAGACTCTTCTGCTATATCTGCTTTTATAAGTTAATGATAGCCTAAGCTCGAAGAGCTTGAATTTCTTTTAATATCAATCTAATTGTAGTCAGTCATCTGCTAAAAAGATAGCCAATAAAAAACCCCAGTCTATGAATAGGCTGAGGTTTTGTTTTAAGACTGAATAATAAAGCACTTATTTAGCCGGTTTATCATCTTGATTAAGCTGAACATATTTATCGAAGTTCTGTGCATAATCGGTTAAATTGTCACTCAGCATCTGACGGTACTGCTTAACGTAAAACTCTACGATATCGTCTTTTTCTTTTGCAAAGTCATCACCCTTTATGAAGCCAATAGAGGCAACCGAAGCGCTATAACGAGCTGCAGCATAAAGTAGTGAAGCACCGACTTGCCCTGAATGAGCATCAGGACCTAATTGGCTATTCGCGATACCAATGATAGCATCGGCACGCTGATAAAACGCCTGCATTTCAGGGGTGATTTCAGCCATTGCTTCAGCATTGTCGTTTACGTTAGCGTTAACATTGTTATCGATATTGTCTTGAGACATAAGCTACTCCTATTGAGTGTATTTGAATATAGATTTATAGACCTGCATCTGCTTTTAAAATCTCAGCTTTGTCTGTTTTTTCCCAAGTAAAGGCAGTTTCAGAACCTTCGCGACCAAAGTGTCCAAAGGTCGCCGTTCGTTGATACATAGGCTGGAGTAAGTTTAGCATTTGCGTAATGCCATAAGGACGCAGGTCAAAATGAGTGCGAATCAGGCGAATGATTTCTTCAGAGCTGATTTTACTCGTACCAAAAGTATTGACCGAAATAGAGGTTGGTTCAGCGACCCCAATTGCGTAGCTAACTTGCACTTCACAGCGCTCAGCCAATCCAGCTGCGACGATGTTTTTAGCGACATAACGTACCGCATAGGCAGCGCTACGGTCAACTTTTGAGGGATCTTTACCACTGAATGCGCCGCCACCATGACGAGCCATACCACCGTAAGTGTCGACAATGATTTTACGTCCGGTTAAGCCTGCATCACCAACGGGACCACCAATGACAAACTTGCCAGTTGGGTTGATGTGGTAGCGAGTACCAGCATGTAACAGATCGGCTGGCAGTACTTCTTTAATGATAGATTCCATAATCGCTTCTTGCAGATCTTTCTGCGAGATGCTTGGATCATGCTGAGTAGAGAGCACCACTGCATCAATCGCAGTTGGGCGATTGCCATCATATCTTAATGTCACTTGCGCTTTGGCATCTGGACGTAACCAAGGTAGATCGCCTGCACGGCGCAGCTCAGATTGGCGCTCCATAAGACGATGTGCAAACTCGATAGGGGCAGGCATTAAGACTTCTGTCTCATTACTAGCATAGCCAAACATCAATCCTTGGTCACCAGCGCCTTGTTCTTCTGGGCTACTGCGATCAACGCCCTGAGCAATCTCAGGTGATTGTTTGCCAAGCATATTAATAACCGCGCAAGTCTCGCCATCAAAACCAAGATCTGAATGGTGATAGCCGATACCGTTGACTGTATCACGTACGATGCGTTCTACGTCGATGTTAGCAGTAGTTGTCACTTCGCCTGCTAGTATGACTGCACCAGTTTTAACCAGCGTTTCACACGCTACACGTGCTTGTAGGTCTTCACGCAAGATGGCATCAAGGATAGCGTCTGATATTTGGTCAGCCATTTTATCAGGGTGGCCTTCGCTTACGGATTCAGATGTAAATAAGTTGTATTCACGCATAGTTGGATCGCTTAATTGCAAGGACTGTTATTAGTAAAATCAGTCATAATTGAATGTTAACGGAAAATAAGAGGCAAAAGTGAATCAAAAAATTAGCACATTTTACCGTGAATCGAGTTAAAACTCTAGTGTCAGCTATTGTTGCTAACAATCGTAGAAATCATCAAGCTGGCTATCTTCTTGCCAGCGATACTCTGTATAGGTAGCGATTTGTCGTGCAGTAGCAATATCATGTCTATCAGCAATAAAACCAAGCGTCATATCCATTCCAGCACTGACGCCTGAGGAGGTATAGAACTTGCCGTCTACTACCCAGCGTGCTTGCTGTACCCAATTAACTTTGTCTGATTGCTCAATAACCCATTGCCAAGCAAGCTTATTAGAAGTTGCGCGCTTACCATCCAAGATATTAGCCTTGGCTAATAACGCACTGCCAGTACAGACGCTGAGCACCCAGTCGGCGTTATCAGAGAGTTTGGTAAGAGTCTGCAAAAACTGGCTGTCCTCGATTACTTGACGCGTACCTTTACCGCCGACAATTAATAAAATATTAGTTTGATGCTCTAACTCTGCTACTGCAACAGTTTGCAACGCGACACCATGATGATTATGAATAATACCACCTGCTATAGAAGCAAATTGGATACGATAATGCTCAGGTAGGCAGCCGAACATCTCTATTGGTCCAAACAGGTCTAGCGTCTCAAAATTATCAAATACTAGGACAGTGAGCGTTTGCATTATTTTTCCTCAAGTTGAGACAGCTATAATCAGATAGCTATTAAGGTAGCTATAAAAGGTCGTGCTAACTGTATAGAATTTTTAAATCTCTACAAACACTGCTTTATCTTTAAACATGCATTCTTCATAGACTGGACAGGCACCGCATTTGGGGGTACGCGCTTGACAAGTATAGCGCCCATGCAAAATTAGATAGTGATGAGCGTCAACTAAGAGATCTTCTGGAATACGCTCGACTAAATTTTTTTCTACTATTAATACGTTCTTACCAGTAGCCAGCCCCGTGCGATTGCCTACACGGAAGATATGCGTATCAACAGCCATTGTTGGTTGTCCAAAGGCAGTGTTCAAGACCACATTAGCGGTTTTGCGTCCGACCCCAGCGAGCGACTCTAAGTCTTTACGGTTATCGGGTACGATGCTATCAAACTTTTCTATTAAGTCGCGACAGGTTTTGATTACATTTTTGGCTTTGGCATTATATAAGCCAATATTTTTGATATAGGATTTCAGCCCTTCTTCACCCAATGCCAATATAGCCTCAGGGGTGTTCGCGACTGGATACAGCTGCTGAGTGGCAATGTTGACGCTCACATCAGTCGCTTGTGCCGAGAGTATTACTGCAATAAGCAGCTCAAAGTTACTACTATAGTTTAATTCAGTGACAGGCTCGTCAATAGTAGCAGCCAGCTTTTCAAAGAACGGTCGCACGTCACGATTGGGCATGCGTCTTGATGGTGGCGTATTGGCAGTTTTATGTTTAACAGTTTTACTCATGGTATTCAGGTAATCATTTCAGCTGTTGATGTTAGTGAGAGCAGATATTGAGTTAGGTTGAATTAAATAGTGGTGCATTCTCTAAAACTATATCTGAGACAGTTGTGCTTGTAGTGTGGCTAATTCAGCACTTTTTTCTGGATTAGGACGGACGCTTAGCTGTTTTTCTAGCTTTTTAATTTTACTACGTAGTTTGGCGGCAGCAATAGTATCTTTTGCTTGTTGCTCATTGATGTCAATAGTTTGGGTGCTGGCATTATTCAGCTTGGCTTCTACCATACTCACGACAGGTCTGCTATTGCTGCTATCTGCTAGCTGTTCAGTGACCCGTCTAAGGTGAGTATGATAACGCTGGCGTAGCTCGTTTTGCTCTTGAACGCGCTCAGCGGCTGACAGTTCACGCTCAATAGGAACAAGATCAATGCAATCAACAGGGCAAGGCGCAATGCATAGCTCACAACCTGTACATAGGTCGGTAAAAATCGTATGCATATGCTTGCCCGTACCGACGATGGCATCGACTGGGCAGGCTGGGATACATTTTGTGCAACCAATACAATCATCTTCCCGAATAATAGCACGTACTTCATGCGGACGTTCGGTCACAGGGTCTATAGACCACTTTGATGGTACGGCAATCAGCCCTCCATGATCATTACTGGATGCTATACTTTCTGAAAAAGCATTGTCCAAAGTGACATTATCTGCGCTCAAAATAAGGGCAATCGCATCACTGACAGGCTGACCACCAGGCACACACTTATTATACGGTTCACCGTCTACAACGATAGCAGTGGCGTAGGGTAAGCAACCATCTGGATGCTCGCAGAGTCCGCATTGAGTCTGAGGCAGGCACGAATCGACATACGCAATCCGCTGTTGTATGTCAGCGGATTGCGTCTCTAAGGTTAACGTATCAAATAGTATAGGCAGATTCGTTAAACGGGCATGGGTCAGGGAATGGACATTACTGGGCATTTAATTCATGGCCTTAAAACTGGCGTAAAAAATTGGAGATAAATAATAGTCGGTGTGAAAAGTTATATATAGCGGAAAACTATATTTTAAACGCTAACATATCATATAAAGCTAAAGTATTATGCCTTGCTCATGAGCAATCTGTGCGATTAAATCGTAAGCAATACTGCCTTTAAAAGGTATCTTCGGTAAGTTTGAGATATCAAAAAAGTCAGCGTGTGATAACTCCTCTTCTTGTATGACAATCTCGCCGCTTGCATAAGAGGCTCGAAATCCTAACATCAAATTAGAGGGAAATGGCCATGGCTGACTACTAACATAGCGAATATCAGTCAAACGAATACCGACTTCCTCAGCTACTTCACGCACTACCGCATGCTCCAAGCTTTCACCTACTTCTACAAAGCCTGCAATCAGTCCATATAGTAGCTGCGTGCTTGGCTGACCATAGCGATGGTGATGCGCTAATAGTATTTGCATCTCACCTGTTTGCGGGTTTGGGCGGGTGATCGCTGTGATGACACAAGGTTGCACACGTGGATATTGACGCAAACGGCAGACCGGACAGACCATCGCTCGCTCACCGAATTTAGCAGTGGTCACTGATGCACTGCAACGACTACAAAACTGAGTATCTGCCTGTCAGCGCAGCAATTGAATAGCTTGGCTCAGCTGCGTGGAGAGGGCAGCAGGAAGTTGTGTTATAAGCTGTCGATAAGTGATGAAATCAACGTTTTCAGTATGTTCGGATGATGAAAGTAACGTGGCTAACTCATGAGAGTTTTTAGTCAACTCAGGGGTAGCAATGCCATGAGTTTGTGCATAATGATAAGTGATAGCATTGTTAACTGGTACATCATCATTGTTTGTAGGCTCCTGATTGGTAGCAAATGCTTGCGACTCATCAGGCTTCCAATGGCTTGCTGCTAAGCTTGCCAGCAACTTAACACGTCCGACTTGATACATATCATCTGATAAGTCTTCTTCCGCTACGCCTTGCTCAACTATATTATTTTCAATAGCTGAAAGGGAGACTTGTAAGGGCCACCAGCCCTTTGCTGTATAGCGGCAGAGTATCGTTTCATTATCAAGTACAAACGCGGTGGTCATAAATGGCTATCCAAAGCAGCAATAAGCTTGCTTAAAAGTTGTTTATATTAATCTTATTTAAGCGGCAATTAATTGACTTAGACTATGTTGACCGGCATCAAGTGACTGTTTGCTTACAGGGTGATTATTCTCAAAACCCTCTAAGCGATAGTCTACTGCCATTAACACATCAGCAATATGAGCAAGCGTACGATCATCTATATTTCGACCACTTGCAAGGCGCTCTTGCATATTAGTAGTCAATTGGCTAAGCATATTGGCAGCGGTAGGTAATTGTAAAAAACGGACTGCCCCAGCGACTTGGTGCATCATATCAGGTATGTTCTGAATATTGAGTAGGTCGCGCTTGTCATCTGCTAAATAGTCGTTAATCGCTTGCTCTGCACTCGATATCGCCATACGGCTTTCTTGTACTAAAGTGTTGTAGGCAGTATCAATTTGGTGTAGCGAGATATGTTGACTATGCGCAGATAGATGAATGGCACCTGGGGTATGCATTTTTGCCATCGCAATTGAAGCGTTCTCTGCATGCATAAGTGCTAATAATAGACTATCGAATTCTTCAGGTGTTGGGGTCTGCCAAGTCAATACGGCATCTGCTGCAGTTTTTAATGACGCTGCAGCATCCGTTAAGCATAATAACCGTAATACTGAGCTAAGTTCTGTGAGGTCAGCGGCTATTGAGCTCACTTGCAGAGCAGTAGAGCTAAGCGTATCACCACGTGCATAACTATCGACTTTTTCTTTAATTGTGCTAATTTGATTTTGAATAATATCGTTTAGAGTATCAGTAATGGCGCGGTTTGGACCAAATAAGAAGCGTTGCATTTGTTCGCGTTGTGGCGAATCTATCTGATTGCTCGCATATTGGATGCGTAGCTTTTGCGCTTGTTCGTTATCACGCTGGCAGGCAAAACTCACTAAGTCAGCAAAACGTGCATCCATCACTGGAAGGTAGCTATGGAACTGCTGTTCTAAGTAAATAAGGGTATGCTTTTGACTAAGGCTCAATGGCAAAATAGTTTGGATATCTGTAACAGCGGCGGTTGCTGCTTGCCAAAATAGGCTACTAGTATGCGCGGCAATCATCGCACAGGCAGCACTCATAGCATCAAGCTTCTGCTGATCATCTGCTGTCAGTGGGGCATTTTGTTGGGTAAGTACCACATTCAGACCACTACGGTAAGCATTGGTCAGTAACTTACTATCCAGATTTAACTCACTTAATGGCTGAAAGTTTTGTTCAGGATTAGCGATAATCACGCTGCTGCTACCAAAATCGGAGAAGTAACTGGCATCGATTGCATCTTGCTGACTATAAGCATGCAATTTATTAATGATTGGCAGTAGCAGTGTAGGCTCTACCGTCTCAGTTAATAGTACAAATTCAATATAGCGATCAAGGGTCATGATTGCTTCTGATAAATCCATAATCAGCGCTGTATCGTTATTATTGCTATCATCATGAAGCTGTTGTAAGCCTTGTGCGATAGCGGCGCTCAATAATTGGCCACCAGCCAATGCAATTAGCTCAAAAATACGAGACAGTTGGGTCAAGACGCTGATGGAATCTAATAATAAAGGTGCTTGCTCTTTATCGTCGTTGAATTCACTCAGATGGTTTTCAGTATCTTTGAGAATAACAGTGATTTCATTATGAAGCAGATGCAAAGAAGGTAGTTTAAAGTTAGTAATACTAAGGGTAGGGGTGGTTAACGTTGTTTGCTCAGATTGGCTCATAGTTATTTTTCCATAAATAAAGTATTGATAGAGTCGACTCTAACAGCAGATATTGATTTATAAAAGTTGGTATTTTAATATATTGTTAGACTTTTCAATGTATTACACTAAGTTAAGTCAACTTAGTTATACACTTTAATGTGTTTTACCACTGCGATAGTCTGGTTTTCAAATCAGGATAATCTTCTGCTAAACCTGCGAACCAATTTTGATTGGCTTGGTTATCTACGGTTGACTCTAGCAATAAAGATGCCAAATTAGCAAAATTAGCATGAGCGGTATGCCCGCCATCTGCTTGGCTGTCCTCTTCGATCGCTAGCGTTACCTGTCCACCGGTCATTGCCAGATAAACTTCCGCTAAGATCTCCGAATCTAGTAATGCTCCGTGAAAAGTACGATCTTGTTTACCGACATCTAATCGGCGAACCAAAGCATCCAAGGTATTCTTTTGCCCAGGATATTGCTGCTTTGCCATTACTAATGAGTCGGTGACTTGAACACGTTCCGCAAAGTCTGTCATACCAACTTTGCTAAATTCCATATTTAAAAAGTTCATATCAAACGTGGCGTTGTGAGCGATGATTTCTGCACCATCCATGAACTCATATAGCGACTGAGCAACCTGATCAAAGGTAGGTTTATCTGTCAAAAAGGCCTCAGAGATACCGTGAATACGGATGACTTCTTCATCCATGCCGCGCTGCGGGTTGATATAAACGTGCAGCTTTTCACCGGTGAATTTACGACCGATCATCTCAACGATACCGACTTCAATGATTCGATCGCCTTTTAGTGGATCAAGTCCCGTAGTCTCCGTATCCATAATCAGCTGGCGATTAGGTTCATGCCGATGGATAGGCTTGGGTAACAAAGGACGAAAGTGTGGGTTCGCACGACTGGTATCGCCATCGAATTTTGGTAATTCTGCAGATGCATCTAGTGTATTGCTGTCTGCTGTCGTCTCGTTTACTGTCATGTCATCTGATATCATGGCATTGGTACTCATAGGATGTGTAGCATTATTCGGTTTGCTGCTGACTTGAATAGGAATTGAATCATCATTATTTGGCGTTTCATCTAAATCGCTTTCATCTAATAACTCTTCATCCAATGACTCTTCATCGAAATCTTCATCCATCATGTTAAAGCCTAATGGATCGTCATTTAGCCAGTCATTAGCGGCTATTTTATCTTTTTTTTTAGCAATATCAGTGTTAATAGTGGCAGGACTATCTACAGAGTTAGATGCAGATAGATGCTCGCTACTAGAGGTCACGCCTAGATTGGCCAGCTCATCAGCTTTTTCGTTGCCTGCGTGCCCAGCATGACCTTTAACCCAATGCCAATCAACGTCGCGTGCTTGACGAAGCTCATCCAACTGTTGCCATAAGTCTTGATTGGCAACAGGCTTTTTGCTGGCAGTTTTCCAGCCACGTTTTTTCCAATTGGCAATCCATTCGGTAATGCCGTTTTTAACGTAGCTGGAGTCAGTCCAAATCTCAAGCTTCAAGTCGCGTGGACTGTACTCTAGGGCTTTTATTGCGCCCATTAGCTCCATACGATTATTGGTGGTTTCTTTATCACCACCGTACAAATCTTGCGTACGTCCATCACTAAAGATAAGGTGCGCGCCCCAACCACCAGCGCCGGGATTACCTTTACAAGCACCATCAGTATAAGCGACGGTAGTATTTGCTTTCACTGCTAGCGGATCAGCCGCATTTTGCTGACTTGCGCTAAAAACGTTTGCAGTTGCGCCAACAGAGGCACTAGAAGTGTAGGACGATAGAGCAGGGTTGTCTGACATAAAAATCTAATAGCCTAATAGATAGTTAACTGACGATAGAGAGAGATATGGTTGCGCTTGCAAGCTCATTGCTGGAGAGCCTGTGCGCTATTTATTTATATCTATACCATCGAGCTTGACTATAGTGTAACTGAAAGTTTAACTGAAATTAATGCGCTTGATTATAGCAAATCCATTGGCAACATGCGCCATTGCTAAGTACAAAACTGTAAAACTGAATATCAAAACAGAAAGGGGATTGTTTTCTGTTAAAATGAGCCTGATGAGAGCACAGGTTTTCAGGTGAAGCTGATTTTCACATGCCTCAGTCCCTTTTAACGCAGGATGACATTATCATGCTCAAGCGCTCAGACGTTATTTGCAAAAGACTTACCTTGTTAGCAGTTAGCGGTATCACTTGTAGTGCGCTATTGCTAGCAGGTTGTGATGATAGCAGCACGACCGCGGTAGAAGATGTGGCGAAGACCGAGACGGATTTATCCATATTTGAAGGTTGCTATACGGTTAGTAATGACGAGCCTGCGCAGATCAAAGTTAGTCAGCAGGCAGGTAAGTGGGTCATGCAGATGAAAGAGCCTGCAAGTGCCAAGCGTGTCTGGGATACTGCTGAGCCATTAGAAGTGCTTGATAACAGTGAGATACCCAAGTTTTTCTCTATCGATCCTGACAATGTCGATGCAGTTATTGGACGTCCTGATAGAGTGCTGGTCATGGCGCATGTCAAACCTGTTTACGCCAATATCGATCCACTACTCGATAGTGAGTATTTGTCTTACATTTATAAAGGCGCAAATACCATTTATCGGGTAGAGTGTGACGAGGTCAATACTGATATATTGGCCAATCCACATGCCAATATTATTATTGATAACGTTGGGCCGAGTACTGAAAGTCTTTGATAGAAAACAGTATTTATTATAGGTTTATTGGACAGCAATATGTTCTGCCAGTCATTTAGTAATAGAGTCAGATAATATGAATTTTTTGAGTTATGTCGTGTTAGGCGGATTATCCTATGCAGCTGGTTGGGCCATACGTATGTACGTGCTCGACAAGCAACCTGCACCAGAGCAACCTTATAACTTAAAGCATCCTGCCATCCTAGGATATTTAGGCGCATTTTTCATTATTATGCTCATTATCTCATGGCTGATTGGACGCTATTTACTTGGACACGTGGCTATTGATTTACCGTTTATTATCATTAACAGTGTCGTTGCGACCTTTGTCTACTCATTCGGTCTGAACCCAGAAAAAGCGCGTTATGATGTGCCTGATTGATTGCTAGTTATCATTTACTAATGATGGTTTACTAATTTTGAGCTTAATACGCACAAAAACACGGTCAATGATGAACTCATTGACCGTGTTTTTGTGCGATTAAAGACATCATTAATCACTATTTCAATAATAGGGATTTTTTCTTAGCCTTTGCATTTTTACTTTCAGTATCAGAAGCTTTATCTTCAGACTTTGCATCATCTTTAGACGTTGACTGCTCGTTTTTCCAAGTTTTATATTTGTTTAAGTCTTTCTCCATCAGTTTTAAGCAAAATCCTAGTACCAAGGCATCATCAATTTGACCAATAAAAGGTATAAAATCTGGAATAATATCAATAGGGTTTAGTACGTACAACAACCCAACCACTGCCGCTGAAATGGTTTTGTAAGGTATATTGCGATAATTGCCTTGGTAATAGTCTTTTACCAAACTCATAAGCAACATCAAGTCTTTAGCGTAACGCTCAAGACCACGATCATTGTTCACTTGATCCTTTATTCTGTCTTCTTTGCTTAAGATGAGTTTGATACTTTCTAAAAGAGACTTATCATCTTTTTCTTTATCAGCCATAGTAGCGTTCCTTTCATTATTAGTGAATCATTCATTACTATTTACTATAACAAGAGTAATGGTAAGTACCAAACGTGGTTGTTTAACAATTTGTTATAGTTGTAACAAACAAGAGTTATAGGGTTATGCAACCATTATCGTAATAGAAGGCGAAACACTGTGATGTCTCTATCAAACTACGATGCTTGTATAAAGTTAATGTTAAAAACGTTGATAATTAAATCATTATTCTAAAATAAGTTTTGAGGTAATAGTTCAGTATGCTTACAAAAAATCCGACTCTTTTACAACAAGCTGATATAACCACCGCGACTAATAAGGAACTCAATCGTCGCCAATTCTTACGTCGACTAGGGGTGAGTACAGGTGCTGGACTACTTGCAACTCAAGGTATCGCTCAAAGCTTGATGGTCAAAACGAACGATAAAAATGCCAGCATGCAGTTGACCAAAGATGATCTGCCAACTGCGCTGCCAGATGTTAATCAGTCAATAGCGTTCAAATCACGTTGTATCAATCCTACTATTGAGACGCGTCTATTCGCCAGTTCCAACGTTGGCGGTAGTAACGAGCGTAACCAATTGGCATTAGAGCGTATGGCTTGCGCAGGTTTTGAAGTGCACAATCCTGCTATCACCGAGCGACAATACTTGCGCTTTGCAGGTACGGACACGCAGCGGGCGAGTGATCTACAAAATATCGCGACTGGGGCGATTGCTGCACCCAAACTGCTCATGGGTGTACGCGGTGGCTACGGCGCAATGCGTCTGCTGCCGCTGATTGATTGGCAAACGCTGGGACGCATTATGAAAGAGCGCGGCACGATATTGACAGGCTTTAGTGACGTTACTGCCATTCAATGTGCGCTGCTAGCAAAAGGGCAAATGAGCTCGCTCGCTGGCCCCATGCTCTATAGCGAATTTGGTAAAACGACCCCTGATGAGATTAGTTGTAGGCAGTTTGCAGAAGCGCTCACCAATCCCAATTTAAGCATTAATGTTCAAAATGCAGATTTGACCAGTAAGCAATTACCAGCGATTTTGGCTACTGATAAAACTCAAATACTCACTGGAACGATTTGGGGCGGTAATCTGAGCGTGGTATCAGCGCTGGCAGGTAGCGAGTATCTGCCACGTATTGATGGTGGCATTGTATTTTTAGAAGACGTAGGTGAGCAGGCTTATCGCATTGAGCGCATGCTTTATGATTTGTATTTGGCGGGGGTGTTCAAGCATCAACAAGCGATTGTGTTTGGCTCATTATCTGGTACGGGTGAAGATAGCTATGATAAGCGTTACGATGTAGCGATGGTCATTCGCCAGCTGCATAAGCTGACAGGACTACCTATCTATAATGGCATGAGCTTTGGGCATATCAGTAAAAAACATAGCTTTCCACTGGGCGCGACCTGTCAGATTACACCAGCCACTAATGCAGCAGACAGTTATCAATTGAGCTTTACTGATTACCCAACTATTGAGGCAAATAAGATTAATGTGGAAGGGTTTTGGCAGGCATAATGTAGGTTAATTAAAATGCTTTAAGCTATTGAATTAACAATTAAATTACGGAAGATATAATTAATATCTGCCAAGATTGATTCTTAATCGTTCTATCATGAATAAGGATTTATTATGATGTTGACCTCTAAAAAAACGAAATTATCATTACCTTCTATTCATTGTAATTCTAGCTGCAGCTGCAAGAAATGTGGATGCACAAGTCCTTCCACTTGTAAAAAATGTGACATGTGCTCAAAATGCTGTCAGTGTAATTAAGTTTAATGCGTAATAGGTAGCGAGTGAGATCGCAGAATGGATTAACATTAAGATTGCAAAGCGCTCAATCTAAAATTATTAAACCGCCTCAACTCTAAGAGTCAGGCGGTTTATTTTTTTTGTAAATTTTAAGGTTTTCTAGGTTAAACGTAAGCTTTAATTAATATAACCATAGATGAGCTAATATAAGTGGTTGCATTGAAAAGGTCTATTTTGATTAGCCTATAAATACCTGTGCAAGTATATCAAACTGGTTCCATTGATTTATGCGCATTCTTTACTTTTACTTCTTACCAAGAATAAAAGATATTTTTTTAAGGTAATTTTGTCTTTCTTTTGATATAGTTAAGTGAAACCCTACTAGATTAATAGTTGTTTTTGGTATATGAATTACAAACATTATCTAAGATTGTAAGGGATTAATAAACAAGTGTTTTTTTAATTAAATACTTAAGATACGTAATCTGGATTAGCTTTATTTATAGCTAAACAACTTTAAGGGTTACTAATATTTGGTAAATGAATTATTCCATTTTATGTTTTAGATAGTTTAAGAGTTGATGGTCTAATCTCGAGATATATTAGACACGCTTTGATATATCTCAATTATACGAGGTTAGTAATATAATGATACATTGAACAAGGATTGTTTTATGAACATTAAATTAGCTATTTTCTTAGTAACTTTACCTGCTGTCCTCTACGGATGTGCAACAACTAATATGATACCTTACTCTAACGAATCTGGTATGGGATCTTCCTCTAGCGCTCCTGTTATCTCTAAAGACTCGGCTATAAATTCTGATCCTTTGATAAGTAGAAGACCTGCCTCCGTTACAAAGTACCGCCAGAAATCTCGTTCCGATGGTTCGCATCTTCTGAATCTTCCTATGTCACGTGATTTCATTATGGACTCCAATAATAATTTCCAAGGTATTGATGTGAAAGGAAGTAAAAAGATTTTCTCGATCAAACCAACTGGTGATACGCAGCCAAGAGCTGTGATTTTATTGGAGGACAGAATACGTCCTAGTAGTGGCTGGACAATTAGTGACCTTAGTCTAAACGATATCAAGGATTCTAATCCATATGTACGAAGAAAGAATATAGATATTTGTAAAGGTTTTATGACCTTGACAACTGTTGAAGAACTGGAAAGACAAGGTAAAAATACAGGAAATGTTCTGGAAGCTGATAGAAAAAACCATGTCGTCACTTATATGCCTGCAGTAGGTAGGAATAAGAATAATCTTCCAAAAACTTCGGCAGATTGCAAGACATTTGTTGGTAATAATTATGATTATGATAGCTCAATAGAAGAGTTAACCTTTATTCTTGGAGATAATAGAATAGGTAAGTCCCCTTACCTAGCTTTATATGAAAGCCCTACCAGTCCGTATGCCTCTATGTTTCTAAGTCTTGGTGAGCTAAGTCCTAAAGCATTAAGAACCTTGGCATCAAACTGGAATGAACTCATAGAGAAGGTTTATAAGCATGGGAAGAAAATCGATCCAACAGTAGGCATTGCTGTTATGCTTGCAGAAGATCCTGCCTTGTATAAAATTCACAATGAAGCAATATTGGATCATATGAACATTCTAGTCCCATCAACTATGTGTGCAGGTGAAATTATTGGTGGAACACTTGTTACAAGCGCTACTGGGCCCGCCGTTATATTTATTGGATTAGGTGTATTCCTTAACTCACCAGGTTGCCAAAAATTAGTTGCAGACGCTCGTCATACTTTTGGCTATGAAAAATAAAAGATGAAGATATACTAAAATCAACAAGAAAGCCCACTTTAAAGTGGGCTTTCTTATTTCAAATTAAATATATATGAATTAATTTCTTCGATGAGTTACGTTTACGAATTATATACCCGATTTAACGAATGTATGTAGACTTGAATTAACCCATATAATATTGTTTCTATAAGGAAACTAAATAGTTAGTCTTTAGTATCTATACTGTAAAGACATTATTGTCGGGATTTTCAGATTTAGTTTAGAACTATTTTTGAAGGAGTGACGATATGACTACTCAATTTAGAAACTTGGTTTTTGAAGGTGGCGGGATAAAAGGCCTCGCTTATATCGGTGCTATGAGGGTGTTAGAAGAGAAAGGACACCTTTCAGATATAAAAAGAGTTGGTGGAACAAGTGCAGGGGCGATTAATGCACTCATCTTTGCATTAGGCTATTCAATAGATGAGCAGCGTGAAATCATGAGAACTAAAGATTTTAAAGAGTTTATGGATGACTCATTATTTATAGGGACAGATTTATACCGTCTAATATCTAACTTCGGTTGGAATAAAGGTGATGATTTCTTAAACTGGATTGATGAGATAATAGAAGATAAGTTAGGGAAAAAGAGAGCAACCTTTCAAGATTTAATTGATGCTAAAAAACCAGCCCTTTATGTGACAGGAACCAACCTTACAACTGGATATGTTGAGTATTTTTCAGCTGAACGTGACGCTAACATGCCAATATGTGAGGCATTGCGGATCAGTATGGCCATACCAGTGTATTTTACTGCAGTAAGATTCGGTCCAAACAAAGATTGCTATGTTGATGGCGGAGTAATTCTAAACTATCCAGTAAAACTCTTCGATAGGCAAAGATATATTGATATGGATAAAGAGGCAGATGCTGCGAGACGAATAGATTATTATGATGTAGAGAACGAAGATAATTCGAAAGATGATCGTGAGAAAAGTCCATATGTCTATAATCGGCAAACATTAGGATTGCGTCTTGATACTGAAAAGGAGATTGCAGTATTTAGACACAAAAGAAAACAGACAACTCTAGAAAAACAGATAGCTCTAGAGAGACAGATAGCTCTAGAAAAGGCAAAGAAAAAAGAAGAGGAGGATAGAGGTAAATTAGGAGCAGCTTTGGCTTCTTTGACTTCTTTTCTTAAGAAAGAAAAAAAGTTAGATAAGATTAATACATTTACTAGATATCTAAAATCTTTAATTTCTGCCGCCACAAGTGTTCAGGAGAGCCAGCATCTGCATTCAGATGATTGGCACCGTACTATGTACATTGACATATTAGAAGTTAAAACTACTGATTTTGATATGGATGTTGAGATGAAAAAAACATTAGTTAAGCAAGGAGTTGATGGTGCTGAAAAATACTTCAGCTGGTTTGAAAATCCAGATGCCGACCCAGAGCCTGTTAATAGAATATGAAAATTATTTATTGCTTCAAATAGCTGTTTGTTATAGAAGTTACTTAAGATTAGTTAACGAAAACTAAATTAATTTTATAACTACTATTATCTAATAATATTATTTTTTTATAAAAAATATAAGGATAATAAGAAATGATAAATTCAATAAGAGCTATTCAGACACAATTGCAAGCAGAAGGGTATTATAAACAATCGTTAAATGGCATCTTCTGTGCCAAATCACAAGAAGCGCTAAGAAGATGTATAAATGACAAGAGGTATGAGATATATTTTGACTTTATAATGTTCAAGAAGGTTTTTGAACGAAAAACTATTGATCAGAGTTTTGTAGATTCTATCAATAACTTGTTTAAAGCTTTTAACAAGTTTAATGACATTGATGGTACTAACCCTCTTAATGTTGCTTACATGTTGGCTACGGCTTGGCATGAAACTGGTTATAAAATGACAGCCATTAGAGAAGCTGGAGGTTATAAATACCTTTCTAAATACGATACAGGGCGTTTAGCATATAACTTAGGTAATACACCTCAAGCTGATGGAGATGGACAAAAATATGCTGGTAGAGGACATGTAATGATAACGGGCAAGAGTAACTATGCTAAGTTCTCAAAGCTTCTAAATATGGATTTGATTAACAATCCTGATTTAGCTTTAGATCCAGTTATCAGTGCTAATATTTTGACGATAGGGTGTTTAAAGGGCTCATTCACTTCTAGAAAGCTTAGTGATTATATCAAGCTTGGAAATAGATCGGAATTTATATCAGCTAGAAAGGTAGTTAATGGTACAGATAAAAACTCAGATATTGCTACATATGCAGAGAAATTCCTACAGTGTCTAGTATTAAAAAAGTTATAAATAATTAGTAGACTACTTTATCTAGACCTTAATTAGGAAGTCAGCCTAAAGAGGCTGTTATCCATATACTTATCCCTTTTATAAGAAGTCACCTAAACATTCAAATTGCTTAGTAGTTAAATTAACGTCAATCATCTTCTTAAGAGTCGGTAGCTCATGTTCTGATATCGATCCCATACTAGTGCCATTAAATAGCAAGTCAAGCTGATCTAAGTTTTTAAAAAAGCCTTCTATCTTACCTTGTTCTGTTACATCTATTTCCAAAAATTCGATGTCTAACCCTTCAGTTTATGTTGGCTCTTAACTATTTAAACCTAATGCTCATACTTTACGCCTTTTTGTGCAAAGGCGATGGCCATGGCTCGCCCAATACCTGAGGTAGCGCCAGTAACGACGGCTACCTTGTTGGCAAATAAATCATTGGCAAATGTGTTCGATGCTTGAGTATCCATATCCATACGTTGTCGTCCTTCGTAATTGAATATGTTTTAAAAGTGATGAGTATTTGTTCATAGCTTTATCAATTTAAGACAATAAGCCGTGACACTCATTAGACTATTCCACAAAAGGAATTGTATTATGTTTAACAATGATCACGCTCAAAATTACTTATCAACGCTCAATATTCATAAAGAGGGCGAAATAAAAAAAACGCCTTACCTAGCGTCTATGTTACACCTTGCTACCTAAATCCTGAAGCAGGCGTATGGCATTCAATGATACTTTAAATAAGAATAATCTTACTTTTAAATAAATACAGGGAATGTATTATGTTAGGAAAAATGATGTATCAGCCATTGCTGATTAGTAGCCTCATCGAGCATGCTGCTCGCTATCATGGCGACACCGCTGTGTTGTCTAAAGAAGTCGATGGACAAATCACCCATAGTGACTGGCTTACCATCTCTAACAATTCAAAACGTTTAGCAAATGCGTTAGCGTCTCTAGGTTTAAAGTCATCAGAGCGTATAGCTACATTGGCTTGGAATAACCGTCGCCACTTAGAAGCTTGGTACGCTATTTCAGGCAGTGGCATGATTTGCCATACCATCAATCCGCGTCTGTTTCCTGAACAGCTTAGCTACATTATTAATGATGCTGATGATCGAGTATTATTTTTTGATGTGACCTTCCTACCACTGATTATGGCGATTAAAGATCAGATCGATAATATTAAGCATTTCATCTGTTTGGGCGCTCGAGAAGATAAAGTATTAGAACAACTGCCTGAGGTTTTGTTCTTTGATGAATTACTAGCAGATCATTCTACTGACTTTGAGTGGCCTCAATTTGATGAAACGACGGCCAGCTCCTTATGCTATACCTCGGGCACGACTGGCAACCCCAAAGGAATCTTATACACTCATCGTTCCTCTGTGCTTCATGCCATTGCATTATCCATGCCTGACATCTCAGCACTATCCGCAAAAGACGTTTTGCTACCGGTAGTGCCTATGTTCCATGTCAATGCATGGGGTACGCCCTATGCTGCTGCCCTGACAGGTTGCTCTTTGATATTACCTGGCCCTAATCTTGATGGTGACAGCTTAGTGTCTTTGATTGATGATTATAAGGTCACTGTTGCTTTAGGTGTTCCTACGATTTGGCAAAGCCTACTAACGGCTGCCAAAGCTCGTGGCAGCAAACTTGAGAGCATGACTCGAACCATTGTCGGTGGCGCTGCTTGTCCGCCATCGGTGATCAAAACCTTTAGAGAGGATTTTGATTGCGATGCGATACACGGTTGGGGTATGACGGAGACCAGTCCGCTTGGCACGATGAATCAGATCAAGGCCAAGCACAAATCGCTTAGCAAAGATGAGATTAACGAATTGCGCAAATCTCAAGGTCGTCCGCCTTATGGCGTTGAGATACGGCTTATGGACACGGATCAGCCACTTGAGCCAGTTGAAGAGGATGGAGTCTCCCAAGGACGTCTACAAATTCGGGGTCACTGGATTATTAACGACTATTACAACCATATTCCTGATGCCATTACTGAAGACGGTTGGTTTGATACTGGTGATATCGCCACCATCGATTCAGATGGTTATATGAATATTCGTGATCGCTCAAAAGACTTAATTAAATCTGGCGGCGAATGGATATCTTCAGTGGAGCTTGAGAATATTGCCGCCGCGCATCCACAGATAAAAATGGCAGCTGCCATTGCTGCAGCCCATAAAAATTGGGGCGAACGCCCAGTGTTGATTGTGGTTAAAGAGCAAGATTCAGAACTGACTGAGGCACAAGTGCTTGCATTTTACGAAGAGAAAATTGCCAGTTGGCAAATACCTGATAAAGTTATTTTTGTAGAAAGTATCTTGTTAAATGGGGCGGGGAAAATGGTGAAAAAGGATTTACGTGATGAATATAGCGATGTGCTGCTGAGTGCCTGATATTATATTTGAAAATGAGTACCACACCTTACTTAAAGGAAGCTAGAAACAAATAGCATCCTAAATTGGTACTGATATCTTCCATGACTGGATTAATGGGGTGCTATGAATATGCAGGATACTGTGCTTCCAAGTTTGGTGTTATTGGCTTATCAGATGTACTTAGGATAGATAGAACAGGACAGTATAGAATATCAGACATAAAAAAACCGCAGATCATAATGATTTGCGGTTTTTCGTACTACTATAATGGTACCCGGAGCCGGACTTGAACCGGCACGCTATTGCTAGCGAGGGATTTTAAATCCCTTGTGTCTACCAATTTCACCACCCGGGCAAAACTTGTAATATCTATTCAGTAAGCTTTCTACTTCTTAGATAAGTGGTCGCATTATAAACGGTTATGCTAATAATGCAAGCCAAAATTAACATAAAGTTAATAAATAATTGGAGGCTGGAGTCGGAATCGAACCGGCGTTAACGGAGTTGCAGTCCGCTGCATGACCACTCTGCCATCCAGCCAATCAAGGAGGACTATATTAGCAAAAATATTTTAAATTACAAGACATTTTTTAACCAAACTGATTTTAATTCATTTAATGATAGTATTTTACAAGATTTGGCTGAGTATGTAGGCGTAAAATCATTAAGCCCCACCTATTATTACGCCTGACCTATAAAGTTATTGCTGATCTTATTTGATGACTATAAAAAAGCCACACCGTTCGTACTGAGTGTGGCCTTTCGTTGATGATATCACTATCAAGACTAAGCTTAATGATGACAATTATTTAAAATTAGATAGCTAAACGTTAAGTTTAGACGATATCTTTGTTATTACGGCGTGATTTTTTCAGATCGCGATAAGTTGCAGTACAGATCAGTACGAGCACTGCAAGGGTAATCACGGGCCAAATTAAAATATATAAGCCGTAAATAAATGTATTGTCCATGATAGCTCCTTAAAGTAATTATTAAGTTGTGTATTTAAGCGTCTGTTACCGGTTTTACGTTTACTTTAGGCTTGTCATAATCACCGACTCGTTGTTTGATTAAATCAAAGTCAAAGTGTTCATTGCCCATCAAGCTAATCGCTATACAGACCACAGTACTCACACCGTAAGCCGTTAACGAAGCGACCAATATCATATATTGACGCAGGAAGCCTGTTGCATATATAAGCATCAATATGAGCGTAATAACGGCAGCACCCATACCCATCTTACGGCCTAAGAAACCAAAGACCATAAGACCGATCACCACTGCACCCCCGACACTTGCCATCACTTCAAAGAAGAGCGCAGTCACGCCAGTAATCGGTATTAGCTCAAAGCGCGCAATACAGAAGAAAATAAGCGCGGCAATGACAGAAGTGGTGAAGGCAACATTAGTCACGCGATTCCAGAACACACTGGCAATCACAGGGAATACTATCGCACCCCATAGCGCCCCAACGAAGACGAGCATCACGAGGATATCAAGCTTAAAGCTGGCAAAGATAAGTCCTGCTGCCGTGGCAACAATCATCGTCGAACGACCAACAAGCATCATTGTTTTTGGCTTTACGCGACCTTTGGCGATATTCTTTGCATAAATATCGGCCATCATAATAGTCGATAACGCTGACAAATCAGAATCGGCAGTCGAGGACAATGCGCCAATAACCAAAATGAAGAACAGTGCAATAAATACTGGATGCAGATACATACTAACCATCTGCGGAATTAAGTTATTCATGTTGCCATCTAATGGCTCAACACCAACGGTTAGCGCCATAAGTCCAATCATACCCAGACCAATGACAATACCGGCATAACCAACAGTGGCAGTAATAAAGGTCGCTTTAATCTTAGTCTTATCAATTGCAAATAGCCGCTGAGTAATCGTTTGATTACCAATGGCATAAGCTAACACTGCTACAAAATAAGGCGCACCTTGCTGAAAAAACGCTTCAGATGAAAATATATCTTGCTGCTGTAAAGTCAGGTTTGATAATCCGCTGACCATTGCCTCGGGCCCACCCATTGAAAATAGTATCGCAGGAATAATAACGACACCAATCGCCATTAACGCGATTAATTGGGCAAAATCAGTAAAGACCGATGCTCGAAACCCTGAGGTTAAAGTGTAGCTTAGGACACCAACACCAGCGATCATTACACCTGTCTGAAAGGACAGTGGTGACAATACTGATACTAATGCACCGGCTGCCGTAAAGTTGACCATCAAGCTAATTAAGCTGCCCATAAGGTTAGATATGGCTAAAATTAATTGGCTTGATGCGCCATGACGGGCATTAATAAGCTCGCCTAAAGTGTGTCCATTGGGTGCCAGCTCACGAAAGCGCATACCAAAGGGGTAGATGAACAAAATCATTAATGCGCCCCAAAAGCCATAATGTAGCGGTCCTGATACGCCATATTTATAGCCGGATGTAGCAGCGGCATAAAACGATGCCGCCCAAATCCACGTGGCGGTCATACTTGCCGCGCCCATCCCGAAGCCAACACCGTGGCCTGCAACCATAAATCCTGTGGTAGATTCTTTGTCTTTCTTAATCAACAAAGACAGCAGATACGTACCACCATAAAACGCCACCAATAATAAAATGATGGTAAGTGCCGAAAATTGGAACAATGACTCAGTTTTCAAATTCATACCTCGCAATTGTTTTAGATAAAAAAAAGCTGGTACTATAATTTATAGTCCCAACTATGATGAATTTAATAAGCAGCCCAACAACATTCGTGCTATTGATACACAGGGCCGTTGCTTTATTAACAGTCGGTCAGCAGAACATACTACGAAAGCGTTATATACGAAGAGTAGAGGCGTGACTCATGACTTGCGTCTGATAATGGAATCACTCTAATAGCGTATAAACTTGCATTTCTTAGTAGTTACTACGAATAAGTATTTATTAGATAAGCACTTATTATTTGTGATAGGCAAGTTGGTAGCATAGAAATACTAACCAATTGCATGTGATACATAGAAAATAGTAGAGTTGTTATTTAGCGTAACGTACGTTTTACATGCATATGCATCTTAGTATTGATAAATAAAACTACATCTAAGTTAAGGATAAGTAACATTTGCGTGTCAACAGAGTAACACTATTGAGTATTAAATCCCAAATTTTCGAGAGATTTAACAATTAAAAGTCGATAATTAACTGTTTTCAATCGCTAATATTAATAGGGTTTACATTAGTTTTTTTATAAAAAAATCTTTAGATTTTGCATTAATTTTGACCTAAGTTATGTTGGTGGCTGGGCTTTTGGTCGCAAAATAGGTACAATGCCCAGCTTAATACAGTCGCTATTTTTTGATATGTTTATCAGCATGATTATCACCTCAATATTGTATAATGCGTGAGACACATATGCTTACAGTTTGCGAGCGCTAATCTACGGTTACCAAGCAAAATAGTGGCCGACGCTGCTATCATTTTCCTTATCGCTTTATCTATTGGAGTTACTATGTCAAATGCCTCGCCAACTGAAACGACGATGACGTCTGATCACGAGTCTGCCATATTATTAGACGGCAAAGCACTTGCTAAACAAATAGAGCAAGAACTGCGTACTCGTGTCGATGCTATTAAAGATAAGACTGGACGTACACCAAGCTTAGCGACGATATTGGTCGGTGATGATCCTGCTTCTGCCACTTACGTGCGTATGAAAGGCAATGCCTGTAAGCGTGTCGGTATGGACTCTATCCGAGTAGAGATGCCAAGTGTGACTACGACAGCTCAGCTTATGGCTAAGATAGACGAGCTCAATAGCAACCCAGATGTACATGGCATCTTACTGCAACATCCTGTACCTAGCCATATTGATGAGCGTGCATGTTTTGAGCAGATAGATCTTGCGAAGGATGTGGATGGGGTGACCTGTCTTGGCTTTGGACGTATGAGTATGCAAGAGTCAGCCTATGGCTCATGTACACCGCAAGGTATTATGCACTTGTTAAGCCATTATGATATTGAGCTTGCAGGCAAAGAAGCGGTGGTAGTAGGGCGTAGTGCTATCTTGGGTAAGCCGATGGCGATGATGCTATTGAATGCCAACTGTACGGTGACTATTTGCCATTCAAAGACAGAAAATCTAGCTGCTCATATCAATCGTGCTGATATTGTCGTTGGCGCGGTAGGCGTGCCGGAGCTGATCAAAGCGGAATGGATAAAGAAGGGTGCTGTCGTAATCGATGCAGGCTTTCATCCCACTGACAATGGCGGCGTAGGGGATATCGAGATGCACGGCGTCGAGAATATCGCCAGTGCTTATACGCCAGTACCGGGTGGTGTTGGTCCGATGACTATCAATACGCTCATCCGTCAAACGGTCGATGCTGCTGAAAAGTCAGCCGGTTTAGCATCAGCTGATGCGTGAATCTTCCGAGCCACAACCGTCATTAAATAAAGATCCTGAACCTAAAATGGCGAAGACGAATGTAGATATTCATGAGCGTCTGCAATATATCGGTAGAGAGTTTGTTGATATTTGCCACTACATTATCTTATTTTTAATCAGTGTGGTGGTAGTTTGGACGGCTGGTAAAGAGTTCTTGGTGATTGTGCAAAAAGGCTCAGCAGATTTAAAAGATATCTTGATGCTGTTTATCTATCTTGAACTACTGGCGATGATTGGTATTTATTTTAAGACTCATCGTCTGCCAGTACAGTTTTTGATATTTATTGCCATTACCGCGCTGTCACGACATTTGGTCGTTGATGTACAGGCGGTATCAGACTATTTTCATCTATGGTTATTGGCGACTATTTCTGTCGCTATCATGGTTTTAAGTGCCTCTGTTGTTATCCTTACTTGGACGGCAAAAATGTTTGGTCGTCCTGAAGATTATTTAGATGATCATCAGAGCACCAGTACCGAGCATCACTTGCCTAGTGTTGAGAGTGCAAAAAATCGTCATAAATAGTCATTGATAGATGATTTATCAATAAAAAAGGGATAACCTGAACCGACCCCCATAAGTTGGACACAACTTATGGGGTATTTTTATGCTTAAAATTCTTGTGCCTGCCATTCGTGTACTTGGCAGTGCAAGCTATAACCATTTTAATCTTTTAAAGTTATAGTATAGATAACTACATAATGACAGGATAAATAGCATAATTATTAAATAAGAGTACTGCCAGTGTAGCTCAGGCATAAAGTCAAAGTTCATCCCATATATACCAGCGATTGCCGTTGGTACTGCCAAGATACCTGCCCATGCAGCAAGCTTACGTACGACCTCGTTCTGCCCCATATTGACCATAGCTAAATAGGTGTTCATCACTACATTGAGCATCTCGTTCAGACCGTTGATAGCATCTAAAGAGTGTAATAAATGGTCATTAACGTCGCGGAAATAGGGTTTAGCCGCTTGAGAAAATGCTGAAACTAAATCGCTTTTTTTATGATTAATAAAGAAGCTACAGATATCTTGTACTGGCAAAATAACTGCACGCATATGGACCAGTTGCGACTTAAGCTCATATAGGTTTTTTAGGGTGCTTTTATTAAATTCATAGGTAAATACATAGCGTTCTTGCTCACGCAAATAACTGCCTAAGCGATCAGTGACCGGCATATAGTTATCAACGATAAAATCGAGGACAGCATGGAGTACAAATATGGGTCCCATCCGTAGCTTTTCAGGCCGACGGTTACAGTGTTCACGTACCGGCGCATAAGAGTTAGAAGGGCCGTTACGAATGGTAATCAGATAGTTTTTGCCCATGAATATTGCTGTAGTGCCGTAGCGAATAATATTGTTTTCAAGTTTAGCCGTACGTAGCACTACAAAGATCATATCGTTATCGTAGTTTTCGACTTTGGCGCGCTGATGGTCTGCAAAGGCATCTTCAATCGCCAACTCATGCAAGTCAAAGGCATTTTGGACTTTTACCATGGTTTCTAAGCTTGGATCATAAAGACCAAGCCAAATAAACTGACCACTGTTACTCAGGGATTTATTGACATCATTAAGTGCTACCTGATCAAGCTGCTCGCCCGTTTTACGAGAATAGGCATAGCAATTGACTACCTCGTCAGCACTAGATAAATCTATATCCTCATAGCGTTCAGAGTCAGGATCGTAAACAGTCATCGTTTCAATAGTATCTTCGGCAGTCGCATCGACATCACCGTAGATATAGCTGTCATAACTATTTAGATAAGGATGCTCGTCGTTGACATCAGAATAAATACGGCTGACATTAGAGTCAGGTGTGATACGAGTATTCGTCCTGACTAGTAGATCGTCATTGCGGTTCATACACCCTCCCTTAATATCGTCATAAGAACCCAGTAGAAAATTAACAATAAAGACTATGTTTATAAAACGCTTATAAAATTTTCATAACAATATCTTGATTAAAGAATGTCTAGAATATGACGTAACGACGTAAATTAGTCAGCCTAAACAAACTTAATCAGTCTCAATAGATAATGTTGAATTTATAGTGCGTAGCGTTTTAAGGTTTCAATATCGACTAGGGTCAATAGACTTTCATGACAGCCTTCTAGTTTTAATTTTGGCGCGATATCAAAATCTAATGCCTCAACCCAACGTAGCGCACAGATACACCAGTAATCACCAGGTTTTAGGCCAGGAAAATTATACTCTGGTAGAGGCGTAATCAAGTCATTGCCCCGACTCGAGGAAAAGTTAAGAAATTCACTGGTCATCTTGGCACAAACAGTATGCTGACCGACATCATGATTGCCAGTATGACAAAATCCATTACGATAGTAGCCAGTAATAGGGTCAAAGCAGCAGCTGGCGAGGGCAGTACCTAATACATTGGTTTGATTAATAGCAGGGTTAGGATGGTAGTCAGATGACATAAGGTCTCCGAAATTAAGTGGTTTTATAGGGGTTGGTAAATTGCTTTTTTGCAATGAGTGGCTTGTGCAGTTGGTTATTTATTGCAAAAATACTTTATAAAGTGGCCTTTTATTGATAACCAATTATATATAGCGTATTGCCAAATCGTAGTAATGCTATCAGTGGCTGTTATTCATGAATAAACTGTAGTATTACAATGCTTACTGACAGCATCGAACATGCGCTAGTGTAACATGAGTCTATCAAGAAGACGTCAATCAAATATCCTACTCAAATAACCCGTATAGTGACGTGTAGAGCATAGATGATAACTTTCGCTTACTATTTATCAGTAGCGGAAACCATAAAAAATGACGACTATAGCTTAGAGTAAATGGCATCGAGACTACCAGATATTTATGACCATTCAGAACACATTGATTTGAATTGTGACTAGGCGAACCCTAGCTGCTATGATAAACTAAAACATAAAGTGCCCTGATGATTTATCATATTTTATTAGCGCACAAAGATACTCGTCTTATCATCCTAACTAATACTTATTACTCACCCTTTTTGCGGTTACCTAGTTTGTTTATAAATAATTGGGTCAATGATGTTGCGCGTTAAAAAACTGTCAAAAATTTACAGTATTCATCGTTGATATGTTCGTAAATATAACCTTATCATGCCGCGTTTTTTGGTAAGCGATACGCCAAACAAGGATTTATTGTGTCTGCCAGTTCTGATTCAGCTGTACCCGTCCAATCACGCCCTGAAAATAATGCCACTACTCAGCATGCTGATAACAGTAGCGTACCCAATCATCTACCTTATCTAAGTAATTTTACTGCAGAAGTCGCCAATAGTTGGCTGCTACCTGACGGTGTGGTTGATGTGTTATTTGAGGATGCACAAAAGCAAGAAGTGCTTCGCCATCAACTAACCCAGCAGCTCATCACTCATGGCTATCAGCTCGTATGTCCGCCGATGATTGAGTTCACTGAGTCACTACTTAGTGATGCATCAGAAGATCTGAAGCGCCAGACGTTTAAGATTATCGACCAGCTCACAGGTCGTTTGATGGGAGTACGTGCGGATATCACGCCGCAGATTTTGCGTATTGATGCGCATCATGGTGGCAACGGTATTGCGCGTTATTGTTATGCAGGCGATGTCATTCATACATTGCCATCAGGACTGTTTGGGTCGCGTACGCCATTACAATTGGGTGCTGAGATCTTTGGTTGTGCCTCACTCAGTGCAGATTTTGAGCTGATAGACGTTCTGTTTACGATGATTAATGATTTAAACATGAGTGCAGCCTTGCATATTGATTTAGGTCATGTAGCCATATTTAAACGTTTAGCCGTATTAGCAGATCTGCCAGAGAATGATACCAAGCAGCTGATGCACCTATATGCAAATAAGAATTTGCCAGAGCTCAAGCGCGTCTGCCAAGCACTGCCAATGGGTAGTGACTTTTATGCATTAGCGCGCTTTGGTCATGATATGACACAGCTATTGGCTAAGCTTTCAGATACCGCTCAACAAGATGTTGATATTGCTACGGCGGTCGATGAGCTTCAACGCTTAAAAACGCATCTGCAAGAGCAATGGAATTGCGATGTCAGTATCGATGTCACTGAACTTTCAGGCTATCATTATCATACAGGTATCGTATTCAACGGCTACATCAATAGTGAAACCCAACCATTAGTACGCGGTGGGCGTTTTGATGGTATGCAGAGCGGTGATCACTTAACAGGTAGCCAGCTGCGCGAAGCCACTGGCTTTAGTATGGATGTCAGCCGCTTATTAGCACATGTTCAACTAGACGCTCCGATGGTCGTTATCGTTGATTATGATACCGTCAGTAATACGGACAGCGCACAAAAACAGACATTACAACAGCAAGTTGATAGCTTGCGCCAGCAGGGTTATCGCGTGACTGTACCGCTAGATGCGCACGATTGTCCTCAGGGTATCACGCATCGCTTAAGCATCGTTAATAACCAATGGCAATTAACCGCTATTTAATTAAGCTGTTCGTCAAAAAATAATTTTATCAAAAGATAATGTTGTCAAAAAAAGCACTACTTTTCGCTTAGTTTTTTAAATTGTTACCGTATAGCTGTTCGATAATAGACAGGCTATGCATCTAATAAATCATTGTAAGGATTAATCATGGGTCAGAATGTCGTAGTTTTAGGTAGCCAATGGGGCGATGAAGGTAAGGGTAAAATCGTTGATTTACTTACTGAAAAAGCCTCAGCAGTAGCGCGTTTTCAAGGTGGCCACAATGCAGGTCATACCTTGGTTGTCGATGGCAAAACCACTATCTTGCACTTGATTCCATCAGGTATCCTACGCGAAGGCGTCACCTGCTTCATCGGTAACGGTGTGGTGTTAGCACCTGACGCATTGTTAAAAGAGATGAAAGAGCTAGAAGACAACAACGTACCAGTACGTGAGCGTCTGCGTATCTCACCGAATTGCCCACTCATCATGCCTTACCATGTGGCACTAGATCAAGCTCGTGAAGCCAAGCGCGGTACAGGTAAAATCGGTACGACAGGTCGTGGTATCGGTCCTGCTTACGAAGACAAAGTGGCGCGCCGTGCTATTAAGCTTGCGGACTTATTCCGTGATGACCTAGAAGAGAAACTACGTAACTTAATCGAATATCATAACTTCCAATTGACTCAGTATTATAAAGTTGATGCGATTGATTTTGATGAGACGTTCAAGCTTTGCCAAGAGTGGAAAGAAGAGATTAGAGGTATGGTTACTGATGTGACCGAAGACCTTAATCAATTGCGTCTGGCTGGAAAAAACTTAATGTTTGAAGGTGCACAAGGTACGTTACTTGATATCGACCATGGTACTTATCCGTTCGTGACCAGCTCAAGCGTCACGGCAGGCGGCGTATCTACCGGTACTGGTATTGGGCCATTATATTTAGATTATGTGCTTGGTATCACTAAAGCCTACACTACACGTGTTGGTAGCGGTCCGTTCCCAACAGAATTGTTTGATGATGTTGGTGCCCACTTAGCGCGAGTCGGTCATGAATTTGGTGCGACGACAGGACGTGCACGTCGCTGTGGTTGGTTCGATGCCGAAGCGCTACGCCGTGCTGTCGTACTGAACTCTATGTCAGGTATTTGCTTGACCAAGCTTGACGTATTAGACGGTTTAGAAGAGCTATTAATTGGTGTGGGTTATAACTTACCTGAGACTGAATGTGCAGGCGCGCATGATGCTGAGTTTTATGAGTCAGTGACACCAAAGTATGAGACCCTACAAGGTTGGAGCGAGTCAACTGTTGGTATTACTAACTATGACGACTTACCAGAGAACGCTAAAAAATACATCAAGCGTATCGAAGCATTGATTGATTGTCCTATCGATATCATCTCAACCGGTCCTGACCGCGAAGAGACTATCGTATTACGTGACCCGTATGATGCGTAAGTAAATAGACTGAATTATTGAACGATAAAACCCTGATGCATAAGTGTTGGGGTTTTTTATTTATAAGACATTAAAGGTATAGGTAAATTTTTGGCACACCATGCAAGTGTTAACGTTTAATGAATGCTAAGTTTACGTTTAAGTAAGCTGCATTTATAAATTGCCCCTATCATTTATAGCGTCAATCATTATAATAGTCAGCAATCCTGTGTTGACGCTTGTGTTTTTGTATTGATAAACCATGAGTAATCTAAGTCAGACCAAGTCAACGTTGTGATCAAAGAATAAATTAATTGCGATTTCATTTTTATTTAACTTATCATTTATTAGGAGCTTTTCATGGCTAACGAACGTACTTTATCTATCATCAAACCTGACGCTGTTGCTGGCAACCACATCGGCGCTATCTATGACCGTTTTGAACAAGCTGGTCTAAAAATTGTTGCTGCTAAAATGATGCAACTTGATGATGAAAAAGCAGGTGGTTTCTACGCTGAGCATGCTGAGCGTCCATTTTACAATGATCTAAAATCTTTCATGATGTCAGGTCCAGTATTGGTATCAGTACTAGAAGGCGAAAATGCTATCGCTAAACATCGTGAAATCATGGGTGCAACTAACCCAAAAGATGCAGACAAAGGCACTATCCGTGCTGATTTTGCTAGCAGCATTGATGAAAATGCGGTTCATGGTTCAGATTCAGCCGAATCAGCTAAGCGTGAAATTAGCTATTTTTTCAATGATGATGAAGTTTGTGCACGTACGCGTTAATATAGTAAACCAACTATAAACTGCTACGTTGTCAGACTCGCTTAATGTACTAAATGTACGATTTTCTCTCGTCTTTCTAGTGTCAGTCTTATATTTGATTCACTATAGCTGTGATTGTTAAGCTGTAAGCCTAAGCATTAACAACGCTCAGTATTAATTAGTAGTGTAGCAAAACGGCTTATACTCAATAGGGTATAGGCCGTTTCATCTATTATCGATAATTTAGATATTTTATCAACAGCGCTGTTATTTATCGAAGCATTATTAATGCTTATCGGTTGTTTTTGTTGAAATTTATCGCTATGTGCCTCATTATTAATTTTTAATCATTTAATTAGCGTTATCAATCCCTTATCAGCACATTGTCGCTGTAGATTACTATTCGTACTCTGTATAGGACAAGTATTGCGTTCATAACGGATTGCTCAATGCATCATCTAATTGTACAACTACGCTCATGGCTTATGCTAAAAGGTTACCTATTATGTCAACGATTCAAACACCCACTAAGCACGTGCCCAACAAGCTTACTGGTAGCATCAAGCTAGTAGATGAAGCGCAGGCAAGAACCAATTTATTGGGAATGACGCAAGCCCAACTTGCTGATTATTTTAAGAGCATCGGTGAAAAGCCTTTCCGTGCCACTCAAGTGGTTAAGTGGATATATCAGCAAGGTGTTACTGACTTTGAGCAGATGACTAATCTGAGTAAATCATTGCGCGATAAGCTGTCTATGCATGCCTGTGTGACCCCACCAAAAGTTATTCATCGTCAATATAGTGAGGATGGTACGCGTAAATGGGTCTTTGAAGTGACAGGTGGCTCATTGGTTGAGACGGTGCTAATTCCAGCGGATGATAGCAAGGTAAATGGGCGCAAGACTTTATGTGTATCTTCACAAGTGGGCTGCGCACTTGACTGTAGCTTTTGTAGTACCGGTAAACAGGGCTTTGAGCGTGATTTAAGCGCTGCTGAGATTATCGGACAGCTATGGGTGGCCAATGCTTCTTATATGACTGATGACAATGATAGTTTAGAAAATGTTGACCATAGCTTGTGGGAAAACAACGTGACCAATGTAGTCATGATGGGCATGGGTGAGCCATTATTAAATTATAAACCAGTGGTTAGCTCAATGGAGCTAATGCTCAGCGACCACGCTTATGGTTTATCAAAACGTCGAGTGACTTTGTCAACCTCAGGCGTGGTACCTAAAATGTACCAATTAGCACAAGATATTGACGTAGCACTGGCTATCTCGTTACATGCGCCAAATGATGAGCTGCGTAATGAGCTTGTGCCAATCAATAAAAAGTATCCTTTGAGTGAGCTAATCGCTGCTGCAAAAAACTATGTTTATGATGTTAATCCGCGTCATAAAAAACACGTGACCATCGAATACGTCATGTTAGATGGTGTTAACGATAGCAATGAGCACGCTGAACAAATGGTTAAGCTATTAGAAGGCTTGCCAAGTAAGATTAACCTTATTCCGTTCAATCCGTTCCCGCATGCGCCTTACGATAAATCAAGTAACAACCGCATTCACGCTTTTAGTAATATTCTTAGCGAAGCGGGTTTTGTCTGTACTATTCGCCAGACGCGTGGTGATGATATTGATGCGGCCTGTGGTCAGTTAGTGGGACAAGTGGCAGATCGAACCAGACGCTCGGCAGCATGGCAGCAAAGTATTAAAAATCGCGGTATTAAAGACGATGCAACTGTTTGATAAATAGCAGATATATGGCGAATGAAGGCTTAACCGCAGATAAAGGCTAAGCTTTCTTTTCATTTTATAGATCGTATTAGATAGCCTTCATAACAATAAAAATGTAGTCATAGTAACTAAATTGTACTTAAGGGGTCTAAATCCATTAAACTAATGGCTGTTTGAAACCCTAGTGCTAAACTCACAGTACTGAAACTTAGTTTTATGATGGCGGCTATGATGATTTCTAAATACTCTTGTCAACTCAAGACTCAGCGCAAAATTCCTTTATCAATGAATGAGTCCGCAACAGTGATCACGTATCAAGAAACACTTCATACTGCGCTTAGCAGACCAAAATGTCTGCTAGTTGCTAGTGCCATTATGGCGTTATTGCTAACAGGTTGCCAAAGTACGCCAACAGATGGTTTGAGTGGCAGTACCCGTTATCAAACTTCAACGCAGCCAAGTGATAACCGCAACCTTGATAAGCAAGAGATTGCTCGCGTGCGTACTTCACTTGCCGCACAATACATTCGTAAAAATGAGCTTGATACTGCTCAGCGTCAACTTGAAAAAGCTTTTGCTGCTGATAGCCGATATGCGCCAGCCTATGATATGATGGGCGTTTTGTTGCAGCAAGAAGGCAGCCGCCTTAACCTTGAAAAAGCCGATCAATACTTCAAAAAAGCGATTGCGCTTGATAAAGATTTTGATCAAGTGCGTAATAACTATGGCGTATATCTATCACAGATGAAGCGTTATACTGAGGCCGCAGAACAGTTTGAAATTGCAGGTGCAGCACTTGGTTATGAAGGGCGTATTGGCGCACTTGAGAACCTAGGACGTACTTACTTACAGCTTAATAATAATCCAGCCGCAGCCAAAGCATTTTTACGTGCCTTAGATGGTAATCGTAATAGCTTGATTGCTCATATTGAGCTGGTTGACTTATTGCTTGAGCAGCAACGTGTGCAGCAAGCACAAAGACTCTATGATGAGACTTTATTGCTTGTGCAAGGCCAAGGTATTAGCCCGCGTTTGTTATTGCAAGGCATCAAACTTGCTGCCGCTCAAAATGACAGAACCACGCGCCAACAATTGGCACAGCAGCTGCTATCCGCTTATCCATTAAGTGATGAAGCAAAACAACTTAAGACTTGGCTTAACAATCCAGAGGCACCATGGAAATGAACAACCCATCATCAAATCATCAATCTAACGCTCAGGGATCATTTGGTGCCATGTTGCAGCAAGCCCGTAAAGCTAAGCAAATTAGTTTAAAAGAAGTAGCAAGTGAGTTGTTCATCTTAGAGCGTCATCTGCAAGCGCTAGAAGACGAAAACTTTGCCGCTTTACCACAGGTGACTTTTGCACGTGGTTTTGCAATCAACTATGCAAAATTTTTAGATCTAGACCCTACAAAAATTGCGACAAGTTTTGATGCTTCTTATCCAAACGACCTTAAAGCCCGATCGGTAAATAATATTGATACTCCATTGCGCCCAATGGGAACGTTGCAGCGTGATAGTCGTAGCCGTATTCGCTTTAACCCATTACTTATTCTTGCAGTAATAGGTCTTATTATCTTAGCGGTATTTTTATTCCGCATGGTGACCAATGCCAGCCAAGATAACCGCACGCCTGTGACGGAAGTTGAGGACTTATCTGCATCGGAACAAGCGCAAGGGGCAGCGGTTAATAGCCAGTTCGATAGTACTGGTTTAGATGATGTCGGGGCGTCAGGTTCAGCACTTAATTTAGATAGTGCTAATGATATGAGTAAAGTTTCATTAGACGTTGACATCACAGATGATGCTAATGTAACCATTACTGATGCGTCTGGGAACAGTCTCATGACAGGTAGCCAAGCTCGTGGCAATTATAAGCTGCTAGGTACACCGCCATTCAATATTCAAATTGATAACACTGATAATGTAAGCTTATTACTTAATCAAGAATCTGTTGCGTTAAATGAATATGCCACTAATAAGCAAGCAAGTTTTGCACTGTCGCCTTAATAGGTGACTTACTATCAGTTTTTAGCGCTATTATTAGTTTTTTATAACAAGTTTATTAAAAGTTTAGACTGCTAATATTCTCTTATCTTTTGCTCTGATTGAAGGATTTTATATGTCAACGTCATCGCCTATTACTCGCCGTCCTACCAAAAAGATTTATGTCGGTGATGTCGCGATTGGCGGCGATGCACCGATTAGTGTGCAAAGCATGACCAATACTGACACTTGTGATGTAGCAGCGACAGTCGCACAGATTGAGCGCTGTGTTGAGGCAGGCGCAGATTTTATGCGGGTATCTACGCCAACGATGGAGACGGTCGAAGCGTTCGGTAAGATTCGCAAGCTGGTTAGCGTACCATTGGTCGCTGATGTGCATTTTGATCATAAGATTGCACTTGCGGTTGCTGAAGCTGGCGCAGATTGTCTACGTATCAATCCGGGCAACATCGGTAGTGATGCTAAAGTACGCGAAGTCGTAGCTTGTGCTAAGCATCATAATATTCCTATTCGTATTGGGGTCAATGCAGGTTCTTTAGAGAAAGATATTCAGCGTAAATATACTGAACCAACTGGTGCGGCGATGCTTGAATCTGCCATGCGTCATATTGACATATTGGAGCGTTTAAACTTCGACCAATATAAAGTATCAGTCAAAGCGAGCAATGTGTTTTTAACTTTAGATGCCTATCGCTTAATATCAGCACAGATTGATAATCCGCTACATTTGGGTGTGACTGAAGCTGGTGTATACCGTACTGGCGCAGTCAAATCTGCTATTGCCCTTGGTGGTTTATTATTAGACGGCATTGGCGATACTATTCGTATTTCCTTGGCAGCAGAGCCAGAAGAAGAGATTAAAATCGGCTTTGATATCTTAAAGTCGCTTAATATTCGTTCTAATGGCGTAAACTTTATTGCTTGTCCAAGCTGCTCACGTCAAGAGTTTGATGTGATTAGAGTAATGACTGCTTTAGAAGCGCGTTTAGAAGATGTACGCGAGCCGATGAATTTGTCAGTAATTGGCTGTAAAGTGAATGGTCCAGGAGAGGCAAAAGAGTCTGATATTGGTATCGTCGGCGCATCACCAAAGTCATTGGTATACCGCATGGGTCAAAAGAGCCATCTTATCGACACCGACAATCTCGTTGATGAAATAGAAAGCATGGTACGCGCTCATGCAAGAGAGCTTGAGAAATCGCGTGAGAATGAGATTATTAGAGTAAAGTAAGGCGAAGCGTAAAATACTTACTATTGTAAATGGCGGTAAATAGTAACGACAAGAATAACAATAAAGACAATTGTTGTAATATTTAAGGATATAACCGAATCATGATCAAAGCTATTAAAGGTTTTAATGATATTCTGCCGGAACAGGCAGCAAAGTGGCTTCAACTAGAAGCAGTGTTGGCAAACGTATTGGCTAGATACGGTTACGAGAATATTCGTTTGCCAATCGTTGAACAGACTGATTTATTTGCTCGTGCTATTGGCGGTGCTACGGATATCGTCGAAAAAGAGATGTATAGCTTCGCTGATAAGTCTGAGCCGCCAACACCTTTGACCTTGCGCCCAGAAGGTACAGCGGGAGCAGTACGTGCAGTCATTGAACACAATTTGCTGCGCGGTGATACACCAAAGCTTTGGTATATCGGTCCTATGTTTCGCTATGAGCGCCCGCAAAAAGGTCGCTACCGTCAGTTTCATCAGATAGGGGTCGAGAGCTTTGGCAGTGCGTTACCAGATGCTGATGCTGAGCTGATTGCGATGACGCAGCTGATGTGGCAAGAGCTGGGTCTTAAAGATGAGATGCGCTTGCAGCTAAATAGTTTGGGTGAGATTGATGAGCGTCACGCTTATCGCGATGCTCTGGTTGCTTATTTAACAGACAAGCAAGATCAGCTTGATGATGATAGTAAGCGCCGCTTGACCACCAATCCGCTACGAATTTTAGATAGTAAAGAAGCAAGCACACAGGCGCTGCTCACTGACGCACCCAAACTTGCCGATTTTTTGGGAGCTGAGAGTAAAGCGCACTTTGAGCAGGTTCAAGCTTATTTGACGACGCTAGGTATAGATTATGAAATCAATCCGCATTTAGTACGCGGTCTCGATTACTATAACAAAACAGTTTTTGAATGGGTGACTGATAAGCTTGGTAGTCAAGCGACTGTCTGTGCAGGTGGACGTTATGACGGCTTAGTCGGTCAGCTAAAATCAATAGATGCTCGTGATGACAAGGATAATAAAAAACCTGTTAAATCTGAACCTGCTGTTGGTTTTGCGATGGGGCTTGAGCGCTTATTGCTACTCATTGATGCTGTTAACCCTATGCCACCTACATCAGCATGCGATGTTTTTGTCGTTGCCCATCCAGAAGTATATAGCTCGGGTCTCAGTTATGCACAAGACTTACGCCATAGCCGTCCAGATTTACGAGTTAAGATGGCGAGTGCGACCAGTATGAAAGCACAAATGAAAAAGGCTGATAAGTCAGGTGCAGCATTGACTGTTATTATTGCGCAGCAGGAGCTTGACGATAATACGATTAGCATTAAAAATATGCAGACCGGTGATCAGCAATCAGTGGCACAGGATTGGCTGGCAATAACAGAGAATTTTACGCGTCTGTAATAGTTTCAATAATAAAGTGCAGCGATGTAATAGACAACCACTTGCTGTTATGCAATTAGATTTTAGCAACTAGATTTTATCAGGTAAATAACCATGGCTCAGAATACCCAGTCGCCAAATACAGACAACTCGATGCAAGCGCTTAAGCAATATGGTAGCTATATCTTCACAGCTATATTATTAGCATTAGCAGGCTATTTTGGCTGGACATACTGGCAAGATAACCATGCACGGGTAGATACCGTTGCCGCTGATCATTATGCGGATATTCAAAGGCTCAATGAAGAAGTTAGTCTAGCAGCACAAAACCCAGATTTAGAGGCTGAGGCATTGACTGCACTTGCTGCTAGTCGTACCCAGCTCAATAAAGATATCGATGCACTAGTTAGCACGCATGGGGACTCAGTCTATGCTTGGCAAGCATTAATGATTAAAGCTCGTCAGCAGGTCGATAGCGATGATTTTACTGGTGCTACCGAAACTTTGAAAAAAGCTCTAGCAATAGATTTGGGTGATGCAGGCTTAAGTGCTATTACGCGCTTACGTTATGCAGAGACGCTATTATCTGCAGGTGATGCAGATGCAGCTTTAGCAGAAGCTAATAATGATATGCCAAGCTCCTTTGAGGCCAGCCAACAAGAGTTGCTAGGTGATATTTACTTAGCAAAAAATGATGAAGATGCTGCTATCAAAGCTTATACTAATGCTTGGAATCTCATCAGTAAACGTCAAGAAACTCGAGCAGTATTGGCATTAAAGATGGAGAGTCTTGGTATTGTTCCTGAACCAATTAGCGAGCCAGCTAGCCTTATTCAAGCAGCTGCTATACCTGAGACAGCAACACAAAATCCTAATGTTAACGTTAATGATAGCGTTAACAATAGTAACGTTTCTGACCAAGCAGCGCAGTAAATCAGCAGTATAATAAATAGTAATGTATATTACAGACAATTATGGTGCTATTTATTCGCAGCTTCTCAATTTATAGCCCGTTTATCGATAGTTAATTTATTCGTAGTGAGAACATACAATGACCCGATCTATTCGCTTCAGCAAAACGATAAAAAATAAGACCATAAAGTCGACTGTCATGAATGTGGCAGTCTTGGCGCTGATGACGACCGCTGTCGTTGGGTGTAACCGTGGTATCAAGCCAGTGGTACATGATCCAGTCAAACTGGTGCAAATTGCACAACCTGTTAGTGTGCTTCAGCCTGTATTTAGCGTTGATGTTGGTAATAAAAAAGCCAGTAAAAAAGACCCTCTTGCTCTACAAGTTGGCTATAGCAATGCACAGATTGTCACGGCATCACGTGGTGGTGAGGTGACAGGTTTTGATAGTACTGGTCAGCGTTTATGGTCAATGAATGTTGGCAATCAAATCACGGGCGGTGTGGCACTAGATCCATTAAGTCAAACTGCTATTGTTAGTACACGTAATGGTTTAGTAATGGCGTTCGATAGCGCTACGGGTGCTAAGCACTGGGAGCATCAACTATCGGGTTCCGTGCTCACGCCTGCACTGATTAGTAATAACCGTGTGGTATTATCTGCTAATGATGGATTTTTACATGGCTTATCTTTACAGACTGGTCAATCGATATGGCAGTTTGCGACTCAAGTCCCAGCTATTAGTGTCCGCGGTAGCGCAGCGCCAACCTTATTAGATGACAAAACGGCATTACTGGCTACTGCTGATGGCCGCCTGCACGCTATCACGACCGATAGTGGTTTACCACAGTGGTCAAGACGTGTTGGTGTAGGTACTGGTAGTAGTGAAGTTGAACGTATGAGCGATGTCGATGGCATGCCTATCGTTGATAATAATCAGTTATATGCAATTAGCTATAGTGGTCAGTTGCTTGGGATTGATTTAACGTCACGTCAGGTCATGTTTGTTAACGAACTTGCTAGTCTAAAAGCACTTGCTGTGAATAACAAACAAGTCATTGCAACCAGCTTAGAAGGTAAGGTCGTTGCATACGATCGTATTAATGGTAACGTATTGTGGGAAAGTGAAGCACTTGCTTATCGCGATTTGACCAACCCTGTCATGATTGGAAACTATATCGCTGTTGGTGACCTTGAAGGGGTAGTGCATTTATTTAATCCTGCAACTGGCGATATTATTAGCCGAGTACAGACTAAAGGTGCGTTAACTAACTTGCAAGTACAGGGTAGTCGTTTAATGACTCAAAGTGTCTCTGGTCAAGTAGCAATATGGCAGTTAGCACGTTAAATACTTAAATCTATTGTTGTTTTAACTTATTGTTTGTAACTTATTAGATTGCGTTACTCGGTTATTTTTCTTAGTAAGAGTATCTAATAATAGCTTTATATAATTTAAACGCTGCCTTGTCAGCGTTTAATGCCTTGTATAGACAGTACGTTTCGCGTAATCTATGCGCCCTTATATAGGTGCAGTTATTTATAACTAGCGGACTGTCTCATACGATTAATGCATTATCTATCCAATCACAGACTGTTATCCCTTATTATTATTTTTTATCTTTATCATTCATTTAAGTTTGCGGTAATATGACACGTATTTGTTGTCATTATTGTCCGTCATTGAGAGTAACGCATGAGTATCAAGCCCGTGGTCGCCCTAATTGGCCGTCCCAATGTAGGTAAATCTACTTTATTTAATCAATTTACCAAGAGTCGTCAGGCTTTGGTTGCCGACCTATCAGGTCTGACTCGTGATCGCCAGTATGGTGATGCTGCCTATGAAGGCAAGTCATTTATCGTTGTGGACACTGGTGGTATCGGTGAAGCAGACGATGGAAGAGGTGATATTGATGACTATATGTCTGAGCAGTCACATACCGCGATCCATGAAGCTGACATTATTGTCTTTGTAGTTGATGCGCGCGTAGGCATGATTGGTGCCGATGCAGAAATCGGTAAGTTCTTGCATAGCTTAGGCAAGCCTGTATATGTTGTCGCCAATAAAGTCGATGGCGCTCATGATGCTGCGCCTGCAGAATTTTATGCACTAGGATTGGGTGAACCTTATCCAATGGCTGCCAGCCATGGTCGCGGTGTCGGCAATCTTTTAGAAGTAATTACTGCTGATATGCCTGAAGACGTAGATGCTGGAGAGCCAGATGGTCTAAAGCTCGCTATTATTGGTCGTCCAAATGTAGGTAAATCTACGCTTGTGAATCGTCTATTAGGTGAGGATCGGGTTGTTGTGTTCGATATGCCTGGTACCACGCGAGATAGTATCTATATTCCTTATAAGCGCGATGGTAAAAACTATGTATTGATTGATACTGCAGGTGTACGTCGCCGTGGCCGTATTGATGAAAAAGTAGAAAAATTCTCTGTTATTAAAACCTTACAAGCTATCGAAGACTCTAACGTTACTGTCATCGTTATCGATGCGCAAGAAGGTATAGTGGATCAAGATCTGCATATGATTGGTTATGCACTTGATGCAGGCCGAGCATTAGTAGTCGCCATTAATAAGTGGGATGGTTTAACTCATGATCAAAGAGACTATATAAAAATTGAGATGGATCGTCGTTTTAATTTCATACCGTATGTAAAAGTGCATTTGATATCAGCATTGCATGGTACGGGTGTGGGTAATCTTTATCCATCCATTTTACGTGCTTATCAGTCTTCTATGTTTGAAGTGTCTACCAATCGTTTGACGCAGATTTTAGAAGATGCTGTTACTGCGAACCCGCCACCAACCGTTGCAGGCCGCCGTATTAAACTGCGTTATGCTCATATTGGTGGCCATAATCCACCGGTAATTGTTATTCATGGTAATCAAACTGGCTCATTACCTAAGAGTTATCAGCGCTACCTTGAAAACCAATTCCGTGAAGTGTTTAAACTTGAAGGTACACCGCTTAACGTGGTCTTTAAGCTCAACGAAAATCCATATGCTAATAAGAGTGATACGCCAACCAAGGCTAAAGCACAACAATTGCTTCAGCGCCAGCGTAATCGCAAGCAAAAGTATTCAAAGAATAATAAAAGCACTGATAAAAAACGATAAGAAATATGTTTAGAGACCTCTGCAATAGAGGTCTTTAGGCCAAATAAATTGAGAAGATGGTACTAGTATAAGTACTTTCTATCCTTACCACGCATCCTAAAACAAACGATCCATACACTTATGAGGTACTATAAGTAATAGCCGCCATGAGTTGATTGATTAACATGAGTACAAGTCTTCCTACAAACATACCCACGATTATACGTCGTTCCGTATTGCAAGCTATCATTGTGGCAGTTTTGGCAGGCTTCTTATTGTCTTTCGTCTATGCCTTTGTTTATAGCTATCAACAAAAACGTCTCCATGTTCAGCAATTGGGTGAGATGCTTGCAAATAGTGCTTCAATCCCTGATGGTGCTAATCTTGTTGCCAGACAAGTAAGTACATTGTTAGATAGTGACCCGACTCTACAAAGTATTCTGTTTTATTCGACTGATGATCCTATTGATTCCTTGGGTCAAGATGATATCGATAGCGTGAGCAACAATTGGTATAACGCTTTGATTGCTGATACGGTCAGCTTTAACTATCCAGTTACTAGTCGCTACCTTAGTGGCAATAGTATTCAGCGTGCTAACTCCAGTCAACAACTTCCTAGTATATTATCTGTTGAAGCTGAAGATACGACTATGTCAACGACTCAACTGGCAGCTCGTAATACCTTAGTTGGCTATATCAATATTACCTTAGATATCAATAAGCTGCGTTGGTACTGGATACGCATTAATCTGTTATCGTGGTTTGCGACCATTGTTCTGGCTATCTCTATTGTTTGGTTTGTCTTGCGTAAACTTAATTGGCCGACCAAAGATATTATTGAGCTTGCAAAAGTATGCGAAACGGCAGCCAACAACCCTGAGCTTGAACAACTACCAACTATTCAACAGCGTTTCGGATTTGAAGAGCTGATACGCATAAAAAAAGCCTTTATTATTTTATTTGATCGACTAAGAGCCGCACAGCAAGACTATCGTGACCTTGCAGATTTTGAGCAGCAGCTACATAACAAGGATTTGTCTCTTGATATGCAGCGCTCCAATTTTCAAAACATGATTACTCATGAGCTAAAGACTTCACTCAATGCTATTACAGGTGGTTTGCAGTTATTGGACAATCAATATCTCAACGATGAACAAAAAGACACCTTAGCCATCATTCATAAAGGAAGTCATCATTTAGAATTAACGCTTGAACAGATTATTCAGCTAAATAGGATAGAAAAAGGCCAGATGATCGTCAGTTTAAGTGAATTTAATCCATTACAAATGATTGCCGACTTGATAGAAAAATTCGAGCCCACAGCTAGACAAAAAGATCTAGAGTTAATTAGCCGTATTCATCACGTAGAATATACCCTTGAAGGGGACGTGACTAAGATTCAGCAAATCTTAACTACTTTGATAGACAATGCGATTAAATTTACTTATACAGGCCAAGTTGTTATTGATTCTCAGCTAACACATTTTAATGAGAGTATTCGCTGGCAAATTAAAGTTATTGATACAGGTATTGGTATTGATAAAACCTACTTAGAAGATATTTTCACTCCATTTTTCCAAGTTGACTCGTCAGATACTCGTGAGCATGAAGGGGTAGGAATAGGACTGTCAGTTATTAAACAAATTATCCAATTACTTGGTGCAGAAATTGAAGTTGATAGTGAGCTTGGTACAGGTAGTAAGTTCATTGTTACAATGCCCCTGCGTTATAGAAGTCAGACTCAACACCAGAATCTCTTAAAAGGAATGGATATTGTTTACTACCATCACGATGAAGCGGGCTTTACGGTACAAACGTTGAAGCAGCTTGGGGCTAACGTCAAATCCCAGCGTAACGGACAATCGATGATGGATTATATTTTGAAAGCAAAAGTAAATACGATCATGTTTGCAGAAGAGGTATTACCCGAACAGGTCGCTCAATTAGCCAAGTGTATTCGTGAACGGGAAACTACTTGTCGCTCACTATTAATTTATTGGTATCCGCCACATAAAGAGCATTATGTAGAAATTTTTGAATACGATTTAAAAGCCGCAGGGGTAGATTACTGTCATAGTACGGTACAAGATCCTAAAGTATTAACTATTTTATTGAAAAAATGGTTAGCCTAGTTTTTAACTATTAACTATCAAGTTTTGCAGTAACAAGCTTTATATCTGGAATAAAAAAAGACGCTTGATTAGAAGCGTCTTTTTTATGTTTATAAGCTTATCAAAAATAATTGACTGGCTATTATTCTAATAAACTTAGAACAAGTTCTGTGCCCAGCGTACCACATGCTGCCACATCCGGCTCATAAAGCCTGATTGTTCGACATCATTGGTCGCTACGATAGGCACTGAAGCTACTGCTTTACCATCAATTACTGCCAACATTTTACCGATTTGTTGACCCTTTTTGATAGGTGCTTCTATGCTGTCAGGGATATCAACAACAGTAGTGATTTTGTTTTTCTGAGTTTTGCTGGTTAGAATTTGTAGAGTATCGCCTGTTGCCAACTCTACCTCATCTGCTTCTCCAAACCATACTGGTAGCTTGCTAACAAACTGACCAGACGGTGCTTTAGTCACGGTAGTAAAGTGTCCAAAACCCCAGTTAAGCAGCTCTCGCGACTGATCAGCACGCGCTTGCTGGCTTTCTGTACCCATAATGACAGAAATCAGACGCATATCATCACGGTTACTTGAGGCAACCAGACAGTAGCCTGCTGCATCAGTATGACCCGTTTTTAAACCATCTACGGTAGGATCGGTGGCAAGTAAAGCATTACGATTGCCTTGAGTGATACCATTGTAGGTGAATTCTTTTTCAGCATAGATGTCATAGTACTCACCGCTATTTTTAATGATAGCGCGCGCAAGCTTTGCTAAATCAAGTGCTGATGCTTGGTGACCTTCATCAGGCATGCCCGTTGCATTCACAAAGTGCGTATTATCCATTCCAAGCTTTTTGGCTTGTTCATTCATTAATATTGCAAATGACGCTTCGCTACCTGCAATATGCTCAGCCATTGCTTTTGATGCGTCATTACCTGACTGAATGATGATACCGCGTAGCATATCGATGACACTGGCGGTTTTGTTCACTGGCACATACATACAAGACTGGCTACTGCTACCGCGACACCACGCGTTTTTGCTCATCAGTACTTGCTCATCTTCGGTCAAGTCGCCTGAGCTTAAACGCTGCTCGATGATATAACTGGTCATCATTTTGGTTAATGAGGCTGGTGGTAGAGGCTGGTTAGCGTTTTTTTGCGCTAGTATTTCACCAGTATTATAGTCCATCAATACATAGGCGGTATTATCCATCTCCGGTGGTTGAATGGCGGCATTTGCCATTACTGCACTTAAAGATAAGCTAACACCAACTACCAGCTGTACGAGCTGTTGTTTTACAAGCTTTACTGTCATAGATTGTTACACCACATCATGAAACCCAATGCGTCTACCGCCAACTATACTGATACAAGCATTTGAAGCTGACGGTGGACATAAAATTAAGGCCTTATCTTAGCAAAATGCTACCCGATGGGGAAACAATAAATACGATAAAATAAGACGTCGACAATGTGGGCAAGAATAGTCTAAAAAACAGTCTACAGCAACAGCTATGATGACTATCATTTAGATTTAATTTGTTAAAAGATGCGAGAAACTATTTAGGATAGTGATGGCTTTACTATACGCAGGTTATATAGAGGTTTTAAACTTGTACAAATGTCTTATAAAGGTTTAATACAAAAAAGCTTGCTACCCTTTACTCTTAGCTTTCAGAGTGAGGGGTAGCAAGCTCAGTTTGGGTTAAAGCGATTATGCAGTGAGTTATTATGTATAAAAAAGCTCTTATAATTGTTTTATTAGTAGCTTACTTATAGCTAAATTACCATTAAAACTTGTTTTTACTAGGTTGGCAGTATGCCAGTCATTAGTACTCTGCGTTCGCTAAGTCTTCACAAAGCGCTTTGTTGTCTTGTTTAGAGAATCCAAGAGTCCAACTACGAATGCTTTGTAGAATTTGACGATAATCTTGCTGCGTTGACAAATACTGTATAGCCGCTTTAGGGTCTTCTAAAGAAGGCATAAGTTCATGTAGCTGTGTATTATAAGATTTGTAAAACCGTTGTTTTTGTCTTTTGTTTAGCATCGGTGGGCAAATCTCAGACAGTACCTGCATAACAGCAATCTCATGTTTAGTAATACTAACACCAGACATATCAAGAGGAATGGTAGAGACATTACCATTAGCTGCATTAGACGTTTGTGCTAACATGGTAACAGAGGCTATCAATCCAACAAGGCCAACTTTTGAGGCTATTTTCGAAACTGTTTTTGTCGTTATAGAAATCATAGCTAATATCGATTGATTCTTCATTCGGTATCACACTCGCTTTGCGTTATTTAATGGTGTTATGGTAATCGGAAAAAAAATAAAAGTCACATAAAATATTGGCTTATGTGTAGATGTCTTGTGACCTGATGGCGATTCGTAGCAACATATCAGTAGCATCTGCCCATAAGTTACATTAGCCTTAATAGATAATTGTCTATTGTTATTCGTTGTTGCCTATTGTAACGAAAAAATACGCTAAATGGTGACCAATCAGTATCAGTATATACATCCACAAAGGTGGATTTTGTAATGTTAAAGGAGTCATCAAGCATTTGTAGGTGCAATTGCAACTGATTGATTATACTTGACTTTAAGGTAAGAAGTTAAGTGTTAGTTTATGAATGTCCACTATTAAGTTATAATCGCTTTCAAGGTTATATAGTGATTCTATATATCAAGTGATTCTATACACATAGACTAGCTATTGACTTACTTATCTATGAATAGGTATTCATTAAATATAACTATTATTACGCTGATAACTGTATTTCAAATGACATTGTATTTATACAACGTTTTTATTTTTTACTTTTTTATATCTATATCTATATCTATATCTATATTTATCTGCTGCGCTTTAGCTCACCAAAACTATCTTTTACATCAAAGCATTGCTACATTGTGCTGTCTATATTGATAAGTCATATGAACAGTAGCAATGAAACTATAGTAAGCGAGTAAGCGGCTAGAAAATAATAAGCAGCTAGAAAATAAGATATGATTATATTGAGCTGATATGAAGTTTTTAATTAGTAATGATGATGGGATACATGCGCCAGGATTATTAGCGTTATATCAAGCACTCTCTAAAGTAGGAGAGGTAATGGTCGTTGCACCAAATGCAGAAGAGAGCGGTAGCGCAAGCTCGCTCCATATCTCACAGCCATTATATACCCACGAGCTGCCATCAGGGTTTATTGCCGTTAATGGCTCACCTGCAGATTGTGTTTATCTTGCGTTACATCAGCTTTATTCAGATGTTCAGTTTGACTGTGTGATTACAGGTATTAATTCTGGAGACAATTTAGGGCAAAAGGTATTTTTTTCAGGTACTTTTGGTGCGGCGTTGACTGCCCAACTCTTTGGCGTACCAGCGATTGCAACCTCGTTAGTAGGCGGTAAAATCAAGGGTAACGGAGAGGATAAAATCAGTCATTATCAAATGGCAGCAGAAGAAATCGTTAAACTATTGACTGAAACCCCTATATTGGAAGAAATCACGCGTTTGCCCTATCATGTACTAAACGTCAATATTCCTAATGTAGACACGGCTGAGGCTATTAAGGGACGTAAGGTCACGACTCTAGAACATAGTCTACTGGCAAACCCTGTACATCAGATAGTGGATCCACGTGGCCGTGATGCCTATTGGTTGTGTTTAAAAAACTGCCAAAATCCGCAAACCGAAGAGTATAGCGGCGCTTCTATCGATACGTTTAATGATGATTCTATAAATGGATATAAGCCTCTAGGTATAAACAGCCTTGAGCTTAAAAATCAATCGATAACAGATAATAACGATAGCGTAGTTGTCTATACTGATGCTCAAGCCGTCGCAGCAGGCTACATTAGCTTATCACCTGTTCGTCTGCATCATACGCCGACTTATGCGCTTGATCGACTCTCGACCTTAGCCTTGTAAGGCGCTCATATATTGATATTTAATATTAGAAGTACTGTTTTTATAAATAGAGTCAAATTCTATAAATAGAGCCATATTATGGTTATAATAGCGGCGGTATAACTCTATAAACTGTAAAGATAACAACACGATAATCGTGAGTAATATAAAGAATAGGAAACCTTGTATGAAAAAGCTTATTTCTAAGTCGCAGCTGGCGACTGCTGCTTTAGTCGGAACTCTAGCGATTGCGATGACAGGCTGTGCGACTAAGCCTACTTATCAAAATTCTGCACAATCAGGTCCTAAAATCATCACCAATAGCCAAGGTGTACCTAACTATCATCTTGTCAGACGTGGCGATACTGTCAGTCAAATTGCTTCACGTTATCGCTTAAATTATCGTCAAATCGGTGCACTTAACGGTCTCGATAGTAAATATACTATCTATAGTGGTCAATGGCTCAAGCTTTGGCACGGTGAGCAAAGCGCGCCTGTACGTCCTACTAGTAACAACAACTATGACGTTGCTGCTACACCATCGACTCCGCAGCCGCAATACACACCACCGCCTACGACTGGCTCAACTCCTGCTTATGAGGTAACTGCTAACTCGACAGCAGGGTACGAGTATCCTAGCCGTAACCAAGTAATCCGCAATTTTGATGCCTCATCTGGCAACATGGGCATGTGGTTTGCTGGTAAAGAAGGTGATCCAGTACTTGCTAGCCAAAGTGGAACGGTACTGTATTCTGGCGATGGGCTAACAGAATATGGCAATCTTATTATGATTCGTCATAGTGGCAATTACATTACCGCTTATGCGCACAACAGCCAGCTACTCGTCAAAGAAGGCGAAGCAGTACAGCTCGGTCAACGTATTGCCAGTATGGGTAGCAGCGGCCAGACCAACCAAGTAGCACTGCAATTCCAAGTGCGCTTGAATGGTAATCCTATCGATCCGCGTGCAGTCTTAGGTCGTTAAATATTGCTTAACTTAGGTGTCATTTAGTCTAAGCTGAGTAATAGGAGCTCAAAGCCTATTGCATATCTATAACCTGTCACTACTTTTCATATCGTTGCAAAGCCTTATGAAAAATAGTGACAGGTTTTTTTATAGGTCATTAAAAGTGACTTAATATACAACCTATTAACGAAGTACCATTTTTAATTCAATAATTTTAAATAGACAGTTTTTACTCAAAATTAAAGGCAATATCCTGCAATGACTACCACGATTTTTGACACGCAAAGCTATAACTATCCGCAGAACTTTATGGAGATTAAGCCTAAGCTTACGCGTCTTGAAAAGGCGATAAAAAAGCTCGAGGCCAATCTAATCGACGCTGATGACGATGCAAATATCGAGCTGCTTAATCAAAGATTGAATGGTGAATTAGGGTTAAAAGTAGACTATGCCAGTGAGCTAAATCCTGACCAATTGTTAGCAGCCACTACTATCGATGGCAAGGTATTGGTCATCGCAGGTGCTGGCTCTGGTAAGACCAAAACGTTGACTTATCGCACCAGCTATTTGTTAGAAAATGGGGTGACACCCAAAAGCATTTTGCTACTAACCTTTACTCGTAAAGCGGCGAATGAGATTAAGAGTCGCGCTAAGACGCTGCTAAATAATACTTTGTCTGATGATGAATTATCAGAAGATATACTACCAACCAGTAAAGCGTTAAATGATATCACCAGTGGAACCTTTCACTCATTCTGCAATATGCTATTGCGCCAGTATTCAGGGCTGCTTGGTATTAATCCGCGATTTACTATCTTGGATACAGGCGATAGCGAGGATGCGATCGATTTAATTCATAAAGAAAAAAAGTATCCTGCGCAAACCAAAAGCCAAGCCTTTCCTCGTAAAAAGACCTTGCAAAATATCATCTCCACCTCTAGAAATAGACGCATTCATATCCGCGATTTAATCGAAAGTAATTATCCTGATATCGCCGTACATATTCCCATTATCGAGCAATTAGCAGTCGATTTTCATGAGTATAAGCGTGCCAATCATCTCTATGATTTTGATGACATCATTAGCCAAGTCGTGCGCCATTTAAAGACCAATGACACATTTAGACAATTACTACAAAACCAATATCGCTACATCATGGTCGATGAATATCAAGATACTAATATCCCGCAAAAGCAGCTGATAGATTTGATTTGCGAGCCTGAATCGGTATCGTTGATGGTGGTCGGGGATGACAACCAAAGTATTTATGCTTTTCGCGGTGCTAATTACGAAAATATTCTATTGTTCGGCGAAACTTATCCTGACGCTAAGCTCATCAAGCTTGAGCAAAACTATCGTAGTACGCCTGCTGTTTTAAATTATATCAATGCTTTGTCAGCACAAATTACTTTGGGGTATCAAAAACAGCTCTATTCAAACGCTACCATAGTGGGCAACAAGCCCATCTTTAGCCGCGCCAGCGATGAAACGAAAGAAGCGAAATATATCGCTGATAAGATCATAGAGTTAAAGCCAGATCAGGATTACAACGATTTTGCGGTACTGTGCCGCACGTCTTTTCAGTCTAACTACGTCCAGCTAGAGTTCATGGAACGTCATATTCCATTTATCGTGGTAGGCGGAATTAAGTTCGTTGAGCGCCGTCATGTCAAAGATGTCTTAGCTTTTATCAAAATTATTTATAACCCCAATGATACGATTGCTTGGCATCGAATCTTGACCTTGTTTCAAGGAGTAGGGGCAGTGACTGCGACGCGTTTGACTCAAGCGATTAATGCTGATAATAATTCTTTTAAGCCATTGCTGACGGCAAAGTTTGCCAAAAAAAGTGGGCAACTTGAGCCTTTGTATCATACTCTGACTAAGGCAAGTCAGGCAGAATCAGTCGAGACTATTATTGAGCATATTTTAGAGTTTTATATTCCTGTCTTAAAAATGATTGAAGAGAACTGGCGTGAGCGTAGCGAGGACTTTCGCGTTCTCAAAAACTTGGCAACAGAGCATAGTAGTCTTGATAATTTCTTGGAAAATTTGGCATTAGATCCGCCCAATGACTCAGTGGCAACGACCAGTCAGCCTGAGGAAAACGATAAAGACAAAGTCACTATCTCGACCATTCATAGTGCTAAAGGGCTAGAGTGGCCAGTGGTGTTTGTCAATTCATTAGTCGATGGTATCACGCCGCATCATCGCTCTTTAGATGACTTTGAGGAGTTAGAAGAGGAGCGAAAATTATTCTATGTGGCCTGTAGCCGTGCTAAGAGCAGACTGTATCTAACCGCGCCAGATTATTTTGCCAGTTATTCAGGGTATTTTGACAAGCCCTCACGATTTATCGCTGAGTTGTCTGCAGATGAAGTTGAGGTTAAGCGTTCTAGGAAGTCCTTAGAGATGCTGGCGAGTGATGATCCGGTGTGGTGGTGACCGTTAAGGTTATACAGCCACCATTTTTAATATTTTAACTAAGCATTATATGCTTAAGCATCAGCTTCGATATCAATGATTGGTTCTTCAACAGTAGTGACGACTCTAGATTCAACATATGAGCTACTATATGCTGTGTCGGTAGTGATTGGGTAAATCTCTAAACGCTCTAGTTCTGCCAATAAATATTGGATGACTTCACTTTTACGAGTGACGAAGGTGGACGCAAAGCAGCGCCAGAATTTCCAGCCCGCACGCTCTAAAATACGCTGACGTTGCATATCGCTGTTCCATTTGTCAGGTCCATGATATCTATCGCCATCACATTCAATGGCTAGGCTGTTGTCGTTTTCGCCTTCGACAACCATATCAATTCGGTAAGCACCTGCTTTAACCTGAGGAACCACTCGATAGCCTCTTTCAACCAGAAGGTCAAAGACTTCTGTTTCAAAAGGCGACTCACACTTATCGCGCAAATCAATGACTTCTTCTTCATGTTGCATAAATGGTGCTTGAAAGTGTTTGATGAGTTCTGCTCGATAATGATCAGCTTGGCTAAGCTCATCCAACTCAATACTGCGTACCAAATACATTCTATCGCGCGCCCTCGATGCAGCAACATTCATCCGCTGGGCAAAAGTGTCTCTCGTTTGTGCATGGGCAGCTCCGGGTGCCACTACCAACGACAAAAACATGATATCGCGCTCTTTACCCTGAAAGGTTCTCGCATCACCGCAGGCAATATCAAAAGTGGTCATGAGAGTCTCATCCAATTCTTTATTGAGTATCTCCATAATACTATGCGCTTGCTTATTGCCTAATAATGAGACGACGCCGATGGTTTTACCTTTGTAAGCTGGGTCAGAAACGATGGTTTTGATTTCATCGACAATAAACCTGACTTCTGAAGGGTTGATATTAGAGCCTTCAATGCGATAGCCGTCGGTAACGTATACATCAATCAGTGGTGGATCTAAGCGCTCTGAAGGTTTGGCTTTACGTAACGGTATCAGCTCATGATTATAAAATTCACGTTTTGAGAACTCAATAATAGGCGCAACACTACGAAAGTGCTCTTTTAACATGACGCTGCTATCGGCAAAAACGACTTTGAATAAATCATATATTGAACGATCAGGTGACATCTGTGAGCGGTAAACAGGCACTTGATTGCTGAGATACTGTGCCATCAAATTACGAATTTTTTCGATATCGAGACCAACGCCTTCTGGTGACACTTGCTTATCGTCACCAACGATTAGAACTTTCTTCGCTCTCATGATGGCTGGTAACGCTGTTAAATCAGATTGGGACGCTTCGTCGATGATAACCAAGTCAAAACTACCAAACTCTGCTGGCAAGGATTCAGAAATACGATAATGCGGCATAATCCAACAAGGGATAGCCGCACTTGCTCCCGCAGAGGCCTCACGCGCTTCACGGCGATAATAATGTGCGCCTTTGCCTGTCCCTTTACCAATACGCATAATGGCAGAGCGGTATTTCTCTAAAGACGCTCTAACGTTTGGCGTCGCATTCTCAGCGACTTTTAGCCATGCTCTTTTGGTGATTGCTTCTTGATAGAGTCTTGCCAAATCTGACTCTAAGTGGCTACGAGTTTTGGTTAAATCAACCAACTCTTTGCGACCATCTATACTGTCTATAAAGCCCATCAATCGGCTAAGACGCCAAATCTGCTGCCAGTTATCAGGCAGCAAGTCATCAGATGACAGTGTATCAAATGACAACGTATCTTGAGAATTAAGACAAGGCTCATGGCGCAATTGATTTGCCCAGAGTAGTGCGCCACTGTCGTCGATAAGCTGAGTAACGGCAGTGACCGTCTGTAAGTCTGTTGCAAGATTATTTACTCGCTGTAGCTCATTGAGTAGCTCTTCCCACTCCGTACTTAATGCCTCATCTGACAACGACAAATTACCGATTTTCTGATTTAAAAAGAGCGTTATTTGTTCACTAATGACGCCATTACAGTCAGCAAGCTTATTAAGTAAATTTTCTTTTAGCGTGAGACTTTCTGCTAAACCATGTCTCTTCAAATGTTGTTTAAGAATACCTTCAATTTTAACTAAAATATCCTTATTATAAGGTGCGGTAGAAATAATATCCCAGTCCAAGAAAATAGCATGTAACGCTTGTCTAATAATGTGTTGTAGGTTGTTGCTATCGACAATGTCTCTATATAAATGAACGGCTGAATTTAAATTAGACAAGTTATCAGGTGCTACATCGAATATTGGTAGGGGTAGGTCATTCGATAATGCATTCCAACGAATAATGAGTGCCTGAGATTTTCTTCTAAACGCTATAAAGCTGGATATATATTGCCAGTCCTCTACAGTTGAGGGTTGCGAAGAGACAATCGTGATAGCTTCAAGGCTTTTCTTCTCAGCAGACTTACCAAAAATCCCAGCGATACCAAATGGTTTCTTGCCTTCGGATAAGTTTTTGACCGCGTCAACAAGCTCTGGATTTTTATCAAAACCATCAGCCATCGTGATAGGTTTAGTTAAATAAATGGTTCTCTCATTAAAAAGCGACTTAATCTCATCGTTGAGTACAGTTAGATGAGCGATGATGTCTTGCTTAGTCTCATCAGCTAAGCTCTGCTGAATATGAGTCGTCCAATCCTGCCCAGCCGCTGCAATCTTTTGAAGAAGATCAATTAAACGAGATGTATTAGCAGTGATTTCCTGAGCAATATTTATTGTGCTAGCACTGTCATTTACTAAGCTTGGTAGCGCTCCTTGCTTTTCAGCTGCTTGCGACTCATTGAGATAACTCAAATCTTTGTGCAGTTGTTTTACGGTATTGATAGAAGGGAAGTCTGCAACAGCAGGTATTTCTTTATCAAGAGAATCTAAATCGCTTCCGAGCTTTATTCTCATTTTTCTTAGTTCAGTCATATCGGCATGAGTAAATCGAGGCCTAAACGTCTCTTCTATGCCTAATGTATCTGAAAAGCTTTCGATAAGCTGCCTGTTTTGAGCAACCTCAGTCGCTGCATCTATGGGCTTGATGGTTTCGCTATCCATAACGATATCATCAAGATTTAAGCGCGCCCAAGCCGTAATCTTATTGTCAGTATTAGCCAGTTGCGCATGAATGGTATCGATTTGATTATCAAGCATGACGATTTCTTTTTTGTAGGCATCTCGATTGATACTCGCAACTTCACTTGATATTTTTTTAATCGTATATTCGAACTGTTTTAAACCCTCATTTTCACTGGTCAGTAGACTAACCGCTAGCGGGCGAATGGATTCAGGCAGTTTTTCTTGCAGCACCTTTAATGCAGGATCTTTCATCGACGTGACTAACACGCGTTTACCCAGCGCTAAGTAATGACAAATAACGTTGGCAATGGTATGAGTTTTTCCTGTACCAGGAGGACCTTGAACGACAACGCCGTCATGGACATTTAGTTGCTGTACGATTTGTACTTGTTCATCATTGAATGCTTTAGGAAAATATAGCTCAGCTGGCGTGCCTGTATAATTTTCACTGCCGCTGACCATAGATAGACCACGATAAGGGGGTAGTATGATTTCTTTATCTTCTGTAGCAGGCTCAGTCAACATTGCTATAAGAGCATTTGGTAAAGGAAGGTCATCGCTATTTTCAAGCTGAATGGCGAATTTATCTAAATCTTGCAAAAATATATTATTGCTTCTAGGGCGCGCCATAATGACCCATGTATCGGTGACGATAAGATGATTTTGCGCCTTAGGTATTTTTCGCTCATCTGCAATGGTATGGTCAGGCCAATAAACGCCAGAAGCATCAAGCAAGGTCACTGCTGATTTTAAAATAGGCTCATAGCTACTTGGCAAAAACGGATTTAGTAAAACATCCTCTGATTCATAAAATTGTTTACTGTTTTTTAATAGATTGGCCAAACCTTGGTTCTCATCAATAGAAAAAGGTTCAGTCTCAAGCGTAGAAGGAGAGGGGTTGGGCTTTATAAGTAGAGCCATTGTCTTTTGATCTAAGTCGATTTCAACAGATTGTGTTAATAATGGATACTTTATTTGCCCGCTATTCTGCTCATTATTAGCGTTTTGTCTTACAGCAACACCGACACCCCAAACCAGCTCAAGCGATTCATCAGCTAGGTTGCCTTGTAGCATTTGATTGAGCTTAAATAACTTTGCATATAAAGCAATACTTTGGCGTACAAGCTTCTCTTGCACTAGCCAAGGCTTCCAAATATTTTTGAGATAATCATTAAATTCATTTTTTAAAGATTCTCTTTCAGGAAAATCTTTTAGATAAACTTCTTTTTCTGATAATTTTTCTTCTACTTCTAATGTCTTATCCTGATGGCTATCCTCGACTTCAAACGGGGTGAATGCTTCTTCATAAGCGATAACACCATCATCTATTAAATTTTGTACATTGATTTTTTCTTTCAATAAAGGCTGATCGCTAAATTTGATTGGAAATGTTAACCAATGTGCTAATAGTGAGCTGTTGGGTTTAGGTGCTGAGTTTTCACGCAATCGCTCTAAACGAAGCCAAACGTCCTCGGAGGTATCGTCGGTGATGTTCAGACTGATACCTGGCAAGCCTATCGTTTGTTCTTCAGTACAAGTGAAATCACTGTGTTTAGCAAAATCTTGAGTAGGCGCTTTTTTCATTAAAGCACACTGTTTAATGAATTCAATTTGAGAGGCCAGTCTTTGTGCGTAAATAATCATTTATTAAATCTTCCAAATCATCAAAAATATTAGCGATTACTTCACTGAAAATACAAAGACCAAACTATAGCACAGAAATTAAAATCAAACTTTTATGTCCTAATAAGTGTGTCCATAGTTACTAATACTTGACAATATTTCAATAAACCCTATACTTTTCTCATAGGATAGTTTAGTGACTTTTGTTGGTAATCTATCAGTTTTGCTCTTAATGTCGCAATGATGAGAATCTCTTTTATGCCCTCACAAACTGGTCGTCTCCACCAACTCAGTATTGGCAGTGACATTTTAGCAACTACTTTCCTTTATCCAAGTGCCTTTTTCTGGACAAGTAACCTCAATCAAAGCTCCTTTAGTCACATACTAGTGTTCAGTATAATTTTTTAGATATCGACGCATGTTTATCTTTAATCAGCACACCTGTCTGCTTAACCACGCTATCTGTAGATCGGATGCCTACTTGTCGGACAGGCGTCATTCAGGCAATTCGTTATCAGCATTCTGATGGGGCCATGCAATTTTACACCCTTGATATCGTCACCCCTGACTGGCAATTGACCCAGTCCATTCATACCCGCAGCTTTACCCGTCAATCTACCTTGGATATCCTCACCAGCATCCTTAGCGATTACGACTTTGACAGGCAGCTCTCAGAGCAACTACTCTCATTAGAGCAATTAACCACACAGCTTGCTATGCGTATGCAGTCTGATGTCAGCGATTATGACTTTATTACCGGCTTGCTTGCCGACATCGGGGTCTCTACATTATGGGTATCAGGTGACTCTGTGGATGAGTTGGGCTATTGGTCTTTAGTCAGTGCGCTAGACGAGAATGAGTTATCACCACTTGACTATAGCTACGAGAAATCTTCAGTACAGTCTGGTACAGACTCTGTTGACGAGCTACAGATGATCGCCAAGCAATTAGGCACTCGCACAGTGGTGGTACGTGCCGATGGACTCGCCACTGATACTATCTATGAAGGCGTGGCAGATGACGACTCTCAGCTGGCACTAGATGATACTGCTGTCTTATTAGGGGCACCATCTCGAGTATATAGCGACGAATCTGCCAGCCGCTTAGCTGAGCAATGGGTACGCGCCAATGGTTGCAATAGAGAATACTATAGCGCCACAGGTGCCATGCGTGGCCTAAGTATCGGTAGCCGGGTTAGCATCAATAACCTACCTTCTATCGGTCGTTTATCTACATACTGTACCAGCATGACTATCGTCGGTATCGAACCTAACAGTGATAGCGTCTCTTACCACAACCAAGCGCTGATAAAAGACTGGCTTACGCGTACCACTAAGCAAGCAGCGCAAACAGCATTTAGCGCCATACCCGAGCATGGCTACGACATCGCTCGTGACACAGGTATTTGGGTGAAAGCCGTCTTGCTAGAATCCTCCATTACCTACGCTCCTTATCCAAGCCAGCAGTCCTTTGTCAGCAGTAGCTACACAGGTCTGACCCAAGCTCGTACAGGCGATACCAGTACTTCATCCTCGCCAAGTTACGACTCTAGTGTCACAGATGACGGTCTACAACAAACCATCACCACCCCGGTCTGGGCAGGTATCAGCCCGCATGATGATGGAACGACGCCGCCACTGCGCAGCCTGCAGTTGTCCTCAGGCGCAACTCACGGCTGGCAGTTTGTCCCAAGGCTTGGACAATCCGTCCTTTTAAACCATTGGTATGGTGATATCGACAGCCCTGTGATCAGCCGCGCTCTGTTTGACGGTATCGGCATGGGCGATGTCGATAACAAAGATGTCACTGCCCGTGATGCCGGACTATCCAACAGATATAACCTACAAGGCGGATCATCGCCAAGATGGCATGGTGGCGGGATGGGTCACTCGCAAGTTAATGACGACGATAGTCATCAAGGCTGGATATCAGGCATCGCCCAATACGGACTGACTTCTGACTCTGAGGTTGCACTTCTTTTTGATGACACCCCAAACCAAATCGGCATGCAGTGGGCGGTCAATACCGCTAGTCGTGCCAATGCGCAAACCCCAACGACAACAGACAAAGCCACCTTTGCTCCTGATGAGCATGTGCTTGAATTAGGCGTATTGCGTCATCGCTATAGCAACCATCAATCGACAACCAGCGGACAGGGTATTAACCTTGCCAGTGATCATGGTTTGCAAGCAACAGCAGACGAAGGGGTTCTACTTTCCACCTTTGGTATCCGGCACACACAGTCTGAGCACGAGTCGGCTTGGGTTAATGACGTGGGGCAACGACAGCTGAAACTGGGATCTGAGCTAACCGAGACCCTAGCAGAGGCTAAGCACGTGCATCTGCAGTCGACGAAAGCTATGAAGACCGCTAATCAATCGATAGACGCTTTTAAAACAGCAGCACAAGTCATCGATGACACGCTACAAACCGAAGTAATTGGTGCGCCCGATGTGATGCTGGTCAGTAAAGACAGCATCCTTGCCTCCGCAAGCAATACCCTATGGACAGCAAAGACGATCATACGGCAATCAGGCAGCACGCAGTCGGATGTGGTGGCAGGTAACTATAATCTGAGCGCAGACAGTATCGAGTCATTAGCAGGAGTTGGTGGTCAAGCTCAACTATCGGGTTTACATATCAGTGCCAATACGGGGCCTGTGGCAATACAGGCACAAGGTGGTGAGTTGCAATTGCACAGTCAGCAGTCGATGACGATTGGTAGTGAGTCAGGTCAGGTAAATATCTCAAGTCCTAAGCGCATTAAGTTTCAGACCTCTGCAGGAGCGTCACTGACCATTGATGAGAGTGGTATTAAGCTGGTGTGTCCTGGGACGATTAAGATTCAGGCGGTGAAGAAGGCGCTCGTCTCTGGAGCAAGGGCTAATTACTCTGTACCTATGATGCCGGAGACCGTTCCGCTGTTTAGTAACAAGCTGGATGTTTATGATTTGTTTTATCAGCACAACTTTAAGGACATTGAGTTTCAAATGCTACGTCCTGATGGGCAATTGATAGAAGGAGTGTTAGACGCGCATGGACGTACTGCTCCTGTAATTAGCGATAAAGAAGAAGAGGTTAAGGTTTTAATCGGCTTTAAAGATGCAGAGTGGGGAGTTAAATTTGAACCTGATGAAGAGGATGGAATAGAAGAGCCCAATAAAGACGATAACAACGGATCAGACTATCTTCTAAATCAAAACGCTTATCAGGAGAATAATGATGAGTCAACCTAAAAGCATTCTATTTCAACTCCGCTTTGTTGATTTAATGAATAGACCTTTATCTAATCTGTACCATGAAATTAGAGAGCTAAGACAGCTTATTAGTAGTGCTCGCTCTGATAGTGATGGTCTTGGTACTTGGATAAGCTGATCGTCTGGTACGGTACTAAATATCAGTATCCGTCATCCGCTGACTAATGAGATGGTTGATATTCAACGTTCTATTCCTGTACCTACTCGAAAAGGTAATATCAGAATTCAAGCGCCCTTTTCTATTCAAACGATTAAACTTCGAGAACTTGCAGAAACTGGTGGTTCATATACCAGAAAACCTCATAAAGTGTTGCCCGGTGAGACGCTATATAGTATTGCTAAGCAGTACGATACGACATGGCAAATACTGCTTAATTTAAATAAAGACAAAATAGATAACGCCGACGAGATACTCCCTGATCAATGGATAAAAATTCCACCAGAAAACAGCGGTTTACGTGGACGTACCAATGACGAGCCTGACTCTTTAAAATCTCAAACCGACTATACGGTAAAAAGAGGTGAAACGCTCTCAGGCATATCACAAAGAAGTGGCGTATCGGTCGAAGAGCTACAACGTATAAATGGTATTACTGATCCTACTAAGTTACAGATAGGACAAACGATTAGGCTACGGGGTAGTGATTCACAGACAGTGCAACCTACATCTAGACCCACGGTAACCCCGCCGCTTGAGGATGATGAAAGACTATTTGATAGATTCCAAGATACAGTGATGGATGCTGTTGATACTGTAGAAGATGCTGCAAAAAGTACCATTGATTGGATCAATGAAGTAGCTAGAGAAGGGTTTGAAGATTTAAATGATGCTGTACGTAGAGATCATGAGGCTACTGAGCAAACGCCTAAAACTAGTGATAGTTCAAATAATAATGATTTGTCTGCAAGTGAATCTTCTGAAGCAAGTAGAAATAAAAACCGTGTTGATACAGAACAAAAATCAAATGCAGGAGATGATGGATCGCCAAAAGAGGTAACTACTAAACTAGGTGATTGTAGTTGTAATAGAGAGCTAACTCTTAGTGAATTAGAAGACATATTCCAGGCGCTACATGGACAAAATAATACAGCGTTATTTGCGCATAGTAAATGTGTGTTGAATCCAGCTGAACGAAACTTTGAAAGTTTTACTTTATATTTAAACCAGATATTGGAAAAGTATGATATTAATACATGTATAAGACGCATTCATTTCTTAGCACAAGCACATCATGAATCAGCTTATTTTACAACAACAACAGAGTTTTCAGATGGAACCAAATATAACCCTGGCAAACATAAAGATGCGATTAAAAACGGCAATACTATAATGGGTGATGGTCCAAAATATAAAGGTCGTGGACTAATACAATTGACTTGGAAGAACAACTATAAGCTATATAAAAGTTATTCTGGTTTAGATGTGATATCTGATCCTAGTCTCGTTGACGAATCTTTAGAAGTGTCGTGTGATGTTTCAGGCTGGTTTTGGAAACAAGGCAAAGTATTAAGTAACTCTTCAAGATGGACAGGACCGTCAGGTGGAAGGCCTGCAAGTATAGAGGACGAGGATATAGACTACCCAAAAACTGAAACCATAGAAGGTAGCGTTACATATGGAACTGTAGATATGAATCTTGTAGCAGATAATGATAAAGTTAATTTGCTGACATATCTAATCAATGGTTGGGAAAATGGTATAGAACATCGAAGAACAAATGTTAGACTTCTAAAAGAGTTATTTAACTATCCTTCTAAATGCGTAAGTACTGGAGTACACAGGCCAGAGGTAGAACAAACGAATATTGAAATTGCTCCATGGATGGAAATAGCTATTCGTGAAGGAAAGCAGTGGATTGATACACCTGAACATAGAATTGATGACACAGATAATTATTTTAAACTTATTAATTTTACACCCTCTGGCTATAATACAATGAACACAAGTAGCCAAGCTTGGTGTGCTGTATTTATTAATTACTGTTTGCAAGAAACGAATTTTACAAAGGTTAGTGGCACGGGCGATTCATATGATGTTGTAAGAGCAGATGGGTTTAGAAGAGATACAGTAAACTTTACAGAAATTGATAAACCTATATATGGAGCTATCGCTTGTTATATGAGTAGATCAAATCATTCAAGTCATGTGGCTTTGGTCATTGCAACTCATCCCAATGGAACCCATTTTTATAGGCTTGGTGGTAATCAGAGCAATCATCTAAGTATTGATGTTCGTCCAATCAGTCAATATGAATTCTATGTTCCAACAGCATATTCACCTATTGCAAACACTCAAAAAAACGCACCTCAGAAAAGTGAGGCTAATATGGAAGCACTAGGGATCACTTGGCATGGATGGGCACAAGGATCAACTAGATAGTTAAACATCATTTATTTTTTAGAGTATCAACTTATGAGCCGTCTTATAAAGTGTTTTTTATTAATAGTACCGATTTTTATGGTTAGTTGTAATGCACAATCATTCTCTCCAGAATCTCAACAAAGTAATGAAGAAACTATAAATACGGCTGATGTACATAGTATTAATAATAACAGCAACGGCAAAAAAAAGATCATCTTGTATATGGGTGTTCACGATCTATGGGGTCTTGAAAAATCTTCTAAGTCTGATGCGTACTATTATCGAGTTCTCATTAAAGAGCTACCGAATGACAGTTATTTAGTGCAAGACTTTTTTATCTCAGGAGTCAAATTTACTGATCCGTACATTTTGACAGATGGCCATCTTGAGTATACCGATAACGAGGACGTCGCTCATCCTGATAATTATTATCCAAGAGAGGGGGCGAGAACCGTATGGTTTGAGTCTGGCAATAAAAAAATAGAATCACACTATAAAGATAATATGCCGATAGGGATTTGGATGGAGTATTTTGAAAATGGACAGAAAAGAAGCGAAGATCCTTATTCTAATGGAGTTTTGCACGGTATAACTAAGAGTTGGAATGAGCAGGGTGATCTGACAGGCGAATGCACTTATAGCCACGGCGTCGAAAATGGTCGTTGTTATGTTAAATATTCGTTACATCCTAATATTTATATCTATGATATTACATATAAGAACGGTAAAAAAATTGGTATTTCTAAATCGTGGAATATAGATGGCACAATTGAAGAATTCACCTTTAATGGATCGCTATCTTTACAGGAAATCAAAAAGGGCTTGGCAGAAGATCAGTTTGAAATATTTACTTTCGATGTTAATGCAGATGGTATGGACGACTTGATCATTAGTCGTATTAATGATGCTAGCAATGATTTAAACCTACATCAAGGTGATGAACTTTTCGTTCTGATTGGAGATAAAAATGGTAAATATAAGTTAAGTCTGAATACATCAAACTATACCGACGATGGAGGTTGGTTTTTTTATGATATATATCCTCGTACCAACCGTTCTGGATTTATATTAAAGAATTATTTCTCTAACCGTGGAAACGCTAATCGATCATACTATTTTAACCGTATAGACAATAAATGGATAATCTCAAAATATGTCTCTGACGGTACACTTATCACAGGAGAAGATTACTACTGTGTCGAGAATAATAAACTTGCTCTATCTGAATTTAAATATGGCAAGTCATCAAACTACTCTCAAGCACAGTTTAAAGAGAAGTGTCCTCCGTTACCAATAAAATATCACGTTAAAACAGACAGAGCTGAAATACTGTCCAAGAGCTTTAAATCAATGTCTCCACCAAACTATTATATCAAAGGTGATTCGATCGAAGCTTTTGATCAAAATGAAGACTGGGTAAAAGTCTCTTATAAAAACGGCACTAAATTTGGTTGGATCGATAAGCGTAATTTGAGTCCAGTTTTAAACTAATTTTCTATTCTAAGAATGTCTATATCCGCGCTTCTGGCTTGGCTATAGTCGAGGCACTCTAAAACGGTAGAGTGCTGCAAGGATAAATTTTGCGTAAGCTCTGTGAAGTATACACAAGCAGCCAGCAAGGAAAATTTATACCAGTAGCACGTTGAAATACATATAACAGTTTTATTTCCAGCTGACTATATATAGATTATGTCTTGCTTAACCATTGGTATGGCGACAAAGACAGTCCGGTGATCAGCCGCAGCCTCTATGACGGTATCGGTATGGGCGACACTGATGATAACGACATCACTGCCCGTGACGCAGGACTATCCAACAGACATAACCTACAAGGGGGATCATCGTCAAGATGACATGGCGGCGGTCTGGGACACTCTCAAATCAACGCAAATGACATTCACAGTGGCTGGATCTCTGGTGTCACTCAATATGGAATGACCTCTGATACCGAGGAAGTAATAAGAAAGGCGCAATTAGTTAACTAATTTCATAGTTTGAAAGTCTAATTCCGCATTAAATGTTCATTTAACGACCCTATTATTCCTACCAATTTACCTCTTATTAGATGCCTATAACCAAAAGTATCTGATAACGAAAAAATCCGTCAGATATGGGTTTATTAATTGTCAGGTTCGCGTTATTATCACCCCCTATTAAGCAAGACTCTACTACCTATCAGGAAAGGATATTCTATGCGCTATGAGGTTATTGTTATTGGTGCTGGTATGGTTGGCACATCGATTGCGTGGCATCTACAAAATAACGGTTCGCAGGTGTTGTTGTTAGATAAAAAACTACCAGGGTCAGAGACCTCATATGGTAATGCTGGCTTGATCCAGCGCGAAGCAATTCATACGCATCCTTTCCCGCGCCAAATTACTGAAATGATTAGAGTATTGCCTAATCAAGGTACTGATATTCGCTATCGTATACCAGCAATTTTGCGTTATCATCAAGCGTTATTGCAGTATTGGAAGTACTCTGCGCCTGCGACTGTTAAGCAGATCGAAGCAGAGTGGCAGACGCTGATTGCGCATTGTACCAGCGAGCATCAGACCATGATTACGGCGTCTGGCGCTGATGAACTTATCACCCGTGATGGTTGGTTACAGCTGCATCGTTCTGAAGACACCTTTAAAGAGGCCATTGCTTCAGCCATCGCTGCGCGTGAGAAAGGGGTTGAGCATAACGTATTGAACGTTGAAGAATTAAAAGTGATGGAGCCTAGCGCTAATTTTGATGGTTTTGTCGGTGCGATTCATTGGTTGAATTCATGGCAAGTATCAAACCCAAGCGCCTTGGTAAAAGCATATGCAAAAAACTTCCAAGATATGCAGGGTACGATCAAAGAGAGCGATGTAAAAGAAATCGTGCAAGATGGAGAAGGCTGGAAAGTCATCACGGATAACGATACTTATTATAGTGATAAGTTAGTCATCGCTGCCGGACCTTGGTCTAATGATTTGATCAGACCACTTGGCTATAATTTGCCGTTGTTCCCGATGCGTGGCTATCATCAGCACTTTAAAGTGACTGATAAAAATAATATCAATCACAGTATGTTTGATATGGATAAAGGCTTTGTCATGGGGCCAATGCAGCAAGGTATCCGTATTACCACTGGTGCTGAGATGACGACGATGGATGCGCCAAAGAATTTTGGACAATTAAAAACAGTACTAAAATTTGCTAGAAAAATTCTACCATTAGAAGATGCGGTAGAGAGTGAAGCGTGGGCAGGATCACGTCCTTGTATGCCTGATATGAAGCCGGTCATTGGGCCTGCACATAAACATGAAAAACTATGGTTTGCATTTGGTCACAGTCATCAAGGCTTCACCCTAGGGCCTATGACGGGGCGTATCGTTGAAGAGCTGATACATAACAAACCTGTCGTGGTTGATGTTGAGCCGTTTAGCGCCCAGCGTTTTTCTAACTAAGCTATTGTTTTTTAACTGAGTCATCACTGATTCAAATATTTTAATAAATTAAGGATGAAATACGATGAAAAAGCTACATAGCAATCAACGTATGAGTAAAATTGTTGTCCATAACCAGACCGTTTATTTATGTGGTCAAGTGGGCAATGCGGAAGATGATATCAAAGCGCAAACACTGACTTGTTTAGAGAAAATACAAACACTGTTAGAAGAGGTGGGCAGTGATAAGTCAAAGCTACTATCAGTGACGGTCTGGATAAAAGAAATGTCAGACTTTGCTGCGATGAATGAAGTATGGGATAAATGGTTTGAAGGCATACAGCCACCAGCTCGTGCTTGTGGTGAGTCAGCATTGGCACGTCCAGAGCTATTGGTTGAGATGATAGCTATCGCTGCTGAGTAATTAACTTTACATGATATTTGCATAAAATAAAAAGGAGATGATACTAAAATCGTCTCCTTTTTTATGGGCTTTTATGCGTCAAGTTTTTATAAAACGATAGGTTTATCGAAGGAGTTTTAACGAAAGCGAGCTCACTAAACTAATATGTTTGCTCAGTTAATAGCCTAAGCATTCGTTCCAGAAAATCAGCCACGTGTTTATGCAGGTTTTCTCGATAGGCCCAGTGATGCTTAACTTCGTAACTTGCTTCATCGGGCAGTAATATTCTCATCAGTCCCATCTCTTCATAGCGCATTGCTAGATCACGAGGCAAGTAGCCAACATGATGACCTGCAAGGATAAGCTGCGCAGTCGCTTCCATTTGATAGGTAGTAGCGCTTAATATTTTTGGGCGAATATGATTGATACTGACATCGGTAATATATCCTCTTTTAATCCATGGGTAGTTTTGTTCTAAAGACTTGAAAGTCAGGCCCTCTGATTCATGAAATAATATATGCTCGCGTCCACAGCAGACTACTTGCTCTTCAATAAAGGCATGTTTAAAAGTTAATAAAGGCGGAAAACTGCCAAAATAGCCCACGCCAATATCACTTTCATTACTCAAAAGCTTGTCGAGCATACTCTCAGGGCTCTGCACATCGATAGAGAAATGTATCAATGGATTATCACGATAGCTAGCAGCGAGACACTGGCGTAAGGCGTCATAAAAAATCGTTGGCATCTGATCTATCAAACATAAGCGAATATGGCCACCACGAACAGAATCTAATTGACGAATATAATGCAATTGATGTTGGAAGCTGGCAACTGCCTCAGTAAAGCTCAAGCACGCCTCGTAGACGGCAATACCATCTTCTGTAAGCTTAAATCCAGCACGGCCACGATGACAGAGTTTCATCTCCAGTCTGTCTTCTAGATGTGCCAAGTGACCGCTAATAACAGAGGGGGTAACGTTTAACCGTGATTGAGCGGCCGTCACACCCTGACACTCTACGATAGCCATAAAGCTACGTAGGGTTTTTATGTCTATTTTTATAAGTTCATCGAGCATTTATATTCACGCTATATAAAAATTAAGTGTATAGGAATGGGAGTATTTTAAAGGTCAGGTAGTTTTAGAACACCTATTACATATTACTGTTGCTCACTGCACATTAACGAATAAATGGTATTCTTATCAAATGTTTAGATTTTATCATCGTTTTTAAAAGTAATTTTATATTCACCAAACTTCTAATAATAACGGTTAAATCTTCTTTACTACGAAATTTTAGAAGTTTACTTCTGAATTTTACCATGGTCTACGCTGATATATTTAGGTATTGTCGAAGCATATAAAAAATTGCCTATTCTAAACAAACTGAAACAAGGATGTGATTTATGAAATTCAATCAACCACTAAGTGGCAATGATATGCCAAGATTTGGCGGCTTTGCTTCTATGATGCGCCTGCCGACTCAAGCTGATGCTGAAGGGCTGGATGTGGCTTTTGTTGGGGTGCCTTTAGACATTGGCGCATCAAACCGCAGCGGTGCAAGATTAGGTCCTAGACAAATTCGTGATGAATCACGCATGATTCGCCCTTATAATGTTGCCACTCGCGCTGCTCCTTTTGAATCTTTGCAAGTCGCTGACATTGGCGATGTGCCTATCAACACCTTTAACCTGCTAAAAAGCGTCGATATTATCGAAAAGTTCTATACAGAAAAAGTGGTGAATCATGGCGCTATTCCATTAACCTTGGGCGGCGATCATACGATTGCACTGCCTATTTTACGTGCGCTTGCCAAAAAACATGGCCCTGTCGGTATGGTGCATATCGATGCTCATGCTGATATCAATGATGATATGTTTGGCGAAAAAATTGCTCATGGTACACCGTTCCGCCGTGCTGTTGAGGAAAACTTAATCGATGGCAACCGTGTGGTACAGATTGGCTTGCGCGGTACTGGCTATAGTGCCGAAGAGTTCGACTGGTCAACCCAACAAGGCTTTCGTGTTGTGCCTGCTGAAGAATGCTGGTATAAGTCGCTGACGCCATTGATGGCAGAGGTGCGTGAAAAGTTAGGTGACGGTCCTGTTTATTTGAGTTTCGATATTGATGGTATTGATCCAGCATTTGCGCCTGGTACGGGCACTGCTGAAATTGGGGGCTTGACGTCAACTCAAGGTATCGAGATTATTCGTGGTATGCGTGGCCTTGACGTGGTTGGTGGGGATTTAGTAGAAGTGTCACCGCCATATGACCCGTTTGGTAACACCTCTGTGCTAGCAGCGAACTTGTTATTCGAAATGTTATGTATCTTGCCAGGCGTACGTTATGACGACAAAGTCAAAGCAGTCTACTAATCGCAACTCAAGATATAGATAATAAATCACCCTTTATGAGAATAAAGGGGATTTTTGCTATGCCGCTGAACGAATTATTTAACTGCTATTGAACTTTTTTAGGATGATCTACTCATGACGCAATCAACGCAAGCGCCTTCTTCATTGCCAATCACTTCGCCTCTGACCTGCGGTGAGCTACTGGTGCAATGGCTAGAGTATTATGGAGTTGAGACCGTATTTGGTATTCCAGGTGTACACACGGTAGAGTTATATCGTGGTCTGCCTAATACTAATATTCGCCACGTGACACCGCGTCACGAGCAAGGTGCAGGTTTTATGGCCGACGGCTATTACCGTGCCTCTGGTAAAGTCGGGGTGTGCTTTATTATTACCGGCCCTGGTATGACCAACATCATGACTGCTATGGCGCAAGCGTTAGCAGATTCTATACCGATGCTAGTGATATCTAGTGTCAATAAAGTTAAAGATACGGGTAGCGGTGAAGGGCACTTGCATGAATTGCACGACCAACAAGGCATGGTTAGCAAGGTTGCGCTCATGAGTAAAACTATCTGGCAACCTGAGTCATTACCTAAGGTCATCGCTGAAGCTTTTGCGTTATTTAATGGGGCGCGTCCAGGACCGGTCCATATCCAGCTGCCTATCGATGTGATTACCGCAGATGCTAGTCATGTCGCTAAGCCATCTGATTTAACACCTTATTTAAATGGCTCTGCAAAAAGCCAAGCTGATTCTCAAGGTTTAACACGACCACAAGTCATGAGACCGCTGCCTAATCCTGCACAATTGGATTTGATTGTTGAGCAGTTAAAAAGTGCAAAAAATCCAGTTGTATTGTACGGTGGCGGCTGCGTTGATGTTGATCATGAGGCGCAAAAATTGGCAGAGCTTATCGATGCACCGACATTTTTGACCATTAATGCCAAAGGTTTATTGCCACCTGGTCATCCTTTGAGTTTGGGTAGCAATCAGTCATTAGACGCCGGTCGCGCCGTTATTAGCGAGGCGGACTTGGTATTGGCGATTGGTACTGAGCTTGGTGAGACCGATTACGACGTCTTCTTTAATGGCGAGTTCCAAATCAACGGCACACTCATTCGTATTGACTGCGATGCTCAGCAGCTGCAACGTCCTTTTAGAGCGGATATCGCTGTACTATCTGATGCACAGATGGCTATTAGCGGCCTCTGTACACGTTTAGAAAGTCATCAGCTTAATCATCAAGCAGCGTCACGAGTAATCGAGGCAAAGCAGGCGTTAATAGAAGCTATGACGCCAGACTTTGCTGGACAAAATGCACTGCTTCAACTAATTAGAGATGAAGTAAAAGACGTCATCTTCGTTGGTGATTCGACCCAACCGGTCTATAGTGGCAATCTTGGCTTTGAGGCGCTGGCGACCCGTAAGTGGTTTAACTCATCGACTGGGTTTGGCACGTTAGGTTATGGCTTGCCTGCCGCGATTGGCGCAATGATTGGATCGAAGCTTCCTGTCATTAGCCTAATCGGCGATGGTGGTATTCAATTTACCATTGCAGAACTCATCTGCGCGGCTGAGCTTGAGCTACCGTTGATTGTCTTATTATGGAACAACCAAGGTTATGGGGAGATTCGCCGATATATGGAAGAAGGTGGATTACCATTGATTGGGGTTAATATTAAGACACCTAACTTTGAGCCGCTAGCAGCAGGGTTTGGTGCTGGTTATCGTAGAATTACAGACAAACAGCAACTGCTAGACGCATTTCAAGAAGACATCAAAGGTAAACAACCTGTCATTTATGAGATTGATGAGGCTGATGATTTTCTTTTTGAAATGGGTAAGACCTTCACCTGCTTTAGTTAATGAGCTGATGCTAGTTATGCAAAAGTCTGGTCGCTCAAGGAAGAACGTCTATGGTGTTAAATTCTAATCGCTCGTCTAGTAAGTTGTCTGAGCTGTTAGATGGCTTATTAGCTGATTTGACAGCTGTTGTTGGGGCGACTAATGTACTGACCAAGCCCAGCCAGCAGCAAGCCTACGTGCACGGAGCGATTAAGTCTGTTGCTTCTACTACAGTAGCAGTAGTGACACCGGATTCTTTAATCGCACTATGGCGTGTCATTAACCTTTGCGCGGCGGCAGATGTCATTATTATTGCTCAAGCTGCCAATACCGGACTGACCGGAGGATCAACGCCATACGGTGAGTATGATCGGCCTGTGGTAGTGATTTCGATGCAGTCGCTCAGTGGTATTTATCTACTCAATGATGCGACGGAGGTTATTGCCTTACCAGCTGCGACCCTTCAACAACTGGAGTCTAATCTTGCACCGTTAGGGCGTGAACCACATTCAGTATTAGGCTCTAGCTGTGTTGGTGCTTCGGTCATCGGCGGTATTTGTAATAGTTCTGGTGGGATGTTGGTGCAGCGTGGCCCTGCTTATACTGAGATGGCACTGTTTGCCAGACGCAATGCCTTAGGTGAGTTTGAGTTAATCAATCACTTAGGAGTTGATTTAGGCACGCATCCAGAAGAGATGCTTAATAATTTACAAGCTGGCACGTTCGATAAAGATTTGGCTAGCCCTAATAAAGCGTGCGCAAACCATCAGTATCAAACCAAAGTACGCGATTGCGAGGCTAAGACGCCAGCTAGATTCAACAATGATCCTAACGGATTATATGAAGCGTCAGGTTCAGCAGGTAAAGTAATTGTATTTGCTGTAAGAGTAGCGACTTATCCTAAACCTAAGCAAGAGCAAGCGTTTTATATCTCGACCGATGATGCTGATACCTTGACCATGCTGAGACAGCATTGGCTTAAAAGTGAATTACATCTGCCTATTTTGGCAGAGTATATGCATAAAGATTATAATGACATCACGCTACGCTATGGCCGTGATACTTGTTTGAGTATGCGCAAGCTGCCTGCTAGTAAGATAGGAGCGTTGTATCGACTACAAGCAAAGATTGGTTATTATCTGGATAAATGGAGATTACCAAAAACTTTGCCAGATCGCGTGCTACAGATAGCATCTACCTTTATGCCAGCATCATTACCGAAAGTTTTAGCCGAGCAAGCAGTATCATACCGTTATCATTTAGTTATAAAAGTAGCGAATGTTTGTGCAAGTGACAGTCATATCGCATCTGCTCAAGAATTTTTGCAGTCTCATATGCAGCAGCATCAAGGTGTACTACATACATGCACAGAAGAAGAAGCACAGGCATTATTAGTATTTCGCAGTGCGGCAACGGCTGCTATGTTTCGTTATCACAATCTAAATCATAGTGAATTTGGCGAGCTAGTATCTACAGATATCGCCTTGCCAAGGAACGCTGTAGATTGGGATGAATCGCTACCTCTTAACTTGCAAAGACAAGTAAGCAAAACCTTTTATTTGGGACATTTTTTTTGTTATGTCATGCATCAAGACTACTTACTAAATCCTACTATTGACTCAAAAACGTTCAAGGATGAATTGTTGGCATTTTATGATCAGCGTCATATTGAATATCCCGCTGAACACAATGTGGGTCATGTTTATACCGCTAAGTCTGAATTACATTCGTTTTATAAAAAACTAGACCCGACTAATTCGCTAAATCCGGGAATTGGTCAGACAGCGAAATGGAAAAATTGGCGATTGTCGCCCATCATGGAGGAATTAAATGACGGTTAATATAAATAAGTCGCAGCAGCCTGTTCTAGGCAACAATGCTGTCGATCCAAAAACGCCGCAAGGAGAGCAATGGCGCGCGTCATTGTGGAAATTTTTATTATTTTCAGCGCTTGGTATTGCGCTATTCATCATTCCATTTCAATGGGATGGTAAAGTTACCATTTTACTTGGCGTATTAACCGATGCTTTGCAAGCTATTTTAGGTGGTTACGTCGCTTATATTACACTGGCGATAGTTACGACCTCTTTTATCGGGGCACTGGCAGTAAAAGTGTTGCGACCTGACTTGCATGCAGACTCTTTATTAAGAAAACTATTCGATGTCGATTGGTTTTGGCTCGCTGCACGTTTTTTAGGCGCCTTGTTCATTTGGATGATTTTTTTACAGATAGGCCCTGAGTTTATTATCAACCGTAATACTGGCGGCGTTATTTTTGAAGATCTTATCCCAATTCTGATTCCTTTGTTTTTCTTTGCCATCTTGTCCTTACCATTTTTGACTGATTTTGGCTTGATGGAATTTTTGGGAACGTTAGCCAGTAAAGTATTTATCAAACTATTCAAACTCCCAGGACGCTCGGCAGTAGATGCCATGTCCTCTTGGTTTGGTGCGGCTTCCATTGGCCTGCTAGTCACTATGCAAGAGTACGATAAAAGTTATTATAGTCAGCGTGAAGCAGCGATTATTGCCACAACCTTTTCGGTAACTTCAATCGCTTTTACTTACGTCGTCGCCAAGACTATTGGCGTAGACAACAATTTTGTTTTCTTTTATCTGACCATCGCTCTGACGGGTTTTATAGCTGCTATTATTATGCCGCGTATACCACCGTTGTCATTGAAGCCTGATACTTACCATTCTGGCAAATGTATGTTAGATGAAGAAATTCCTGCTCAATATAGTATGCCGCAGTGGGCACTGAACCGTGCTGTGACTCGTGCGCATTCTATGCCGAGCTTGGGTAGCGTGTTTAAGCATAGCGTCAAGAATTTATTTGATATCTATCTTGGACTCATTCCGGTTATTTTTGCTATCGGCACCATTGGTCTTGGCTTAGCAGAGTACACGCCAGTATTTGATTGGCTTGCAACCCCACTGGTGCCAGTGCTTGAGTTATTACAGATTCCAGAAGCCGCAAAGGCTGCTCCTGCTATGATTATGGGCTTTGCTGATATGTATCTACCAGCGTTGGTCGGTAAGAGTATTGAAAGTGAGATGACACGCTTTATTGTCGGTGCTGCATCTATTACCCAGATTATTTATATGTCCGAAGTTGGTGCGCTAATTTTGAAGTCAAATATTAAGCTCAACGTTTTAGAGCTATTTATGATCTTCATTATTCGTACACTTATTAGCTTAGTGGTTATCACTTCAGTAGCACATTTGCTGTATTAGCAGTCTACTTATAGCATCAATAAAGCCGATTTGATTTAAAATCAGATCGGCTTTTTGTTTTCTGCTCTTTGTTAAGGCCTCATAGAGCCGTTCATAAACAAAAGAAGTGCAAACACTATAACGCGCTACTGGGATAAGTTTTTTCTTGCTTGCTGTGCCTGCGCAGACAGAGGCTGCGCAAAATTTATCCCAGTAGTGCTGTATTTATTTTCTAGTAGATCGACTATACAAAAGTACGATTAAGAAACAGCATTAAATCGCCAACCGCGAAAACTTATCTTGATATTCTTTCGGTGTCAGCTCAGTGGCACGCTTAAACAAGCGTGTGAATGAGGAGATATCCTCATAGCCGACTTGCTCAGCCAGCGATTTTATCGTCACATCTCCTGATTCCAACAAACGCTTTGCTTGTTCAATTCTGACTGCCTGAATATACTCAATTGGGCGCATCGAGACGCATGACTGAAAACGTCTGTTTAAGGTGCGCGGGGTAACATTGACCATGGCTGCCAAACGGCTGATATGAATAGGCTGCTTAAAATTCTCCTCGATAAATTCTTGTACTTGCTTAACTAGCTGGTCTGAATGCGGCTTATGCAAAGTCACGTTGGTATAGCTGTTCTGATTGCCACGTTTACTATCAATAATTTGGGTTTTTGCCACTTGGGTAGAAATCTCACGTCCACAATAACGCTCAATTAATAACAACCCTAAGTCATAAAAGGCGCTACCACCTGCCGCACAAAATATATTGCCTGATTGGTCTTTTGACTGGCTTTTTGAGTGAGTAACAAATTGATTCTCTTGCAAATCAACCAAAGGGAAATCCGCCTTAAACTTACTGGCATAGCCCCAATGGGTTGTCGCTACTTTGCCATCGAGCAAGCCAGCCTTTGCTAAAAAGAAAGCCCCGCTACAGTTACTGGCAATATCCGCTTTGGTATTTGCCAGTCGCTGCAAATGCGGAATTAACTCACTGTTTTGACTCAATACTTTATCGATTGAATCGCCAATCGTTGGAATCAATAACAGGTCGCACTCAATCACATCTTGAATATCGCAATGCGCTTGCATGATTAAGCGATTGCTACATCTGATATCCGCACCGCCTAAGCTCGCAATCTGTACATTAAACCTTGGCTCTACCGTCTCATCCAAAAAGCGTTGCCAACTAACACCAGTAAACGAAAACAAATCTAGCGCCCCAGCGAGCACGCTACCGAGCACACCATCGAAACCAAGGATAATCACTTTAAAGGGTTTAGAGTAGGGCAAAATTTAGCTCCCTTTAAGTGTATGCGAATTTATAGCTGATAATAAATAAAAGCATTCGCTAATATTTGCGTGCAGCTGGTAAAGATTTTCTTGCGTGCTGTGCGCTTCGCCAGACAGAGGCTGCAAAAATCTACACCAGCTGCACTATGCGTAATTTGAAGTTCACTCAGCATAGGTTAGAGGAAATGTCTTGTTTGACCATAATTATGTCATAAATGACAATACGGCAAGACGTTAAATTAGATTAATATCAATTGATTACCAAATTTAATGAGTTAACGAGAATACTATGGCAGCAGATACGCTTATCAACGACTTTGAATTACCATTCCAATTATATGATGTATTGGGAACTGAAAATTTAACCAAACATCCAAAATTTGCAGAGCACAGCCGCGAAACCTTTGACGCAGTATTAGACACCGCCAATAAAATCGCGACTCAGTTATTCTTACCGCACAACCATTTAGCAGATAAAAAAGAGCCGCAGTTTGACGGCAAAAAAGTCAGCATGATAGACGATGTCAAAGTCGCCTTTGATGCGTTTCGTGAATCAGGCTTTATAGCGGGTCGTTATAGCTTTGACGATGGCGGGATGCAATTACCTGAAACGGTTATGACGGCGGTGGCAGGCTATTTTATGGCAGCCAATCCCTCAACCACGGCTTATCCATTTCTGACGACGGCGGCGATTAATGTTATCTCACATTTCGCTAGTGATGAGATTAAAAATGCCTTTATGCCGCGCATGCTAACGGGTGAGTTTACAGGAACGATGGCATTAACTGAGCCACATGCAGGTTCGTCGCTTGCTGATATCAAAACCACGGCAGTAAAGCAGGACGACGGCAGCTATCGTGTCAAAGGTAGCAAGATTTATATCTCAGCGGGCGATCATGAGTTGTCCGACAATATCGTACATTTGGTATTGGCAAAAGTCCCTGGCGGACCTAGCGGCGTCAAAGGCATCTCGTTATTTGCCGTGCCCAAGTATCGACTCAATGACGATTTATCGGTTGGCGAGCGTAATGATGTGCATTTAACTGGACTCATTCATAAACTCGGTTATAGAGGCGCGACTTCTACGGCGTTAAGTTTCGGTGATGCAGGCGAGTGCTATGGCTACATTATCGGTGAAGAGCATTTTGGTCTGCGTTATATGTTTAAAATGATGAATGAGGCGCGCATCGCTGTTGGCTTTGGCGCGGCAATGATTGGCTATCGCGGTTATCAGTATTCGCTCGATTATGCTAAAGATAGAACTCAGGGCAGAATTGCACCGAAGAATAAACCTGAAGATGCGGCAACGGCGATTATTCAGCATGGTGATGTCAAGCGTATGCTCCTTGCGCAAAAAGCTTATAGCGAGGGCGGTATTTCACTGTGCTTGTATGGCTCAAACCTAATCGACCATATCAATACTTGTGAAGATGATACGCTAAAAAATGAGCTGACAGAGTTGCTAGATTTACTCACGCCAGTGTTAAAAGCATGGCCGTCTGAATATGGGCCGAAAGCCAATGACTTGGGTATTCAAGTATTGGGCGGAGCAGGATATACGCGTGAATATCAAGCCGAGCAGTTTTGGCGTGACAACCGTCTCAATCCCATTCATGAAGGCACAAATGGCGTGCAAGCGTTAGATTTGTCATTCCGAAAGTTATGGCAAAATAAAGGGCTTGGTATTCAAATTCTAAAACGTGAAATCACCAAAGATTTAGAGAATATCAATACACCAGAAACCGCCAAACTTGCGGGTAAATTGATGCCTTATATGGGTCATTTGCATGAAGTGTTGGTGCATTTAAGCAAAATCCTGCAAACGGAAAAAGCCATCACGTTGACTGGTAATGCACAAGCATTGATGAATATCTTTGCCTCTATCGTGGTCAGTTGGATTTGGATTCGCCAAGCCAGCAAAGCTGAGCAATTATTAAGTGAGACCATGGACAGTAATTCACAAGATACGGAAAAACAAAACTTCTATCACGGTAAACTGCAAGCAGCAAAATATTTTATCGATTGGGAATTGCCCTTAATCAATCGTGATATCGAGCTGTTAAATAACGACAATGCTGTATGTACCGATATGCAAGCAGAATGGTTCTAACCAATGAGAAGTTAGTCGCATCGTGTTGAAAAAACTTGCACCATATAAAATAAAACTCTTTTAAAGGAATAAAGTATGACGTTAAACACAAATGGAGTTGCATCAGACGTAACTGGTAAACGCATTTTAATCACTGGCGGGGCGTCTGGTATTGGAGCCGCAAGTGCGTTATTGCTAGCCAGTCGCGGGGCCAAAGTAGTGATTGGCGATTTGGCAGAAGAGATGGGCGCAGCCGTTGCTAAGCAAGCACAAGACGCTGGCAATAGTATCGTCTTTAAAAAGGTCGATGTCACCAGCGGTGATGATGTACGTGCGCTATTTGCTTTTGCCATGGAGACGCTTGGTGGTCTTGATGTGGTAATAAATAATGCCGGCATCGATCACAATCCAGCACCCATGCATGAGCTGAGCGATGAAGATTTCGATCGTAATATCGCCGTCAACCTAAAAGGCGTTTGGCATTGTATGAGGGCCGCTGTTACTTGTATGGCACCCGATGGTGGCGGTCATGTGATTAATGTCGCGTCTATCGCAGGCCTGCGTTCTGCGCCGCTATTATCAGCTTATAGCGCTGCTAAGCATGGGGTAATGGGATTGACTAAATCTGCTGCTCACGAGTATGCGCGCGTTAATATTCGTTTTAACGCGGTATGTCCGAGCTTTATCGATACGCCGATGGTGCGTAATACCATGGCAAACATGGACGAGCGTGCCCAACAAGCAACCATCAAAGCCAGCCCAATGCGCCGTTTAGGTGACGTCGATGAAGTGTCTGGTGCGATTGCATGGCTGGCTAGTGATGAAAGCAGCTTTATGAATGGCCATGCTTTTACCCTTGATGGTGGCATGTTAGCTTAATGGTTTTATACCAATCCCAAAAATATGATTAGCGGTGTCAAACTCGCTTAGTCTACTAATTGTAGTATTTGCACTCGTCTTCCTTGCTGCTCAAATTTTTGGAGATGGTATTGAGTTTCGCAGAGATGATAAAAATTTAAAAATAATATATTTAAAATATAAGGAATAATGATGAAAGATTTATTTGATTTAACCGGTAAGATTGCTTTAGTTACTGGTGCCAGCCGCGGTATTGGTGAGTCTATCGCTCGTCTATTGGCATCTAGAGGCGCACATGTGATTGTCTCTAGCCGTAAGATTGATGCTTGTCAAGCGGTAGCCGATAGCATCGTCGCTGATGGTCACAAAGCCAGTGCCTTTGCCTGTCATGTGGGCGAGATGGAGCAGATTGATGCGATCTTTGAGCATATCAAAAGCGAATTTGGTCAAATTGATATCTTAGTGAATAACGCCGCAGCAAACCCTTACTATGGGCATATCTTAGATACAGATTTGGCAGCTTTTGATAAAACCGTAGAGGTCAATATTCGCGGTTATTTCTTTATGTCGACAGCGGCGGGAAAAATGATGCGCGAGCAGGGCGGCGGGGTGATTTTAAATACTGCGTCGGTTAATGGCTTGGTCGCGGGTGACAAGCAAGGCATCTATTCAATCACCAAAGCTGCAGTTATTAGCATGACCAAAGCCTTTGCCAAAGAATGTGGCCCATTAAACATTCGTGTCAATGCATTATTGCCGGGTCTGACCGATACTAAGTTTGCCTCAGCATTGACCACCAATGATAAAGTTTTAAAGATGGCACTACATGCGATTCCACTAGGGCGCGTAGCTGACCCTGACGAGATGGCAGGTACGGTATTGTACCTAGTGTCTGATGCGTCAAGCTATACGACAGGCGCGACGGTCGTTGTCGATGGCGGTATGCTTGCTTAGTAATGAATGATTGTTTTTAAAAATACAGGCAGTAATTAAAGTAGAGAAACCGTGTGATGCTAATATCATGCGGTTTTTTTGTATTTGCTTTCTGCTATAAGCTCATATTATCTACACTAAAAAATAAATTCACTTTGAAGTATATTTAATAAAAATAAAAAAATAGAAGGGTCGTTGTCGTGTAATATAACTATTGTGATAGTAAATGATGGTTGTATCAAAAGTGATATATAGTCAATCTTTTATAAAAGAACTACAGCGTTAACCTTGCTTGAAGTATTACATATACATCTGCACTCGGTTTCCTTGATCCTCTTTTAAATTGAATCGTCTATAGAGTATGTACTACGTTTTTTACTATCTATCTGTCACAACCAAGCACGAAATGGAATTCATCACATAGTTAGCATACGCTATCTCTACGCCTCAATACGATAAGGAAATCGTCTATGATACATTCTCATATCACTATTTATAATAAGCAAAAATCCAATAATAAAATTAACCAAAAGTCCACTACTAGTAGGATACTGAAGTCAACTCTTACCGCCTTAGTGGCTAGTCTAACGCTTGTATATAGCGCGCAGACATTTGCTCATGGCGGCAAAGTAAATATGGTTCCGATAGAAGAAGCGATGACCACAGCAGGGGCAGATGTCAAATACGATAGCTACGCTAATATGTATACCATTACCAAGAATTCCACACGGGTACAAATCAAACCCAATAGCAAAACAGCCATGGTTAACGGGAAGTCTCTTGCAATTACGAGTCCCCTAGTCATGAAAGATGGTCAAGCTTTAGTGCCTGATTCGTTAGCAAATGAGATTTTGCAATCAGGTTTAGATCAGACTTTTAAGATAGAGCAAAGCCCGCATCCACTCAATGTTTTAAGTAGTAAGGAGATTGAGCAAACGTTGGCTATTATTAAGAAAGCCAAACCTACCGAGACTAATTTACGGTTTTCTGATATACGCTTAAAACAACCTGATAAAGATGCAGTATGGCGTAATGTCACTGAAAACAAGCCTTATAAAGGTGATCGTGTAGCAACTTTTAGTATTTTGAAAGGCAATACGGTCATTGAAGGCGAGGCAAATTTAAATAAAAATTCCTTGACCAGTTGGGATGCGATAGAAAATACCTTTGGTATGGTGCTGGTAGATGATTTTTTTGCCATACAGGACATCATTCAAAACAGCCCAGAATATAAAGTAGCGTTAAAAAAGCATGGTATCGATGATGTGACTAAAGTCGTAGGCACACCATTAACGGTTGGCTATTTTGGTGATCAGGACAATTTAGATCAGCAGCTGCGAGTCCTCAAAATCGTCTCTTATCTAGACGTAGGCGATGGCAATTATTGGGCACATCCCATCGAAAATTTGGTAGCAGTTGTTGATCTAGATAAGCAAAAAATTATTAAAATTGAAGAGGGCAGTGTTATTCCGGTACCGATGACTCCGCGCCCGATTGATGGTCGTGATAAAAAAGTCGTCAATAGCAAGCCGTTGAATATTATTGAACCAGAAGGAAAGAATTATACCATCACTGGCCGAGACGTTGAGTGGAACAATTGGAAGTTCCATATTGGTTTAGATAGTCGTACTGGCTTGCAACTCAGTACCGTTACCTTTAACGATAAAGGTGTTGATCGCAAAATCATGTATCAAGGCAATTTAGGCGGTATGGTTGTTCCTTATGGTGATCCTGATATGGGTTGGTACTTTAAATCTTATCTAGATGCTGGTGAATACGGCATGGGAACTTTAACTTCTCCGCTAGAAAAAAATATCGACGCACCAGAAAATGCTGTACTCCTTGACGCTGTTCTTCCAGATTATCAAGGCAAACCTTATACCATTCCGAATGCTATCGCAGTATTTGAGCGTTATGCAGGCCCTGAGTTTAAGCATCAAGAAATGGGACAAAAGAACGTCAGTACTGAGCGCCGTGAGCTGGTAGTACGCTGGATAAGTACAATAGGCAACTATGATTATATTTTTGACTGGGTATTTCAGCCAAACGGAACGATTGGTATTGACGCTGGAGCCACTGGTATCGAGGCCGTCAAAGGTGTCCTTGCAAAAACCATGCATGATCCGACGGCTAAAGAAGACACTCGCTTTGGTACGTTGATTGATCATAATATCGTCGGCACAACTCATCAGCATATCTATAATTTCCGCTTGGATATGGATGTCGATGGCGAAACTAATCATATTAAACGCATAGATCCAGTTGTAGCTGACAATACACGAGGCGGCCCGCGTACCAGTACCATGGAGACTCGCGAAACTACAGTAGTGACAGAGATGGCCGCCAAAGAAAACTTTGATCCCGCATCTGTGCGTCTAATCAGTAATGCTAGCAAAGAGAACCGTATGGGAAATCCAGTATCTTATCAAATGATTCCGTTTGCAGGCGGCACTCATCCTATTGCAAAAGGAGCCAACTTTGCAGATGATGAGTGGATATACAATCGTCTTAATTTTATGGATAAGCAGATTTGGGTGACCAATTATGATGCAAATGAGTTATATCCAGAAGGCAAATACCCTAATCGCTCTGACAAAGATACAGGCTTAGGGCAGTTTACGAAAAACAATGAAAACATCCACAATAAAGATTTGGTAGTGTGGCTAACGACAGGCACAACCCATATTGCACGAGCTGAGGAATGGCCTATCATGCCGACAGAATGGGTAAATGTCCTATTGAAGCCATGGAATTTCTTTGACGAGACACCTTCGTTAAACATGAATCAGAGTGAAAGCGAGAGCAAATAAGCATCTGTAAAATATGAGATTATTAATGTGGCAATTGTATTGTCGCATTAATATCAATTATTGCTAATCAGACTGACGCTCTAGCTGATTTGATTTTATGGCTCGGTTTCAGTATTTTCATTTAATCCTATAGGTAATAATCCTAATAATAAGAGTTAAGAAAATGAGAGAATTTAATTTAATTATCAACGGCAATAGCGTTGGCACTGCTGACTATTTTGACGTTATCAATCCAGCTGACAAATCTATCATTGCTCGCTGTCCAAAAGCGAGTGTCGAGCAGTTGAATGACGCGGTAGCTGCTGCTAAAACAGCATTCCCTGCTTGGTCAGCGCTGACTTATGAGCAGCGCCGAGATCATTTGATGCAGCTTGCTGATGCCGTCGAAGACCATGGTGAGGAGCTGATGACGCTACTGACCAAAGAGCAAGGTAAGCCTACTAAAGGTTTTGCTGATCTAGGCGCAGGGTTTGAGTTTGGCGGTACATTGGCTTGGATACGTGCTACAGCCAGCATGGATTTAGAACCAGAAACTATTCAGGATAATGATATAGCGCGTATAGAACTGCATCGCAAGCCGCTTGGGGTCGTAGGTTCGATTACTCCGTGGAATTACCCCTTATTGATAGGTATTTGGCACATTATTCCTGCTCTATTGACAGGTAATACGGTCGTCATGAAACCCTCCGAGATGACTCCATTGACCGTATTGCGTTTTGGTGAAATCGCCAAAGCTATTTTGCCAGATGGTGTCTTGAATGTAGTAACTGGTGAAGGTGATATTGGTGCGGCGATGACCTCACACAAAGATATTCAAAAAATCGTATTTACAGGCTCAACGCCCACTGGCAAAGCCATTATGAAAAGTGCAGCTGACAATCTAACCCGCTTAACGTTAGAGCTTGGTGGTAATGATGCTGGTATTGTCTTAGCGGATGCCGATATTGCAGCTTGTGCGCCAAAGATATTTGCAACCTCTTTTATTAATAATGGACAAACTTGTGCTGCGTTAAAACGGCTTTATGTCCATGAGTCGGTGCATGACGAGCTTTGTGAAGCACTAACTAACATGGCCAAAAGCATGAAAACCGGCAATGGCTTCGATGAAGATACAGACTTTGGACCACTACAGAATCAAAAACAGCTAGATATCGTCAAAGCACTTGCCGAAGATGCGAAAGATCGGGGTGCGAATTTCTTATGCGGTGGCGAAGTCACTGATGAGAGTGGTTATTTTTACCCTATTACGCTTGTGAGCAACATTAACGATGGCGCAAGGTTAGTCGATGAAGAGCAGTTTGGGCCTATTTTACCTATTATTAAATTTAGCGATGTGGAAGAAGCAATTGCTAGCGCAAATCGTTTGCAAGTTGGACTAGGTGGTTCGGTCTGGTCGCAAGATATTAAAGAGGCGCAAAGTATTGCTTCTCGTTTAGAGTGCGGTACGGTCTGGATAAATAACCATGCTATGGTTCAGCCTGATGCCCCATTTGGCGGTGTGAAAGATTCAGGGTTTGGGGTGGAGTTTGGAGAAGCGGGCCTAAAAGAATTCACCTTTATTCAAACCGTACAAATTTTTAAGTCTTAATACCTGCTGTTATTTATAGAAAGATTTATTAAAGAGTCTGTGATGCAAGAAAGACTGCAACGCAGACTCTTTATTCACATCTGATAACTGGTTATATCATTTGACTCTGACTAGGCACTGGCATATATTCAATGGTTGCTATCAGCAAGTATTGTACGTTTGACTATGGTTTTGAGCCGTATTCAAAGCTGCAATAGTTGCATTATAGAAAATGGAATGCGCCACAACCAATGGAGTGTACAGAGTGAAAATATATAGTCATGAAAACCTAAGTCTGCATAGACCACTGCCTTACTTTTCTTATGGAAAGATGCATGAGCCGTTAGAGATACCGGAGCGTATGGTTGAGATGCTAAAAGCACCAGCGGCATTAGGGCTAAAGGTTACGAATGCTAAAGAAATCGGAATCGGGCCTATCTTAGCGGTACACGACTTTGGTTATGTTGAGTTTTTAAAGCATGGCTATGACGAATGGATGGCGGTAGATGAGGACCTAGGAGCGCAAGTACAGACGGGGATTTTTGTGCCGTATGACAATCCTGGACTGGGCATCATGGCAAAAGCGGCAAAATATCAGGCGGATGATAGCGCGCCAATCAGTGAGCATTCGTGGACATCAATCTATTGGTCAGCGCAAACGGCGCTTAATGCTGCTGAAGCCCTACTCAACGATGACAGTGGCGACAGCAATGTACAACTCTGCTTTTCACGACCTCCTGGTCATCATGCACGCAAGAGCGCCGCAGGTGGTTTTTGTTATCTAAACAATGCTGCCATCATCGCTGAACATTTAAGGAAAAAATACGCAAAAATAGCGATCATAGATACGGATATGCATCATGGTCAAGGTATTCAAGAGATATTCTACGACCGTAAAGATGTCCTTTATACCTCGGTACACGGTGACCCTGTTAATTTTTATCCTGCTGTTACCGGTCATAAATTTGAGAAAGGTGAGGGCGAAGGTTATGGCTATAACGTCAACTTCCCAATGCCGCATGGGACTGATGAAGAAGGGTTTTTTGATTACGTCGACCAATCAATCGAGACCATGAAGACATTTGATGCTGATGTCATCGTCCATGTCTTAGGTTTCGATGTCTATCAAGATGATCCAGAAGCAAGATGTAAAGTCAGCACAGAAGGCTTTAAGGTATTAGCGCAAAAGATGAAGGCGTTAAATAAACCTTTGATTGTGCTAGTAGAGGGTGGCTATTACATCCAAAAACTCAATGATAACTTGCAGGCGTTTTTATCGGGATTGATAGAAGAAGATAGTTAAATAGGTATTTGATAGATAGTTATTTAATCGAAAAATTGACTTAAAAATGAAAAGGACACGATATCAGTTATCGTGTCCTTTAATGTACTATTTAAGCTGTAACCTACACACTAGTTATACTTTCTACGATACAAATGCTAAGCACCCGTCATAACTCTTATCCAGTACGCCAATTTAAGCTATAATCATCAGCAATTTTCCAATTCAGTCGCATAAAAAGGCCACGAGTAATGATTAATACCAAAATATATAAATCCATTTATGTTTTAGCTGAAAAGCTATTAGAAGCTGATAGTAAAAACGATCAAAAAACATTTGATTTGCTTTATGGGCAGCTAAAAGATCTTTGCATTGAAAATGAAAAGAGTGATAAAGACCACCCAGAACAGTGGGAGACACTTGCTGACTTCACTGAGGATTTGGATGCAGCGCTAGTCATTTATGAGAAAGCGCTCAAAAAAGCCACGGCAATTAATTCAAAAGATCACATGTCATCGATTGCCTTTTCTATGGCAGTATTGCAAATTGAATTGGGTCAAAAAGACGCTGCTATCAACAATCTACAGAATGCCAAAATCAGCGCTAATAAAATTGAAGATAAAGAGTTTAAAGTCGAGATAGACGAACTACTTGCCACATTATTGGCAGAATAAATTTAACAAGCATTGATTCATTATAAGCTGCATTGGTTCTATCAAATTGAATATACTTAGGCTCATCTACTTGCCTTTTGTAGAAAAATTGTCCAAAATGCTGCAACGAAATCGTATTAACGGATTCGTTGCAAGTTTACCTCATTGTAGTGTTCGTTTTAGTATTCATTGTATTGAGGTCTGATTTTAATAGGGAAGTTAATAGGAAGAATGTTATGGGTTCAATTAACCACGAAGAGCGCGTTCAACATGAAGGCTTGCGTGAAAAAATCATGTCTGCTGAACAAGCAGCTTCATTTGTACAAAACGGAATGACGCTTGGTGTTGCAGGGTTTACGGGTGCAGGCTACCCAAAATTCGTACCAACGGCTATCGCTAATCGTGCTAAAGATGCTCACGCTCGTGGCGAAAAATTCGGCATCGGTATGTTAACGGGTGCGTCAACCGCTCATGATTGTGATGGTGTGTTGGCAGAAGCCAACTGTATTAATTTCCGTGCGCCATTCCAATCTGATCCTGCCATGCGTAACCACATCAATGCTGGTAACACTCACTACGTTGATATGCACTTATCACACTTTGAGCAGCAAGTTCGTTTTGGCTTCTATGGCGATATGGATATTGCATTGATTGAAGCGACTGGCATCACGCCAGAAGGTAAAATCATTCCTTCAATGGGTATTGGTACCAATAACCAGTGGCTCAAAACTGCCAAAAAAGTCATCATCGAAGTCAACTCGCGTCAAAGTATGATGTTAGAGGGCATGCATGATATTCCAGCAGACCTCGGTGAGCCGCCGTTCCGTCAGCCTATTCCTATTGTCAAACCAGATGATCGCATCGGTACACCATACCTAGAGTGTGATCTCGATAAGATTATCGGTATCGTAATGACCGATGCGCCAGATCGTAATAGCAAATTTGCTGATCCAGATGATAACTCTAAAACGATTGCTTCACAGATTATTGAATTCTTAGATCATGAGGTCAAAAAAGGCCGTTTGCCAAAAAACCTATTACCACTACAGTCTGGTGTGGGTAACGTTGCAAACGCAGTATTGATGGGTCTACAAGACAGCCCGTTTGATGATTTGATGGGGTACACCGAAGTACTCCAAGACGGTATGCTTGATCTTGTGCTTAGCGGCAAAATGAAGTCAGCGTCGGCAACGGCATTATCGTTTAGCCCAGATGCGCTACAGCGTTTCAATGATAATATCGAGTTTTTGAGTGACAAACTCGTCCTACGCCCGCAAGAATTCACCAACCATCCAGAGGTTATCCGTCGTCTTGGTATTATCGCTATGAATGCGATGATCGAAGCCGATATTTACGGTAACGTCAACTCAACCCATATTATGGGTACCAAAATGATGAACGGTATTGGTGGTTCAGGCGACTTCACTCGTAACTCACATTTCTCGTTCTTTGTCAGCCCATCAACAGCGAAAGGTGGGGCTATCTCTACTATCGTGCCGATGGTATCGCATCACGACCACTCTGAGCATGATGTGATGTTCTTGGTGACTGAGCAAGGATTTGCAGATTTGCGTGGTAAGTCGCCGCGTCAACGCGCCAAGCTTATCATCGATAACTGTGCGCACCCAGACTATCGCCCAATGCTGCAAGATTACTATGACCGTGCTGCTAAGGCCAGTGGCCTACAAACGCCGCATCTCTTAAATGAAGCATTGTCATGGCATCAGCGTTTTGTTGAGACGGGAGATATGCGCATAAATAAGATGCGTATAGCTGTATAGGCGACTCGTAGCAGTAACACAAAACCAGTAATACATTAGTCATAAAACAGTATTAACGCCTCTTATCTGTCATCAGGTAAGAGGCGTTTTTTTATATCTAAAAATAGCTTCTAAACTGCTAGTCTTCAAACTGCTATAGTCAGTTCACAATAAAAGAGATACGTTCAAAACAGCGTTCTGCTGGTATAAACTTTCCTCGCTTGCTGTACGCTTTGCACCCCAGAGGCTTCGAAAAATTTATCCCAGCAGCCCTATGCTATTTTTGAATTGAACCTACTATATGATACGTTCTACGCACTGGTATTTATGTCAGTGGTGCTTGAAAAGCTGTCATCAGATAAGAGGCTTTTTCTTATGTTCAAAATTAGCTTTCAGGCTCCTATTCTTCAAAATCAGCTAACATCTTGGTGATGCGCTCATCTTTTTGTCGCCATATCTGCTCAACCCAGTCGAACATTCTCGCTTTGACGGCAGCATCATCTTCATAACCGCCATTTTGAACAGCCACAGACAAACCATCCGGTATGTCAATATAGCGGACATCGACGCCTAAGCGCTTGATATTGCCTTTCCACAAGTCACTATAGCTCGGTACGCCATCAGGATAGACAATCGTCATATCCAATATGCCGTCTACCTCTGCACCCAAGGCGTTGATAGCCAGCGCCAAACCGCCTGCTCGTGGCTTGAGCAGATGCGTGTAGGGCGACTGCTGCTTGTCGCGTTTGACAGGTGTAAAACGCGTTCCTTCTAGATAATTGAGCAAGGTGAAAGGCTTGTCTTTGAGCAGTGCGCAGGCCCGTTGTGCTTCTTTAAGATCTTGACCCTTTAAGGCAGGGTTTTTGGCAATATCAGCTCTAGAATGCCGACGCATCATAGGAAAGTCTAAAAAGTAAAAGGTTTGACCCACGATAGGAATGTATATCAATTCAAACTTGGTAAAAAAGCGCGTCAAAGGCAAGCGATCTTGGCTAATATACTGGACAATACTGGTGTCAACCCATGATTGATGATTGCTAATCAGTAGATATTTGCCGTCTGTATACACGTCATCAGGTAGGCTAATTCGCCAGTCCTTTTGCGGTAAGACCATGTCAATCACAGCGTTATTACTATTAATCCAATGATTGGCGATTTTAATCACAGCCTTGTCAGCGATAGCTGCGCCAGTAATCATTTTGGTCGCACCCATAAGCCACACAGGGATGCTACCAGCAAAGCTATTTCCTACAATGACGCCCGTAGCCGTTGCTAGTGATACTGCTTTGGCAAGTTTGGGCTTACGGTCGTGCATTTTTTGAAAAACTGATGCCAAGCGCATGTTAAATCCCTTCCGTTTGTCTATTATTAATTGTTATTAGCGTTATGGCATAATTTTAGCAGATATAAATATTTGTGCACCAATAGTGGTGTGACTGGTCATTACATATAACGAATATATCAGTAGAAGGTGAATTGGGACGCGTTATAGATGCATTTCAACTGTTATCATAATCAAGTGTTAGAATTACTGTATGAAGTAAAAAACTATTTTGAGTGAAATACTATTTTAGGAGCGTTACTTGGAAATTATAGGAATTATTTTATTTATTATCGGTGTCATCATCTCTTTTATCTATGGGATTAAGCTGATTATTATTGCCTTTCAAGAATCCATACTTTGGGGTCTGTTATATTTGTTTCTTCCATTTGCCAACTTATATTTTATTATTACGCGCTGGGAAAAATGCAGAGATTCCGTTTTTAAAATACTGATGTCAATTCCGTTTTTATTGATAGGCGCTATGCTTGGTTCAATGCAATAAGTTGTTAGGTGATAGTTTGCTTCTAAAACACTGCATAGTTTAAAATACGAAGTAGTTTTGTAGAAAGTAGTTTTGTAGATAATAGGATGCGTAGAATTCACCCTAAGCCTATAACTCTCTATTTATAAATGCTTAACCACGCCCCATATAGAAGAGAACCATTTAAAAGCCAATTATTTAAAAGAAATAAAAGACAACTATGATTTTTATAAGTAATAATATTAGCCTAAGCGATAGTGAGGTAGAGATTAGCGCCATCCGTGCGCAAGGGGCAGGCGGGCAAAACGTCAATAAAGTCTCCTCTGCTATCCATCTACGCTTTGATATAAATGCCTCAAGTCTGAGTGATGTACAAAAGCGGCGTTTATTAGACAGCAAAGACAGCCGTATCACTAAAGAGGGGATATTCATCCTCAAAGCTCAGCAATTTCGCACCCAAGAGCGCAACAAGATTGACGCTTTCGAACGTCTTAAAGCATTTATCTTGCAATCTACACAAGTGGCTAAAGCTCGAAGACCCACTAATCCTAGCAGAAATGCTAAGCGTAAACGTGTCGATCAAAAGACGCAGCGTGGCAAAACAAAGGCATTGCGTGGTAAGGTTGATTATTAAGCTGGCTACTCTCAAACCGAATTTGGACAATATCCCATGCTAATTAATGCAGATTTTTCACGTCGTGCTGAGCTAACGGCTGAGCAACATCAATGGATTAAATCACCGCAGAATGGTGTCGAGCGCGTCATGCTTGATCGCGTGGGCGCAGAGAAGGCGCGGGCGACTAGCCTTGTGCGCTATGCGCCTAACTCGCATTTTCCGCATCATCAGCATCCGGGTGGCGAGGAGATTTTGGTATTGTCGGGTATTTTTTCTGCTGATGATAAGCATTATCCAGCTGGCTGGTATTTACGCAACCCGCCAGCATCAGGCCATACGCCTTATAGCGATGAAGGTGTGGTTATCTTTGTTAAGCTGCGACAGATGTCACCGTCCGAAGAGCGTCATGTCGCTATCGATACGCACGATAGCGCAAACTGGCAACTAGTCGGCAACCGTGAGGTTTGTGCTTTGTTTTCGGACGATAGCGAACAGGTAAGCTTACAGCGTCTGAGCGCAGGTGATGCATTATTCACAGAAGATCTTATGACTCAAACAGTGGCAGGTGGCGCAGAGCTGTTAGTAGTAGAAGGCACTCTGATAGAAGGCGATCAAACCTATAAACAAGGTAGCTGGCTACGCTTGCCCGTAGGTGCGCAGCCACAGTTAAAATCAGGCGAGGAAGGCGCTACCGTCTACCTTAAGACCGGACATCTTGCTCAAATCATTGGCGCGGATGTTGAAGCTCTAGACGTTTAATTAGCTAGGCGCAGTTATCCATAATTTAAGATTAAGATGTTAAGCGCTTTCAACGCACCATAAAAAGAAAAATCCTATGCAAAAAGTAGATATAACAAGTGTACCCGTAGCAATTATCGGTGGTGGTTTAAGCGGTCTGTATGCGGCTTATTTATTAGAGCAAAAAGGCATTGATTATATATTGCTAGAAGCGCGTGATAGTTTGGGCGGTCGCATTCTCGCTAGTAATTTTTCAAAAGATTCAGCATTAGAGCAACCGATTTCACAACATCTTGGCTCTGATAGTGTACAAGAGGTAGATAGCTTTGATTTAGGACCTTCTTGGTTTTGGCCTGATTATCAGCCGCAGTTGGGCGATCTGGTCAATGAATTGCAGCTAGAGACTTTTGCACAGTTTGAAGAGGGCGATATGATGGTTGAGCGCGTTCCTAACGAGCCTGCTGTGCGTATGCAAGGCTATAAAAGCTCGCCACCTTCGATGCGTCTAGTCGGTGGTATGGCTGCATTAATTGATGCTTTATATCGTCGTCTTGATTCCTCACGTGTTTTTAACAGTCAAATTGTTCATCGCTTGCATAAAGTAGATGAGCACATAGAGATAACCAGCGAAGACACGTCTGGGCAATTCACCACTTGGCGAGCGCAGCATGTATTGCTGGCGCTACCGCCTCGGTTGGTGGAAGACAGTATAACGTTTGAGCCGACTTTGCCGTCCGATATGATAACCCAATGGCGCAACACAGCGACTTGGATGGCGCCTCATGCCAAGTATTTTGCAGTTTACGATACGCCTTTTTGGCGCGAGCAAGGTCTCTCAGGAGCCGCGCGTAGCTCGCAAGGGCCAATGGTTGAGATTCATGATGCCTCTAGCATGGGTGCCAGGGGTGCGTTGTTTGGCTTTATAGGAGTACCTGCCTCAGTACGCCAAAGCGTCTCTGACGGAGTGTTAAAAGCACATTGCCGTGCACAATTGGTACGTCTATTTGGTGAGCAGGCAGACACGCCCAAAGCTGAGTACCTGAAAGACTGGTCACAAGATAAGTTCACCGCAACGACTGCCGACGCAAGTAGTGATGGTCAGCACGCGGTGGCACCTGTCTCTAAGGCAACATCAGGCGTATGGAGTGATTGCCTAATGGGGATAGGCAGTGAGTGGTCGCCACAGTTTTCTGGTTATATTGCTGGTGCTATTGAAGCGGCAAGCCTTGCGGTAAAAAGCTTGCCTGAAAATATGTAGTTTTTTAATTTAATTAATAGTATTGTTTTTAAGTAGTGTTCTTCTAAATAGTGGAGCTATTAACGCCCCGTCCATACTGCATGGCGCTTTTCGATAAAGGCGTCAATGCCCTCGCTGACATCGTCTGCCATCATATTGCAGGTCATCACTTTACCAGCATATTCATAAGCATCCGCTAAGTCCATGTCCAACTGTTTATAGAACATATCTTTGCCCGTTTTAACCGCGACAGAAGATTTAGCGGTAATGACATCGATTAAAGACTGCAACGTTGCATCTAACTGATCCGCTGGCGCGACACGATTAATCAGTCCTTGTTGTAGGGCCATATTTGCATCGATAAACTCACCCGTGATAAGCATCTCAAATGCTTGCTTGCGAGATAAGTTGCGGCTGACTGCAACGGCAGGCGTAGAACAAAACAGCCCGACATTTATCCCAGAAGTCGCAAACTTAGCGTCATCAGAGGCCACTGCTAAGTCGCAGGCCGAGACCAGCTGACAGCCTGCGGCGGTAGCAATGCCTTGTACCTTAGCGATCACTACTTGCGGCATTTGATTGATGGTTAGCATCATTTGACTACATTGTTTGAATAATGCGCTGTGGAATGCCTCGTCTGAGTTTGCGCGCATCTCTTTTAGGTTGTGACCTGCACAAAATGCCTTGCCATTCGCGGCAATGACGACCAAGCGGATATTGTTATCTTGAGCGATGCTGTCCAGCTCTGTTTGCATGGCGGATAACATATCTACTGATAGCGCGTTGAATTGTTTGGGACGATTTAGTGTGAGGGTAACGACGCCGCTTGAATCTTTGCTGTCTTCTCTGATAACTAATGGCTCGTTAGTGTCTGTAGTAGGGGCGTCTGTATTTATAGTATTCATTTATCATCCTTGATAATTAGTATATAAACGTAAGGAAAGATCTAAAAAAGCATTTGAATAATACTCTAAATAGTAGCATGACTTATAAGTTATACAATAGAGTGCTGTTATTGAAATTGTACACATAAAAATAGCGCACTCGTAATATGAGTGCGCTATTGGTTTCTTCAGTAAGAATAAGTGGAAATGTAGAGATAAGTTCTATTTTTTTAACTTTTATCATAAATCGTTGTTCTATTCACAAGCGCTACAATCTAATATGCGCCTTCGCTATAAATCAGCTCATAGCTATGGCTGTATATTTCAACGATATTGCCGAACGGGTCTTCCATATAAATCATACGGTAAGGTTTTTCGCCAGGATAGTAATAACGCGGTTTTTCCATACGCTTTTTGCCGCCAGCTGCGACGATGCGCTCAGCGAGTTCTTCAACATTTGGATCTTGAACACAGAAGTGAAAAATACCTGTTTTCCAGTATTCAAAGTTGTTTTCAGGATTTTCTTGATTTTTGAATTCAAAGATTTCAACCCCGATACGGTCACCAGTAGAGAGATGAGCGATACGGAAACTGCCCCAGCCTGAGCCAAAGACTTCAGTACACATCTCACCGATAGGGCTGTCATCTTCAACGATTTCGGTCGGCTCCATGATGGTGTACCAACCCATCACTTCAGTATAGAATTTTACTGCTGCTTCTAAGTCAGGAACGGAAAGACCAATGTGCGAAAAGCTTCTTGGATAAACGTTATTCATAATTCGTACTCCTGTTTTGATATGGGAGTAGTTTACAAAGTTAAGTCTATTACGTAAAATTATCATCTATTATAAAGTTAAGTATGTATTGTAATGATAAATATCACGTGGCTACGTACATTCTGTACCCTTGTTGAAGTGGGGCATTTTACTCGCACTGCCGAGCGCCTACATATGACCCAGTCAGGCGTAAGTCAACACATACGTAAGCTTGAAAGTCAGTTAGATGTCGACTTGCTCATCCGCCCAGGTAAACAGTTTTCATTGACGGATGCAGGCGAGGAGCTGTATAGAGAAGCGGATGATATCTTGCAGCGCTTATCAAATCTAGAACAGCGTATCGGTGAGGATCCCGCTTATGCAGGACTAGTGCGACTCATGTCTCCTGGCAGCGTGGGCTTAAAATTGTATCCGCAGCTTTTGACCTTACAAAAACAGTACCCGCAACTAGTGATTGATTATCGCTTTGCGCCAAATTCTGATATAGAGCGGGCGCTTGTAAAGCATGAGATTGATATTGGATTTATGACTGATATCTCAGATGATGAGGGAATAAGTTGCCAGTCAATAGCTCAAGAAGCGTTAATACTGGTGACGCCTGCGACTACTAATGAACCAAGCTGGGAGACACTCATAGCGCTTGGGTTTATCGATCATCCTGACGGTGCCCATCATGCCAGTATGCTGCTGAGCGCCAATTATAGCGAGTTCCAACATATCAATGACTTTAAGAAAAAGGGCTTTTCTAATCAAATTGGCTTGATTTTAGAGCCTGTCAGTAGGGGGCTAGGCTTTACCGTATTACCAGCACACGCGGTTGCAGCGTACGCAAACCCTGAGCTTATTAGCAGTCATCGTTTGCCAACGCCAGTGAGTGAAACGCTATATCTTGCCGTAAGGCGGCAGCAAGCCCTACCTAATAGAGTGCACACTGTCATTAACGAGGTAAAAAATTGGTTGTAAGCGCGCTACTGAGATAATTTTTACTTGCTTGCTGTGCCTACGCAGACAGAGGCTGCGCAAAATTTATCTCAGTAGCGCTATATTTATTTTATAGTGGATCGAATATATAAAGTAACCAGTTTCGAAAAGGATTTGAAGTTACACACTTAAAAATTGCACATACAAAAATAGCGCATTCATAATATGAGAGCGCTATTTTTATTTATCAACCTGTTAATCAATATCAATCTATTAAACAATGCCAGCCTGTTAATCAATACCAGCCAAATCACTATTTAACCGCTATAACGGCTATTAAGTTGATACTGGTGCATCTAAAGTCACTGGTGCTACATTACTTTTTTTACCATCAACTGCGGCGCTTAGGTTCACTAAGAAGATAGCGACGGCGGCGATAATACCAGGTATGGCGATAAACAAGAAGTTCGTTTGGTGGCTTAGCTCAAGCGTGAGTAGCGCCCCAGTCAAGATAGGACCTACGATAGCACCAATGCGACCGATACCCGATGCCCAGCCCATAGCGGTCGTACGTACAGCAGTCGGATAATACTGAGCGACAAAGGTGTAGAGCAGTATCTGTGAGCCAATAGTAGTCGCACCTGCAATTGCGATAAGGGTATAGAGCACTACTTGAGGGCTGTTGTAGCCAAGTAATATCAATGCAGCAGCACCAGCGACAAACATTATGGTTAATACTGGTTTTAGATGGAATCTATCAGCCAGCACACCGCCACCAATAGCACCAATCATCCCGCCAATATTAAGAGCAAATAAAAACAGCATACTAGCGCCTAGCGAGTAGCCTGCTTGAATCATAAGCTTCGGCAACCAGCTGGCGAGAGCATATACCATCAACAAGCACATAAAGAAGGCTACCCAAAACATAATAGTAGTAAAGCCACGATTTTTTAGGAATAACGCTTTGATAGGGGCGTCATCGCCTTTGGTTGGTTCATCTAAGATTAAGTCAGTAGAGGCTGTGATAGTCTCTTGTGGTGCAAGTTTGCGAACGATTTTTTTGGCTTCGTCATGTCTTTTTTCTTTGACCAAATACATCAAAGACTCAGGCAGCATTTTCCAAATGATGGGTAATAGCAAGGTAGGAATGCCTGCGATATAAAACATAATCTCCCAACCATAATCTACCACCAAAAATGATCCCAGCAATGCAGATGCCATTCCGCCTATCGCGTAACCACTAAACATAATGGCGACTAGAGTACTACGCATACGTTTTGGGGCGTATTCAGAGGTCAGCGCCACACAGATGGGCATTACGCCACCGATACCAAGACCAGCAATAAAGCGTAAAGCAGCAAACTGCATCGGACCATTAGCAAAAGCGCCAAAAAAGGTAAAGCTACTGAATAAGCCGACACAGATCATGATGGTCTTTTTTCGGCCGATCTTGTCAGACAAAGTACCAAAGATCATGGCACCAAACATCATGCCAAAAAGTGCTGCGCTGGCAAGAAAGCCTGCTTGTACCGCGGTCAATGACCACTCTTCCATGAGTAACGGTAGCGCCACGCCATAAATGATGAGATCATAACCATCAAAAATAATGATCAGTAAACACCAAAACAGCACCTTCCAATGAAAGGGCGCAAACTTGGCTTCATCAATAACTTTATTGATGTTTAAGGTTGGTGATTCCATTCGTGTTTCTCCATGGGTAATATCCTTATAAGTATCTAACAAGTTATTGTTTTCTGATGATCAAGTCAAAAACTATCTAAGTATAAAGATATACCTATAAAGTATGGGTTTTGATTTTATAGAGTATGAAAAAGTATAAGTGCGTGTAGATAACTTAAGTAAAACCAGTGGAGGTTTTCTAAAATGATATCTAAACAACTCGTAAGACTATGAATATCCATGATATTTATTTTTTTGAAGAAAGTTATGTGCTTATTAATAATAGATATTATTTCTTAAAAGACGGATAAAAAAATAGCTCATATATCTTTTAAATATATGAGCTGTTTTGATTTTTATCAAAATATGTCGGCTATAAAATATTAATTAACGGCGAAAATTGTGGAGCATTTATCTTTAAGTATTTATTTCTAAACACTTATCTTTAAGTACGAATTTAAGCCATTACTTATACCAACAGGTACCGTTCGCTTAGAGAGTTATTTTTTCATAGCTAAATAATCTATTGCTAGCTGGCTAAGCGCTTTAGTACCCACCTTAAATGATGCTTCGTCTACAGAGAAGTAGGGAGAGTGGTTATAGGGTGCCTTACTTGCGTCTTGCCCTACGGGTGTACCGCCTAAAAAGAAAAATAAACTAGGTACTTCTTGGGCATAAAACGAGAAATCTTCAGATGCCGTTAGCTTAGGCACCTCAAGTACATTGTCTTTACCTGCTACGTTCTTAAGCGTCGGTAACATTTGCGCGGTGAGCGCTGGGTTGTTAATCGTAACTGGATAACCTTTATTAATTTTGACGTCAGCTTTCGCACCTGATGCCATTGCTATATGAGTCGCTGTCGTCTTTATATTACTAAAAATTTGGTCGCGATTATTCATATCAAAGTTACGGATAGTGCCAATCATATTGACACTATCTGGAATAATGTTATCGCGTACACCGCCGTCTATTTTACCAAAGGAGACAATGGCAGGCTCTTTAGTGATATCAATTTGACGGCTCACTATATGATTAACTCCGGTAACGATTTGCGCCGCAGCTGAGATAGGATCGACCCCATTCCAAGGTGCTGAGCCATGAGTTTGCTTACCGTTTACTGTTATGTCAAAGGTATCAGCACTAGCCATAATAGGGCCACTTCGGTAGCCAATTTGACCACTATTTAAGCTCGACATAACATGTAGCCCAAACGCAACCTCGGGCTTATACTTTTTAAAGATGCCTTGCTTAAGCATGAGCTCTGCACCGCCTTCTTCACCTTCAGGGGCACCTTCTTCGGCAGGCTGAAATACGAACATAATATTACCGTGCAATTCATTTTTAACAGCGGCTAATACTTCTGCCGTGCCCATTAGCATAGCAACATGAGTATCGTGTCCGCAGGCATGCATGACACCAACGTCTTCACCCATGTACTTAGTGACAATGGTTGATTTAAAAGGTACATCTGCTTTTTCGGTAACGGGTAATGCATCCATGTCTGCGCGTAGCATCACCGTAGGCCCGGGTTTAGCACCCTTCAAAAAACCAACAACACCTGTATGCGCTATATCAGTTTCGACCTGCATACCTAGTGATTTTAGATGCTTGGCAACAATAGCGGCAGTACGAGTTTCTCTATTGCTTAATTCCGGATGTTTGTGAATATCCCGACGCCATTCAATCACCTTCTTTTCAACACTTTTCACTTCTTTATCGATGTTGATGTTGGCATGAGCACTAAAGGTGCTACAGGCAACAATACCGACAACTAATGATAATAATGATCGTTTCATACTTTCGTCCTTGTTTGATGTTTCTTCCTTGTTATTACTTTCCTATTCTCACATCTCACGTTTCATATGAGAGTTTTAGTGACCAATAGAGCTATTGAATATTTAAATATTGTCGCACGAGTTTATTGAATGCTTCAGGCTGTTCAATATTCGAGATATGTGAGGCATCGATAGTAGCGAGCTTAGCGTTAGGTATATGATCGACCATATATTGACCATCGGCAACCGTCGTCACTGGATCCTCGATACCTGCCACCACTGTGACGGGTACGCGAATATCTTTTAATTGCTCGCGAGTGTCAGCAGTAGCCAATGCCTCGCAGCAGCTGGCATAACCCTCGCTACTGCCAGCCGCGAGAGCACTGGATAATGCCGCGACTACATCAGGATAATCATTGATAAAACCCGCTGTGAACCAACGCGGAGCAGCGGTGGCCGCGATAGGAGCTAGACCTTGCTCACGTACCAATTGCGCGCGATCTCTCCATGCCGCCTCATTACCAATCTTCGCGGCGGTATTGCATAGCATCAAGTGATGAAAACGGTCAGGGTGATGGATAGCTAACCATTGACCCGTCATGCCGCCCATAGAGATGCCACAAAAAAACGCTTTATCGATACTTAGATGATTGAGCAAATCAATCACATCTTGCCCAAGCTGATCCAAACGATAAAGACCTGTTGGTGCGGAGGATTTACCATGACCACGGGTATCTGAGCAGATAATAAAGTAATCAGTTTGCAAGACATCGATTTGCGGCTGCCACATATGATAGCTGGTACCCAAAGAGTTGGAGAATAGTAGAGCAAGGTTGCTGCTATCGCCAAAAGTGGCATAGTTTAGCGTTACGTCTTTATTTTCAAATACAGGCATGATGAACGTCCTTGTTTGTGATTATCATGTGAGTAAGGTATTGGTTTTTGCTTATTAATTATTAACTATTACTGAAGGCTAGTATTAACTATAGCTGGTTCGTTTTAAGTCGAACCAGTAAGTTTGGTAGAAATTTTTGCAGCCTCACATGAGAATAAGTGCATCTATTTTATTTTGAATTATCAATCAACTCTCAACACGTTCAATAATCATCGCGATACCTTGTCCAACGCCAATACACATCGAGCATATAGCATAACGCTTACCTGTTTTTTCAAGTTGATTGAGGGCAGTTAAGATCAAACGTGCGCCTGATGCGCCGAGTGGATGACCAAGGGCAATCGCACCGCCGTTAGGATTGACGCGTTCGCTATCATCGGATAATCCTAAGTCACGCGTACAAGCTAGAGCTTGTGCGGCAAAGGCTTCGTTTAATTCAATGACATCTATCTCATCAAGCGTTAGTCCCGTATGCTTAAGCAGCTTTTTCATCGCTGGTGCTGGGGCGAAACCCATAATACGTGGCTCAACGCCTACCGTAGTTGAGGCCACAATACGCGCACGCGGCTTTAGATTAAATTCTCTAACCGCTTGCTCTGACGCTACTAGGAAGGCTGCTGCACCATCATTAATTCCAGAGGCATTACCAGCAGTCACCGTACCATCTGCGGTGACGATAGGACGCAGTTTAGTCAACTTCTCGAGGGTGGTGTCAGCACGAGGATGCTCATCAGTATCGACGGTGACAGGCTCGCTTTTACGTTGTGGGATAATGACAGGAGTAATCTCATCTTTGAAAAATCCTGACGCTTGCGCCGCTGCGGTACGTTGTTGGCTACGTAGCGCAAATGCATCTTGGTCAGCTCGATTAACATTGAATTGCTCTGCGACATTTTCAGCGGTTTGCGGCATGGTCTCTGTGCCATATAGCTCATCAAGCTTTGGATTGATAAAGCGCCAACCCATAGTGGTATCTTCCAGCTTTTGACTACGACCAAACGCCTGATTTGACTTACCCATTACCAATGGCGCACGGCTCATGCTCTCAACACCACCTGCGATAATTAAATTGGCTTCACCAGCTTTAATCGCACGCGCCGCTATCGCTAACGCATCCATTGACGAGCCGCACAAGCGGTTAACAGTGGTTGCAGGCACTTGATAAGGTAGGCCAGCTAGCAATGATGACATGCGACCGACGTTGCGATTATCTTCACCGCTTTGGTTGGCACAGCCGTAGATGACGTCATCTACTTTTACCCAATCGACATTAGCATTACGTTCCATTAACGCCTTGATAGGGATAGCACCTAAGTCGTCTGCACGTACTGGTGCTAGACTGCCGCCGTAGCGACCAAAAGGAGTGCGAATGGCATCAATAATATAAGCGTTATTTAAACGAGTGATTGAATCAGTCATGGCGATTATCCTGAGTTTTGATTATCTTAAATTCTGATTAAGAGGGTTTTTTATTTAGTAGCGTCAATTAACGTTGCGCCAGTCAATGCTTGCAAGTCCGCAAAGCTCATGCCATCGACCATTTCAGTGACGGCTAAGCCTTTATCAGTGACATCGATGACACATAGATCAGTATAAATTCGATCAACGCAGTTTTTGCCAGTCACAGGGTAGGTAAGCTCGCTGACGATTTTAGGGTCGCCAGTCTTAGTCGTGTGATTGGTCATCACAAAGACTTTTTTGGCACCGACGGCTAAGTCCATAGCGCCGCCAACAGCAGGTATTGCATCCTCTGCACCGGTACTCCAGTTGGCTAAGTCGCCATTGGCAGCCACTTGAAATGCGCCCAATACGCAAATATCGATATGACCACCGCGCATCATCGCAAAAGAGTCGCCATGATGAAAAAAGCTACCGCCATCGAGCATGGTGACGTACTCTTTTCCAGCATTAATCAGCTCGGGATCCTCCTCGCCTTTAACAGGTGGTGGTCCAAAAGCTAGTAAGCCGTTTTCTGAATGCAAAAATACATCTTTATCATCCGGTAAGTATTGGGCAATTTTGGTCGGTAGTCCGATGCCTAAATTGACATAGGCACCATCTGGAATATCTTGTGCAGCGCGCTCGGCGATTTGATCGCGGGTCAAAACAGTGTAGGAAGTATGGCTCATGATGACGCTCCTTATAATTGGCAGTATTAAGCGGTGGCTTTAGTTGCTGTACTAGAAAGTTCAGCGCTAGCAGATTCATTATTAGGAGGCTGGATTTGCACCACATGCTGCACAAAAATACCCGGTGTAATAACGTGCTCAGGATCAAGCTCGCCAAGATCCACCGTTTCAGAGACTTGAGCGATAGTCACGTCAGCTGCCATTGCCATGATTGGACCAAAGTTACGTGCAGACTTGCGATAGACTAGGTTGCCCCAGCGATCGCCTTTAGAAGCTTTAATTAAGGCAAAATCAGCCTTGAGCGGATATTCTAAGACATAGTCTTTGCCATCGATATTACGAGTCTCTTTGCCTTCTGCAAGTAAAGTGCCGAATCCTGTTGGCGTATATACTGCACCGAGTCCCATACCTGCTGCTTGAATACGGCAAGCCAAATTACCTTGTGGTACTAGCTCCAGCTCAATCTTGCCAGCATGATAAAGCTCATCAAATACCCAAGAGTCCGATTGACGCGGGAAAGAGCAAATTATCTTACGCACAGCACCCGTTTTTAAGAGCTTGGCAAGGCCATGGTCGCCGTTACCAGCATTATTATTAATGATGACCAAATCCTTTACGCCCAAATTAATCAGCCCATCAATGAGTTCAGCTGGTTGCCCTGCGGTACCGAAGCCACCAATCATGATGGTGGCTCCGTCTTTAATTTGGCTGAGTACGTCAGTTATACTTTTATCCGCTTTATTAATCATATTCATATCCTATGAAAAGTAATATTAGAGATCGTTTCTGCTGTGATATTTATTAGTGCTTTAATGGTTGAAATGCTTTAGAAATTGAAATAGTTTAGATTGCTTGTGGGTAATTATTTTAAACCATAAAGACTTTACAATCAGGCTTATTAGGCAAATGACAATAAACGTTTTTTATTTAAAACATAATGAGCAATCATGCCGATAAGAATACCCCAGAATACAGAGCTAAGACCCAAAAAGCTCATGCCGGATGCCGTCGCCAAAAAGGTAATTAATGCGGCGTCTCTTTGCTCATCGTTTTTCATAGCAATGGTGATATTGGCAGAAATAGCCCCGATAAGTGCGAGTCCAGCTAAGGCGGCGACCAATTCCTTTGGTAGTAAGCTGAACACCATCACAATACTACCAGCAAACAAGCCACCTAATAGATAAAAAATACCATTGGCTACTCCGGCGATATAGCGCTTTTCCTTCAGCTCGTGCGCATCTTTGCCCGTACATAGGGCAGCGGTGATGGCTGCTAGCACAATGGTAATACCACCAACACATGCGACTGCTAATGAGGCGAGGCTTGCGACACTCACAATAGGCTTGGCTGGCGTGTCATAACCGCTGAGATTTAAGATAGCCATACCGGGTAAAAATTGTCCGGTTAAGCTGACAAGGATAAGAGGGATAGCAAGGTTAAAGGTGGCGTTCCATGACCATTCAGGCCAAATAAGCGTAGGTATGGTGATGGCCAAATTCATGTCGACGGGGTTCATCTTGCCGAAGATAACACTTAAAATGACCCCGCAGAACAGTACCCAAATCATGGTATAACGCGGCGAAAAGCGTTTGGCTAATAAGTAGCAACCAAGCATACTAAAGACGATAAATGGCATGGTATCAGTGGCGACGAATAACTCTAAGCCAAATTGAAACAAAATGCCAGCCATCATGCCAGCAGCAATGCCGTTCGGAATCCATTTTAAAATCTTGTCAAATGAGCCGGTTGCACCGACCAAAAATATCACAACCGCTGAGATAATATAAGCGGATATCGCCTCATTGATACTCATCTCTGGAAACACGGTCACCAGTAGAGCCGTGCCGGGTGCTGACCAAGCGGTAATAATAGGGGTTTTGTATTTAATAGATAGGAAGATGCCAGATACGGCCGCGCCAATTGAGACGCCCCAAATCCAAGAGGCCATCATCGCATCTGAAACTTGCGCCGCTTGTGCTGCCTGAAAAAAGATAATCAAAGGCCCAGCATAAGAGATAAGGACGGCTAGAAACCCTGCAACGGACGCGGAGAGCGACCAGTCTTCTTTCAAGGTTTGAATTACAGTTGCCATATTGCTTCCTTGCAAATCAGCACTAGTCAGATAACATAGTCTGTTCAAAAAAAAGAGATACGTTTACTGCTGGTATAAATTTTCCTCGCTTGCTGTGCGCTTTGCCAGACAGAGGCTTCGTAAAATTCATCCCAGCAGCTTTTTGCTCTTCTTAAATTTAATTAACTATAGTAGCTTAAACGCTGTGTTGCCTAACTTAAAAGCTCAATTGATATGGTTAGCCTTCGTCACCGCCGCCCACAGGAATGGTACTCCCAGTGATATATGACGATTCATCTGATGCTAAAAATGCAATGGCATTGACTTGCTCATCTATCGTACCGTAGCGTTTCATAAAGGTGCGGTCAATGGTCTGGTCAACGACTGCATTCATCCATGATTTTTCATCATCAGTTAAAGGCTTTGCATTACGTGGAATCTTTCTAGGCGGAGCTTCAGTGCCACCAGTCGCTACTGCATTTACTCGGATACCATCGTTTGCGTACTCAAAAGCGAGCGATGCGGTCATGGCATTGACGCCGCCTTTCGCTGTCGAGTAGGGTATGCGGTTGATACCGCGTGTGGCGATAGAAGATACATTGACGATAGTACCAGACTGCTGCTCAATCATCGTTGGTAATACCGCATGGCAACACCACAATGTCGGAAATAATGAGCGACTGACTTCTTTATTAATCTCTTCTTCTGAGAAATTGACAAAAGGCTTCATCCATATCGCGCCGCCAACATTATTGACCAGCACATCAATACGCTCATAAGTATCAAGCGCTTTATTAATAGCCTCTTGTGCACCTTGATAGGTCTCAAGATCAGCTTGGATAGTCGTCGCGTGCCCGCCATTTGCAATGATTTCTGCTAACACATCTTCTACCAAAGGTGAGAAATCTGCCATCACTATCTTGCCGCCTTCACTTGCTAAGCGTAATGCGACCCCGCGACCGATACCTTGTGCGGCACCAGTTACGATACATACTTTATTATCAAAGCGCTTACTCATTGCTATTCCTTAAAAACGAAACTGTATTTCTAGAGCATATCTGTATGTATTTAATTCAAATTAAATATACTAATTAGCAGGTGTTACTGGTAAAAATTTTCTTGCTTGCTGTGCCTACGCAGACAGAGGCTGCAAAAATTTGTTGCCAGTAACGCTTTGTCGGTTTCAATACGAATTGGCAGTACTATCAATTTCTACTAGTATTGGCTAATAATCTATTACTGCTCACTAGGGGTGAATTTTTCATAATAAAAATTGCTAGGTTTTAGGCTGCTTGTATCTAACCAGTTACTAACGGCATCGACCATTGCTAAAGGGCCACACAGATAAACATCAACATCACCATTATTTAACCAATCAGCTTCGACATGGCTGGTCACATAGCCTTTGCGCTCGTGGCCACTTTCCTCGCTTGCTACACAGGTATAATAGTCAAACCATGCGTGGTTTTTCTTCACCTCTTCCAGCTTTTCAATCTCTATCAAATCAGCGTCATTAGTAACACCGTAGACCATCTTGACAGGATGATGAGCACCCGATACTTCTAAACTTTTTAGCATCGATAAGAAAGGTGCGATACCTGTACCACCAGCCAAAAACAATGTGGGGCGTACAACAGGGCGTAAATAAAAACTACCAAATGGCCCTTCAAAATCAATATCTTGACCTATCTGCGCAATATCGGATAAAAAGGTGCTCATTTTGCCATTAGGAATATTGCGGACGACGAATTCGGCCTGCTTAGCACTAGGTATAGAGCTAAACGAGTAGGAGCGTGTCTCGTCAGAGTCAGGAATGCTGATATTGACATACTGTCCTGGCAAAAATACCAATGCATCTGGATTGTCGACTTCGACGCCAAAGTGAATGGTAGACTCCGAAAGCACATTTAACTGTTGTAGCTTGCCTTTGAACACAGACTTGCTAACTTTGCAGGCTTCAGAGGAGGTTGGTACTTTGATAACGCAGTCGCTTTCAGGAATCATCTGACAGGTCAAAACGTAGCCTTCTTTGGCCTCAGCTTCAGTCAGCGCTTCTTCGATATACATGTCAGGGTGCATATCGTAGCTGCCTGATTCACAATGACAGCGGCAAGTACCGCAAGCACCATCGAGACAGTCAACAGGAATGTTATATTTTTGGCGATAGGCTGCTTCGGCGACGGTTTCGTCTGCTTCACATTTGATGAATCCTGTGACACCGTCTTCGAACTGTAGAGCAATGTTATATTCCATGAGAAATATCCCTTTTCAACATATGGTTACCAACTAATCTAGCTGTATTTTTAATCAACTCATTGATAACGGCTGATTCATAAAAGCTGTTTGATAAAGGCTGGGCTATCAATGGGTCCGTTGTAGAAATTTAACTGTGCATATTGGCTGGTAAGTATTACTAAGCACATGCAAAATCTAGACGTGATATACATCCATAATTTGATGCACATAATCATCTTTTAACACGACATATTTATCCAAAATCTTTGGGCTGTCTTGAGTCATGTCTATTTTGTACTTGGAGAATCCCCAATAAGTATTGGTCTCCTGATAACGATAGGATTTATTAATCCAGTTAAAGCGGACGCTGACGATGCCGTTGTTATCTTCAAGCAACTCAATATTAGATAAATTGTGCGTGGTACGGGTATCAGGAATGGTCGCAGAAGAACGTTCAGTCTCGACACGGAAAATGCGGTCTTCAAGGCCACGACGATCAGGGTAATAGATAAGTGAGATTTCTCGTTGCGGGTCGCTGATCAGCTCGCCATCATCATCCCAGCTGGGCATCCAAAACGGACAGTCTTCGTCATAACAAGCCAACCATTCTTCCCATCTTTTTTCATCAAGCAGTCGTGCTTCACGGTACAGAAACTGCCGCACATCTTCGATGTTAACCGTTGCATTTTTCATTAGCGATATCCTTTTATATTTGTTAGTCCTGCAATAACCAGCAAGTGAAGGGCTTCAGTATTTAGGGGCAATATTTAAATTGAATAATTGCCCTAAATACTTAGCTAATATTAGCCTGCGCCATGTAGTTGCTGCTCTTGCTCTAGGGCTTTTTTCATCTCTTCATGCCAGTAGCGATGCTGTACGGTGTACAAGCCTTCATCTTCGGTCTTGACCCCACTTAATAACGGTTTAAGGTCAATGGCTTTTGCACCTTCGTCAGCGCCTTCTATCCAATGCTCAGAACCGCGGCACATATCGTTCCATTCAAGCTTGATACCGTTATAACCTTGCTGGCACGAGCGAAATTCTTCTAAGTCATCTGGCGTTGCCATGCCGGTCACGTTAAAGAAGTCTTCGTACTGGCGGATACGGCGAGTACGTGCTTCATCGCTTTCGCCCTTCGGAGCGATACACCAGATGGTGACTTCGGTTTTATCAACGGCTAGGGGACGTAACATGCGAATCTGTGAGCTGAATTGATCCATGATATAGACGTTTGGATAGAGGCATAAGTTGCGCGAGCGTCCAATCATCCAGTCGGCCATTGCTTCACCATATTGGGCAACATAATCATCGCGATAGGCAAAGTTAGGACGATCTTGCGGATTTTCCCATTGGGTCCACAGCAGTAGGTGACCATTTTCAAAGGAATAGAATCCGCCACCTTGACGACCCCATTTACCAGCGTTCATGGCTTTAATATTGTCTTCTTTCACGGCTTCTTGCTCTTTACGGCGTGCCGTCGTAGCAGCATAGTTCCAATGTACGGCTGAGACATGGTAGCCATCAGCGCCATTTTCAGCTTGCAGCTTCCAGTTACCATCAAAGGTATAGGTTGAGGTGCCGCGTAATACTTCTAGGCCTTCTGGTGATTGGTTGACAATCATGTCAAGGATTTTGGTTGAGCCACCAAGCCAGTCTTCAATTGGTTCGACATCATCATTAAGGCTAGCAAATAAGAAGCCTTTATAATTGGCAAGTTTGACTTGCTTTAAGTCATGCGAGCCATCTTTATTAAAGGCGTCAGGGTAACCAGCCCCGCGTGGGTCTTTAACTTTGAGCAGCTTGCCTGAGTTGTTATAAGTCCAACCATGGAAGGGGCAAGTATAAGTGGCTTTGTTGCCTTTTTTATGACGGCACAACTGGGCGCCGCGATGAGAACAGGCATTAATCATACAATGCAGCTCACCTTCTTTATTACGGGCAACGATGACCGGCTGACGGCCGATGTATGTTGTATAGTAGTCGTTGTTATCAGGGATTTGAGTCTCATGAGCCAGATAAACCCAGTTGCCTTCAAAGATATGCTTCATCTCAAGCTCAAACAGCTCTTCGTTGGTAAAGGCACTGCGATGTAGGCGATAAATCCCTTTTTCTGCATTCTCTTCTAAAAAATCGTCAATGGCGATATCTGATCCTTCAGGTACTAGATTAATGCGCTCGCTCATGGCTGTCTTCCTTGTAAATAACGGTGTTAAACGATGTTAGGGTATGACGCTTGATACGACAACTGAGTGCATATCAAGCGAAAATCTATAATATTTAGTGGTTGCTAACAGTAGCTAGCGATACTCAATAATTAAGCTTGAGCACGGCGACGTTCAACTTCACTGCCTTGTACTGGCTTATCAATGTCTTTCACTAAATGAAAGTCAAAATCGATACTGGCATACGGCGCGTCCAGCCCTTTTTCTTGTAGCTTGTCAGCATCTTCAACCATCGTCACTTCTGGTACCAAGCCTTCACGGCTAGCAAAGGCAAAGTCATCCCACAGATACTCATCACCATCGATGTTAATCTGCGTGGTCAATTTGCGATGACCGTCAGCACTCGCGAAGAAGTGAATGTGAGCTGGGCGATGACCATGACGTCCTAGCGCGCCCAATATTTTTTGGGTCATACCTTCTGGCGGCACTGAGTAACCTAATGGGACGATACTGCGAAAAGCATAATGGCCGTTTTCATCAGTGATAATGCTACGACGCAAGTTAAAGTGCGACTGCGACTCATCAAAGAAAGAGTAATTGCCTAAGCTATTGGCATGCCATACTTCAACCTTGGCATTTGGCAATGGCTTGTCATCTTCGCCATAAACGGTCCCTTGCATGAATAGCACGGTGCCATTGTCAAGATCAGTGCCATCATCTAGACGCGCAAAGCCTTTTTCTTCTGGCGCACCAGCGACATAGAGTGGACCTTCGATGGTACGTACAGTGCCACCGTCAAGACCAGCTGCTTTTAAGTCTTCTTCAATCATTAAATCCATAAAGTGATCAAAACCTAGACCCGGTGATAGTAGACCGGCTTCTTTGCCTAGATCGCCGATATATTCAACCCCCGCCCAATATTCATCTGCGCTGATTTTTAAATCATTAATGGTTTGCATCAGGTCGGTCACGATGCGTAGGACAATTTCTTGTACGCGTGGATTGACTTGATCTGGAAAGTCAATCTTGCCTTTGATGAACTGGTTGGCTAGCGCTTCAATTTGAGTACGTTCCATGTCTCTCTCCTAGTTGAGGAATTATTTAGATAACTATGTAGATAATTAAGATGGTATCAAGCAACCTTGCTCAATATGTTGGTACATTTAAAAAGTAGTCTTACGGGTTTAGATATTATTACTTCTTAACTATCATCACTACGCACAGAAGAGGGATGACGCAACAATGGCGTGACCTCAACCTTCATATACGGATAAAGGGGTAGCGACATCATGATATCGTGTAGCTCTTCGTTGCTGTCCACATCAAAGATACTAAAGTTGGAATACTCTCCAGCCAAACGCCAAATATGACGCCATTTGCCTTGCTCTTGTAGCTTTTGCGAGAGGGCTTTTTCAGTGGCTTTTAGTTCGTTAACCTTATCAGCATCCATATCTGTGGGTATTAAAACATCCATTCTCACGTGATATAACATTGCTATTTCCTTATTAATTGTTAGGGGCTGTATTTAAGATTCAGCAGTATATTTCTTTGACTCTGAAAGCTTGGGTAAGGCGATGCCACCCTGTTCAGCATAGTGATAAACCTTGTCTTTATCTACTTCGATACCAAGTCCAGGGCCTGTCGGAACAGTTAAGCCAAAGTTTTGATAATCCAGTGGCTGCGCTAGCACATCATCCGTCAGTAAGAGTGGGCCAAAGAGTTCTGTATCAAAATTTAAGCTAGGATAAGTCGAAAACACATGCGCCGATGCAGCGGTACCGATAGGACCTTCTAACATCGTACCACCATACAGCTCAATACCGGCTAGATGTGCCATTTGACCGATAAGACAAGCTGCTTTGAGTCCGCCTGCTTGATTGATCTTTACGGCAAAGACATCAGCACAATGATTGGCTGCTAAATGAAAAGCGTTCTGTGGATCATGGACAATTTCATCTGCCATAATAGCCACATCAAAGCGCTCTTTTAAACGTTTTAAACCCGCTTGATTGCGCATAGAGATAGGTTGTTCTATCAAATCAACACCGCCTGCTTGCAGTAGGCTAATACCTTGCATCGCGTCAAGCTCCGTCCATGCCTGATTGACATCGACGGTAATACGGCAATTAGGTAGGGCTTTCTTAATAGCCAATACATGCGCAACATCATCAAGGATAGCATTGCTACCGATTTTTAATTTAAAGATGCGGTGTTTCTTTTGCTCGACCATTTGCTTGGCCTCGCTGATATCAGTTGCGGTATTACCACTGGCCAATGTCCAAGCCACTTCAATGCGATCACGTACACGTCCACCGATGAGCTCGCTAACTGGTAGGTTTAGGCGCTTGCCTTCAATGTCGAGTAGGGCGGTTTCAATGGCACATTTTGCAAAGCGGTTGCCACTGATGTGCAGGCTGAGCAGTTGCATGGCTTTTGCCGTGCTCGCTGGCTGCTCTTTTAATAGGAGGGGAGTAAAGTAGGTGTCGATATTAGTCTTGATACTGTGAGGGCTTTCTTCAGCGTAGCTTAGACCACCGATAGTGGTTGCTTCGCCCCAGCCTTCATAGCCATCTTCTGTTTGAATATGCACTAAGACTAATACTTGCTCTCTCATGACCGTACAAGCGAGCTTATGCTCTCGAATAGTCGGTATCGGTACTAGCAAGGTGTTAATTGAGCGAATCATAGCTATCCTTAATTTATCAGTCGTACTTCCTTATGCTTAATAAGAACTATAGATGCTAAATAAAGACATGTCTAAGACCTATTAAGTTCATTTTTAATACCTTTTAGGTATTTTGTTGTTTAACCTTTATCATGTTATGTTCCCATAGGTATAAAGATTAGATATAAAGCTCATCCTCTATCATTAACTTCTAAAATGTTTATTTGAAACATATTTGTCGCCCAATCAAGGAAGAGAAAAAATGGAACTTAGGCATTTACGCTACTTTGTGGCAGTAGCAGAAGAAAAAAGTTTCAATAAGGCTGCCGAACGTTTATTTATTTCACAACCTCCACTTAGCCGGCAGATAAAGCAATTGGAAGAAGAGATAGGAGTGACGCTCATTGATAGAGAAAATCGCCCTTTAAAGCTTACTGAAGCGGGGGAGTTTTTTTATGATCATGCCATTCAGATATTGACAAAATCAGACAATCTGCGTGCTATGACAATGCGTAAAGGCAATTTTGATAGCTCGTTATCTATAGGTTTTGTATCGTCAATACTGTACGGCATATTGCCAAGAGTGATTGCACGCTTTCGCGAGATTTACCCAAATATAAATATTAAGTTATATGAGCTGAACTCTTGGCAGCAAACACAAGCGCTGACAGATGGCAAAATAGATGTGGGTTTTGGTCGGCTTTTATTTGAAGATGCCTCTATTAGGCGGTTGTTACTAAGAGAAGAAAGCTTGGTCGTCGCCGTTCCTTCTGGCCATCGTTTGGCACAAGAACGACAAGCTAGCGTTCGCCTAATGGATTTAACAAACGAAAATTTATTACTATATCCAACCGCGCCGCGTCCTAGTTTTATTGATTATGTGCTGGAGTTGTTTGAAGCGCGTAATTTAAAGGCGAATTATTTCACCGAAGTCCGTGAGTTACATATCGCTTTAGGTCTAGTAGCGGCAGGAGAAGGGCTGACGATCGTACCAAAGACGCTTGAGCATCTGCGTAGTCAGGAGGTAACTTATATCCCATTTGAAGATGGGCTGTTAACCTCACCGATTGTGATGAGTGTGAGGCACTTTGATAAATCAGAGCTATTAAAAACCTTATTAGCAGTGACTTACCAAATCTATGATGCTGAAGGCTTCAATTATAAACGTGAAGAGATATAAGAGTTAAGAATAGTTATTTCATGCTTTGCCCTAGCCGAATGGCAGCAGCAATATTGACCGCGGTAGTCTCAATATTTTTATAAGCATTGCTTAATACGTTATCAAGGGTGTCCAGCTTTTGGATACTAGGCATGACGACGTCAAATTGAGTGGTCTGAGCAGGATTTAAGCCGTCAACGCTACCGCAAATAGCGATCACGGGCTTGTGACTGGCTTTGGCAAGTTGACTGATACCGCCAGCGACTTTACCCATTAAGGTTTGTGCATCAAGCTTGCCTTCACCAGTAATCACCAAGTCAGCGCTAGCAATGTGCTCTTCTAGACTGACAGCCTCAGCGACGGTATCAAAGCCTGATTTAAGATTAGCAGCACAAAAGGTCGTCAATGCAAAGCCAAGACCGCCTGCTGCCCCTGCGCCTGCAATATTTTGGTAATCCTGATAGCCGTGCTGCCCAGATACCATCGCAAAGTGATTCAAGGCTTTATTTAACAGCGCCACTTGCTCGGGACTGGCACCTTTTTGTGGTCCATAGATAGCACTAGCTCCTGATGATCCGCATAATGGATTGGTCACATCACACGCCACTTCAAAGACTGTGTCTCGCAGCTTTGGATGAAGCTTTGCGCCTTCTATCTGTTTTAAGTTGGCAAGCTCACTTCCGCCTTGAGCTAAAGGCTTGCCTTCATCGTCATAAAAAATCATTCCTAAGGCCGTCAACATACCAAGACCAGCATCGTTAGTGGCACTACCGCCCAGACCGATAATGATACGTTTAACGCCTTCGTCCAAAGCATCTGCAATAAGCTCTCCGACACCGTAGCTACTCGTAATTAACGGGTTTCTTTCTTCACTCGTCAATAAATGCAGACCGCAGGCTTGAGCGATTTCAATCACGGCCGTCTCATTTTCTAGTAGCAGATACTTGGCATTAATTGGTCGCATCAATGGATCATTTACAATCGCGTTTTTCCAGCGTCCGCCTAGCACATAAGATAATACGGCTGATGTGCCTTCGCCGCCATCTGCCATGGGCAATAATGTATAGTCTGCATCAGGAAAAACCTGACTAAGCCCAGATTGGATTGCGCGACAAACCTCTAGCGCTTCTAAGCTTTCTTTAAACGAGTCAGGGGCGATTAATATTTTCATGAAGCTCTCTTATAATTATGCAGGTTTGGGTCGTGCAATTAGGCTAATCATATCATTATAAATTGGATAATCTGCTACCATAGTCTCCTGTTTCATTTATAACCTTTAGGATGCTTCCCTTGACCACATTTACACCGCCAACCATTGCCAATATAGAAAATAATGATCTACGTCAGCAGCTGCAACAGATTATAGATCTAAAGACCAAACCACTTGGCGCACTTGGGCGCTTAGAAACGCTGGCGCTGCAATTGGGCATGATTCAAGGGACGCTCACACCGCATATTCATCAGCCACAGATTCGAGTGTTTGCTGCTGACCATGGTTTAACTCAGCATGGAACCTCAGCCTATCCGAGTGCCGTCACCGCGCAAATGGTTTATAACTTCTTGCAGGGCGGCGCTGCTATCAATGTCTTGGCGCGTCAGCACAATATCGAGCTAAAAGTAGTCGACGCTGGGGTAGATACAGATTTCGAACCTCACCCGCAATTGCTCAATTATAAAGTTCGTCATGGTAGCCGAGACGCGCTAACAGAACCTTCCATGACCGAAGCGGAATGCTTGGCAGCGCTAAAGAACGGTATGAAAGTGGTTGAGAACTTAACGGGTAATTTGCTTATCGTCGGTGAGATGGGCATCGGCAACACTTCAGCGGCGAGTCTTTTGCTAGCGAGATTAGGTGATGTGCCGATTGCTGATTGTATTGGTCGTGGTACGGGGCTTGATGATGCAGGGCTACAGCATAAGACGGATATTTTAACGCAAGTATTGCAGCGTCATAGTGAGGCACAGTCTCCACTGGACGTGCTTGCTGCATTAGGCGGGCTTGAGATAGCCATGATGGCAGGTGCGCTGATTCAGGCCGCTAGTGAACGCCGTATTTTATTAATCGATGGCTTTATTGCCAGCAGTGCTTTACTGGTTGCGGAGCGATTAACGCCAGGTGTCGCTCAATACGCTATATTCGCCCATCATTCAGTTGAGCCGGGGCACGCGCATTTATTAAAACTATTAAATGCTGAGCCATTACTCAATATGGGTATGCGCTTGGGCGAGGGTAGCGGCGCGGCGCTTGCTTACCCGCTATTGCAGTCAGCTTGTGCCATTATCAATGAGATGGCAAGCTTTAGTGACGCGGGTATTAGTGAGCAAAACAGCTAATGTCACAGTTATCAAAAAAGCCATCAAAGCAATTATCAAAACAGTCATTAAATCAGCCAGAGCCGTCACAGCAGTCATCGCCTAAACTAAGTGTTGGGCAATTTATAAAGCATGAATGGATATTGTTACTGGTCGCTGTTCAGTTTTTGACCCGATTGCCAGTACCGCCATTCAAAAATTATAATCCGCAGTGGCTACACCAGAGCAGCCGTCATTTCCCCGCAGTCGGTTTGCTCGTTGGGTTACTTTGCGCTGGCGTGTTTTGGTTAGGCAGTGTCTTATTTACGCCCTTAGTTGCTGCAGTGCTGAGTACGGCTTTTGGGATAAAGCTCACGGGTGCTTTTCACGAAGATGGTCTTGCGGATAGCTGCGATGGTTTGGGCGGTGGTCTGACACGTGAGCGCACGCTCACTATCATGAAAGATTCACGCTTAGGAACATACGGCGTGTTAGGGTTGGTCTCTGCGCTATTGCTCAAGATTTCCTTATTAGCCGCCATGCCGTTATCGGTGGCTATCGTCGCGCTGATTATTGGCCATACTGCTTCGCGTTTGCTATGTATTAGCCTACTTGCTCTGCTGCCTTATGGCGGTGAGATAGAACATGCCAAGGCCAAACCCATGGCGCAACAGCTGACATCGTTACAAGGTTTGTTCAGTAGTGGTTGGTTGCTAGTGGCAGGAGTTTTAGTAATGGTCATATTTCCTAATGCCATACAGCAGATTAGCATCGGTCAGTGGTTATTAGCCTTGGTATTGGCTTTAGTTGCTACTGAATATATGCGACGCTTATTACGTAGGCGTCTGGATGGCTATACTGGCGATGGTTTAGGGGCGACACAACAGCTGAGTGAAGTTGCCATTTATGCAGGTTTGGCAGCGGCTATACCTTTTATCTAAGGCGTGGAAATAAAATAGGAAGACAAACATGGGAAACTATTATTAATGACTCTTTATGTCTGGCGTCATCCTAAACCCATTGCTGCTGAGGGTATCTGTATCGGTCAGACGGACATAGGAGTAGATAGACGTAAGTTAAAACGTCTTGCCAATCAGATCGAGCGCTTTGTGCGTCTGTACCAATTGCCTAAAGTCATTTGTGTAAGTCCATTACAACGCTCATTGAAAGTCGGACAGATACTGGCGCACCGTGGCTTTCAATGTCGAGTCGCACCTGAGCTTGCTGAGATTGATTTTGGCGAATGGGATAGTCGCCCTTGGGAGCAAATCGCTAAGCAAGAGATTGATGACTGGTGTGATAACTTTGCGCACTTTGCACCCAATAATGGGGAAAGTTTACAGCAGCTATTTGACCGTGTTGAGGGTTGGTTGAATAAGGTTTTGGCTGAACAAGAAAGTATACCAATACTAGCAATTGGTCATGCTGGCTGGATTAATGCTGCCAAGATGATTGATGCTGGGCAAAATGTACCGCAGATAGCGGCTGATTGGCCATCTTCAGTTGCTTATAGGGAGTGTAGTTGTTTGGAGCTTTCAGGAATCTAGCTATCGCTCATTTATTTCTAAACGGCATCACCAATAATCCCCATAATGAGGCGTTCTGTTTGGGTGATGGATATTCTTTTAAGCCAATATCTAGCTCATTATCAGGCTTCTGCGCAGCGCCTTTATAACTACCAAAAATCCAATCCCACCAAATGACGCTAAAACCATAGTTTGAGTTGGTCTCACTAACGCGTTGGCTGTGGTGAATACGGTGCAAAATCTGCGTCATCAGTATTAAGCGCGCAGGTTTTTCAACTGCGGGTGGCAGACGAATATTGGCATGGTTAAACATCGCTAAGCCATTTAGAGCAATCTCAAAAATCAGTACTGCAATGGCAGGGACGCCCAATAAGCTGACGGCAACGAGCTTCACTAAAATGCTTAAGACAATTTCAATAGGATGAAACCTAAGTCCTGTGCTGGCATCAACATGCGCATCAGCATGATGGACTTTATGCAAACGCCATAGGATAGGCACGCGATGGAATAATCGGTGCTGCCAGTAGATAATAATGTCGAGCAATATTAAGCTTAATATGATGACGACGATGCTTGGCAAACTGATAATATTAAATAGACCAATTCCATGCTGCTGATTATAAAGTGCTACAGCCGTTAGACCGATAGGCACCGCTAGGCGAGCAATAACGGATGACGCGAACACTAAGCCAAAGTTAGCGAACCAGCGTTTGCTGCTTTTGATGGGCGCTTTATGTGCAGGCATGCGCCATTCAATCAGCATCATAATCACTAAAATGCTCAAAAAGAACCCAAGCCGCCACCATACTTCGTTAGTCATTGCTTACCTCTTGAGGGTTTAAAACGGCAGGATATTGTGACCATTTTCTTTTATTTTGAACCGACTATGGCATCAGCCTCTAGCTGCTTGAGGGTATGATAGCCGCCATGGATACGGGTAAAAATCGTAATCGCGCAGGCCGTTGCAAAAATGCTAGCAAGTAATACAAAGTGCTGTGGCCAAATGCAAAAGGCAACAAATAGCGCGATGGTTTCGGTGCCTTCCGTCAAACCGTTTAAATAATAGAAGCTCTTATACTTAAACTGTGGTTTATCCAGTTTAAACTTTTCCGCCGCGATGGCAAACGCTAAAAAGCTTGAGCCTGTGCCGATAAAGGTGGCGAGCAATAAAGCGCCTGCAATGGCGTTTTGTGCAGGATTAGCCAAGATAAATCCCAGCGGCACTGCTGCATAAAATAAAAAGTCGAGAGTAATGTCTAAGTAGCCGCCTGCGCTTGAGCTTTGCTGTGCATAACGAGCTAGCGCGCCATCAAGACCATCAAAAATGCGATTCAACACAATCGCTGCAAGTGCGCCATACCAAAGCTCAAACGCCAGTAATGGTAAGGCTAACATGCCGATTACAAACCCCGCTACCGTGAGTTGATCAGCCGTGATGCCGCGTTTATGTAATACAACGACCACAGGGGCTAGTATCGGCTTAATCATGGGCGTAAGAAACTTGTCTAGCATGCGCTTGCTTTTTATATTTCGCTTTGGTGTTTAAGATTAGAGGTCTAGAACTACAAGTCTAAATGAATGACTTTACCCTTTGCGGCCTCAGCATCGCTATGATCATGCGTGACCATGATAGCGGGGAGTTTATGAGTGCGAATTTGCTCAAACACCAATTGCCGCGTATCTACTCTAAGTTGGGTATCGAGCTTACTAAAAGGCTCATCGAGTAGTATCGCTTTTGGCTTGCTGAGCAAGGTGCGAAGGAGCGCCACTCGTGCTTGTTGTCCGCCCGATAAATTATCAGGATGGCGATTTCCCATGCCTGCTAATCCCACTTGTGCCAGCGCCTGTTCTATTTTTTCACTACGCTGTTTTCTATCGCCCATTTTATTATTTTTAGGTATCGCAAAAGCAATATTACCCGCTACCGATAAATGCGAAAACAGTAGGGCGTCTTGATACAGTACTCCAATATGGCGCAGGTGCGTCGGCAGGTGGCTTACATTTTTATCATTTAGCCAGACCTCACCAGTAGCGGTAAAACCATTTGGTAAGGTACCTGTCAGCCAATTCAATAAGCTCGATTTACCACTGCCAGATGGGCCCATGACAGTCAATATTTCACCACCAGTAATTTGCTCATCTAGGCTGAGTAATAGCTTGCCTTCTCGATATAACTGTAAGTCTTTTATCTGTAAAGATGATTGCATCAAGAACCCTTTTTTGCGTTTTTAACGACTGAATTTTTAACGATTGGTATTTTCATAGTTGCAATAAAATAAAGAGAAATCGTTAGTATTGATGTGTGGCTGTATTAGAATTTTCTGGCTTGCTGTGCGTAAACCAGACAGAGGCTGCAAAAATTTAATACACCCACATAATTTCCCATTACTAGGGTGTGTTGAACATTGAGTATAAATTTCTGGCAAAAAAAATAGCGAACGGGTAATCTTTAAGTTCTCACACAAAAAAGATCTCGTTCGCTATGCCTCGTACTATGCTCAAAAATGAACACTGGACAAGACTAAGACCTATATTACTAGAACTTAATATCTATGACAAAGGAAATCTGAGACTGACCATTGAGGGCATCCTTTATCGTATGCGAACTGGCTGTCCTTGGCGCGATTTACCGGCTTACTTTGGAAAGCCCAATACTGTCTACAAGGCTTATCAACGCTGGTTTCGCAGTAATAAGCTCATTGGACTATTTGCTTTAGTTATCAGAGAGCCTGACCTTGAGTGGGTGTTTATAGATGGTACTCATATCAAGGCACATCAGCACAGTAGTGGTCGTCATGAAGCTGCTCAAGCCATTAGTAAGAGTGTCGCAGGACGTGCCACTAAAATTCATCTAGCGGTCGATGCTCATGGCAATCCGATTACCTTTATTCTGTCAGATGGCACAACCCACGATGTTAAAGTCGCATCTGACTTAGTAGATAAGGTTGATTTGAGCAAGACAGACGTTGTATGTGCAGATAAAGGCTATGACTCTGACACACTACGAGAGTATATTGAACAAACAGCAACTTGTAATAATATCCCTCGGAAACGAAACACCAAGTCCTCTAACGACCATATGGATTGGGACTTGTACAAAGCACGACATTTAGTAGAAAATGCTTTCGCTAAGCTAAAACAGTATAGAGCGGTTGCCACCAGATTTGATAAGCTAAGACAGAGTTATGAGAATACGGTCGCTCTTGCTTGTGCTTATATCTGGCTAAAATTATGAATGTTCAACACGCCCTAGTTACTTTTAAAATAAATTAATAGATGTTATTTCTAACGAGTGCCACTTTTAAAGAAATATTTTGGCAATATCCACGCCAATATAAACCCAACTAACGGTAACGCCATTTGGATGATGGCATACACCGCACTGGTGCGCCTACTGGCACCATTTGCGAGAGTCACAGCTTCTGTGGTGATGGTGGCGATACGTCCGCCACCTGCTAACAACGTCGGCAAGTATTGACCAAAGCTAATGGCTAGACCAAGGGCAATGGCAATTAACAGTGGCGCAAACAGTTGTGGTAATTTCACCTGCAAAAATACTTTGGCCGGGGTCGCACCAAGGCCTGCCGCTACATGAGAAAAACGCGGGTCTAGACGCCTGTAGCTGCTGGCAAGTGATAAAAACACATAGGGCAGCACGAAGAGCAGATGCGTAAAGGCCACATTAAAAAACGCCGTTTGATTATTCACCAACTGCTGTAGCCAAACCAAGCCAAATAAAAAGGCAATGCTGGGCACTAACAGCGGCAAGTAGATAATTAAACTGGTAAATTTTGAAATAGGATTTTTACTTAATTGTTCGGCTTCTAAACATAATAAAGTCAGCACAATGGCAAATACGGTGCTCACGATACCGATCGTAATGGTATTAAATAATGGCGTACTCATTTGCGTAAAGGCACTTTGAAAATGTAATAACACCAACTGCTCTGGCAATACTGCTGGAAAGCGCCAAAAACCAGCCACTGACCACATCACCAGACCAATGAGCGCCAGCAAAATAAAGCCAATCACTATAGTGGTCAACGCTGCGGTGATTTTTTGCCATAGTGCATCAGCATAGTTGCGCTTGCCATTTATCAACGTGCCATTAAAACAAGTTTTTATCGCTCTCTCAGCCCCAAGCCACAAGGCGATTAAACCACCCGTCAAAGCCAGCTGTAATAAAGCGCCCGCCGAGGCTTTTATACGTAGGTTTAAATCAACATCGTTAAACCATTGCATGATAGTGACCGCAAGCGTTGGCGGCGTGTTTGGACCCAGTATCAATGGCATCTCTACGCTGGCACTGGCATAAGCAAGCACGGCTAAGATAGGCAAACGTAAAAAAGGATAGAGGACAGGAAGTACGGCTTTAAAAAAGGCAGTGATGGGATAATAGCCGAGATTTAGCGCAACTTTATACTGCTGGCGTAATTTTTTACCAAGCTCTGGTTGTGCCAAAGCGCCTAATGTCATTAATAATAAAAACGGCAGCTCTTTCAATGTCAAACCCAAAATAATACTGATACCGTATGGGTCATGTGGAAACATACCGCCTGGTGCCAACTCCCAGCCGCTTAGCCAAGGTGAAATAAGGCGTGAAAACATACCAGAAGGCGCAATTAAAAAACCAACTGCAATGGCTGCCGCTGCATGAGGAATGACTAAGATTGGACTCAGCAAACGCTCAATACGGGTCAGCCAAACGCTATTAAAAAATGCTGCCAATATCATTAAGGTCATGACAAAAGCGAATAGCGTGCTGATTAATCCAGTGCCAATACTCAACGCTACCATTTGGGTAAGACCCGGCGTCTGCCAAAGATCGTTAAAGCCTTTTAGACTAACGGTCGTTTGCTCAAGTGCAGGCACCCAGCTAAAGGCAGGTAACAGCACGCTGAGTAAACCACCGAGTACGGGTAGTATCAGCAGTAGCAGTAAAAATTTCGGACTCAAAGATACAATGCTTGTAAATAGGTCTGTTTGATAAGGCGCTGCCATGCCAGTGCTTATTGCAGAATTGACATCTTTCCTTGCCGTTTTATTATTAGAATCTTCACTCATGGGCTGACCCCATAATGTGTCTGCCAGCCTTGCATAATGGCATCAACCCAGCTCGGATGTGGTTCATTCACGGTACGTTTTATAGCGTCAACAGGTAGGGCGCTCGGATGGGGTTTGTTAGTCTTGAATAATGCTTGTTGCTCAGGGTCAAGCGTAGATTGGACGAGTACGGTTTTATCACCCCATACAGCAGGTGTTTGTTTTTTTGCTTGTGCTTCTGGACTCATCAAAAAGTTTGCGACCAGCTGCGCGGCTTGTGGATGGCTGGCATTATAAGGAATGGCCACAAAATGGGTGTTACTTAAGCTGCCATCGCTCATTGCATAGCTACGAATGCTCTGGGGTAAATCATACCGCTGTACGGCCGCAGGAATTTCAGGCGCGGAAAAGCTAAATGCTAAACTAAGCTCGGTATCATCGACCAAACGCCGCATATGCGCGCCCGTTTGCACAAACTGCTCACCTTTACGCCAAAGGGCAGGGTGCAAATCATCTAAAAATTTCCATAGCGGGTCTAATACCATATCTGTATTTTGCTCAGTGGCTGGCAGGTTGAGCTGTGCTTTGGTATTTTCGCCTGTTTTAGCATCCTGCTTTTCGTGCAGCATGACTAAAGCGTATTTTAAAAAGCTCATTCCTAAAAAGTCAGGCGGCTTTGGATAACTAAAACGCCCAGGGTTTTGCGCTGTCCAATTGACTAGCTCATTCAGGGTGGTTGGTGGCTTATTCGTCGATAAGCTGTCGTAATAAAAGGTCAGCGAGGCTTGTCCCCATGGCGCTTCCATACCATCGGTTGGCACACCAAAATCAAAGTTAACGGCAGGATTATTCTCTGGATCGGTCAGCGCGAAGTTAGGCAGCTTGTTCGCCCATTGTTTCAGTAATAATGAATTCTCACTCATGGTGGCAAAGTTGGCGCCATTTATCCAGATGAGATCAACGCTACCTTCATCATTATTGTTGGCAGATTTTTCTGCAAGTACACGGCTAACGGCTTCACTGGTATTGCTCAATTTGACATGAACCAAATTGATATCATATTTATCATCCACTTCTTCGGCGGCCCACTGTAGATAGGCATTTATTTGCGGGTCACCGCCCCATGCATAAAAGTAAACGTCTTGGTTTTTACCTTGGGCTTCTATCTGCTGCCAAGATGATAAATTTTGATTAAGGTTACTGGTAGTGGGTGAGGCAGTGCTTGCTGATATACCAATACAAACGCTAAGCGCCATAGCATAGGCGCTATAGCGGCTTAGATTTTTTAACATTGTCAAAGCTGGTAAAGATTTAATAACGTACATTTATGTTCTCGTTATAACCTGTATTAAATGTCATTCAATCATAGATTCTGAAGCGTGTTGTTGGTACAAATTTTCTTCGCTTGCTGTGTGACTTCGTCACTCCAGAGGCTTGAAAAAAATTATCCCAACAGCACTTATTTCTAAAAAAATCGATCGTCTAAAAGACGATGAAATTAATGAATTGCAACAGCATCGAGTTTCACTGGAAGGCTAATTAACCTCGACGCCATGTTTGATATTTCTCAAGCCAGTTTAATACCGTTTCAGGTGCATGATTGCGTTTCCATTCACCAGCCGCGTATTTATTACCCTCCGCCCACGTTGGATACATATGAATGGTGCCGAGTATTTTATTCAGCCCTAAGCCATGTTTCATTGCTAATATAAATTCCGGCATTAAATCACCAGCATGCTCAGCGACGATGGTCACGCCGAGTATTTTATCTTTACCTTTTGGCGTAATTACTTTGATAAAGCCATCGTTGGCGCTTTCCGTCACCGCACGATCTAAGTCTTTAAAGTCGTAGCGGGTAACCTCAAAGTCGATACCTTTTTCGATAGCTTCTTGCTCATTTAAGCCCACGCGTGCGACTTCTGGATCAATAAAAGTCGTCCACGGAATCACGCGGTAATCTACTTTAAACTTCTTTAGATGTCCAAACAAACCATTTACGGCTGCGTACCATGCCTGATGAGAGGCCACGTGAGTAAATTGATAAGGGCCAACGACATCACCAGCAGCGTAAATATTAGGGTAGAGCGTTTCTAGATAGTCATCAGTCTCGATGGTACGTTCAGTTTCAATCCCTAATGTTTCTAAGCCGTAGCCTTCTAAGCGCGCACTGCGTCCAACGGCACAAAGCAATTCGTCATATTCAATAGCGATTTCTTGCTTATCTGTACCGCTTTTTTTAACTGTACTGTCGCCTTGCGGTTCAACGATAATGAACTTTTTACCATCGCGAGCTTCACAACGAATCGCTTGATGCGAGGTTAAGACATTTACGCCACTCTCGACGAGTACTTGCTGTGCAAATTCAGAGACTTCCACGTCTTCTTTTTTCATAAGACGCGCGCCTCTTTCGATTTGGGTCACATTGGAGCCTAAGCGTGCAAAAGCTTGCGCCAGCTCAGAGCCGATAGGCCCACCACCAAGGACGACCAGCTTTTTCGGCGCTTCATCAAGCTCAGTAAACTTGTTCCATATGGTATCGCTGGTCACATAGCCGGTTTCTTCCAAGCCTGGCAAGTCTGGTACAAAGGGGCGCGCGCCAGTAGCGATAACAATGGAACGTGCGGTTAGTGTTTGCGTGCCGCCATCGTTTAGCGCAATCTCTACCGTCCATGGGTCGATAAATTTAGCGTAGCCTTTTAACACTTCGACACCCAAGTCCGTATAACGCTCGACGCTGTCATTTGGCGCGATATCAGCGATGACTTTATGGATGCGTATCATAACGTTTTTGAATGAAAACTCTGGTGGTGTGTTTTCCAAACCATAACGCTCACCATTGCGCATCTGTTCTGCGACTTTCGCGCTTTTAATCAAAGCTTTGCTGGGTACACAGCCATAGTTTAAGCAGTCGCCACCCATCTCACCCGCTTCGATTAATGTTACTTTTGCTCGGACGGTCGCCGCGATATAGCTGGTGACTAGCCCGCCAGCACCAGCGCCAATCACAATCATATTACGGTCGAATTTTTTAGGTTTGCTATAGTTTTTATAGACGCGGCGCTTTTTTAGCATATTTAATATCCCTTTTGCTATTAATGGGAAGAAACCTAACAACGCAAATGAGACAATCAAATTAAACGATAAAATCCCTGACAAACTGTCAATTTGCGCCAGTTGCGTACCGGCATTAACGAATACAAAAGTACCCGCGAGCATACCAACTTGGCTTACCCAGTAGAATGTCCTCGCTTTAATCGCGGTGACGCCCATGAGTAAATTAATCAAAAAGAACGGAAATATCGGCACTAAGCGCAGGGTAAATAAGTAAAACCCGCCTTCTTTTTCAACGCCAGCATCAATGGCTGCTAAGCGTTCAGGAAAACGCTGCTTAATCGTATCACGCAGTAAATAACGTGAGGTTAAAAACGCTAGTGTCGCACCAATACTAGAGGCAAACGAGGCAACCAATAAGCCTTGCCATAAGCCAAATAGCGCCCCAGCTGCCAAGGTCAAAATAGCAGCTCCCGGTAAGGATAGAGCGGTGACGACCACATAAAGTAAAAAGAACCCACCGATAATCAATAGCGGTGATTGCGCTTTGTAGTCGTTAAATTGCGCCATCGACCCTTTTAAGCCGTCAAGCGTCAATAATTGATTTAGGTCAAAATAAAAAAAGCTTGCCGCTAATATCAATATTAACAGTATTAAAAATATTCTTTTAATCATGAAATGTCCGGCTAAATAGTGGGGCAAAGGTTAAAAATCACAGTGATTTTTTTGGTTGAGCATCTTCATTGTTTTAATAGCAGCAGCCATTCCATTGAATGGTTCGAATGGTCTATTAGTTTATCTACTATAAAATAGCTAACTTATCAGTATTAACAGTATATAGCCTGTGTTCTGCTGACTGGCATTTTTATTACCATTATCAAAATGAGGATAGGCTTTAGTCTAACAGTAGGCACGATCTAATAAGCCCTATCGAGTAAGCCCTATTCAATAGGCACTATCTGATTTTGCGTAAAAGAGGTTCTTTTGCCTAATGTTAACGTGTCCCAATCTCGCATTAAGAATAACGCGACACAGGCAGCCAACATAGGCCACGCGGCAAAAAACAGTAAGTTATCAAAAGGCGTTAGGTAGAGACCAAAGGTTGCAAAAGTAGAGGCTGCGTGTAGCAATAAAATGATGCCGTATGTCCACTTTTTGAACAAACCTGCCACAAACAAAAAGATGAGTATAATTTGCAAGCTACCAACAATGTAAACAATGCTGGTGCCTAAATTTTCTAGTGCATAAAATTTAGCAAACACACTTGCAGCATGTTCAGGGTTTACAAATTTGTCGAGTGTCCAAAAGAAGAACACAATGAAGATACCAAGTCGAAGCAATAATAGTGAAAGTGGTAAATGTTTTGGCATAACTTTTTGCATAAGTTTTCGCTTTTGAAAAGTTTTAAAAATGGGTTCAAAAAATTAATGAATGAAATGAGTATCGATACTTTTTATCATTATAAAATAAACATAAAGAAAAATATTTACTATATTGAGTGATTGCTCAAAAATGAATACAATATTGCTGCTAGATGCTATAAAGAAACTTATTGTAGTTGTTCTTGAATGATTGTTCAAGTTCGTATTGTCTTGTATATTATGGTTACAAGAATTCGTTACACTCTTTCAATAAATCAGCAATGCTAGCTTAAAGGTGATTGTTTTATATACAATCGACGTTGTATATGATTAGCTTTTTGAGCAGCACATATCGTAATGGGAAATGTTTTTCCTAAATGTTTTCAGAAGAATGCATTTTTAAGTAGGAGCGGGTAGAAGAAATAGACAAATAAAAAAGGCTGAGTCAATGCTCAACCTTTTTATCAAAATAGCTTTGTTAAAGACTTTTTAAATGATTAGTTCTTTAATACTTCAACCATCGCATTAGCAACATAGTCGATATTACTACTGTTTAAGCCCGCGACGCACATACGTGAGTTAGATACCATATAGATACCCAATTTGCTTTGTAGCTGCTCAACTTGTTCAGGGGTTAATCCTGTAAAGCTAAACATGCCGTTTTGAGCAGTTAGGTAGTCAAAGCTACGACCAGGGACTTTAGCTTCTAGCACAGATTTTAGCTTCATGCGCATAGCTTTGATACGATCACGCATCGTATAAACTTCGCCAACCCATTGCTCGTGCAAGGCTTCATCATTCATAACAATATCGACGACGCGTCCGCCATGTGATGGTGGGCTTGAGTAGATACGACGTACCGTAGAGGTCAGCTGACCGAATACACGCTCAGTCTCATCGGTAGTTGGGCAAACGACTGATAGGCCGCCGACACGCTCACCGTATAGTGATAGGTTTTTGGAGAATGAGTTGCTCACAAACAATGGCAGACCCATATCGACCGCTTTACGAATAGGATAAGCGTCGCTGTCCATGTCTTCGCCAAAACCTTGATAAGCGATATCCATAAACGGAATCAGCTCGCGCTCTTGAACAACGTTTAATACTTTATCCCACTGCTCTTTAGTCAAATCCACACCCGTTGGGTTATGACAGCAAGGGTGTAATAACAGCACATCATCTTTATTCAACGTTTCAAAAAACGCAATCATCTCATCAAATTTGATGCCGCCAGTGGCCTTATCGTAGTACGGGTATTTGCCAACTTCGACATCAGACCCTTCAAAAATAGCAATGTGATTGCCCCATGTAGGGTCACTCACGTAGCATTTAGATTGCGGGAACCATTGATTGATGAACTCAGCGCCTACTTTCAACGCGCCAGAGCCACCAATAGTGGCAATAGTCGCAACCAGACCGTCTTTCAATACTTGAGCATCTTTGCCAAATAACAGTTCTTGACAGCCTTTACGGTGTCCAGGCAACCCTGCCATTGGTAGGTATGGACGAGGAGAAATTGGGTCTGCAATGCGCTGTTCAGCAGTTTTTACACACTCAAGTACTGGCATTTTGCCGTCTTCGTCGTAATAAACACCCACGCCCAAATTCACTTTATCGGGATTGCTATCTTCTGCAAACTTGTCCATCAAACCTAAGATTGGATCACCAGCATAATAGTCGATACGTTCAAACATTTTTTTTCCTTACTAGAATAGAAACAAAGCCGCCAAAAAGCATAAACTAGATTGGCTATTAACTCAACGAGAGATTCATCGATATTGATTAATTAACTGATTAGATGAGCTATTTGATAATCCAAATGCTTTTTAAGCTGATTAGACTATTAATAACCATTTAGAATATAGCATTTAAGAACAGCTATAGAATAGTACCTACTTACTCTAGCTACTCTGCAAGTCGTTGAAGTGAGAGGCAAAATAAGTCTGCAAAAACTGTTTAAAGGCAATGCTGGCAGGCGACAGTGCTCTTGAGGAGCGTTGATAAATAAAGAATCTACGCATCTTAACAGGCTGTGCGAGCGACCGCATTTGTAAGCCATTGGCACTCACCCAATCAATGACCTCAGGCATATAAGGCAGACATAAGGTAATACCGAAGCCTTGGCGCGTCATCTCAAGCGCTGTGGACATAAAGTTCACTTTGTAGCGCGCTTGCTGGATATGAGTGGCAACGGTCTCATCCAGCTCAGCGGTCACTTGCTCAATAAAAGGCCCTTGTAAGGTAATGAGCGGGATATCTATCAAATCCTGCCACGTTACCTCAGTTTTTTGAGCCAGCGCATGGTTATCTGGCATCACTACACAAAACGGCAACTCATATAACAAATCAGCGCTAATGTCGTCTTCACTTTCCATAAAACCAAGCTCGGTACCAACGCCCAAATCTACTTCGATATCCTGAATGTGTTGCAGGACGTTTTCTGCAGAGCAATCTAACAAAGACACGCTGATATCAGGATAGTCTTTTGAAAATTGGGCGATGACTGCAGGCATGGAGGAGGCGGCAAACTGCGATACTGCTAGTCGCACTTGACCTTGCGCTAAGCTCATCAGACTGCTCGCTTCGTTTTCAAATAACTGCATCTCATTAAGCACTCGGCGAGCTTGTGGCAATAAATGTCTGCCTACTACCGACAAAGATAGCTGGCGGGTGGTACGGTCAAATAAGACAATACCAAGACTTGACTCCAATTCTTTTATCAGTCCACTGACGGCAGATTGGGTTAAATGCATCTGGTCGCTAGCACGGGTAAAGCTACCGTTGTCAGCGACTTTGATAAAAGCGGTCAATTGGCGAATGCTGATATTCATAAGTAAACCTGATAAATAAATCAAAAAATACGATTAGTCTTATAAATCAAGCTAATCTAAGATGAATACATCGTCAACAATATTTATTGTTATATACAACTTTTTACACTGATTTATACCACCAATTGAAATTAAGGATGATTACAATGGCAGATTTATTCGAAAACCCAATAGGATTGCAAGGGTTTGATTTTGTTGAATTCGCCTCGCCTGAACCGAAAGCGGTAGAAGCACTTTTTGAGCAGCTTGGTTTTACCCATGTTGCCAATCACCGATCAAAAGATGTCTCTTTATACCGTCAAGGTGACATCAACCTCATATTGAACCGTGAACCAAAAAGCCAAGCCAGCTACTTTGTGGAAGAGCATGGAGCAGGGGCCTGTAGCATGGGCTTTCGTGTTAAAGATTCCAAAAAAGCCTACGAGCTTGCGATTGAAAACGGCGCACAGCCAGTAGAGGTGCCGACAGGGGTAATGGAGCTGAGACTTCCTGCTATTAAAGGTATCGGCGGCTCATTGATTTATCTGATTGACCGTTTTAAAGACGGTGAATCTATCTATGATGTCGACTTTGAGTTCTTCCCAGATGTAGATAAGTATCCTGTTGGACATGGCTTCAAAGTTATTGACCATCTTACCCATAACGTCTACCGTGGTCGCATGGCTTACTGGGCAAACTTCTATGAGCGCATCTTTAACTTCCGTGAAATTCGCTATTTCGATATCAAAGGCGAATACACTGGGCTGACCAGTAAAGCCATGACCGCGCCTGATGGCAAAATCCGTATTCCTTTAAATGAAGAATCTAAGCAGGGCGGCGGACAAATCGAAGAGTATCTAATGAGCTTCAATGGTGAAGGCATTCAACATATTGCTTTAGCCAGTGATGACTTATTGGCCAGTATCGATAAACTAAAAGAGGCGGGTATACCGCTCATGACAGCGCCAACCGCTGCTTATTACGAAATGCTGAGTGAGCGCTTACCAAATCATGGCGAAAACGTCTCTGAATTGCAGACTCGTGGCATCTTATTAGATGGCACCACGGAAGGCGGCACACCGCGTCTGCTATTACAAATTTTCTCTGAAACTATCTTAGGTAGCCCCGTATTTTTTGAATTCATCCAACGTAAAGGCGATTACGATGAAGGCTTTGGTGAAGGTAACTTTAAAGCGCTATTCGAATCAATAGAGCGCGATCAAGTGCGACGCGGCGCTATCGGACAATCTGAAACAGAGACAGAAACAGAGTAAATTTATTAATAAGTTAAACAAACATGGCAGGACAAAAAGGAATTTGTCTTGTTATTATTAATACTATAATAATTGATATAGTAAATCTGAAATACTGGTCCAAATAGAATGGACTAATGGCAAAAGGAATACCGGCATGGAACGCCAAAGCAAACAACCTTATCTTTCGCATCAACCTGATGCCAATGGTCATATTCATTATAGTGATAATGAGAATGCCATGTGGCAAGCGCTTCTTGAGCGTCAAGCCAAGCAAATACCCAATCGTGCCTGCTCGGCATATCTAGATGGGCTCAAAAAGCTAAATCTACCGCCAGATCGTATTCCGCAATTACATGATATCGATGAAGTGCTGCAAGCGACCACAGGTTGGCAAACAGCTGCGGTGCCAGCTTTAATTAGCTTTGGTAAATTCTTTAAGCTGTTGGCCAATAAATCCTTCCCCGTTGCGACCTTTATCCGACGCTTTGATGATATGGACTACATCGAAGAGCCGGATATCTTTCACGAGATTGTTGGACATTGTCCGCTGCTGACTCATCCTGCCTTTGCTACCTTTAATGAGACTTATGGCAAGCTTGGTCTTAATGCCAGTAAAGAAGAAAGGTTATTTTTAGCACGGCTGTATTGGTTTACTATTGAGTTTGGTTTGGTCGGGCAAACGAGGGATACTCGCCGAATTTATGGCGGTGGCATCTTAAGCTCACCATCTGAAACTATTTATGCACTCAATGATGAGGTTCAAAATCAATCGCACGATCAATCAAATCATCAATCACATCATCAACCTGAACACCGAGCCTTCGATTTGCTAGATGTGTTACGAACCCCTTATCGAATTGACCATATTCAGCCTATCTATTATGTCATTGATAATTTAGATACGCTGTTTGACATCGTGAATAGCGACATCATGGGGGTGGTCAAGCAAGCGATGTCACTCGGAATGTTTGAGCCAACCTATAAAGTTGAAACCAGTTGATTGCTTAATCAATTGACTGTTTAATCAACTGATCATTAAAGCAAGTGATAGCTTAATTAAGAACACTTAAACATTGGCTGCTTAAATAGACAATCACGTCAACATGGACGTACATTTAATGAAAACTCAATAGTTAAAATAAAAGGAATTTACTATGACTGAGCATCTACAAACCCTATCTCAAGCCAGCTGCGAAGCCTGCCGTGTCGGCGCGCCAAAAGTTGACGATACTGAGGCACGCGAGCTGTTACAACAACTTCCTGATTGGTCGCTTATCGAAGTCGACGGCATCAATCAATTACAACGTCAATATAAGTTTAAAAACTTCGTCACAGCGATGGCATTTGCTAATCGGCTTGCAGATATCGCGGAAGAGGAAGGGCATCATCCCGGCATATTGGTAGAGTGGGGCAAAGCGACAGTGACATGGTGGTCGCACAGCATCAAAGGTCTGCATCGCAATGATTTTATCATGGCAGCAAAGACGGATGGTCTATTCAGTAAGTAATGAGGGTGGCAATAATCAAAGCAACTCATTAAACTTACTACACTTAAAGCCAACCCTAAACCAAATTCAACTGGTTATCTAAGGATGTGTGATGCCTCCAAAAATACTAACCCAGTTCTCACCCAAACTGGCATTTATTATTGCTACCACTGTCATCGCCATTATGGGTGTCACCATGATTGGCCTTGGCTGGGTGCCACATTTATCATTGATACTCGCTATCTGCGTGTTATTGGCTATCGGTCTATTTAAGGGCCTTAGCTTTAATGATATGCAAGCGCAAATGGCCTCTGGAGTGATGAGCGGTATCGGTGCGATTTACTTATTCTTCTTTATTGGCTTGATGGTTGCCGCTCTGATGATGTCGGGAGCTATACCGACACTGATGTATTTTGGCTTTGAGCTGATATCACCAGAGTTTTATTACATATCAGCCTTTGTACTTACTTCGATCATTGGTATTGCATTGGGCAGTAGTTTGACTACTGCGGCAACGTTAGGCGTGGCATTTATTGGTATGAGTAATGCGTTTGATGCCAATGTCGCTATCGCTGCTGGCGCTGTCGTATCGGGTGCGTTTTTTGGTGATAAGATGTCGCCATTATCTGATACTTGTACTATTGCTTCATCGGTCGTGGGTATTGATTTATTTGAGCATATTCGCAATATGATGTACACCACGGTGCCTGCGTGGATACTGACTGTCATACTTTTTTGGTTCTTCTCTGGACAGACTGTTAGTGGTGACTTGAGTCAGGTGACTGTCTTGCAAGGACAGCTGATCGCAAGTGGCTTGGTACATAGTTATGCAGTATTGCCGTTTGTGGTACTTGTTGGACTGGCTGTATTTCGGGTCAACGCCATCTATACTATTATCTGTACCATTATTACCGCATTGATTGTTACCTACTTGCATAGTTCGCCAAGCTTTGGACAATTGGGCGGGTACTTCTTTGCAGGTTATGCACCCGCTGAATCGCTAGATCTTGGGGAAGTAGGCGGTATGCTCTCGCGTGGCGGTGTACAAAGCATGTTCTTTACTCAAATGATTGTGATATTGGCACTTAGTCTTGGTGGATTGCTGAGCGCTTTAGGTATCTTGCCAGCGTTGCTATCAGGGATAAGAGATACTCTAACCAGTCCAGGACGCGCAATATTTGCAACTGCCATGTCAGCACTGAGCATTAACGTCCTTATCGGTGAGCAGTATTTGAGTATCCTACTGTCAGGCACGGCGTTTCGTCCGATATTTGAGCGCTTAAACTTACACCCAAAAAACCTATCTCGTACTATTGAAGATGCAGGGACGGTAATCAATCCGCTCGTACCTTGGAGTGTGTGCGGGGTGTTTATTAGTCAAGCCTTAGGCGTACCAGTACTGGATTATCTGCCTTATGCGTTCTTCTGTTATCTATCGCTATTACTTACGATACTATTTGGCTTTACAGGACTGACAATTAGTCGTAAAGATGGAACTAAAGTATCAGCCCGATAGTTAGGTTAGATTTTAGTCACGATTCTATATATTGATAAAGCTCGTACAAAGTAAAGCCGTCCCAATTTAATGGTGACGGCTTTATTAATTTTAGACAAAGCAAAAGTCGATTTCAGGCTGTCTTACAATTTCATTATCTAACAATCCCGCTATCCAAGGCCTTCGCCCAACTTTCACATTCACAGCGCACGCATTGCTGATCTGGCTTCGCAATATAATCGACATAGCCACAATGCATACAAGCATAGCAATGCTTTGGATCTATCTCTTTAACTGGCTGATACTGCTTGGGGAAAAGTGGCAAACCATAACGCGTTTCATCAGGTGGAAACAGCAATAAGCTAAATGAGCCATCCGTCTCTAATAAGCCTACACGTACCTGACCTAGATGTTCAACGCCTTGTTGGCGCATTTCAGCAAAAAACTCATCATGCGACATCTTGCCTCTTTTAATCTTATCTATTACTAAGACGCCGTCTTCTACAATATAAATCGACTTTCCTTCCAAAAGATCTTCAAAGGGCTGGTATTTCATCATTATCCAAGTGCAGAGCCGATACATGATAATCACGATACTCATGATGAGTACCGCTTGTATAATCGGTAAATCCTCGGTGAACATCGGATCACCAGCGATAGAACCCAGTGACAAAATAATGGTCAGCTCAAAAATAGACAGCTGCCGGACGCCGCGTTTACCAGTGAAACGTAAAAATATGATAATCATGCTAAACATAACAATCACGCGTATGACGATTTCGGCAGCAAACGCCCAAGTTGTGTCATGAATAAAGATACTTGCCAAATCCATGTATGTCTTTCCTTTTAAAGTCTGGCTATCAAAACACGTTATAGCTATTTCTATTGTGGTTAATACAGGCACTTACTTTGCGTGAAATGTCAGATATTAGATGTTAAGCAATGGGGCTTGTGCCGAGTCGCTGCCGAATTTCTCCATTGCTGCAGCATTATAAATTAATAAATTCATTACCTTACAAAACAAATCAAAATTGAGACTAAAATAGGAAGCAGTAAACCACAAAATAGCTTTTATACCTTATTAAATTACTCAGTAATCGCTTGCAATGTAAATTAATATAAATTACATTATATGTAAGACGTTAATCTATACGTAATTTACTATTTTTTATAAACTGTTTTCCATAAAACTATATTCATAAGACTCATTGACCAGCAAGGAGCTAACCATGTCAACGATTGACACAAACCTCTCTTCATTTCTCGATATCGCAAGCGACTCTGATTTTTCTATTCACAATTTGCCTTATGGCATCTTTAGTGAAACTGCCGATGGCAAGCGCCGCGCTGGTGTCGCCATTGGTGAACACGTTTTGGATTTAGCGGTACTTGAAACCGAAGGTCTAATTAAATTAGAAGGTGAGAGCTATTTTGATCAGCCGACACTTAATGCCTTTATTGACTCTGGTCGAGATAATTGGACTACCGCGCGTAGCACTATCCAGACACTGTTAGCTGCCGACACTGACACTCTACGTGATAACCAAGACTTGCAAAGTAAGGCGTTATTTAAGCAAGCCGATGTTACGATGCATCTACCTGTCCATGTCCCTGGTTATACTGACTTTTATTCGTCGAAAGAGCATGCTACTAACGTCGGCACGCTATTCCGTGATCCTGCTAATGCGCTATTGCCGAACTGGAAGGAAATGCCAGTCGGTTATAACGGCCGTGCTAGTACGGTCTTTGTGACGGGCTCCACAGATATCATTCGTCCGTCAGGTCAGCTAAAACCCAATCCAGATGAGCGTCCTATTTTTGCGCCTTGTAAGCGTCTTGATTTTGAGCTTGAAACTGCATTTATCGTAGGTCAACCTAATAAAATCGGAGAGCCAATTTCTATCAAAAACGCATGGGATCATATTTTTGGTATGGTGCTGTTTAACGATTGGTCAGCTCGTGATATTCAAAAATGGGAATACGTTCCTTTAGGCCCTTTTAATGCTAAAACTTTTGCTTCTGAGATATCTCCTTGGATTGTCACCTTAGATGCGCTAGAACCTTTTAAAACCTCAATCCCAACTCAGGATCCGGAGCCACTGGCTTATCTACGTGAGAAAAAATCCGATAACAGCTTTGATATTAATTTGTCAGTGGAATTGCTTCCAGAAAATGCTGATAGCGCTACCGTCATCTCTGAAACCAATTTTAAATACATGTACTGGTCGATGGCTCAGCAATTGACGCATCACACTATTACTGGCTGTAAAGTCGAAGTCGGCGATATGATGGGCTCGGGTACCATCTCAGGGCCAACGCCAGACTCTTATGGCTCAATGCTCGAGATCGCTTGGAACGCGACCAAACCTGTTGAGCTTAAAGGCGGGGGCACACGTACTTTTATCGACGACGGTGATACCGTTATCATGAAAGGCTATAGCGAAAAAGGTGGCATTCGTGTTGGGTTTGGTGAAGTGCGCGGTAAAGTATTGCCTGCTTTAAACTTTGATTTTGACGCATAAACTTTTATAAAGAACAGGCGTAAAACAATCGATTGGCATTATTAAGATTAGGAGCTATACGACTTAGGTTAGATCGACACAAAAACCTTATAGCGGTAGCAACCTCAGGTTTTACGCCTTATCAAAAGGATATTGATATGAGCTTTAAAATAGAACAAATTCATCATGTGGCCTATCGCTGCAAAGATGCTAAAGAAACCGTAGAGTGGTACAAAAAACACTTGAATATGGATTTCATTTTAGCTTTTGCCGAAGACCACGTACCTTCTACTAAAGCCTTTGATCCCTACATGCATATCTTTTTGGATGCAGGTAACGGTAATGTGTTGGCGTTTTTTGAATTACCCAATCAACCTGAAATGGGTTCTGATCCTAATACGCCAGACTGGGTACAGCATCTGGCCATGAAAGTAAAAGATCGCGATACTTTAATGGCTGCGAAGAAGCATTTAGAGGATGGCGGGATTGACGTCATTGGTGTGACCAATCACGGTATTTTCCATTCTATCTACTTCTTCGATCCTAATGGTCATCGTATGGAACTCACTTACGATGATATTACCTCAGAAGAAAAAGTCTCGATGATTACCGAAGAGATAAAACACGACATGTTAGAAGAATGGTCACGTACTAAACGTGCGCCAGCTCATACACATTTTTTGCATGCCGAAGAATTGAAAGAAGCTAAAGAACAGGTGCCTATAGGGGAGTAGGCATTGCTTCATGCTAAGCTTTAATAGTGAGAACTCAATCATCAAGAAAGGACTCTACGATGAAAACCAAACTATCTACTGGAATCACTGTGGCTGCCGTACTTGCCATGTCTGGGCTAGCATTATCTGGCTGCTCTGATAATAATCAAGCTACATCAGCTAATGGCGACTCAGACGATGTGACAACGCTTAGATTCTCACATTTTATGACGGCTAATGACAATATGAATACTGAAGGCTTTGAGCCTTGGGCGCAAAAAATTGAAGAAGACTCGAATGGACGCCTAAAGATTGAGATTTATCCTTCCGCCACTTTAAGCAAGCCAGGTGCCACTTATGATGCTGCGGCAAAAGGCACTGTAGATATTGGTATGCAAGTGCAAGGCTATACCGCTGGGCGCTTTCCTCTAACCCAAGTGGTAGAGCTACCGGGTATATCCAATACCGCAGAGCAACAGACCTGCATACTATATAAGCTCTATGACGATGGGGTTATTTCAGATGAATATGAGGACACCCATCTGCTCGCTTTGATGGGTTCAGGACAGGGGGCGCTGCATACCGTTGAAAAGCCCATTCGTACGCCAGCAGATATGAAGGGTATGCGAATTCGTCAACCATCTGTAGTTGCCAGCCACATTATTGAAGCTACTGGTGCGGCTCCCGTGGGGATGCCTGCTAGTGATACTTATACTTCGCTGCAGCGCGGCGTCATCGATGGTCTAGCCTTTACTTGGCAGCCTATTCAAGCGTTCCGTCTCGATGAGCTACTGAGCGCGCACACCAACATACCTTTTTATAACTCTACCTTTGTAGTCACTATGAACAAGGATAAATACAATGGTCTGCCTGATGATCTCAAAAAAGTTATTGATGATAATTCAGGGCTAGTCATGTCAGATCGTATCGCTAAAATATTTGATAGAAGTAATGATGAAGCAATGGCTGCCGCTCGTGCCAAAGGCGATACGATGATTGATATTCCAGACCCTTTAAATGACTCTGATTGGCAAGGCCCGTTACTTGAGGGTACGCAGAGATATCTGGATGAGTTAGCGGCTAAAGGCTTGGATGGTCAAACCGTCTATGAAAAAACCAAAGCGGCCAGCGCAGCCTGTCTGTAAGGTTTAAATTATTTAATAGGTTAGATGAGCGGTTTGTGCAGAACAACATAATTAACAAGATGATTAATAAGCTAGCTAACGAAATAGCTAGGCAATCTGATAACGCTTAGCTATTGATAGTATTTTATCCATTACTTGCTGGTTATCCAGTGGCAGTTGTTCAGCAGTACCGATAATGGTGAGCGCGTATTCTAATAGCCCACCCTTAGCAGATGCACTGATATCGTTAACGTCTTTAGACTGCGGTAAAATAACGGGTATGCTAATAGCATTAATCCCCATTAGCATATCTCCGGTAACCGTGGCATATCCTTGCGCCCAGATACCAGTTTGCAGCTTTGTAAACGCTTGCCATTTAACGGATAGCTCGGCTTTATCGGCTTTAGCAGTAGAGGTGGATGTAGGAGCTGAGGACAAAATATCAATATCTCCTTGCCACTCTGCAAGCACTAAAGGTTTGATAATAGTATCAGGTTGATAGCTGGCAAACAGCCTACCTGTTGCAGAAGACGTCAAAGGCATGCGTGAGCCTATACGAGTAATGATACTAATTGGACTGTCCGGCTCAAATGAATGAATAACGATGGGCCCTTCACTAAACCACTTGGCGATTTGCACCCCGCAATTAACGGCATTTTTAATTTCAGTAGCAGCATTAGTAAGTCGCTGCAAAATATTATTTTGATCGAAACTGGTATGACCTAGTGCATTGACTCGGGCGCCTAATCCGTAGCGTCCGTCGCTTAGCTTGCGCGCATAGTCTTTACGAATGAGACTAACCAAATAACGATGTACTTTTGCAGGGTGCATTTGCATCGCTTGAGCAATGTCTTTTAGCATCATAGGTTCGTGATACTCTATAAGTACATCTAATACAGAGAGACCAATCTCAAGTGACTGTATGCCACCTTGGTTTTTATTTGCTGTTGTTTCTGTTGATGACATTGATAGTCCGGTTGAATAAAAAGAACAATTTGACGGTTATGTTTGATAGCTATATTCGATAGTTTGAATTTAGCAGGTTTATCACTGTGACTAATTATATAGGTAATAATGAGCGTTTGATATATATAGAAAAACTCCCTTTAACGGCTAATATGATTATAAGCTTGACCTAGTTTTTTGAATGGAATCACCTATGGCTTAGTATTTATAACGAAGCATTCATAACTAAGTGTTTACAACTAAGCACTTACAACTAAGCACCTATAACAACATATGCAGGAGAATAACTATGATGAAACTTTATGGCTACTTTCGCAGTGGTACGTCACACCGTACTCGTATCGCGTTGAATCTAAAGGGCTTAGATTATGATGCTATCTCTATCAATTTGGCACAGGATGAGCAGTCTGAGCCATCATTTAAAGCCATTAATCCGCAAGGTTTAGTACCTGCTTTGCAGACAGACGACTTACTGCTTTATCAAAGCCCAGCTATCTTAGAATGGTTAGAAGAAGTTTATCCGCATAACCCATTATTGCCCAAAGATGCTGCTGGTCGTATGCAAGTGCGAGCGCTAAGCGCGATGATTGGTTGTGACATTCATCCGATTAATAACCGCCGTATCCTACAATATTTACGCAATGAGTTGTCAGTCGATGAAGATGAGGTTTTGGCATGGTGTCAACGCTGGATAGAGGAAGGCTTTGCTGCGTTAGAGACGTTACTAGCAAAAGATAAGTCACGCGGCAAATTTTGCTACGGTAATAGCCCGACTTTTGCAGATTGCTATTTAATCCCGCAAGTCTATTCAGCTCGCCGCTTCAAAGTGGATTTGACGCCTTATCCAAACATTATGGCCATTGATGAGCATTGTCGTACGCTTCAAGAATTTTTTGATGCGGATCCTATGAATCAACCTGATGCACCGCATTAAAAAGACAATAATGTTCAAGTAAGTTAACCGCTTATTTAACTGTTACTCACTTCACTGTCACTCAATTTATTAAGCCGATAGCTTTTTTGTTATCGGCTTTTTAGCATTGCTTTTATAACTGATAGAGTGTTTTTTAAAGTAATACTTTTGATTAGACTATCAAAGAGAGTGAATCACTAGGCTCAATATCAGTACCTACTGTCCAATGCCTCAATTTGAGATATAATCTTAATAATTTAACAAGAGCTTTTGTTAATCAGGCTATCAGTACAGCGTTACTAACGTCTAAACAATCTCCCAGTTTTGATAAACTAGCTACTATCAGCAGTGCCTATTTGTAAATATTTAACACGCCCTACATGAGATAATAAATATAAATGATGAAAACCGAAACCAATAAGCCCCTTGCGTTTAGAAGATATCCATCGACTACTGCCTTGCAGTGTTTTGAGACGGCTGCGCGCCATTTGAGTTTTACCAATGCCGCGCAAGAGATGCATATGACGCAAAGCGCCATCAGCAAGCAGGTCGCACAGCTAGAGGAGATGTTAAACATTTCGCTCTTTTATCGTACGCCGCACCGGATTTCATTGACGCCAGCTGGCAAGACTTATTATCTTGAAGTGTTGGAAATTCTCAAACATATCGAGGTGGCGACTACTAGCTTGATGTCACACAGTGATAATACAGAAGTGCTCAAGATTGCCTCACACCCGACTTTTTGTTCACGCTGGTTGATCCCTGCGCTAAGTGGTTTTAGCCAAGCTTATCCATTGATTAATCTAGATATAAAAGAGCAAGCTGGGCCGTTTTTTTCTGAAGACCAAAACGTCGATATTGCCTTTTTATATGGTGATGGTATTTGGGGCGGAATGGAGGCGATTAAGCTATTTGACGAGTATTGCGTGGCGGTCTGCCAGCCTGAATACTTGTATGATAAAAATCGAGATAAAAACCCCTGTACGAGCAATGTAGATAAATGCACCTTGCTACAGTTGAGCTCACGCCCAAGTGCTTGGTATGAGTATTTTAAGCAACAAGGCATCAGTATTGATGGAACGTTTGTAGGCCCACGTTTTGATACTTTTCATGCGTGTATTGCTGCAGCCTTGCTCGGCTATGGTATCGCACTCGTACCACTGCGTTTGGTCGCTCCTGAGCTGCAGTCAGGGACGCTAGTGACAGCATGGAATTATGCATCAAAAGGGCGGGGCTCTTACTATATAACTTATCCCTTGTCCTTAGGCAGATCGCATAAGGTAAAAGTTATTTTAGAATGGGTCTCAGTGTATCTTGAAACCTCTAATCAGCATGAGGATGCGATAGATTTTGTTTTCTAAATCTCAAATTGGTTCCAGTATTTAAGTGCATCAATAAGTCTGTGCCGGACTTCATTTAAAGACCATTTTTTATCCAAAATCTATTCTTAATCTAAAACCCATTGCTGAATCTAAAACCCATTTTTAAACATATATTTCTTGGCAAAGATAAGTATCTTCTATTTTGCCAAGTCATTTTTAAGTCTGTTGTTCTAATGGCAATGACAAAAAGGAATGAGCGCACAACTATTATTCGTTTGCTGAGTAGGCAGGGTTTTGCTGAAATGAGAGCCACACTCAAGGAAGATGAGAGACGCTCAATGGATATGCGCTATAACGTCACGGATGCTTTTACGATGGTGCATCCTGTGACTCTTACCAAAGGCAAAAACGCAAAAGTTTGGGACAGTGATGACCGTTGCTACATCGACTTTGTTGGCGGTATCGGTGTCTTAAATTTTGGTCATTGTCATCCTCATATCGTCTCCGCGATTATCAATCAAGCACAATCTCTTATTCATTACGCCTACAATGCGGCTGCTCATCAGCCGTATCAAACCCTTATGCCACGGCTTTGTGAGCTGATTCCAATCAGTGGTGAGCTATCAGGCATGCTGACTAATTGCGGTGCAGAAGCCACCGAAAATGCTATAAAAATTGCCCGCCTAAAGACAGGTCGTGTGGGTGTGATTGCCTTTGATGGTGGCTTTCATGGGCGCACACTGGCTGCAGTAAATCTAAATGGTAAAGTCGCTCCTTATAAGCGCGGGCTCGGGCCTTTAGCAGGTGGCGTTTACCATATTCCTTTTCCTAGCCCAGATAATGAAGTGAGCGATCAGCAGGCTATCGATGCGCTTGCGCGTCTATTTGCTGTAGAGACCGATATTGATAATATCGGCGCCATCATCGTAGAGCCAGTACAAGGCGAGGGTGGATTTCAGATAATGTCGGCCACATTCGCCAAATATTTGCGCGCCTTTTGTGATGAGCAGGGCATTTTGCTCATTATGGACGAAATTCAATCGGGCTATGGTCGTACGGGTACACCTTTTGCCTTTACACATTTAGGGATTGAGCCTGACATGATATTGCTAGGCAAAAGCATCGCAGGTGGTTTGCCGTTAGGGGCAGTGATAGGCAAAGCGAGCGTCATGAATGGCTTGCCTAAAGGTAGCTTAGGCGGCACTTATTCAGGTAATCCAGTCGCGTGTGCCGCCGCCAATGCCACGTTGGACATTATGCAAGAAGATGCGGTATGGGAATCTGCCAGACATTATGCCCACACCATTGAGCAGACGGTGAACCAATGGCAGCAAGAGGGCGTATCGCCTTGGCTGTTTGGTCTCACTGGTATCGGTGCGATGCGTGGTATCGAGCTTCGCCATCCTGAACATGATGTCGATCCAAGCGTGATGACATATGTGTTAACGCAAGCACGGAAGCGTGGTCTGCTGCTGATGCCTAGCGGTAAATATCGTCATATTATTCGCCTGTTACCGCCTCTAACGATTGAGCCTGAAACCCTGCAAGCTGGCCTTGATATTCTAAAAGAGGTTTTAAGTACTATTCCTGATGAAATAGCAGTGAATAAAGATTCTACTATTGAAAATTTAGCGACTAGAGTGTCAGCAATCAAAGCGTCAGCGTTTGAAACAGCAATGACTCCAGCGTCAGCAAATTATTTTTCTGCCACGTGACTATTAATTAGCAACTTATCTTTAATCACCTGTATTTAACAACTTGATATTAATAGAAATTTCTGAGATTTTAACAAGGATGTCTATCTGTGAATCATACGTTTATAAGTAGCGATGCTATTCGCCACGAGTTCTCTATGGCAATGTCAGCCATGTACCAAACCGAAGTCCCACTATATGGTGACTTGCTCGATTTAGTCGCTGAGGTAAATACTGAGGTGCTAACGAAGCATCCTGAGATTAAGGAACAGCTTGATCACACTGGAGAGATTGATAGACTCAGTATGGAGCGCCACGGTGCGATTAGATTGGGCACAGCGGACGAGCTAAGTATGATGCGTCGGCTTTTTGCCGTAATGGGTATGCATCCTGTTGGCTATTATGATTTGGCACCCGCTGGCGTGCCAGTGCACTCTACGGCTTTTCGAGCTATCGATGCGCAAGCATTAAATCAAAGCCCGTTTCGAGTTTTTACCTCTTTATTGCGCCTAGATTTAATTGCTGATGAAGCACTAAAAAAAGAAGCCTCAAATGCATTGGCTAATCGCAATATCTTTACCGATAATGTCGTCAGCCTTATTGAACGCTTTGAAGAGCAGGGTGGTTTAACGTCAGAGGAAGGTGAGCAGTTTGTAACAGAAGCTTTAGAGACGTTTCGCTGGCATGATAAAACGCCGGTCTCAAAAGAGCTATATCAGCGCTTATTAGAGCAGCATGGCCTCATTGCTGACGTGGTTGGCTTTAAAGGCCCGCATATCAATCATTTGACCCCTAGAACGCTGGATATAGATACCGTACAGCAAGGCATGCAGGCAAAAGGTATCCCGCCAAAAGCCATTATCGAAGGGCCACCAAAACGGGAATGTCCGATTTTATTAAGACAGACGAGCTTTAAGGCATTAGAGGAAGCGGTTAGTTTTAAAAATTCGGAAGGCGATTATGAAGAGGGTCATCATACTGCACGATTTGGTGAGATTGAGCAGCGCGGTGTGGCATTAACACCAAAGGGTAGAGCATTATATGACCAGCTGCTTAGTCAAGCACGCAATCAATTAGACGCGACTCCGAACGAAGACAATGCCTTAGAGTATTATCGAATTTTAGAGAGTACATTTGAAGCGTTCCCTGATGATTATCATGCGATGCATCATGAGGAGCTCGCTTACTTTTATTATCAACCAGTCGATAGTGCTGCAGATATAAATAGTGCTATGCTTGGTTTGGAAACAGTTGATGTACAAATGATGGATTCAAAACAAGCAATTAATACTTTGATTGAGAAAGGCGCTATCCGGATTGAGCCTATCGTCTATGAAGACTTTTTACCTGTTAGTGCTGCTGGTATTTTTCAATCTAATCTTCAGCAAGATAAGCAGAGCAACTATGATGGCAATTCAAATAAACATGAGTTTGAGCAAGCACTTGGTGCTAGTATTTATGATGAGCTTGCTTTATATCAAGATATACAAGCTCAAAGCTTGGAAAGTTGCCTGATGTCTTTAGGCAATTTGGAGAAATGCCTGATGTCTTTAGGCAATTATGTATAGAAAATTAGTTATGTATAAAAAAGTACATAGCTTTTTTATTTATTTACTATTCCAAAATGGAATGACCGTAGGAAATTTATTATTTTGCAACTTAATCGGTTGCAGGGTAGCTTAAAGGTCTATTAAGGACGTTATAAATTAATATACAAGGGAATGAATATGATTAAGCAATACATGTCTGCCATGGGTGTCAAAGAAGAACAATATCAACATGGCGACTTTGAAGTTAATACGCCTATAGACGGTACCGTTATTGGCAAGATAACCTTAGATAGCGTTGACGAAGTAAATAATAAAATCCTAAACGCCAAAAAAGCGTTTAAGGAATGGCGTACCGTGCCTGCACCCAAGCGTGGCGAATTGATTCGTCTGCTGGGTGAAGTGCTGCGCGAGCATAAAGAAGATTTGGGCATGCTGGTGTCGTTTGAGGCAGGCAAGATCAAAGAAGAGGGCCTAGGTGAAGTTCAAGAAATGATCGATATCTGTGACTTCGCTGTCGGCGTTTCGCGTCAGCTTTATGGCTTGACGATTGCCTCAGAGCGCCCAGGTCACCATATGCGCGAGACATGGCATCCGCTTGGTGTTATCGGTGTCATCTCTGCTTTCAACTTCCCTGTAGCAGTGTGGTCTTGGAATACAGCGCTGGCCATCGTTTGTGGTAACCCCGTAGTTTGGAAACCGTCAGAGAAGGCGCCTTTGGTTGCTTTGGCCTGTCAGGCCATGTTCGAAAAAGCCTTAGCAAAGTTTGGTGATGCACCAGATCATTTGTCTCAAGTGATATTGGGTAAAACGGATATCGGTAATGCCTTAGTTGAAAACAAAGACGTAGCTTTGGTGAGCGCCACTGGAAGCACGCGTATGGGTAGAGCTGTCGGGCCAAAAGTTGCAGATCGTTTTGGCAAGTCTTTACTTGAGCTTGGTGGTAACAATGCTATGATCTTGGCGCCAACAGCTGATTTAGATCTTGCGCTACGTGGCATTATATTTTCAGCGGTTGGTACAGCGGGTCAGCGTTGCACCACATTACGCCGTCTCTTCGTCCATGAATCTATCAAAGACGATATTTTACCACGCGTAAAATCAGCTTATGAGACCGTCAGTATTGGCCATCCATTAGAAGGCAATTTGGTCGGTCCACTGATTGATGAAGACAGCTTTAATAACATGCAAGCAGCGTTGAAAAAGGCTCGGCAAGCTGGCGGCACAGTAACAGGTGGCGAGCGCGTATTAGCAGACAAATACCCTGATGCCTATTATGTAACGCCTGCCATTGTAGAGTTTGATGAGCAAAACGACGTTGCTAGAAGCGAAACTTTTGCGCCTATCTTATATGTCATGACGTATAAAGACTTTGATGATGCAATCGAGATGCAAAACGATGTTCCGCAAGGGCTCTCGTCATGTATCTTTACTAATGACTTACGTGAAGCTGAAACTTTCCTCAGCGATCGTGGTAGTGATTGTGGCATCGCTAACGTCAATATCGGTACTAGTGGCGCTGAAATTGGCGGTGCATTTGGTGGCGAAAAAGAAACAGGCGGCGGACGTGAGTCAGGATCAGACGCATGGAAAGCCTATATGCGTCGTCAAACCAACACCATCAACTATTCAACAGAGCTGCCACTTGCCCAAGGTATTAGCTTCGGTTAATACCATTCTGTTTAAGCGCTTGATGTTTGAGCATTTGGTTTTTTAGCTTTTAATTCGATTTGTATTTAGTAAGCATAAATCGCTGAGTACAAATTACTGAGTACAAATTGTTGGACATAAACTACCAAGCATACTCTGCGTATGCTTGGTAGGCTAATAATTATAAGCAATCAAGGATTGGTTGCAATTACCATTGACGACTACTAAGGAAGGTAGAATTATCATGATCGATGACAAACCGCATGACCCCGCTAATGATGGCTATGGTCCATCTTCTAGCTTCTTACTTGATATTGCCCCTCTAGTATTGACTGCCATGATTCTCATGGTGCAGTTTTTCGTATTTAAAGACTTTACTCCGCATATACCGTTGGCCTGTGGCATATTAATCACTGGCTTATTTATGAAGATGCGTGGCCGTGACTGGCAGGGTATGGAGGAGCGGTTCTTAAAGGTTATTAAAATAGGCCTGCCAGCGATGATTATTCTAATGGGCGTCGGTATGCTCATTGGCTCATGGATTATTGCAGGGACAGTTCCGACCATTCTTTATTACGGTTTTAGTATTTTTTCTCCTTCCTCATTTTTATTTTCAGTTTGTATTATTTGCGCCATTATTTCTGTCGCAACCGGCACTTCTTGGGGCACAGTTGGTACGGTTGGACTCGCGATGATGGGCATCGGCATGGGGCTTGGGATTCCAGCCCACTTTACAGGCGGTGCTATCGTCTCCGGTGCTTTTTTTGGAGACAAAATGTCGCCATTGTCGGATACTACCAACCTAACTCCTGCTGCTGCAGGCGTTGAGCTTTGGGATCATATTAGGGGTATGCTGCCGACGACCGTCCCAGCAATGGTTACCGCCTTAGCACTCTATGCCTGGATTGGCATGGGTTATGGCGATGACAGTATTGATTTATCTTCTATCCGAGCCTTACAAACAAGCCTAGCTGACAACTACAACTTAAGCATTATTACCTTATTACCTGCGCTTGTGGTTGTTATCGCGGCTGTTATGAAAATGCCAGCGATACCGACTGTCTTAGGCGGCGTTGTCGTGGCATCAGTTATTGCGTTTTTTCTACAAGGCGTTGGGGTCAGTGATATTTTTAATGTTTTACAAAACGGCTTTGTCAGCGAAACGGGTTTTGAGGTCGTTGATAAATTGTTATCAAAAGGCGGCGTCATGTCAATGACATGGGTCATTACTTTGACCATCTTTGCACTCGCTTTTGTCGGCTCACTTGAGCATTACGGCACATTGAAAGCCATCATGGCGAAAATAGATAAGGCCGTAAAATCGCGTATTGGTTTAATTCTAACGACTTATGCCAGTGTCCTTGGTGTTGGTACTTTAATCGGCGACGTTTATACCACTTTGGTATTGCCAGGACGTTTATTAAAAGAGAAATATAAAGAGATGGGCTATAAGCGCACGACGCTAACGCGCTCTATCGAAGACAGTGGTACGCTATTGTCACCGCTTATTCCTTGGAACATGGGCGGTAGCTTTGTCGCAGCGACACTGGGCATAGCAACACTGACTTATGCACCTTTTGCTTTTGCGTGTTGGTTGTCGCCTTTATTCGGCTTGTTATGGGCGTTCCTTGACAAGTTTATACCGCGTGAAGAGCCCACTGTAGAAAAGCTCGACACAGCTACTTCAACTTCAATTAGTGACGTGTGATACGAAGGGAGTATGAGATGTTGCAAGAGCAATGTTTGTGGAACATAACTGCGCCCAATATTGAAACCTACAGCCAGATGAGTAGCGATACTCAAGCGACCATCTGTATCATTGGAGGCGGTTACACAGGGCTATCGGCTGCGATTCATTTGGCTGAAAAAGGCGTCAAGGTTATCTTGCTTGAGAGTCAAACGATCGGTAGTGGCGGTTCAGGGAAAAGCGTAGGGCTAGTCAATGCAGGAACTTGGGCACGGCCTGATGACTTGAATATTGCTTTAGGTGAAGCGGCAGGTGAGCGTCTGACAGAAGCCCTTGGACAAGCGCCAAGCTTAGTATTTGACTTAATCAAGCGTTATAATATCGATGCACAAGCCACTCAAGCCGGTAATATCCACATGGCACATAATGCCAAAGGTGAAGTTGATGTCGATATCAGATACGAGCAACTAAGCCGTCGCGGTGCGAATATTGAGGTATTGACCGGAAGCAAATGCCATGAATATTGCGGTACCAAAAGTATCAATAAAGCACTACTAGATCATCGTGCTGGTACCATAAACCCGTTGGCTTATGTCAGAGGACTCGCAAAAGTAGCAACCAGTCTTGGTGTCACTATCTACGAGCATTCAGCTGTTGAAGCACTAGAAAAAGTAGATGGCCATTGGTACACAAGGACTGCTAAAGCCCGCGTAAAGTCTGAGCGTGTCATTATTGCGACTAATGCCTATACCGAAGGCGAATGGACAGAAATTACCAAGACGTTTTATCTGGTTTATTACTATCAGATTGCGTCTGAGCCACTCAGCGGAGAGGCTGCAGATCGTATTTTGCCATACAGAACAGGTGCATGGGATACGCGCTTAGCATTATCTAGCTTTCGTCGTGATGACGATGATCGCCTGTTATTAGGAACGGTCGGTGGTACGCAGCTTAAACCAAAATCCTTTTACCAATCATGGGCCAACGCTGTACAAAAGAGCTATTATCCAGATTTGCCAGCATTTAAATGGCAGTATGAATGGACTGGTAGCTTTGGCTTTACGCAAGATCATATCTTTCGAGTAATGGAGCCCGATGAAGGCTTACTGACAGCAACGGCTTATAACGGACGCGGTATTACCACAGGCACGCTAATGGGCAAGTGCTTTGCAGACTATATACTGACGGGCAATAGAGACAGTATTCCATTACCATTTAAGACTTTAGAAGAAGCAAAAGTCTCTTTTGGAGGACTCAAATCTGGATTTACTGAAGTAGGATTGACGCTGTATCATGCGGGACAATGTTTAAAAATCATCAGATAAATTGATGAGCATTCTTGTAAGCTATATAAATCAGTAAAGTATTGATTAATAACCGTATTACTATTATGGTTAAAGCCAGACAGCATTTATGTTGTCTGGCTTTTTTCTTCTATTTTCATCACTCAGAAGACAATTATATTTAAAAAAATGGACACTAACATGCAAGCACCTAGCAATAAAAATTTCACTCATATGGCTAACGTGGCAAATACCAAGACATGGTTATTCGTCCCAGCGACTCGAATAGATAGAGTAAGCAAAGCCTTTGGTAGTGGTGCAGATGCAGTGATTGTTGATTTAGAGGATGCAGTTGCTCAAGAGGATAAAGCGCAAGCGCGCAAAGCATTACAAGGATACTATGATAGTGCAGACTATCAACCAGTTTGGGTACGAATTAATCAAGCAGGTAGTACTGATTTTGCTGAAGATATAAAAGCATGTGAGAAGATGCCCAATCTCGCTGGAGTCATACTGCCTAAAGCTGAACAAGCCACAGATATCGAATACATTCATCATTTAACCGGCTTATCTATCATTGCATTAATAGAAAATGCCATCGGTTTGCATCAAGTCGATGCTATGGCAAAAGCATCAGGACTAATCGCGTTCAGTTATGGCTTTCTAGATTTATGCAATGATCTGGGAGTCCAAGTAGGGACGCCTGCGGCAGATATCATCGCCAATCAGATTCGCTATCAATTAATCCTTACTTCAAAAATCAATCAGCTATTGCCGCCTATTGATACCGTGTATCCCGATTTTAATGACACTGAGGGATTAAGCGCTCGCGTACAGCTGTGGTCACAAATGGGAATGTCCGGCATGCTCTGTATTCATCCTAAGCAAGTGGCTATTGTGCAAAATGCGCTGCAACCGACAGATGTTGAAATTGAGTTTGCTAGGCGTGTGGTAGAAGAATATGAGCACAGTGGACAAGCTGTATTTAAAGTAGATGGTGAAATGGTCGATGCACCAGTGATTCAGCGCTGTGTGCAGCTGTTAGCTAAGTAGGTTAAGAAGAAAATTTGCGTTTTGACACACTTGTTATGTACAAAATTAGATTTACAATGTTTATGTATAAGCTACTTTGCCTATCGATATAACCACTTTTAATTTGAACTGGAGAAACCTATTGCGCGCTGTCAACTATAAGTATGTGATTGTTATCGTACTGCTGATGCTTGCAGTTGGTTTTGTGATATTCCGTTGGTGGCGAGGGCCGTTGTTGCCTAGTTACAGCGTCTCATCCATGCCACTGGTACAGACGGTGGTAGCGACCGGACGTGTAGTGACGACGTCACGTACTCAAGTGGGCAGTGAAGTAACTGGTGTGGTACTTGAGCGCTTGGTACAAGAAGGTGATCAAGTTGCGAAGGGTGATCTATTGCTGGTACTAAATTCAGATGGCGTTGCTGCTCAAGTACGTCAAGCTGAGGCTGAGTTGGCTGAACTTATAACTAGTACACGACCACAAGCCGTAGTGGATTTGTCCAAAGCGAAAGTGCAGCTAGCACAAGCTCGTCGTAACGTAGCACGTCGGCGCGAACTGGCAGCGATTTCGGCAATTTCAGATGAAGAAATGGAGCAAGCAGAGCAAGCGGAGGATCAGGCTCGTAATGATCTCGAAGCAGCACGTTTGCGAGCAGAAGCATTAGCATCTGGCGGCGTTGAGGAGGTTTTACTACGTGAGCGAATAGCGGCCTTGCAGGCGCAACTTGATAAAACTGAAGTACGTAGCGAGGTATCAGGGACGGTATTAACTCGAGATGTAGAGCCTGGTGATTTGGTGCAGCCTGGTCGAACTTTATTTACTATTGCGCTCGATGGCAGTACGGAGATTGAGGTGCCGCTTGATGAGCGCAACTTATCACGGCTAGCATTGCAGCAAAGTGCGATAGGAGTCACTGATGCTTATCCAGACAAACCTTTTCCTGCTCGTATCAACTTCATTGCACCAAGCATCGACTCACAGCGCGGTACAGTCGAGGCTAGATTAAGCGTTGATCAAGTGCCTCAATTTTTGCGCCAAGACATGACGGTATCGGTAAACATCGAAACAGGTCGCCGCGAGCAAGCGCTAGTGATTCCAAACGATGCTTTAGCGAATGTCCAAGAAGATAATGCCCAAGTACTGCTATTGCATAATGGCAAAGTACAACGGCAGAAGGTAACTTTAGGCCTGCGTGGCTTGGCAATGTCCGAAGTTATCGAGGGTTTAAACGTTGGCGATCAAGTATTAGTTGATGCAACTTCATCATTGGCTGATGGCGCGCGAGTACGCACTGAAGTACAAGCAATGCCATTCTCTGAAAATAGCAATGATCCAAATAGCAACGTTCCAACTAACAAAGTTTCAACTAACAATAATAATTCAGCTACCCGTAATGAACCAGCGGTGAAATTAAATTGAAAAATTTTTTCGGGCGACTATGGATTGAAGCAATCATTGCGATGAGTTTTTTGCGCGAGGGGCGTGCGCAGTCGCTAATGATTACCGTAGGCGTAGCAGTGGGTGTGGCTGTTATCATCTTTATTACGGCTCTGGTTCAGGGGTTGCAGTCTAATCTTATCGAAAACACCCTTGGCACTCAGGCGCATATTCGTTTGTTGTCACCGGATGAAGTCAATCGGGTGCTTCCGCCTAAAGCTGGTACTGTACAGTTAATACAAGAAGATAAACGCCCGCAGCGACTACGCTCAATCAATAACTGGCAGCAGGTAACGACCACTTTGGATCAGCTGCCATTGTTGACGGCAGTATCGCCGACGGTATCAGGGCCAGCATTCGTCCGTCGCGGTGATGCATTAGAGTCGGTAGCACTTGTTGGTACTGATCTTGAACGTTACCAGAAGATCATTCCGCTGGAAGATTATCTCATCAATGGCGAGCTGCGAGTAGGCGCTGATGATGTCCTGATTGGCAGCGAATTGGCAAAAAACCTAGGAGTGCAAGTAGGTAGTAAGCTGCGCATAGAAACTGGGCAGCAGAATAATGCAGTGGTAAATATCGTCGGTATATTTGACTTAGGTGTACGTGAGTTAGATGCACGCTATGTCTACCTAGATTTGAAGCAGGCACAATCACTACTCAGTCTCCCAGGCGGGGTCACCGTAATTGATTTAACCGTCGCAGATATTTTTGCGGCAGAAGACATCGCCGCGCAGGTCGGTCGCTTGACCTCATTGCAAGCGGAGAGCTGGATTGAGACCAACTCGCAACTGATGAATGCGCTTTCCGCGCAAAGCCTATCTACCAATATGATTATTGTCTTTGTGGCTATCTCGGTGGCCTTTGGTATTGCGAGTGTGCTGTCCGTCAGCGTTGTGCAGCGCACTCGAGAGATCGGTATTTTACGAGCAACTGGCGCAACCCGTCAGCAAATCTTACGAATTTTTCTGATTCAGGGTGCAGTCTTTGGTTTACTTGGATCAATGCTAGGTAGCGTGGCAAGTTATGCTCTAGTATGGGTGTTTAATACTTTTGGACCAGGTTTATTTTATATTCCAGTGTCTGCAAACTTGATCATGCTGGCAATGTTACTAGCGACGCTCAGTGGTATTCTGGCTGCTGCGATACCATCACGTCGAGCCGCTGCTCTGGATCCAGTAGTGGCTATTCGCTATGTTTAATCATATGCCTAATCATGAGCCTAATACTATGTCTGACAATACATCTAATAACTCTCATAACCTTCATGAAGTCCTGCGTTTAGAGGCGTTGAAAAAATCTTACAACATTGGTCAGCCTAACGAGATTGAGGTATTGCATGGTATTGACTTAAGGATTGATAAACATGACTTTGCTGCGCTGATTGGCCCCTCTGGCTCTGGGAAAAGTACGTTGCTAAACGTGCTTGGCTTGCTCGATAAGCCGACCAGTGGTGAGATCTATCTGTTAGGACAGGCCACTAGTAATATGGATGATGCTGGACGTACTGCTTTGCGAGGCCATAGTATTGGTTTTGTCTTTCAGTTTCATCACCTCATTCAGGCGTTTACAGCGTTAGACAATGTGTTGATGCCACTGATGCTGACTCAAGGTCGCCCAGATAAGCTGGCGATACAAAAAGCACGTGACTTGCTGGCTGCGGTTGGGCTGGAGAAGTTTGCTGATACTAAGCCGAACGAGCTCTCAGGTGGTCAACAGCAGCGAGTAGCCATTGCAAGAGCGCTTATAACGGAACCTGCGCTATTATTGGCTGATGAACCGACTGGTAATCTAGATACAGTCACAGCTGCTGAAGTGTTTGAGCTGTTCCGTAAGGTCAATCGTGAACACGATTGTGGCGTACTTTTGGTCACTCATGATCCACGTCTGTCAGCATCCTGTGATCGCACCATCAATTTGGTAGATGGGCTGATCGAAAGTGACACGTTAAATACTAAATAAAATTAGTGGATACCTTATTAAAGAATACCTTCGAATATACCATCAATATACTTTTCTACCGCATCCGTATCATTGCTGACTTGCGCATAAGTTCTTAAACCCATTACTTGAATTTGAAAGTAGCAGGCCAGTTCAGCTGGATCTTTATCACTGCTAATTTCACCATTATCAATGGCTTGCTGAAAGGTCTTAACAAAAGAAGCTTCAACACGTTCTAAAATGCTTGTCGCGTGATTAAGCAGTTCTGGACTATCGTTTTGCGTCAACTCACCAATAGTTTTGACCACCATACATATGCCGCTGGGTGCGGTGCCTTTACTACAAACAGTGACGGTATGAATAAACCGTTTTAGGCCAGCAAGCACTGTTTCTTCTTGGGCAATATTATTGGCAAGATTCGCAGCACCTTCTTCCGCATATCGATTTAATGCCTCTTTAAACAAATTGTCTTTATTACCAAAAGCGGCATAGATACTACCGGGGCGCATATCGACGACATCTTGCAGATTTCTCATAGAGGTAGCGTGATAGCCCTTTTCCCAATAGAGATTTTTGGCTTTTTCGATGACGTCATCACGATTAAACTTCGCTTGTGCACTCATAATTTTCACCTTAAAAGCTAGTATCTTATTAAAGATATGAGCTTATTAAAAATATAGTCTTAAAATCTGGAAAACCAAGTCACACTAACATTATTGGTAGCGTTAATCCTAAACAACAAAAGCATAACCATTATAACGTGCTGTTAGGATAATTTTTTCTTGCGTTATAGCTAGCCGTTCAATGCTGCAAAAAACTTATCCCAGCAGCCCTGTATTGGCAATAACCAGTTACTCTGGCTTTAATGCCAACACTTTATCGATATCTGTCGCACTATGGCGATTTTCCAGCTGTTCCCATTCTTCACCGTGAGTACGGTTAACAATACGGCCACGTTGTACGGCTGGTCGCGCTAAGATGGCTTTTGCCCAACGCTGCACATGGGTGTAGTCATCGACTTGCAAAAAGTCCTTTGCCTCATACTGATTGCCTAAGACTAAATTGCCATACCAAGGCCAAGTGGCAATGTCAGCGATACTATACTCATCACCAGCAATAAATTGATTTTTCGCTAACTGCTTATCAAGTACGTCCAACTGGCGCTTAGTTTCCATTGTAAAGCGATTGATGGCATATTCAAACTTTTCGGGTGCATAAGCGTAAAAATGCCCGAAACCGCCCCCTAAGTAGGGCGCAGAACCATGTAACCAGAATAACCAGTTAAAGACTTGGGTACGTTTGCTGCCTTCTTCAGGTAACAAGACCCCAAATCTTTCAGCAAGATAAACTAAAATAGAAGCAGATTCAAATACCGTTTCAGGCTCAGCGCCAGAGTAATCAACGAAAGCTGGAATTTTAGAGTTAGGGTTGATATCTACAAAGCCTGATGAAAACTGATCGCCTTCGCCAATATTAATCATATGGGCGTCATACTCTGCGTCTTTGCCTAATGCTAATAACTCTTCTAGCATGATAGTGACTTTTTGACCGTTAGGCGTGCCCATTGAGTACAGTTGCAAAGCATGTTTGCCTACTGGTAATTCCTTCTCATGGGTAGCACCTGAAACGGGGCGATTCACACTTGCCCATTTACCGCCACTCTCTGCATCATGTGTCCAGACTTTTGGGGGTATATATTGGTTTTCCATTATTATTCCTATTTTTATGTGTATTCTTATGTTTGGGGTTATTCGATGTTTTTCGCAAAGTTTTGTGGATATAGGGCGCGTGCAGCTGCGTCATCAAAATCAGATTTGAACACAATATCCTTAGCAATATTGCGCGCTTTATCTACCGCAGGACGAGCGTTTATACTAGCAAACCAACGTTTGAGGTTTGGATAATTATCTAATCCTTCTTCGCCCAATACAAACGTTGCCTTATCGACCCAGCCCCAAGCGGAGATATCCGCAATAGAATAGTCGTTACCAACCACATATTCACGGCCTTCCATATGCTTATCTAGCACTTCGTAATGACGCTCAGCCTCACAAAGATAGCGATTGATCGCATAAGGTATTTTTTCGGGTGCTTTATGTTTAAAATGCACGGATTGACCGGAAAATGGGCCTAAGCCTGTCGCGACAAACATTAGCCATGAGAGCATTTCACCTCGATCTTCGGCCTTTCCTGCAAGCTGGCCTGTTTTTTCAGCTAAGTACATCAAAATAGCCGTCGAATCAAAGACACGGTTGCCATCATCTTCGATAGCTGGCGTTTTACCATTCGGGTTAATCGCGCGATATTCAGGCGTATGTTGCTCACCTTTCATCGTATCTATTGGTATTAATTCGTACGCTAAACCCGTCTCCATTAAGTAAAGAGCCACTTTCATAGGGTTTGGGGTTTGGTGAAAATAAAACTTAAGCATGTTGGTATCCTTAAAGGGCTCAAAAGGTTTAGGTGTTAATCTTACAACCACTATAAACAAAAATGAACGACCGTTCAAGTAATTTTGAGCAATCGTTCATTTTATTGGCGCTAACTATAAAAAAGCCTTTTGCTAAGCAGATTTTTGTGGACGTAATAATAAGGCAAGTCCAATCGCTATAAAGGCTGCGATGCCAGAGAGCATATAACTGATGCTAAAGTCTCCTGTGATTTCTGCGAGATAGCCTGCTGCCACTGGCCCAAGAGCCTGTCCGCCTGAAAAAGCAAAAGTCAGCGCCGCGAGTGCACTTGCCGCCGCTGCAGGTCCAAAATAATCGCCAGCGGAGGCCGCCATAATGACAGGAACGCTCCAAACCACTAAGCCAAACAAGATAATTGACAAGTAAAGCCCTAAAGTCCAATCAGTCAATCCAACCAGAAGATAAGCGATAGCAAGGAAGAAAAAAGCCAGCGCGAGACCAAGGCGACGTCCAATATGGTCAGAGATCCAACCAAAGAGCATGCCTGAAAAGACACTAAGCAGACCAATCCACGCCCAAATACCGCCCGCAGTCGCTTCACTCAGTTGATACGATCCAACCATGCTAGTCACGATAAAGGTCACGTAAACCATATAAGTGGCGCCATAAATGGCAAAGATAACGCCCAAATGTACGAGCAGCCTAACATTGCTACGTTCTAGCTTTTTCTTATTTTTTACAGGTGAGGTGGGTACACGTCCAAAAGGGTTTTGATTAACATCATCTGGATGATTGCGAATCAAAGTGAAGGTAAGCCAAGCCACTATGACATTAATAACTGCAAAAATGAGCCAACCCGTCTGCCAAGACAGTAGACCGGAGATGGGTAAGAGCTTTGGTACGACAAAGCCTGATAGAATAATGCCAAATCCAGGGCCTGCCATGACGAGTCCTAAGGCGAGCCCACGATGTGAAGGGAAAAACCAATGTGACATGACGCTCATCATTGGTAAGACCACGCCGCCGCTACCAATACCAGTCAATACGTAAAGTGCGCAGAGTAGGGGAAAGCTTGTGGTAAAAGCCATACCGAGCATAGAGACGGCGATTAAGAGAAGGCTGGCAGTACCAGTGATTCGAGTACCAAATCGAGGTATAATGAGCGGGCTTAAAAGAACGGCAACGAGGTATCCTATCAGGTTAGTGAAGCCCAATATTCCGCTTTGAGTGTAATTTAATCCCAAAGAAGAAGACATCGACGGTAGCAACATACCAAATGCAAATCGTCCTAAGCCAAGTCCACAGAACATCGCTATAGAGCCTGTAGCGGCTACAATCCAAGCATAATTTAACCCGCCTAGTCTGAGAGGAGGAGTGCTATCTTGGTCTTTTCGTTGAGTAATTTCATCATGCATCACGAATCTCCGACAAGTCGAAGAATTCGAAAGTTCATGATGCCTATAATAATTGTATTTAGACCGAAGAAAAATACTTCCCTGTTTTGAATCTTATCCATTTTACACTCATCCTTTTGTGCTTAATTCTTATAGGTCTTTGGTTGACTCTTGCATGATATTGACATAAATAGCTTTCGCTCCTTGCTTAGCTATTGATGTAAGTCTTTCATCGACTATTGCATAATCATGCCTATTACAAATGAGTATAACTTTACCTGAACGTTCGTTCAATTGGTATTTGACTAGATTACTGAAATGATTTTACAAGTAGCTCTATTAAAGAAAATGCCAGCTCATTTAAATGGCTGGCATTTTGACTGTTACTTTTTAACATCGTCTTTTTAGCTACAACTTTAGCCTTTTATCTAACCGAGTCTTCTACTTAACTCAGGAAAGCGTTTTATCATAAACAGCATCAGTAGTAATGCCATAACAGCGATAGCTGCCCCAACATAGCCCACGCTTGATAGCGAGAGATGCGTCACCGCATAACCTCCAAATAGCGCACCTGTACCAATCCCTAAATTGATAATACCTGAGAACATCGACATCAGCATGTCTTGCGCATTAACATCGACCATGATGACTTTAGCCTGCATGGAGATAATAAGCAGCATAAGTGCAGCTCCCCAGAGTAACGCATTCATACTGAGCGCCCATATCGACGTTACTACAAGCGACAAAGTGAGCATAGACAGTAGCATCAGTATCGTCGATATCAGCATTAGCCTAGTATTAAATCTATCACCCCAACGACTGAATATCACACTACCTGCAATCCCTGCGACACCGAATAAGAGCAGGACAAAAGTAGCTGAGTTTTCACTGACTGAACCGACCTGACGCATGAAAGGCTCAATATAAGAGTAGGCGGTATAATGCGCTGTAAAGACCAGTAGGATGAGTAAATACAGGCAGACCAATAACGGGTTTTTAAGTAGTTCTGGAATTTTTCTAAAAGAGCCTTCAAACATACTAGGCAATGTTGGCAACAGTCTCATTTGCAGCACAAATACGATAAAGGCGATACCACCAATACCGCCAAATGTCGCGCGCCAGCCAAACCATTGACCGACCAAACGTCCCAAAGGCACACCTAGCACCATCGCTAATGAGGTACCCGTCGCAAGTACGCTAAGTGCCAGTGCTTTTTTGCCTTCAGGTGCCACACGTATGGCAATCGCCGCCGTGATGGACCAAAATATCGCATGTGATAGTGCAATCCCAACTCGGCTAATGAGCAGCACATCAAAGCTCCATGCAAATACGGACAATACATGACTGGCAATAAATACTGCAAACAGGCCTAAGAGCAAGCTTTTACGCTCAAAGCGACTGGTCAGCAGCATCAGCGGCAATGACATGGCAGCGACGATCCAAGCATACAGCGTCAACATCCAGCCAGTCTCAGCTGTAGTAATAGAAAAGTCTTGAGCAATGTCGCTTAATAAGGCGACAGGGACAAATTCTGTGGTATTCATGATAAAGGCACTGACGCCCATCAAAAACACTTGAAAATACTGAGTCCGGCGAGCATTTGAGCTCGCCTTAAAGTTGTGTTTCATAAGATCCAATACAAAAAAGGTATTAATATAAAAGGAGGGTTAGCCAATAGTAGGGTCAAACATATTTGGTAATAAAAGTCTTTAACGATATAAGAGTGGCGAGGCAAGATACCAAGTCAAGGGCATTAGTGAAAGGGCTTTTTTGATAATGATTGTTAATAAGTGGTTTAGCGTTAGATGGTCAGTTCGAAATAAAATTGATACATCAATAATGTCGTGCTACTGGTATAAATTTTACTTGCTTGCTATGTCGTTGCAGCCAGAGGCTGCGCAAAATATATCCCAGCAGCACTGTATCGGTTTTAAAGCGAATCGGCTATATGTTACGGACTAACAATAATTCTAAAAAAGAAGCACACATATTAGTATTTATTTACTCTCATCTGATATGCTATCATCATTCAACAAACTATCGTGGGTTTAACAGCTTTGTCATTGCCAACCGCTATTGCAAGTTATCATAATTGCAATTAATGGTGACGTACAAACCTTGCAACTTCCAGCACGATATAAAACAATCCTGGTAAAGCGCATGAGCCTGTAATCCGACATCCTCATTTGTGCCTGATTTTATACTTTTTTGTCGGAGTTATAGGAATCTAAGGTGTTCAATACCATGAGCCACTCTACTAATCAATCCAAATATACTCGCCGTTATCATCCGCGTCATCCTTTAGCACAATATGCTATTACTCAAATAGACACGCTTGAACTGCGTGCGCAAGATATTGTAAAAATTATGGGTTACCCTCTAAAGCATACCATACCCGCCTGTGAGCGCCTGCGTCATGTATTGTCGAATAAACATCTTGGGCTTGATGGTAGTTATATTGATAAATGCTTTACGGCTGAGGAGTTTCTAGTAAAGCTTTTCTTAATACTTGATATACCTTATGAGCCATTCGTAGAAGATATCGCCCAGATTAAATATCAGTTGGCGCATTTACCTAATTATTCACCCAAATATAGCTTACCGTCAGACGTTGGTTTTAGGTTTAATAGTGTACATTGGATGTCTCGTGATGCTACTAAGGATTATAAGTTGATTGTTGAGCAGAAGAGTGCGGAGATTGATAAAGTGGAGCGTAAACTGGCAAAAGCCAGCGGTGCTTAAGAAGAAGTACTTAAAGTTTTTTTAGTCGTAAACAGCGAATTTTTAAACATATCAACATAGCATAGCCTCACTATTATAGTGGGGCTTTTTTTTACCAACTGCTTTCTAATATATTATGATTAATGGCTTACTACTAGCTTGGCTTCGGGTCTTCGATTGCAATTTACTAGAGCTTAACGTGTTAGAGTTTGGATAGAGCAAAGGAGTTCTAACATGGGGGTAATATAATCATCATTGAAGGCAAGTGTTCGCGTTGTTATCATGAGCAGTAAAGGTGTTGTCTCTATGATTTAGCATAGAATATGGTAAATAGTAAGATAATAGCCTTCATTTCTGACGTCACTCATCTCGATTCAACTGAGAAAAACATCTATGACTGCTTCATTACCTCTTTTGTACTCTTTTCGCCGCTGCCCATACGCCATGCGTGCTAGGCTTGGCATTTTGTTTGCGGAGTTGCAGGTGGAGCTGCGAGAGATAACGCTAAAAAATAAACCAGCCCAAATGCTAGCGATTAGTCCAAAAGGCACGGTACCCGTTTTACAGCTGATCGATGGTACTGTGATTGAGGAAAGTCGGGAGATAATGGAGTGGGCACTTGAGCAAAAAGATTCGCAAGGATTGCTTGATGCAAAAGTTTTAGATCAAGCCAATGCACTGATTGATAAAAACGACAACGAATTTAAACATTGGCTGGATCGTTATAAATATGCAGACCGTCATCTTGAGATGACTCAAGAAGAGTATCGGCTACAGGGTGAAGAGTTTTTACAGATTTTAGAGAAACTGCTAACTAAAAATTTCTACTTACTTGGGGACACTATAACCATTGCTGATATAGCTATCATGCCTTTTGTGCGTCAATTCGCTCATGTGGATCGCGATGTTTTTTACAATCTGCCTTACCCAAATTTGCAGCGTTGGCTACAACACTGGCTGGAGCATCCGATATTTTTGCAAGTAATGACTAAGTATCAACCTTGGCAAGAAGATGATGAGGTGGTAGTTTTTCCTTCTTAGTACTTAAGTCTTGTTAGCTGTTATTTTGAACTGACTATGTTGGTTCAAGCCTTAGTCAGATTATAATGTATTTAAATCACTGCTTATTTGAATACTATTTATACCAGACCCGCTATCAAAGAACATTTATACAAAACTATTGATATAATGCCCATCGTTATGAAATTAAGACTATAAATTATGGAACAAAGTAAAAACGCTGTAGAACAAAAACCCGTATTTATGCCTAGAGTCAACAGTGACAATCTGGTAAAAACGGATATGGTTAGGTTTGAGCGGCATGTGGGATTTGCCAGTCGCCAAAAGAAAAAATCCATCAATGACCTGCATCAAGTCATTCGCAAAAAATATGGTTTCAGTCACGTCTTAGAGCTATCTAGTAAGTCTGGCAATAAGTTAAGCTTTTTGCTGAGTCCACTCAGCTTACAGCTCACTGATGAGCATAGCGGCGGGCAGTATAGTGTCGAAAACATCTTTCAGGCCAGTAAGGTTTTTGAACAGGGTGGTCCCTATACTGACTTGCTGACAGCCCCGCCAAGACAAGCCAAAAAAGATGAGCGCTTACACGACTCAGGTCAGCTTATTGGCTACAATGATTTTGGTGTAGAGTGGGGTCTTGAGCCACTAACTGCGTTTTATGATTGGCTGTATATCAATGCGCTAAAGCAAAACCCTCAGCTCCATGAAGAAGTGATGCAATATCAAGCCTTTACTGATATTGAGTTTAATCCAAAAAAGTCTATCCATTGTGCGGCTTATTCGCTGGCGATGTTTGTGGCGCTCAGTAAGCGAGAGTTGCTCGGTAATGTTGAAGATCCAGGAACGTTTTACGATCTACATACTGAGTTTAAACTGAGTAATACAGAGCATCTTTTGGAAGAGGGGTGGTTTTGATAGTGAACCGTCCCAAGATTGTCGAAGACGAAACATTCTGAGTTAATACGAAAATATTGGGGCGGTTTAAAATGAAAGATCTGCTTTCACTGCCGTTTTTCGATTAGAGAGTAGCTTCGTTTGTCCGTCCTACGTCTTTTAATTCGTATAAGCTTTTTGATCTTTTAACATCATGAAGAAGCTCTTTCAACGCCATCTCGATTTATACGATTCTGGATACATTTCTAGGATTTTGCCCATCTCTCCTGAAATGGGCACTGACTTTCCTATATAATGTGAGCTATTTCGTTGTTGATGATCCATTCAATTTAGGCTTTTTTCTTAGCAAAGAAGGCTTTTCATTAGGTAAAAACGGTGCTTTATGTTTAACGCTTCCTCGACTCGTTTAAATAAATACATCAGCGAAAGCGGTATTTGCTCTCGAAGAGACGCTGACCGCTTTATTGAACAAGGCAATGTGTACGTCAATGGCAAGCGTGCTTCGGTGGGTGAGCAAGTGGTTGCTGGAGATACAGTAAAAGTAAACGGGCAGCTCATTGAGCCGAAAGAAGCTGATGACTTTGTTTTTATTGTATTAAATAAGCCAGTCGGCATTGTAAGCACCACGGAAAGCTCCGAGAAAAATAACATTGTTGATTTTGTCAGACATAGCGTACGTATTTTCCCGATTGGCCGTTTGGATAAAGATTCTCAGGGTTTAATCTTTTTGACCAGTAATGGCGATCTGGTTAATAAGGTATTACGTGCTGGCAATAACCATGAAAAAGAATATTTGGTGACGGTGAATAAGCCGATAACGGATAATTTTATTGAGGGTTTGGCTGGTGGCGTGCCTATTTTGGGAAAGATGACGAAAAAGTGCCCGGTTACTAAGGTGGCGCCTAACGTATTTAACATCACGCTAGTACAAGGTTTGAATCGTCAAATTCGTCGCATGTGTGAGCATTTTGGCTATGAAGTCGTGAAGCTTGAGCGTACGCGGATTATGAATGTGAATCTTAAGGGTCTTCCAGTTGGAGATTGGCGAGATTTAACCCCAAAAGAGTTGTCTGTACTACTTAAATCTATAGAAGATTCTTCTGCCAATGCTAGTGCTCCGGCCAAGAAATCTCGTAATGCGCCACGAAAAAAACCTCGCATTGATACCTCTTCAAAGTCAAAGGCGTCTTCAAAACCAAGGGGCGCAGCAAAGGGGAATAGTAAACACCCTAAAGACGGTGCTGGAAAACCAGCGGGTTCTAAAGGTGGGCGTCCTTCTGGTTATGGTAAGAAGGTTGGGGGCAATGGCAAACCTGCAGCAAATGGCAGGCGCCCTGCAAAAGGTCGAGGGTCTAAGCGGTCTTCACGGTCGTAGGTTTTTAGAGTGTGATTGCTTCGTTCATTTTTGAAATGGCAATAAGCTAGAGAACTTTAACCTTGACGAGATAATATTATGTTTAAAATAAAAGTAGAACGTATTGTCAAAAAACCGATTGACGAGGTATTTGAAGCACTAAGTGACCATGCCAGTTATGCGTTATTTAAATCTGTAGGTGTTGCTAAGTTGTTGACTGAAGGTGATGAAGAGCGCAATGGCACTGGCGCTTTACGAACGGTACAAACCGGAGCCTTTAAAGTATGGGAGCGAATTACTGCGTTTGAGCGTCCTATTCATATGCAATATCAAATCGAAGAAGCCAAGCCTATAAAAATGGAACACTACAAGGGCATTATTGATTTAAAAGATTTAGGGGATGGAACCACACACGTGACTTGGGTGTCTGAAGGCCGACTGGTTGTGCCACTGATCGGGGGTTTGTTCGATCGCAAAATGCAGAAACAAGGCATGATAGTTTTTAATAGTATGCTCAAGTCTTTAGAAAGCCGCTAAGTTAGCGGCAACGTTTACTTTCTATCTCAGTCTTTTAGTAGTGCCTTCTATGGTTTGATCTAAGCATAGCTCATGGAGTACGGGCAACTACTGTTATTCTTGATTAGTCTTGTTCTTGGCAGCTTCAATTTCATTAAAGCGTGCTAATTGCTCCGGTGTGGCTTGTTGTTGATACTTCTCTTTCCACTCAGAATAAGGCATACCATAAATAAGTTCGCGCGCATCTTCATAGTCGATTTCGATACCACGCTCTTCACCAGCCGCTTTATACCATTTGGATAAACAGTTACGACAAAAGTCGACAAGGTTCATGAGATCGATGTTTTGTACATCTTTGCGCTCGTCTAAGTGAGCTAATAAGCAACGAAATGCCGCAGCTTCTAATTCGATGTTTGATTCTAATCTTGCCATAAATTTTTCCTTAGCGTTAATGCGTGTTTGTGGTTATGTATGGTGTCTTAAAAGCAATGGTAACCTATATATTGGTTGCCCGCCTATTACAGATGTAATAATATCAAATGATTCTCTTCTATATTTACAGTTTATCTATATTTACAACTTACTCTTCTAAGGGCTGACCACGGGTTTGAGAGACCATTCTTTTAAAAACCATAAAAAAACTGCGTAGCCCTTATATTTAAGGACTACATTTAAGGGCTACGCAGTTCGGCAGTTTGATAGTATTAGAGCATCTATCGATGCCTGATAACACTTAATAACAACAGTCAAGCGTCAATGTGGTTAAGCATTACTTTTCAAGTACTCTAACATAGTGTCTGCATCTGATACTTCAAATGGGTCTATTGGGCAGTTGTCGCCAAAATCAGGTTCCTTAAACACTTTTTTGATGACTTTATTGTCGACATACATCGAATAACGCCATGAGCGCATACCAAAGCCAAGATTACTCTTATCAACAAGCATACCCATTTTACGGGTGAACTCACCATTACCATCGGGAAGCAAAAAAACGTTTTCACGGTTTTGCTTTAGGCCCCATTGGTACATGACGAACGCATCATTGACAGAAATGCAAACGATTTCATCTACGCCTAACGCCTTAAACTCATTGTAAAGCTCTTCATAGCGAGGTAGATGGCTGGTCGAACATGTTGGCGTAAAGGCACCTGGTAATGAGAACACAACCACTTTTTTATTGGCAAATAACTCATTTGTGGTTAGGTCATGCCATTTGAATGGGTTGTCTCCTTCGATAGATTCATCACGAACACGGGTTTTGAAAGTCACATCAGGTACATGGGTAATCATTATTTACTCCGATTTAGGTTATTGTCTTTTTGTTTTCAAAATCCAGCATTTATATGATAATAGTTATAGTAGTTCATAAGCAAATCTTTAAGCTGATATTCACTATATAAGCTATCAAAATATATGACTTTTTTTAGACCTTACAAGCTACGCTAGCTGCTTTGGCCTTCTCGTAAACTGAGCTACCTTCCAAACCCTGACTAAAAAGGGAAAGATGCAGAAGACAAGTTATTGAATATAGTGGTTGCTGAACTGCCCTAAGGATTGGTGTAGGCTCAAGATTCTGAGAGTATATGACTATACTGAGGCGCTTCACACCACTTTTTACCAATTCACCTTACTACCAATCCCATCTAAAAATCGACTGACAGTCTCTGATACATCTGAAAGAGGATTGAGCTATGCTGAAGAAACCGTACAACTAAAATTGGTAAACTAACGACTCTATGAGGAGTTTATCATGACCAAGAAAAAGCAACGCTACAGTGCAGCTTTCAAAGCTGAAATCATCGAATAGATAGCAGATAACAAAGGTAATGTTTCAGCGACTGCAAAGCAGCTAGATATAGCCATGCAGACATTATCTAACTGACAAAATACAGCGAATGGAGGTTGTCGTATTCTCTCAGCATATTGAGTCTCCGACAGTATCGGGACGTTTCACTTTGAAGTAATGAATCACATCAGCATTATAAAGCCTATGGTGTAGTGGCAGCGACACTCAAAAGATATCGATTCTCATCCAAAGAGTAGCGCCTGTGTAGATAATGACTTTTTATGAAGTAGAGCGTACAAGTGAGTTTAGCAACCAAGGTAAGTAGTGATATAATGCTCCGATAATCGATATTTTATGAAGGGTTTACATTATGGCTCGTACAGCTAGCGCATTACATATTTTAGTAAAACACAAAGAACTGGCTGACGACATTATTGCCAAGCTTAAAAAAGGCGCCCAGTTTGATGTGCTGGCTAAGAAACACTCAACCTGCCCATCAGGTAAAAAAGGCGGCAGCTTAGGTGAGTTTAAACAAGGCGACATGGTACCGGCATTTGATAAAGTCTGCTTCAACGGCGAACTATTTACCCCACATTTAGTGAAAACCAAATTTGGCTGGCATGTGGTTAAGGTGCTTTACAGGACGTAAGCGTTAGAGTCTGCAGTGGCATAGAGGCTTTGGACTGTTTTTAATAGATGATGGACAAGAAAAGCCAGACAACTAAGCTGTCTGGCTTTTTTATGATTAATACTTATCTGTCTGCCAAAAATTATGCTCACATATACAGCTACTTCAATCAGACAAGGATAATTGCAGTACTCACATATAACATCGTCTAAGTAAGCATAGCATTGGGAAATCATCTCAAACTGGGTTTTCTATATTATGTGCTCTATTTCTTTCTAAATCGCCTTACCACCAAAAATATCCAAAAATTGATTGACAGTTTTCGATGCATCCGAGAGAGGGTTGTCAAAAAGGTTAATCGATCGGTTGCAAATGATACGGCTAAGCTAAAAAAATTCAAGAGTTTGAAAAGGACATGCCTAGTTTTGAAGGTGAGGTTACAAGCTTAGATAGTTATAATGACTATGTGCTAACTGTGATTAGTCAACTTAAACAGAATAATAAAGGAAGTCTTTCTTCTGCTTTGATCAGCTATGTGATGCATCTTTTGTTGATAGTTAATGATTTGGTGGTGTGTCAAAAAGTATGCTGATTAAAATTTGAACAATTCTTGAAGCCTTGAATGCCCTATAGAATCAGAGAACGTAGCATAGATTTCTTATTGACTTTTATCGCCAGCATACTTTTTAGAACACCACCAAATTTTTAATCACGTTGCGACTTGCGGCCCATGTATTCTTGCGATTCTGTTGCTCAACATCCAATACGTCTCTATTCTCCAGTTTTCCCCAATCTACCTTTTGCTTTTCCCTTTGTAAAAGGTCGAACTCCGATCACCTCCCAGAAATATTCACCCAACTCTCCTAACTCTTTTATGGGCCCCCTTGGAGTTACCGTTTCGACCATACTTTCAAATATTCTCCCACGTGGTCTAAGAGCCCCCTTATACCTATCTTCGTATATATAATTGCTCCACTTAGTGTGTTCCTCCGTATTCAAAACTTCTCTATGATAATTTTCCTTTCCGCTTCTATTGCCTCCACTGCTTTGACGCTTACCACTTCCTGTTTTCATGGACCTCGGACTTGGCTTAAGTACAGCTTTTTGCAAAGGTGGCCCTGCAGTAAAACCCCCTGCCGTATTGATAAAGGCATCAGCAAGTGAAAAAACCGCCTCTGCACTGTGTTCTATTGCTATCATCAGACTTGGTGCAAGATATGCCTTAGCTGCACTTTCTCCTGCGGACTCTGCTTTTTTGGCAGTTTCATAAGGTAGGTTCATTGGTGCTTCCCCGAAAGTTGCTATTACTTCCGACCCAAACCAATCACCTGCTGTAATCGGATGTAAATAAGGAAATGTACTGTTAACAATGTTAGAAAATTTTCGATTAGATCGTTCACGCCAAAAATACATATCGTCCCTTTTTAGGCTGATATAATCATCTGTCTCCATCTTGCCCCAGTTTGATTGTTCAAGAGTCAAGGAGGGGGGCTCCTCCATGGTTCCTGAATAACTATACTCATTTCTGGATGTTCCGCTGCTGTCGGAAAAAACCAAAGGATCATTAATTGTATAACTAAATAAATTCGTTCCATCTATCATTCCCAATGGATCCCGCTGCACAAATCGACCAAGCTTTGGGTCATACTGCCGTGACCTATAGTCATACGTTTCAAGCTCATCATCCAATCGCCGAGCTGTGTAACGCCAAGGGTTATAAGTATCATTAACCGGTAATTCAATTAACTCCCCAAAGGGCGTATAGCGATATCCTCCAAATGAATCACCGTCAGCGTCAGTCAGCAGACGTATCGACCCTACTAAGTCCGTATGATACCAATGCTCAACACCGTTAGTCGCAATGTGTAGAGGGTTATCTATACCATCATCATAAACATATTGCGCAAAGAGGCTGCCATCTCGATACTCAGTAATAACGTCATCTCCATCAGAAACTAACTGGGTAACATGACCACCGAGTTGCTCAAGAATACGGCGCCCAAGTGCATCGTGCCAGAAGACAGCAATTTCATTTATACATTCTTTATCTGCACATACTTGCACTAGTCTGTTGAGCGCATCGTAAGTAGAGAATTGCTGTTGATCATCCTTAAGGTTGCCATTGTCATCATGGGTGTAGTTTGTGTTACCGCGAGACCTGTATTGATCCAATTGATCGGGATCATAATTGATACTATTACCATCAGACGTTCTTTCAATATCACGATTACCGACTAGATCATAATCATAGGTTTTCGGTATTTGAGGCAGCTCTAACGCACCTATCAAGGTCGTGATAGCGGATTGGCGATTGGGTAACGGGTTTGCTAGTTCCGTATTTGATATTCCAAAATTAGATAAGTCAAAGGACTCAGTTGTATCTGGCTTAAATTCATGCGCGAGTCGGTAAATTGAATCATAAGCAAAGCGTTCCGTACGGGTGCCAGCTGTCAGCACATCATTTCGTATACGTACATTGTTAGCGGCATCGTAAAGGTATTGGATTATTAAATGCGCTACATTCGGGCCATTGTGAGCTATCTCAGTCAAGCGCCCACCACCATCATGTCGATAGCTTGTGCTGGCCCCGTTAGCAAAAACACATTGATCAGGTTGTAGACCCGCGTAAATCATTTGAGCAATTGGACGAATATCAATCGATGCTGAGTCGCCAGGATAATCAATTCCATTTGCGATGTTTTGTGTGTTTGTCCTTCTGTTTAAGCCATCCCGATCTATGTGTAGACTGCGCCCACTAGGGTAAGTCAAATCTGTAAGAGCACCGACATCATTGAACTTTCGAGTGATGGTGAAGGGAGTTTTAAGCGGGGCTTCATTTACAGTATATGTAATAGTCTCTTGCAATTGCCAGCTCAGTGAATTATATCGGAAAGAACAAATAGCAAAATTATTCTCGGCCATCATCAAACGATCAAGACCATCATACTCATAGCGTTCAAAAGTTGCTCCAGCAACTACGAGATCAGTAGATAAATTAATTGTATTCACATCTATGCGTGTCGTATGGTTTAACGCATCAAGTGTAAAAAAGCGCTGTAAGCCATTATTGTCCTGCGTACGAATTACATTACTATTTTCATCGTAGTCAGTCAGCATCGTACTGTCATTCGGGTAAATGATGGCCCGACGGCGATCGAGCGCATCATACTCATATCTGGTTTTTCGACCCAAGGCATCAGTCACTGATATCAAGTTATTGTTAAGATCATATTCTTGTTTCGTCATCACTGGTATTGCTGCTGGTGTGACTGGTCCTATACCAGTATCGGTTAGAAAATTAGTGGATTTAATGAGCCGATTATAAACGTCAAAAGTTGATTTTGTCTCATTTCCTAGTGGATCAATCAGTCGTATCATATTGTCACGGCTATCGTAAAATATGCGAGTGGTATTTCCTAGACTGTCTGTTTGACTTGTCACACGATCAAGTTCATCGAATGTTGAACTGCTTGCAAAAAATCGTTTACTAATTTCTGTTCCGTCTTCTGCAAGCACACTGCCAATCTGGTCTGTGCGAATGACGTTATTATGCTCATCATATTGAGTGAGAGTTTGATTACCTAGTGAGTCGGTAACAAGAGTAGGGCGATCGAGGTTATCATATGCAAAATGTACTTCACGCCCAAGCGGATCAACAGTTTTTACAACTCTGCTATTAGCGTCATATATTGTTTTAGTTTCGACTAAACCAGCTGGATTGGGTGAATCTAACATTATGGTATCAAGCTGACTTAATAAAAATGGGCCTAATGGTTCTTCAAAGCGATCTACGCCATTACGAATAGCACGATTGAGCTCATCGTATTCGGTCTCACTACGAGACAATAAAAAGTAACCGTTGAATTGTTTTTCGAAGAATCGTACGCAGGTAACATTACCGGCTTTGTCGTAGTCAGTTCGTGTGATGTGACCCAAAGAGTCTACTGTGGCGATAGCACGGCCAAATACATCAAATTCGAACGTCGTTGGGTTACCAAGAGCATCAAATGAACGATGTACTCGTCCATCGCCGTCATATTCTATCTTTGTTGTGGCTGCATCTTCCGATCCTGCTCCAGTCGTTTGAGAGGCTGGTAATTGTCGTTCGTTATAACAAGTACGGATTTGATTACTCTTAGGTAAAATGGTCAGGATTTGTTGACCAGCACTGTCATAAACATGCTTTGTGACGAGGTGTGTGTCTAAATCAATACCTCCTGTTGTGGTCTTAACTAAGTTAAACTCTTCATCATAGCAAAAGGTAGCGACGCTTGACCCACCTAACTCTGCTTGCCCAAATTCATCTTTTAAATCTATATCTAATCTTTCCAACTTACCAGTTCGATCATAAAACTTTTGGGCTTTGAAATTAAATGGAGCTGTGGATGTTGTTTCGATAACTTGGTCGAGCTCGTTATATGAAGTGTGAGTCACTAATCGTCCGTCAGCTGTAGCTACTGATTTTGGCGCATGAACAGCAGTTATACGACCAAGCTCATCTACCTCATTACGCACTGTAATGTCAAAGCCGCCGACATCGACAACGATCTGCTGCAAATGTCCAAAAGATAATTCGTTTTGATCTTCAAAAAAACTACTTTGTGTAACAACGCCAACTGGATTTATTGAGCGTAGCAATCGGCCTTTTGAATCATAATCGGTAAATAGTTCGACAACGATTGGTTGTGGTTGATTATCGGGCAAGTGTGGCTGAGGGTATTCAACTTTTGAAAGAAGTTTGGTGAGGCCAGTGTAGGAATAATGAGTGAGCGTATCCTTATAGGGTTGAAGTTCGTTAGCATCAGGATTAGCACTTTCAGTATATCGGGGATCAGAAATAGTGAGTAGCTGACCAAATTCATCTTCATAAGTCATTTTGACAACGATATCTTGGCTTCGATCTATAGTTGCAGGGAAGTGACCATCAAGAATGTCTGGGAAGTTTCCCCATATACCTTGCGTTAAAGTAAGGCTATTAAAATTTGCATAGCCGCCACGGCGAGTTGTGGTAAGTATACGACTAAAAGCTTGTCGCTCTTTCCATGTCAATTGCTCTGTTGGAATATCTCCATTTTCCATCAACGGATGATGACGGGTAAAATAATCCCGTCCGAACATATGCTGGGTCAAAACACCTTCAGGACTCAGTGATGAAACGACATTGCCATCTCGATCATAACGGTACTGTTCGATTAGTTTTCGCAGTAGACCATTCTCAATGACACATTGTTCCCGCTGCAATAAGTTTCCAAACTTATTATATATGTGACATAAAGACTGACCATTTCTTTCAATCAGGGTGGTTTTATTCGTTGGTCGCTGTTCTGCTGGATAATCAGCATCAAAAAATTGATCGATGATTTCATATGTAAATTGATATTGACCGCCGCCTTGACGTTGCCGAGTGACACGGTTGTAATTCTGTAGCTCAGGAGAACTACCGTATTCTGTTTCAAGATATATCTGGCCGGCTGCATCAATTATTCGAGTTAAGTTATGTTGCAAATCTCCAGTTTGGAATGTAGAACTATATTCATAGCAAACTGTTAGGCCGCACTTGTAGCGGTCTGTTGAAGGTGAAGTAACTGCAATTAAGTCGCCGATAGAGTCATAAGTATAATTCCATTGTCGATTGGTATAATCGCTGATAGAGCAAATACGGTTTTGCGTATCGTAAGCAAATTGAACATATCTTCCCGGATGGTTTATTTCAATATCTTTTAACTGGTCGGTAGCGGGATCATAACTGAGCGTTAAATGATTTCCAAAACGGTCTTCTATTTTTGCCAATCGGTGTAAAAAACTGTGTTTTGGATCAACTTCAAATACTTGCCGCGCACCATTTGGCTGACGAAGTACATAGGAGCCGTTTTCTGCGAAGAAAACGCCATGGCTTCCATCCGGTGGCATCCAGTAATCAAACTCATTATTTATTGTCTCGCCGAAACGGGGATGTTTTATATACGTTTCTTCACGAAAATCACCTGTAGATAGGAAAATAGAGGATGAGCCTTCCCTTAGCCAAACGTGAAAGTTATGTATCCAGTTATAACCAAGCGGCCCATTGAATATGGTCTGATTTCTATAGCGGCGGCTAAAAACAAAATCAATACCCGCGCCATTGATACGTATGTCATCTACATTGTGAATGAACTGACCTTTATACATCATGACTGGATCAGCACCGACATCGGCCAAGTTATCTTTATGTTGGTCTGCGCGAACAGGCTGTTTTTTTTCTGTGATTGGAATCAGCTTTTCTAATATTTCAATTTCCAATGCAGGATTGCTCGACTGACTCATCTCACCTGCAATGAAGTTCGCGACATCAACAGGATCTCTTCCTTCTTTCTGAGCCGCAGCAAGCTCTTCTGCTAAGGCTGGAAAACACTCTAATATTGCATCGATATAGCGAGCTTGATATTCTTCATTTTCATCTTCATTATTAGTTTGGTCATTAAGATTTTCTAATTTAGAACAGTTAGATGTATTCATAATCTACTGCTCCTTGCTGTTTGGCCTGCCACTTTTATCATCTGGTATAGATATACCCAAAAGTAAGCGTCTCGCGTTTGATGCTTCTTCTACACCTAGGCCTGTTTTTCGAGAGAATCGCGCCAAGTCGATGGATAAAGCCTGATCAACTGTTAGGCTAGCTCCTAAAGTCTTTATTACTCTTTCCGGTAGTCCCTTAATCTTAGATATAGGAGTTTCTAAATATTCCTTCGGCAAAATGTCTTTAATCTGATTTTTAAAATAGTCACTTTCTAAAAACCCTACTTTGTCGTCTGATGAATGGCGGCTTATACTATTGTGACTTCTCGTTAGTGCGGACTGTACTTTTGAGAGAAATTCTTTTGCAAGTGGTGCTCTATTTTGACGAATTGCACTTTTAGTCATTAATGCTTTATTAATTCTGATTTTTGGCTCATCGACTATGAATTCAATAATATCAGGGTCTTCTTCCCGTTCAGGTGGAGGAGTAAGAGGTGGTGGGATAATCTCTATACATTTTCCTGATTTGAAACAAGTACAAAGTTTACGACTAGTAATAAATAGGCTTCCTATATCTGCATGAGACTCTGCGTGACTGGTTTTTGGAAGCTCTGATCTCATAAATACTCGGAAAATAGCACCTTGAAAAATTGCTAGATCCCCAGCAGCTCCACCACCCACAGAACTACTACCTCTACCACTACAAAGTTTTGCAGACACTACAAGTGTTCCCGCTATAACACTATAATTCAAAGCTGTAACATTTTCGCTATGACCAGAAATTAAGGCAACTCCTGGATGCCCTTCTTGCCACCCAGAATCAATATCCTCACCTTCTTTTATTTTTCGTTCTTGCCTTTGATCGACAATAAAATCTTCTGGTAAAGGCCTTATAAAACTAAGATCTTCACATTTACCATCACCTGCGCCATTCCCTAAAGCGTCTGATCCACTTCCGCCGGGCACTCGCATAGTAGGAACGGGAAAATCAAAATGAGTTTCGTAATACTCCTCTGGAGGTTCGACAATTACTGCGTTTTCTGGATAATGTCCCGTTTCAAGTGAGGCTTCTATGCAAAGGCCTTTAACTCCTTTTGGTCTTGAAACAATTAAGAAGTATTCTTGCATTCCTTCAATTGCTCGAAGACCTTGAACAAAGGTCCTATAATCTGTGGGCTGGAGTACATGAGGGCGTGCTAAACTAAGGAACACAGCTCGATTTGTACCAGCATGGTAACCTGTTAATAGGTTGTACATTTGGCTTAATTGTGTAGTAGTTCCTTGTGTTTCGCGTCTCTCACGAGAGGCATCTGTTTGTACACTCCATTGGTCTTGATCAGTTTCTTTATGCGTCTGTTTAGTTGAAACAGACGCATTTACACCAATAGGAAATTCTGGAATTGGTATAACGGCCTTCACTCCAGCCTCAAAGCTAACACTGTTTTCAGTGCTCTCAGTATGAGTGAGCGCTTTGTTTGTCGATAATGCGGATCTTGATCCTGTAAGAACTTCACCAGCTTCAGTTGCGGCTTGATAAAGATCACGGCGCTTGGGTTCAAAGTCAATGATGTGAGGGAAATTCTCTAAATCAGTTGCTTCTTCTTTTCCTAATACAAAATAGGCAAATTCGAGAAGTGAGGATTTACCTCCAGATGTAGTAATTATTACTTTTTGAATACCTTCTGCTTCAATGATTAGTTTATGAACTTGACTAGGTTCCAACTCTGATGATTTCGTACCAACCAAACCATCTGCAGAAAACGCTTCCATCTTCACAACTGTACTTTCTAAATAAATGATTTTAGCTTCTACAGCAGCTATTCCCGATGTATCCGGAATTTCTATAACCATCTCTTTTTTTAGGTCAAGTTCAGCATCTGTGTTGTTATCCAAAGTTATAAGATTAACGAGGTCATTAGATGGTTGACCAGAGTTAAAGCTTACCCCGCTTTCTTCGTATGGGTCTTCTAGCTTGGTTCCCACTTTCAATAGGGGAGCGTCGATTGGTGCGCCTTGTTCTCGTAGTTTAGAAAAATCTATTCTATTACGCTCTAATAGAGCTTTGTTAGAACTTGGGAAGACCGCAACGTTAAGCATAACTCCATAACAAGCAAAGTAGTCTTGTGCTATTCGATCTATAAAACCTCTAAAACCTTCCTCCGGAAAATCAGGAAATTGAACTCCAGTTGGACCGACAATATGGTCTAACAAACCTATTTCTTCTTTGGTTGGCTGATAGCCTGTTATAGAAGTAGTAACCTTAATATAAGTGATTTGATCTCCACATAACTCTTCAGGTAACTCTTCAGGCTTAGGTTCATAAACTGATATGGCCATTGAAGATCGCCAAGGAAATGGAAATCGTTTGTTGCAGAACTTTTCATCCATCATATCTGGGCTGACGGCAATTTGTCTCCAAGGAATACTCTTAGGTAAATTAAAATATTGTCCTGACATACATTTCTCCTTCAAAGTTTTGCCAACTGCCAAAACTTTTTACGTTCATCAAATATGGGTAGTGTGGAATCCCAGATGATGTATAAATTAGAGAGTGACCAATATTTAATTACATTTATCCAATTACATTGTTTCCCAAGCTTGATAGACATTGTGAGCGCTATTAAATATTAGTTATCACCAAATGATTTCAGATTTCAAATTAGGGGATAATTAAATTCCAAACCTAGCTTAGAATACTTTTCCGCAGGTGACTGAAATCGTGAAGCACTAGCTTTATCAGTAATGATAATAATTTTCATTACATACTAATAACCTACACTATATTGAGTTTGACTAAATGTATATTTTGTATTAATCAGTTACAATTATAAGTGTGGATTTAGGGTTACTCTAAGTTAGAACGTAATACGCATTATATATAAACCATAAGTTTAATTATCTTATCTAACAAAATCTTAAAACGTATTAACCCCTTAAAGCTTTGTTAGGTATAGCTCTAAGAGGTATTTTTAATATCAAAAATTATCCTCAATATTGAAAACCCATAGATATATTGTGAAATTAAACCTTAAAACATTCTCACATAAGTTGTTGATCACTAAAAATCGCCCTGAGACTGTCGGAGAGTTAACTTTCTGAGAAAGTACGACAATAAGAAGACAAACCTACACTACTGAGATTAAAGAACGCGCTGTTCACATGCTGATTGAAGCATCAAGCGATTATCCCTTCACATGGTCAGCCATCCAAGCCATAGCCTCAAAGATTGGCTGCACGCCTGAAAATCTACGATCATGGTATAAAAAGCACATAGAACAAACCATTTTTGAAGCTGTATAAGCTCAAAGTCAAGGTCAGCGCATCAAAGAGCTTGAACGTGAGAAGAGAGAGCTGAAGCAAGCTAACTAGATCATACCCAAGGTGGTCGCTTTTTTAGCCCACCCAAGTAATGATCAATTTCATCGATGACAACAAACAGTTTTATGGAATCAAGCTTATCTGTAGGGCTCTACCGATTGCTCCATCGACTTATCGTCTTGCTAAAGGCTTGGAAATTCATCCTGAAAAACGATCACTGCGCAGCCAGCATGACGAATTCTATATCAGCGAGATTAAGCGCATCTGGCAGGATAGAAAATGTCGTTATGGCACTCGTAAAGTCTGGCAGCAGATGAAAGCTAATGGCATAAAGGTTGCTCGTTGTACTGTTGATCGTCTAATGAAGCAGCATGGATTGCAAGGGGTTTGGCGCGGTAAGAACAAGATGACCACTAACAGCCGTAATGTTATCCAACCTATAAAATAAAATTATAGGTTGTTCGCTAT